>NZ_OZ245846.1:4842500-5442500 GCF_965228935.1 Ulvibacterium sp. | reverse complement strand
CACGTAATCGATTTATCCGATAAAGCCTATTCCGACCTAAATGGATTACTAGAAGCATTGGAAAAATTTAAAGCCCACCCAAATGTTGGAGTAGGTATCCTGTTTTCCATTCTTGAGTTCATTAATTCTATCTATTTGGAGAATTCAACCAAGCATGTTCTCTCAAGAAACCAGGAAATTACCCGAAAGTTCAATGACCTTTTGACCCAAAATTACCGAACTCAAAAAAGTGTCGGTTTTTATGCCGGGAAAATGAACCTTAGTGCCAAGCATCTCTCGGAAGTCCTAAAAGAAACCGTGGGCAAAACCATAAAACAATCGATTGAAGAATTGATACTCCTCGAAAGCCAAAGTCTGCTCAAACAAACGGCGATGGAAGTAAAGGAAATCATGTATTGGTTAGGTTTTGAAGACCCGTCTTATTTCACAAAGTTTTTTAAGAAGAAAACCGGGCTTACACCATCGGAGTATCGCGTGTCCACTTAAATCCGTGAAAAGTACCAAACAAGCCGAATTTTACACTAACACCCACCTTTTCGGTATTTCGATATTTGTGATGTAATTAATTAGTAATCATAAATAGAGTAGTTATGAAAACTAAAAACCTAAAAGTAAATCAGCTTTCAGCGGGCGCCTTTAGAAATTATTTGTCGTATCTGGAAGCATTGGATAAAAAGGATGTGGAAGCTTACGGTAAATTTCTTTCCGACGACGTTGAAATGTGGTTCAACAACCAACACTTTGGTAGTGGAAAAGAAATAATCCTAAAAGGACTTGCGGAGTACTGGCAAAGTTTCGCCAGTATTGAACACGATTTGACCAACATTTATGGTTCGGACAAGAATTACGTCCTTGAAGCCCTAAATTACTATAAGCGACACGATGGAAAAGATGCCACGGTAAAAGCGGTTGCATTTACGGACTTGAACCAAAATGGAAAGGTAGAATCCGTAAGATTATATATGGATATGACACCCGTATTCAAATAAAACAGCACATAACAATGGATAAAAGTAATAGCGGTTTAGGTACTCACCCGTACCGTTTTTAGTTCTATTTTAATATCTTTTCAACCGAAAAGCAGTCGGTCAAAGCCACTACTATCTTTGTACGGGACCGTTGTGCTTAATTAAAGAGAATATTGATCGGGAGATTTAGATGGGTTTTTATCAATATCGCCTTGCTGTTTATAGCGGTGGTTTATGCTATTCCAAATGTTATCACGGAAAAGGAAGAACTTACCCAAGAGTATGGAACATTGCGAAAGGCTTACTTGGAAACTTATAAGTACAGGCCGAGAAAGTCATTTATCTACAAAGAAGCTCAAAGACTTGTATTGGTTACGTCGGACAGGATTGAACGGACGTATAGACTTTCCAACCACTATAGAATCCACTGGAATAAGTTTTTGGCAAAAGATGCCATAGGAAAAGAATTACGAGTTTACCTAGGAACGAATAATAGCCGAACAAATCCCTTGATTGTGGAATTCAACGGAAAAAAAGTCTACGGAAAATCATCAATGCTCCCGATTTATATTTTGATAACTGCAGGTGCCGTAGGACTGACCGTCTATAATCTGTACCAAGTGATTGAAAAAAATAACTGAGAAAAATGGTACTATAATTCAGTTCTACGAGATTATCAATGTGAATATTTGCTACTTTTAATTAGCTCAATTTCGTACTAGAAAATTTCTATCGAAATTTCTTGCGCCAAAATCATAAACGAAAGCATTGTGCCTAATTCGAAGAACACCGCAGAATTTCTAATTCAATCAAAGTGAATATATTCTCTTATCATTTAGTCGAACTTCCCTTTTTTATTGCGACAAAAAGAATCTTCTTTAATCCAATTTCCAAAAGTACACAAGGACTGATTCACTCGGAATATATGACAGCTATGACCCTAGGCTCTCCAATCTTATCTACATCCAGAATTTTAATAGGACAAGTCGCAGTTTTTATGCAATGGGAAAATGAGATTGCACTTGGAAATTATTTGGAAAAAGACAGTTTTGGAAGAATTTTAGCAAAAGGTTGGCATGTACGTTTGTCTTTTATTAGGGAATGGGGAAAATTTAGTGGATTCAAGATACCAGAACATAAATACAAATTGGAAAGTCTAAACTCTCCGGTTGTAGCCGTAACCATTGCAAGAATGAAGCCTTTTGCAATCCCGAGATTTATCCATTGGGGAAGACCGGTGGAAAAACTAGTTAGGGACCATCCAGGAACGACACTTTCATTGGCATCCGTAAAGTTTCCAAACACAGTATCCACTTTTTCAATTTGGAAAACGGAAAAAGAAATGACCGATATGGTTCATGGTCATAGCCCGGTCGAAAGACCAAAAAGACATTCGGCTGCAATGAGAGAAAGAGAAAGAAAGAACTTTCATTTTGAGTTCACTACTTTAAGGTTTAAGCCTTTAGCCGAATTCGGTGAGTGGAAAGGAAAGTCAAATTTTATTCCCAACACATACGAGTTCAGGTAAAAATGGGAATAGCAAATACAAAACAAAGCATACAAGATTGGATTACTCAACAATGGGTAATTATTTTTGGAAAGAAAATCAATAAAGCAAGACATAAATGGCTTCTAGGTCCTTTTGGAGGTACTAATGGTATTGGTTTAAAATTTGTCAAGGAATTAGCGGAAAAAGAAAATTTGTTTATTGACAACAAAAAAAAGGACAGGGGATTAATCCAATCAATCGACCAGCTAAACTTATCTAACAATGAATTGAACGTTTTGTCTCAAGATGTTATTGACTTTTACCAAAATACATCTAACTATGATCTGCGATTAAAAGTAAAATGGAATCCATTATTTAAGGGTTTCGGCATTTTAGTGAGATTAATTTTCAGCAAAAGGATAGAACAACTAAATGTTCCGATTCACAACTTAAAAGACTCTTCGGGATTGACAAGTGAAATAATCCAACTATTGGATTCTAAAACAAATGAGGTTAAAAGGACAGTTTGGCTTCGAACATTTAAATCAACAGGTCAAATAGTTTATTCCGGTATTTATGAAACTTGCGTAATTCCATCAGGTAAGACCTGCATCAAAGCAATTTTTCCTTTACCAAATGGAAATGCAACGGTTATATTAACCCCAAAAATTGGAAAGAGTGGCGAACTCATACTGGATTCGTCAGGACAAAAAATTGGAGATAGCGGGTTTTATTTTTTACTAAAAGATTCTAAAGGGCAATTATGGACTAAGTTTATTAGATCATTTAAGGATAATCTAGTAGTAAGATGTGTGAATGATAGAATTACTGCCATGCAAACCTTAACTTTATGGAATATGAGGGTGCTGAAATTTGAATATGAAATAGAAAAAATCACACAATAATAATACCCGACGGGATGCTATGATACCATACTTAATTCCTTGTAAACCATTTTAAATTACCTCCAAAAGCTTTTTAAAATCATAAACAAATTCCAATGAGCAGTATTCAGGATATGAATAATCGGATGAAGCAAAATCGGAATTTGAGACCTTCAAAACGCGGAAAATTCAAAGGGAATGATCGAGAAACCCTTTACACCGAATTAAACCCAGAGGACAAACCAAAATTCAAAGAGTTTTCAAAGTTTCAAGTAAAAAAGGCGATTGACAGATTTAACGAACAGTCCAGGTCTATAAAACGCCTAGAGTTGATAGTTTCAATTGTATTTATTGGAGTGATGGGTACTTTATTGTTTTACAATATCCTTCCTAAAAAGGGCAGTCCACAGATAGCTAAAGTCAATACATCCAGGTTTAATTACATAGTAGAACCTCATGTTACATGGAGTGGAAAATTATACGAACCACTTAGCGTTCCACACTCTGACTACTTTTATGTTCCAATGGTAGGCAACTTAGATTATGTTGATTTAGAACGCACTTACAGAATACCGAGTTCTAACATGGTTGTAGAGTACACCAGCAATATTCTGTTTCTCGACAAAAACTGTGACATCATCAATAAACTACTACCCAAAAATGGGTCTATTCGATATATGAACGTTATCCCAAGAAATGAAGAATTCAAACCGGAAAAAATCATTTATAAACTAACACAGGATGAACCAAATGTATTTGGTAAGATATATAATCTTGAAAAACACTTTTTTTACGTCTCCGACCTGGACGGTAAAAACTTAACAAAAATCACCGATCGTGAAGTAAGAAGTTTTCAATGGGACAGTCAGCGAAAGGAAATTCTATTTTACTTTTATTACAACAAGAGAATGAACGATAGCCTTCATGGAGTTTTTAATATTGAATCAAATACATTTAGGTTAGACAGCCGACAGGAAAAAGGGTAAAATGATTTGCCAACAAAAGAAAAAAGACCAAACTTTTAATACGCACACTTATGTTATCCTTTTTTGGATTAGGAAAAAGCAAAGCACAAGAAAGAGAATCAACGGAAGAACAAAAAGGAATAATTGGCAGATATCTTGAAAATGAGCTGCCGGTGATTATGAGATTCGTGAACGAACTTCCCAATAAGAAAACAATTGAAAAGTTGCCATTTCTGACTGTTGTTTCCTGGAAATATGATGGCAATGAAAATAATGGAATGCCGCCGAAAATAATAAATGGGAAAATGATTGTTTTGGAAAAGGCTTTAGAAGATGCAATGGACAAAACGGACATTTTCACTAACGCATACAGCAGAACAGGAAATAATTTGAAAGAATTGGTTTATTATACCACCAAACAAGACGACTTTATGGCAATGCTAAATCGGGCTTTAAAAAAGCACGATATTTATCCGATTGAAATAAACTTTTACGAAGACAAAGAGTGGACTGACTTTAAAAAAGTGCTTAATGATTTTAAAGAGAAATAACGCCTGCCAACCATAGTGGCCTATGTCCAAAATGTTGGTGTGCCGGCGGGCGTAGTCGATTAAAAAAAGGCTACATTCGTAAGGATGGGATATAGGATTATTGATCAATGTATTATTGTTATGCTTAGTTTAAAATGAACAATCAGAATTCACTTTATTCGATTTTATTCTTATTGCTCGCAAACTTTGCTTTTGCTCAGTCGGACGAAATCAAAAAATTACTGGAGCCGAAAGAAACGGATTCATTATTCATTCTTGCGATTGAAAACTATACAAAAGAGTTGGATGGACTGGAATCGAAAACAATCTATGTTCAGTATGAAAACTATCTTTCCAGATTGCCCAAAACGATTAATGGATTTGAAATAATAAAACTCGGACTTGCAAATCGAAAAAAATATTTTAGGAAAAACAAAAACCGATTGACTCTAGTGGAAATTTCACCCTTGACAATTGAAAATGGACTTTTCAATATCACTTTAATTCTATACGCAGCAAAACTCAAAGGGAAAAGAAAATTGGAATTATCATATAGCCATTTTCATAGGACTTATTTCAAATGTTTAAATGGAAGACTAATTATGGACAAAACTGAAGGTGGTGGAATCTAAAAATTAAGCACAACAACAGTAATCGTTGTCCAAAAATGTAGGGGTACCTGCTAGCCTAATCGACCTTAAAATACTAGAGTAATAGGGATGGGATATAGGACTAGATACTATTGTGGTATCCAATTCAACGGTAAGGGTTGGATCACCTATTTGTGCTCCAAAACTTCCCGTACAGATTTGGCAGTATCCAAAACCATCCGGTCAAACGGGATGGGCTTCCAATTAAAAACGGCTTTTGTTTGGCCTATGTCACCTTTATATTTTTTACCGACATAAGGCAACATTCCTTTCATTTCACTATTAAAATTGGATAATAGTTTGACCATAAAATTGGGAGCCACACCTGTACCTACCTTGTCATATCCATTGGACTTTAGCGTCTGGGTAATCTCTTGATACGCGTGGGCATTTTCCGTAGCCACTATAAAACGTTGGCCACTGGCCTGTTCATTTTCCAAGGCCAAAACGTGAATTTTGGCAACATCCCGTACATCCGACATATTCATACTGGCATGTATCATTTGCTTTAGCTCACCCGTTAAAATGCGCTTAAATAGGGACATGGACTCACCGGACAGATTATGGGAAAAGGTCGGGCCATATACGGGCCCGGGATGTATCGTTACCAATTCCAATCCCTTGTCCTTAGCAAATTCCCACGCTTTCATTTCTGCCAGTGTTTTGCTTTTTAGATAGGCAGTGGCATGTTTGGCATTAACATTTGTCCAACTCCCTTGATTTATGTTTTCATCTCCTTGTACATCACCTAGCATGGCCACCATTGAAGACGTTAAGACCACTCGGCTGATCCCAGCTTTGTGGGCGGCCCTTAGCGCTCTTAAAGTACCTTCGACCGCGGGTTGTATCAGCTCATTCTCATCTTTGGGTATTTTGGAAAAAAATGGGGAGGCCACATGCATCACATAATCACAATCTGAAACTGCTTCATCCCAACCTGTATCATTTAACAGATTCAGTTCACAAAATTCAAGGTTATCCAATGCGTCTACCTGCTCTTTGATGGAGTCTGCAATGGATTCCGCTTTTGCCAAACTTCTGATCGAACCCTTCACCGCATAGCCGCTCTTTAATAAGGCAACGGCACAATGTCTTCCTATAAATCCCGAAACCCCGGTCAACAGTACTTTTTTCATATGGGCTTAAATTTTTACTTTTGTTTTAGAAGCAAAAATATAATTTTACTTCTAATTTGAAAGTAATATTCGAAAGTTTTTCCAATGAAAGATATATTCCGTTGCAATTGTCCCATCACTTCTGCGCTTGACCTTATAGGTGACCGGTGGTCCCTTGTCATCATTAAGCAAATACTCTTCGAGGCGAAAAGTACATTCAAGGACTTTACGGAAAGTAACGAGGGTATTGCTACCGGTATACTGTCTTCACGATTAAAAATGCTGGAAGAATTTGGACTTTTGGGCAAAAAAAAGTTACCGGGAAACCGAAAATCCAACTTTTACTATCTAACGGACAAGGGACTTTCTTTGACCCCCCTACTCATAGAGTTGTCATTGTGGAGCAGGGACCATTTGCAGGAAATCCATCCTAACTTGAATCTCCATGAAGCCTTGTCTACGGTTGAAAAGAATAAAAAGAAAGCCTGTGAGCAGATTATTACACAATATAAAAAAGGGCTACAACAACCTGTCCCATGAAAAGCACCAAGGGAGTTTTCCAAACCTGCCCGTATACCAAAGGCATGTAAACCTGAAAGCAGGAATTCGTTAACTTGAAACTTGGAAACCATCAAAGGCAGGAACAAATCATATACAAAACTAGTGCCACCCACTAAAACCAACACAATGAAAGTGGATATAATCGGAGCCGGAATAGGTGGATTAACAACCGCCGTAGCGCTTCAACAAAAAGGAGTGGAAGTTCGTATTTACGAACAAACAGATAAGTTAAGACCCGTTGGTGCGGGAATACTACTTGCAAACAATGCAATGCAGGTTTACCAAAAATTGGGACTTAAGCCTCAAATTGAAAAATTTGGGAATCCAATATCCTTAATGAATATCACAACCAAGGATTTAACGGTGTTATCAACTGCCGACTTAAAACATTTTGAAACAAGGTACAACTGCAAAAACATAGCTATCCACCGGGCAACCTTGCAACGGATACTGACAGAACATTTGCAACCCAACTCCTTGAATTTGGGGTATAAACTTGCTGAAATAAAAACCTACGACAACAAGAATCTTTTGCGATTTGAAAATGGGGAAGAAATAACCTCTAGAATTACCTTGGGAGCCGATGGACTTGATTCAACGGTTAGAAAACAATTGTTCCCGAACACGAAGACCCGAACGGCCCATCAAATTTGTTGGCGTGGTGTGGTCAACATTTCCCTACCCCAGAAATTTCAAAAAGAACTCAATGAAGCCTGGGGTAATGGGGACAGATTTGGGTTTGTTCAAATTGCTCCAGGCAAAGTGTACTGGTACGCTTTGAAGTCATTTAATAAACAAACCAACACGTATTCAATTGAAAGATTATCCAACTATTTCTCGGACTACAACGAAATAATCAGGAACATAATACATCATACCCCTACCGAAACTATTCATACAGCAACCATTGAGGACCTGAAATCGATAAAAAGCTGGTTCAAGGGGAATGTCTGCCTAATTGGTGACGCTGCCCACGCTACGACGCCAAATATGGGACAAGGAGCTTGTCAGGCGATTGAAGATGCGTACATACTGGGAGAGTGTTTGGATAAATTTAATACCGAAAAGGCATTTTCGACTTTTCAAAAGCTGAGAACCCCTAAGGTAAAAAAGGTTGTGAGTACAAGTTGGCAAATTGGAAAATTGGCGCATTGGAAAAACCCGATGGCCATAAGCTTAAGAAATCAACTTATCAAAATGGCACCTAAGCATATGGGCAGAAAGCAATCAGAAAAAATATTTGAACTTGAAACCGTACGATAAAAGCAACCGGTGGCAAAGATGTGTACGGAATCATGGCCACCTAGGGGCGCTTTATATACTATCCGTTACGCACAATGGCGCAAAACCACTATATAGTAAGGACCAATGAGCAAAGACCAACTTAAAACGTATGTACAAAACTTTGTTGCGTTAAGCGATGATGAAATGGACCAGTTCTTGTCCAGCTTCGAGGAGGTCAAGGTCAAAAAACGGCAATTCATCGTCCAGCCCAACTTTGTAAACCAATACCGGGCCTTCGTGGTAAAGGGTGCTTTCCGAACCTATGCGGTGGCAGATAACGGACAGGAGCATACCCTTCAATTTGCCATCGAAAACTGGTGGGTTTCGGATTTTAACAGTTATCTATACCAACACCCCGCCACCCTTTTTGTCATAGCCTTGGAGGACAGTACCATCCTTCAGCTTGCATATGGCAAAGAACTGGAATTGAAAAAGGCCAATCATAAATTTGAGACTTTTTTTAGGATCATGGCGGAAAAAGGACTTGCCTTTGAACATCGAAGAATCCTTTTTAACCTGACGCATTCCGCAGAGGCGCGTTACGAGAATTTTTTATTGAACTTTCCCAATTTCGTCCAACGTGTTCCCCAGTATGCCCTGGCTTCCTATCTAGGTATGACCACAGAGTTTTTATCGAGAATACGCAATAAGCGAACGCGGAAAAAAAGTTGAACTACATCAACCTTTTTTCTTGATCTGCTTCATTTTAATTGATTTTGGATTGCCGGACTTTTACCCTGTCAATATTGACATGCAATTCAAAAAAAATAAAAAATGGAACAATCATTAAATGAAATCTTCTCGGCAAAGAACGAGATGGTAAAAAAAGGGCAAATCGTAAAAGCTACTGAAAAGTACTTCGCTTCCGATGCCAGGACCCATGATTTTGATGGTACGGCAACCACCGGAAAATCCGAAATGTTGGCCAAAATGCAAGGTTTTGCCGAGGCCATTGCCAAAGTAAACGGTATTACGCTGCATAATGCCTCATTACATGGGGATGTTTCCTTCGCGGAGTTCACTTTTGACTTTGATATGAAGGACGGGAGCAAAATTTTATGGCACGAGATACTCCGTACGGTTTGGGAAAATGGACAGATTGTAGAGGAACAATACTTTAAAGCTTAAAGTTATGGGATTCGTAACCAAAAAAATGCACGCCTATCTGGATTATCCGGTAGCCGTGGCACTTATCGTTTTGCCCTTTGTATTGGGGTTGGGAAATTCCAACCCCTTGGCTTGGCAACTCTCTGTCATTACAGGAATTGCAGCCTTTGTTCTCACCATCTTGACCGATCATCAGTTAGGGTTATATCGCGTCGTTTCCTATAAGGGACATTTAAATGTCGATGCCTTGGTGGGAATCGTATTTGTAGTGGCTCCCTTCGTGTTCTCGTTTGAAGGGCTGGATGCCTATTTCTATTGGATAAACGGTGCCGCGGTCTTGACCGTGGTCAGTTTGCATAAACCGGAAATGGCGAAATATTCATAAAATCAAAACAATTTATTTAACAATAAAATTTAAAAAAATAATCATGAAATCAATATCAATACTAGTGGCTATGCTCTTCATTTCATCATTTGGTCTAGCACAAAATTTTAGTGCCGCAATGAACACGGACGACAGTAAAATAGCCCTGCAAGGATACAGTCCGGTTTCCTATTTAGATCTGGGCATAGCCCAAAAGGGATTAAAGGAATATCAGCTTACCCATGAGGGCATAAAGTATTACTTTACAAGTGAAGAACAGAAAAAATCCTTTAAGGCAAATCCTAAGAAGTATTTGCCAGAATATGGGGGGTATTGTGCTTTTGGAGTTTCCGTTGGGGCGAAGTTTAGAATAGATCCCAATAAATTTGTGGTAAAGGAAGGGAAGTACTATTTGTTCCTTTATGATTTGGAAGTAGATGCACAACAGTTATGGTTGGCCGGCAACCATCAGGAACTGGTAACTAAAGCGGATACCAATTGGAAAAAGCTACGCATGAAATAATACCGGTAAATCCCTTAAAATCAAAACACCTGAAGCCTTAGCCTCAGGTGTTTTTACTGCTTGCACCAAATGTCCAAGTTTCCGGTCCAACATTCGAACGGGGGATACCTCAAAGTTGCCTTTATTTCCCCGTCCTTGCATTCTGATCGGTTCGTCCGTTGTCATAATGTCCCTTTATCGCCGTGACTTTTCCATTTTCCTCTAACATTTCAATACGAAATGCAGGGACTTCCGCTATCCGAAACTTGTTTTGGGACATGGGGATAAGCTCGTATTCCGTGTTTCCCTCCCTTTGGTAGTAGAGCGTACCCTCTTTGAAATGGATTTTCCTAGGGCCATAATTCCCCACATAGGATTTCAGGATCTTTTGATCCACCGCAACAGGTTCCATTTGGGATTGAATACCTTCCATAGCCCATTGGAGGAAAAAGGTGTCTTCTTGCCCTGCATTCTTTTCTAACAACATCTCCAGGGCCTTGAGCTTGGCGGTTTCCAGGGCATCCTCGGCCCGGACCTTAATATGAGGCTCTACGCCAGTACCTTCCCAGTTGGTCTGGGTAATAGGGTTAATGGCCCTCCCGTCCGGGACGAAAATGGCAAAACGTTCCGTAGCGATTTGCGTTCCCCCGGGATGTGCACCGCCGCCGGTAACCTCCCCGATCAAGGTGGCCCGTTCCAGGTTGCGAAGGTTGTAACTGAATTCCTCGGCAGCGGAGAACGTACTGCTACTGGTCAATACGTAAACCGGTACATCCGGTCTACGTTTTCCGGGTACATAGGGCAATGTCCAAGTCTGTGTCTGTTCATCATTGGCCCTATTATAAAAATTGTTGAGATGTACCCTTTCCGGCCCGTACAGGTAACTGGTGATCAGCTGGATCATGGCCGGACTCCCGCCTCCGTTCCGGCGAAGGTCAATGATCAGGGCATCCGTATTGCTTAAAAAGTTCATGGTCGCCGCCGCCGCTGCACCGGCCTCCTCGTCCACACCAAAAAAGCCGCTGAGGTTCAAATACCCGATGTTCCCGTCCAGGATCTTTACTTCCCGAAACCCGTAGTTGGAGCGTCTGTTGTTGCGCAAGCGACGCTCTGCAAGGGCAACACTGTCGGCTTCAGAAAGTTCGGCGTTTCGTCTTCGGGCAATACCTTCGGGATCAAATCGTACCCTTAGGTGCAGGTCCTTGCTCACGGATTGGATATCCTCGGTAAGCTTCTGGGCGAATTCTTGCGCCTCCTTTATCTTATCGTACTTCTTGTTTTGAAGTTGGGTTTTGAGAAAATCACTCATTTTAAGGGCCGTTTCCGGAAAAATATAATTGGACCCCAAAATGGTGGAAATGGAGTCGACGACCTGTCTTTTTTCTTGGGCGGAGATGCCGCTGTTGTTGTTTTGGGCCGTACAGGCCAAGACCGTTCCAACTAGGAAGGGCAGAAGAAGGGTTCGAATTTGTTTCATGATTGTTTCGATTTTTGATTTGTATTTTGACAATTGTCGGTGATGCATTGCAATAGGTTGCGTAGGGTCTCTACTTCGTCGGCACTTAGCCCTTTTAGGGCCGTGGCCCTATTCTCCATAATGATGGGTATGGATTCTTGTTGCGCCATTTTCCCCATTGGAGTCAGTTCCAAGGCGTACCGGCGACGGTCATCGGGATTCAAAGATCTTTCCAAAAATCCCTTGTTGACCAACAGGTCTATCATGCGGGTAATGGAAGCGTGATCCTTGAATACCCGTTCCGCAATTTCCCGCTGGGTTAACTTGGGATTGTCATAAAGGGTCTTTAGCACCAACCATTGATCTATGGTCAGGTCTTGGTTCAAGGTGTTTAGGTTGCGTTGGGCAAATTGACGGTATGATTTAATGGCTTTTTCCATCACGTAAAAAAGCACGCTTTCCAACCGGGGTATAGTCTCTGTCTCTTTCATTGATACAAATATAATTGATATATCAATTATATGCAATAATTTACTTTAAGGCTGTTTTGAAATGTGTTATTTTTAAGCGGATCCATTTCGTAGCCCGATTCAATGGGATGAACTTAAAATCTATAGATAACATTGGTAAAACATCAAAACAACGTTTACATGAACCGTTACGATCAAATACGTTGATTTAAAAGCACCATGATGAAAAACAAAATCGAAAATATAATACCTGTCTTACCCGTAAAGAATCTAAACAGAAGTGTCGATTACTATGTCAACATCCTTGGATTTAAGGAAGATTGGAGAGGGGTTGCCGTTGGATCGGTGTCATGTGATGGGTGTAGCATTATGCTTAGCGAGCTCATTAAAACCTCACATCCCAACTGGGTTTGGATCGGATTACAGGATGCGACCGTATTCGAGGAATTAATGAATAAAGGTGTAAAAGTAATTCAGGAACCCATGAACCACGACTGGGCGTACGAAATGAAGTTTGAAGATCTGGACGGGAATGTTCTTTGGTTAGGTACAGGCCCAAGAGACGATTTGCCCAAAGTATAAATCCTTTAGGAAATTAAAGAGGATAAATCAACTTGTAGGAAATGGGCGCAAGGACTGTATCAGGAATCTAAAACAAGCTGAGTGACAAGAAACTTATGGCGGGCCTTACTATCGGTTGGTTTGTAACAAACATGGAAAAGTTCAGACTATACTACTTGGGGAACTTGATACCACTTTTGAAAAACTAACACTTTATAAATTAATAATGGATTCATTAAAAATAGGTTCGATAGTTCTTAGTATTTGGAGTGGTTTAAATTTTTTTCCTTCATTGTATGTCGTAATCGATATTCTTTTTCTAGGCGAGCACCCACCTGGGTTATACGCTATATTAAGTGCAGAGGATATCCAATCCATGAGCCCTGAAATGTTGGCTACCGTGGATTCTATCGGCCTCTTTGCCAATTTATCCGTAGCGGCTTTAAATGCTTTGATTCTGATTGCTATTTGGAAAGGGCTAAATAACAGGACGGTCTGGGTCTATTGGGCTTTGTTGGTAGCATCCATTTTTGCACTTTTGGCAGGAGTAGCGGCCGACTATGCGGTTGATTTTGCCTTTCCCGAAGTAAACACGGTATCGGCGTTGATTTTGGCCCTAGGTTTTATATTTTCCGGAATTGGACTCTTTAACCAGGTGGATAAAAAGTAATCGATAACAAATTATAGGCGATTAAAAAACCCGAAAGGCAAGACTGGGATATTGACCATAACAATTTTACTTTTTGGGATATCAAAATGTATTATTTTTAATTGGCCCTCTTTATAATAGACGTTGGTTACTTTTGAAATGGAACAATTAAAATATGGTGGATTTACACGAAATCATTGAAAATCATTATTTCAGGGAAGACCTTTATGAGGATATCCTAAATCGACTCACCAAACAAGGAATTGATTTGGAAAAAATTACAAGGGCGGACCTATCCGGTGTTGATGAGTTTCATGTACGTGGCGCAGCGGTGTCCCAAGAACTGGCCGGTACCATTGATTTAAAGGGAGCAAGCGTTTTGGATGTAGGCTGTGGTCTAGGAGGACCATGCCGAATGCTAGCCGATGAATTTGATTGTAAATGCACGGGAATCGATTTGAGTGCCGAATACATCAGAACGGCCACTAAACTATCCAAATTGGTGGAGCTTTCCGATAGAACTACTTTTGTACAAGGGAACGCTACGGATCTGCCGTTTAAGGAAAAAACTTTTGATGTTGTTTGGACGCAACATGTCCAAATGAATATTCCGGATAAGGATAAATTCTATTTTGAAATTTTTAGGGTGTTGAAACCGGGAGGATATTTGTTGTATTATGACATTTTTAAGAATAGGGAAGGTGAAATAGGTTATCCCATGCCTTGGGCAAGTAATGGGGGCCAAAGCTTCCTTTTTAAATCGGAGGATATGGAACGGATATTGAGCGATTTGGGATTTTCTAAAGTCCATTTCCAGGACCAAACCAAGGCAGGTGTCGATTTTTTTGAGGCCTTTATTGCAAAACTCAAGAAATTGGGTCCGCCTAAAATCGGGTTGAATGTTTTAATGGGAGAAACTACAAAACCCAAAATACTAAACCTTTTGACTCATTTGAAACAAGGTACGTTGGCACTCCAGAGTGGGGCCTACAGGAAATGGATATGATGTTAAATCACCGTCGCATACAGGATAAATGTAGGGACCGGGATTAGGTAATAGTAGTTGTGCGTCCTCTACCAAATCTAAAATACATGTTATATGAAATGGAATGGGCCAGCATTGATACTTTTGATTTTACTAACTGTTTTTTGCAAAAACGGAGCAATGGCACAAGGCATCGGTATGGATAACATATATGCTTGGTGTATTGTTCCCTATGACCGTTTGGAACGATCTCCAGAGGCTAGGATAGCCATGCTCAAGAAGATGGGCATCACAAAATACGCCTATGATTGGCGAGAGGAACATCTTGCCCAAATGGCAGAAGAATTACAATGGGCCAAAAAGCAGGGGGTTAAGGTCATATCGGTTTGGATGTGGATAGATGCTCGAGGGGACACTTTGGGAAAGTTAAGCGACTCCAACGAAAAGGTGTTTGAAGTTATCGAGGAAGTCGATTACAAGGGACAGATTTGGGTGAGTTTCGCCGCCAATTTTTTTGAAGGTTTATCCAATTCCGAAGCGGTAGCAAAGGGAACGGAAATGATTGCTTTTTTGAGTAAAAGGGCAACCGCTTTGGGCTGTAAGATAGGGCTGTACAATCATGGTGATTGGTTTGGGGAGCCCAGGAATCAGATACAAATCATCAAGGCCTTGCCGGACGAGGATCTGGGTCTGGTCTATAACTTTCATCATGCCCACCACCAAATAGATGCGTTCCCGGAGATGATAGACACCATACTACCGTATCTTTGGTATGTAAACCTCAGTGGCCTTAGAAAGGAAGGACCTAAAATTCTTACCATAGGGGAGGGGGATTATGAAAAAGAAATGATCCAACTACTATTGGAAAAAGGGTATACGGGGGATTTTGGTATACTAGGCCATGTAGCGGAAAAGGATGTGGAGCTGGTACTGAAGGCAAATTTAAATGGTTTAAGAAGGATGAACTTTAAATAGGGGATGTTCCTAGGATGTTATTCGGAATCAGTAAACTTGGTATAAGAATCTAGATGGATCGAGTATCTTTTGAAAATGAAATCAGGGTGTGAAAGAATTTGAATCGATAAAAACACTGTACAGACCTGTACAACCCACTATTCTCCCTTCGTTTAAAATTGTTTCCTATCGTGAAATTTTACCCGATCCCGCCCTTCGGAACGTTATCTATTGTTACTGGCAGTTGAAGACTTTGGAACCACTTGCCCATCAATTCAATTATCGGGTGGTGGCAGATGGTTGTATCGATATTTTTTTCAACAACCAGAATGTTTCCGAAAGTTTTATCATGGGCTTTTGTAAAGAGTACACCGAATTTCCCCTGGAGAACTCCTTTGATTATGTTGGCATTCGATTTTTTCCCTCCATGGTGCCGCAATTGTTTCAGGTCAACGCCCAGGAACTGAGTAATAAAGCCGAAAGTTTGGAACTCGTCCTGCCGAAAATTGCGCAAAGCCTGGCACGGCATATTTCCCCAAAGATGGATTTGAAATGGGTAGCGGTCCATCTGGATCGGATAATGGGTAGTGTTTTTAGTACAGTGGAATTTGATAAGGATTATCGATTGTATAAGGCCTTATATCTTATTTTAAAAAATTGGGGCACTATTGAAACGGAGTCGAAATTGGATATTGGGGTAAGCCCAAGACAATTACGACGGATTTTTAATCATTATATCGGAACAACGCCCAAAACCTTTAGTAAAGTAGTTCGCTTTCAGAATATCCTTAATGCCAAACCTTCCCTACAAAACCTCACCCAGAACAAGTTGTTCTATGATGTAGGCTTCTATGACCAATCGCACTTCATCAAGGATTTCAAGAATTTCTATGGGGTAACCCCGACCCGGGCATTTCGCTAATATGTCCGATTTTTACAATGGTACCCGAAGGTTCCCCAATACCTTTGTTTGATACAAAAAAATACAACGTATGAAAACTTTAATCACTTTGCTGTTTGTAGGAGCCGTTGCCACCGGATTTTCGCAAACACCACACAAAACCAGTAATACTATGAAACTAAACGCGGGAGTAATTACGGAGAAATTGGTCGAAACAAAGGATTTTTACATGAAGAATCTCGACTTTGGGGTAACCTTTGAAAATGAGTTCTACCTCCTTTTGCATGCCCCCGGCAAACAGGCGGAACTAAGCTTCTTAAAACCTAACCATCCCACTCAACAACCCATATTTCAGAGACCGTTTAATGGGAAGGGGATGTATCTGACCATAGAGGTGGACGATGTAGACCAACTATACAAAAAAATCAAGGGCAAAGGGGTGCCCATAGCTATTGAATTAAGGGACGAACCTTGGGGAGACCGGCATTTCGCAATAGTTGACCCGAACGGTATTGGAATTGACCTGGTTACCTTTACAAAACCCACCGTGGAATAAAAACCAAAGCCAACACCGATAACATAAAAAAAGGGGAGCATTTGCTCCCCTTTTCGGATTCTTATGAAAACCGTATCAGTGCCAATGTGGTATGCCTACGGTGATTTCTCCAGCTTTCGTGTCGGGTCAAGGACCTTTCGGTAGCGCTGTAGTTTTCCTTACGTTGCTTCTTTGTATGTTTCATTTTTTTACTTCGTTATTTGTTTGTTGTGATGGGCGCAATAGGCGTCCCTTTTTACACATACAGTAAGACGTATAAATGCCGATAATCTTACAGGTTTAAGAAGAGTTTAACACCTCGGTAAGCCCTACGGAGCGGGAGTTGACAGCGATTTGATGAAGCCGGGTTTTAACTCCGCGTTTCTACGGAAAGCTCCCCTTCAAAACTTCAAGATACCATACAGGTAGTATCTGCTCTTAGAAAGCCATTTTAGGCCTTTAAATGCCAATTTAGGCTGCAAATCACCTTTGTCAAAAGGAAAAAAGGGGTTTTGTCCAGTAACTTTGAATATTTTGTTAAAATTCATTCAAAGGTGTTCCTATCCTAAACAACATGCTTTCATTTGTAGTAGAGAATAGGTAATAAGCGGAAATCCAATCCTGCTAATTGGTCTGTTACTGCTAAAAACGGTGCCCAATGTTTCATGGTCGAATTCTTGGGTTTAAGTAAAAATAAACCGTATAATTGGTTAATATGAAATTTTTTAAGGGACTCATATTTTTATCTTTCCTTATTTTGTTGTCCTGTAGTGAAAGAAAAAGCCATCCGATGAACGGTGTCCATAGGATTCACGAGAACATTGCTACGTTTCCCAATATTGTGTACAAAATGATTGATTCCCTGGATATTGAACTGGATGTACACGTTCCCGTTCTAAAACTGGGAGAAGAACCTTGGGATATTCTATCGGAGCAATTAAAACCAACACTGATATATTTTCATGGAGGTGGTTGGGTAGAGGGGGAAAGGACTTCAAGATTTTTGGGTCTGCTACCCTATTTGGAAAAAGGTTGGTGTGTAGTGAACGTAGATTATAGATTATTGGATAAAACCGATCTTATCGGTTGTTTGGACGATTGCAACGATGCCGTGAATTGGGTTTTGGAAAATTCTTCCAAATACAAGTTCGACCCCGATCGTATGTATGTATCCGGAGAATCCGCAGGAGGCCATATGGCCATGCTGACCGGTATGATGGATGATAGGGCCAGACAAGACATCCTATCCAATCCAAAGGATCGAAAAATTGCAGGAATTATAAATTGGTATGGCATAACAGATGTAGGGAAAGCAATTAAGTTCTGGGACGATCCCTCCTATACCAAAACGATTTCGGATAAATGGGAAGGCGATTTGGACATGTATTATGACTTAACTTCCCCCATAAATTATATCACAAAGCATACCCCGCCTATATTAAGTATCCATGGAGATGCCGATGTAAACGTGGCAATTGGGCAATCCATCGCTTTGCACAAACACCTGGATGATGAAAAAATTAAAAATCGTCTCATCAAGGTTCCTGGTAAAAAACACGGTAATTTTTCAGCGGAGGAATTGGCAGCGATATTTGATGGTATTTGGGCCTTTCTTGAACCGTAAGTGGAAGAATTTCCAAGGTGGACCCATTCAATAAATTGAAAATGTATTCAACAGCTTTGTTACTTCGAATTGCCAAAACTGCTTCCGTATTCGCCATAGGAATTATGGCCTTGATCATCGTCATCGGGAACACCACCGACTATTACACCAACTATAATTTTGTGGAACATGTCCTAAAGATGGATACCATATTCCCCGATAGCAATATTCAGTATCGGGACATTAATAATCCCATATTGATACATGCCGGATATATTTTACTTATTATCCTGGAAGCAGTAATGGCATTTTGTTGCTTAAAAGGAAGTTGGGTTCTTTTCAAAAATCTAAAAAGTGATGCCACCACCTTTCATGCTGCCAAGAAATGGTCCATTGCCGGACTTATTGTGGGAATACTCATTTGGTTCTTTGGTTTTGAGGTAATCGGGGGCGAGTGGTTCGCTATGTGGCAGAGTACCGTTTGGAATGGATTGAGTAGTGCCGAAAGAATTGTGACATTTATAGTGCTGACCCTTATCCTTTTACATCTTAAGGATGAAGAACTTACAAATTAGCAGTAATCAAACATATAAAACTAAAACTAGTGCAAACATGGATGCAAAGAACAGTCATATCAATTATGTGGAGTTCAAAGCGAAAGACCTAGAGGAAACCAAGGAATTCTACAAGGCCTCTTTTGACTGGACTTTTAAGGATTATGGGCCCACCTATACGGCTTTTTCAGATAGCGGGCTTGAGGGTGGCTTTGAAAAAACGGATACCGCCATTGTAAATGGGGCATTGGTCGTTCTGTACCATAGCAATCTCGATCTTATAAAGAGTAGGATTATGGAAGCCGGGGGAAAAATCACAAAAGATATTTTTTCCTTTCCGGGAGGTCGTAGATTCCATTTCGCCGACCCATCCGAAAATGAGTTGGCTGTTTGGTCCGATAAATAATTGTATTAAACCGCCCGTTGTACCACTTCAAAAACACGGTTGCTATCGCATTTAAGGGTTTTTGACGGAAATTTCAAGATCAAGGCATAATCATGGGTGGCCATCAGTATGGTCCGCCCGGATTTGTTAATGTCCTGCAGCACCTTCATAACCTCTACACTGGTCTGGGGATCCAGGTTTCCTGTCGGTTCGTCCGCTAGGATAAGTTCCGGATCATTGAGTAGGGCACGGGCAATGGCGATGCGTTGTTGTTCCCCTCCTGAAATTTCATGTGGAAATTTAAACCCTTTGGTCTTCATACCCACCTTGTCCAAGACCTCTTCGATCTGCTTGTCCATTTTTACCGGATCCTTCCAGCCTGTGGCCTTAAGCACAAAAAGTAGATTATTTTTGATATTCCTATCGGGCAACAATTTAAAATCCTGGAAAACGATGCCCAATCTTCTGCGTAAAAAGGGGATATCCTTTTCCTTGAGCAACCTCAGGTCGTAACCCACTATGGTTCCATCGCCCTGTCGAAGTGGAATATCGGCATATAGGGTCTTCATAAAACTGCTTTTTCCGCTTCCCGTCTTTCCGATAAGGTATACGAATTCCCCTTTATGGACCTTCAGGTTCACTTCGGTCAAGATCATAATTTCCTTTTGGAAAATAGTGGCCTCATTCAATTCCAGGATTGTTTCCGGCATTTTGTCTGCGTTAATGGGTTATCGGATCGGGATTGGATTACATGGATGTTCCTTTAATTCTCCCAATTCGTACTCGGAACTTTTATAGGGTACTCCCTTTGTTGATATAAAAGTAATAAGTTCCCGTGGAAAAGGAATACATCGTTTTTAAAAATCTTTTTCTTTGAAGGTTAGGATATACTTAGGAACGATATTTGTCGTTACTGTATATAACATCCGGTTATCGATAAATAGTTAGAACACTATGTTGAAAAAAAATACCGCCTTTCTCCCCATTTTTCTGGGGATGTTTTGTTTGGGATTCGCCCAGGAGACCAAAATCTACACCCACGACAAAAAGGATTATCAAGATGCCCTGGCCCTGTACAACAACGAGCAGTACCAAGCGGCCCAGACCATTTTTGCCAAGGTGAAGAACAGTACCCAGGATTTGGAGACCAAGGCCAACAGTGCCTATTACGAGGCCAATGCCGCGGTACGCCTAAACCAATATGGGGCGGATCGGCTTATGGAGGACTTTGTGGAAAAATATCCGACTTCTACCAAACGGAATTCCGCTTTCGCCGATGTGGCCGAATACTATTTTGAAACGGGAAAGTATCCCTACGCCTTGAAATGGTACAAGAAAGTCGATCAAAACGCACTTTCCCGAAACGAGATGGACAAGTTCAACTTTAACTATGGCTATTCCTTGTTTTCCTCCAAAAAGCCCAAAGAGGCGGAACGTTATTTAAGCAAGGTGGCCAATTCCCCGGTCTATTCGTCCCAGGCCAAATATTATTTGGGTTATATCTCCTATCAGCAGGACGATTATGAAACGGCCAATGAGCGTTTTGATCAAATTACGGACCAAGAGGTATTGGAAGAAAAGCTCTCCTACTATCAGGCGGATATGAACTTTAAATTGGGCAAGTTCGAGGAGGCCATTGCCTTAGCCAAGAAGCAACTGCCCAAATCCAACCGAAATGAGATTTCCGAACTCAACAAAATAATAGGGGAGAGCTATTTTAATTTGGGCCAGTATGCCAATGCAATTCCCTATTTGGAGGAATATAAGGGCAAACGTGGAAAATGGAACAATACGGATTATTATCTTCTGGGCTATTGTTATTACAAACAGGGTGATTTCGCCAACGCCATTCAGCAGTTCAACAAGATTATCGGGGGTACCAATAGTGTTTCCCAAAATGCTTATTATCATCTGGCCGAATGCTATCTGAATCTGGAAAAGAAACCTGAGGCGCTCAACGCTTTTAGAAATGCCTCCCAAATGGATTTTTCACCGGAGATTCAAAAGGATGCTTATTTGAACTATGCCCGGCTAAGCTATGAAATCGGGAATGCCTATGAACCTGTTCCACAAGTTATCTCCAATTACTTGGAACGCTACCCCAACGATGCGCATACTCAGGAAATGCAGGAGCTTTTGGTAGATTCCTACATCTCCTCGAAGAACTTTAGGGGTGCTATGGAGCTTTTGGAGAAGAACCGGAATTTTGCGAGCAAGACCACGTATCAGAAAGTGGCCTTCTATCTGGGAACGGAACTTTTTATTGATGGGGATTATGCGGCCGCCGCCGAAATTTTTGACAAATCTTTGAATGGTGCCGAGGATGCCCTGTTCGAGGCAAGGGCCAGTTATTGGAAGGCCGAATCGCTCTATCTGCTCAACCGCTTTGATGATGCTTTGGCAAGTTATCTACAATTTAAGCAAAACCCGAGTGCCAAGCTTACGGAAGAGTATGAGGATATGGACTATAATCTGGGTTATGCTTATTTTAAGTTGAAGGATTACGGGAATACCATATCCAGTTTTAATGCCTATGCCCAGTCCAGTCCTTCGGATACTCAAAAGCTGTATGATACCTATTTACGTCTGGGGGACAGTTATTTTGTGACCAGCAAATATTGGCCGGCCATAGAGACTTACAACAAGGCCTTAGCCTTGACCGGGCCGCAAAAGGACTATGCCGCCTATCATAAAGCCTTGAGTTATGGTTTTATCGGTCGTGGAAATACCAAAATCGAAGAGCTCAATTCCTTTGTGCGGAGATATCCAAATTCTACCTTAAAGGATGATGCCCTTTTTGAATTGGGCAATACCTATATCACATCGGGTGAAGAGCAAAAAGGGTTACAGAGCTATAATAGACTCATCAACGAGTATAGGGGAAGCTCTTTGGTTCCCCAGGCCATGATGCGGCAGGGTCTGGTACACTACAATGCCAACCGGAACGATCAGGCCTTGGGCAAATTCAAATCGGTCGTAAGGGATTATCCCAATACCCAAGAGGCCATTCAGGCAGTGGCCACGGCCAAATTGATCTATGTGGACATGGGTCGTGTGGACGAATATGCGGCATGGGTGGAGAACTTGGATTTTGTAGAGGTTACGGATTCCGAATTGGACAACGCCACTTTTGAATCCGCCAACAAACAAAACCTGGAGGGCAAAAAGGATGCAGCCATCAAAGGTTATGAAAAATATGTAAAACAGTTTCCCAATGGCTTACACGCGGTACGAGCAAATTTTAATCTAGCGCAACTTTACTTCGCCAAGGGAGAAAAAGAAAAAGCCCTTCCGTACTACATTTTTGTGGCGGATAAGGGCGGAAGCGAGTATGGTGAACAAGCATTGACGCGGGTATGCGAGATATATATCGGTGAAAAGGATTATGATAAGGCACTTCCCTATTTGGAACGGTTGGAAAATGTGGCGAACATTCAACAAAACCGAACATTTGCGCAATCCAATTTAATGAAGGGCTATTACGGCCAGAAGAATTACTCCAAAACTTTGGAATATGCGGATAAGGTATTGGCCAATGGCAATATTGACAATCGTATCAAAAGTGATGCACAGATTATGATAGCACGTTCCGCCATGGCCACAGGCAATGAAGCCAAGGCCGAATCCGCATACAAGGGCGTACTGAAAATTGCATCCGGTGCCACGGCTGCAGAGGCCCTATACTACGATGCCTACTTTAAAAATAAGTCCAGCGATTATGAGTCTTCCAATACGGCCGTACAAAAATTGGCGAAGGATTATGCGGCCTACAAGGAGTGGGGAGGTAAAGGGCTGATCATTATGGCCAAGAACTTTTATGCCCTGGATGATGCCTATCAAGCCACGTATATCTTGGACAGTGTAATCGCCAATTTTTCCCAATTCCCGGAAATCGTGACGGAGGCTCAAGGCGAGCTGGCCATTATAAAGGCCAAGGAAGCCCAAAGCAATTCTTCAATAAATACCGACGGCAATTAAGATGACCCAAGTTTCTAAGAGGAGAGAACACATGATACAAAAACAGATTACTACAAGCTTAATGCTATTCTTGGGAGTTTGCCTTGCCGTTTTTGGACAGGAAGAGGGCCAGGATGATATCGGAACCGAAACCGTGACCGTGACCAAAGCGTATACCCCTACTATTTCGGATGCCTTTAAGATCAAGTCCGTCCCCCTGTTCAATGATTCCATAGCACTTCAGAAAAAGGATATAACCTATAGTATCAACTCGGTTCCCGTGGCCTCTACCTTTACTCCGGCCAAGGGACAGGCATCAAGGGTAAAGAAGACCCCGCCACCGGTACTGTACAATTCCTATGCTTCTGCGGGCGGGGGCAACCCGGCCAATTTAATGGCCAAGTTTTATACCAGTAGGACCATTGACAGGGAGTCGGGATTTACCCTGGGTCTGGATCATAATTCTACCAGAGGCGATATAGATGGGGTAGTGTTGGACAATATTTATTCCGATACGGAGTTGGAAGCCGCTTATAAAAAAAGGGACCGTGATTTGGATTGGGGCGTGGACCTAGGGGTACAGCATCAACTCTACAATTGGTATGGGCTTCCCGTAGGTGTTTTTGATGAAGCTACGGTAAATGCAATTGACGAAAGGCAAAATTATTACATGGCCGAGGTATCCGGCCATGTTAATCTGGAAGATTCCTTTTTTCAGAATGCATCGTTGGAATATCGCCGATTTTGGGATGCTATAAAATCCGGGGAGAACAGGGCCGTTTTTAAAACAGGCTTTGAGTTTCCCCTAAACGAAGAGTCCCTTGGTATTAATGCCAAAGTCGATTACGTAAACGGAAGTTTTGAAAATGCCGATGTCAATAATACGGCTAATCTTAATGGGATAAACTATAGCCAATTCCAGGTGGGGATCAACCCCAGCTTGACCATGTTCCGGGACGATTTATCCTTAAACCTTGGTGTAAACTTGGTCTACGGATTGGATACGGAACGCAGTGATAGCAATTTTTATATCTATCCCGCTGTAACCGCCTCCTATCGTTTATTGGAGGAGGTGGCCATCGTTTATGGCGGTGTTGAGGGAGAGTTAAGACAGAACTCCTACTATGGTTTTGTAGAGGACAATCCTTTTGTTTCGCCTACCTTGACCATTGTTCCCACGGACAGGCAATACGATGCCTACTTGGGACTACGGGGACAATTATTGCCCAATTTGAGTTATAACATCAAAGGTTCCTATACGGCGGAGAACCGAAGGCCCTTGTTTACATTAAACCCGCAAAATACATTTAGGACCGATGAAAAAGGATATTACTATGGGAACTCTTTTGAGGTCTTTTATGATGATATAAAGACCATTGGCATATTTGGTGAATTGAATGTGGACGTAAACCGAAACTTTTCCTTGGGCATCAATGCGGAAGTATATGATTATGATACGGAAACCGACAATCCGGCTTGGAACCTTCCCAACCTACAAGGCTCACTTTTTCTGGATTATCAAATCGGGGAAAAATGGTATATGGGCGCCAATCTGTTCTATGTAGGTGAGCGGGAGGACTTTGCAACGGTAGCGGTTGAAAACGTGGAACCTTCGGATTTTCCGGCTACCATAATTACTCTGGATAGTTTCTTTGATGCCAATGCCCATGTGGGTCACCGATTAAATGACCAATTATCCGTTTTTGTTCGTGCCGCCAATATTGCCAATAATAATTACCAGCGATGGGCCAACTTTCCGGTCCAGGGTTTCCAGATTCTTGGGGGGGCTACCTATAAGTTCGATTTTTGATTCCCTTCTTTAGGCCTGTCATTTTTTGAGGAATGTGATTGTCTAAAGGTTTGCTAGACAGACATGAATGTAATATTGCGTTCAATATTTACGTTATTAGGTACGGATTTTTGCCCGAAACCTAATTTATGCCATTCAAAATAACTATAAAGTGTAAGCTGACAATTCTTTTTGTAGTAAGCTCTACTACCATTTTCGCCCAAAACCTAGTGGTAAATCCCAGTTTTGAACTTTTTAATGAGTGTCCCAAAACTCCCAGTAATATGACGGACGATGTAAGAAATTGGTCCGTACCTACCGAGGGTACAACGGATTATTTCAATGATTGTAGCAGTGCCATGGGCATCCCACAAAATTTCAATGGGGAACAAAACAGCGAGTTTGGCAATGGTTATGCCGGCTTTTATATGATGGCTCCCAACAACTATAGGGAATACCTACAAGGCAAATTATCAAGGACATTGACCAAGGGCAAAAAATATGCAATCAGCTTCTATATAAGCCTCGCGGACAGATCCAAATACGCCATTGGGGATATCGGCATTCTGTTCTCCAAAAAGAAAGTGAAAATACCTACCAGGGAAGCATTTAAAATAACGGAGCGGATAGGCAAGGCGAATTCATATAATTACACACATGTAACGAATAAGGGGTTTTATGCGGACAAAACCAAATGGATGCGGGTTTACAAGGAAATTGTGGCCGATGGTAACGAGAATTATTTGGTTATTGGAAATTTCAGGAATAACGCCGGTACCAAAATTATGGAGTTGAAAGGAACAAAGAAAGCAGCCTATTATTATTTGGATATGGTCTCCGTAGTTCCTTTAAACGATACACCATCCCACGATGATTTGAAATTGGATAAAACCTATGTTTTGGAAGACGTTTTGTTCCCTACGGACAAATATGAACTTAACACAAGGGCGAAGGAAAGTTTGGACGCACTTTATGGGGAACTTAAGGAAAATCCTTCCTTTTTTGTGACCGTCCATGCCCATACGGATAGTGACGGGTCGGATCAATATAACAAAACACTGTCCTCGAACAGGGCCAGGGCGGTTGCAAGATATTTGACTTCCCTAGGTCTTGAAGATCATAGAATACGGTGGAAGGGGCATGGAGGTGAAAAACCAGTAGCCGATAATACTACCGCTGAAGGAAAAAGAAGGAATAGACGCGCTGAATTTGTTATTTCAAAGACCGCCTTTGACGACAATACTTCGTTGACCGAGACCTTGTTCGAGGACTCCAAGGACTAATAGTAGGAATGGTTCAAATGCTTGCATGACGCAAACGACTCTAAAATAAGGTCATTTGCCGAGGTTTTCCCATATACGCCGGTTATTTTCATATTTTCGATAGGGCTATGAAATATGTAATTATATTCTGTTGTATGTTGGCCGCTGTGGGTGCTATCGCTCAAAACCTGATAAAAAATCCAAGTTTTGAGAACTATCTCCATTGCCCAGTGCGATTGGGTAATTTCAATGAGGATGTCCTATCCTGGTCTACACCGTCAAAAGGCTCCACGGACTATTTTAATGGTTGTAGTACGGCCATGGGTACGCCCAAAAATTTTAATGGGAATCAGCCTGCGGATTTTGGAACCGGTTATGCCGGATTTTATATGTATGCCCCGGAGGATTATCGGGAATACCTTCAAGCCGAGCTTACACAGACTTTGGAACTTGGGAAAAAGTATCGCGTTTCCTTTTATGTGAGCTTGGCGGAACAATCGGACTTTGCCGTAAAGGAATTCGGAGTATTGTTTTCCAAGGATAGATTGCAATCTGCAAGGAGAAAGGAGCTTTCAAAAGCAGTATTGTATAAGAACAAGGAAAACAAATATCGTACTTTGCAAATCTCCCATACTGATTTTTACTCGGATACCCAGGGCTGGGTCTTGGTGCAAATGGAGTTTACGGGCAGGGGATGGGAGAGTTTTATGACCGTGGGGAACTTTGAGAACAATGCCCGCACTAGGTTATTTAAGACCAAACGCTATGCCAAGAAGGGAGCCTACTACTATATAGATATGTTCAAGGTGGAGTCCGTTGAAGAAATGGATAGGGAATACCATCCCCTGGAAAACGACCTCGAGGATGAAATGGAAGGTATCGCATTAGATCAAATCCATATCTTTAAAAATGTACTTTTTGAATTTGATGGGTCACAATTATTGGACAACGAGAAAACCGAAGTACGGAAAATTTTCCAATATCTAGCGGACGATACCTCCCTCAAAATACAAATTCACGGGCATACGGATTCTATAGGCTCCTTAGCCTACAATCGGCACCTATCCCAAGAAAGGGCAAGATCCGTAGCGGACTATCTCGTACATCTGGGATTATCCAGGGAAAGAATCCTGTGGCACGGACATGGTGGTACAAAACCTGTTGCCGACAATACGACCGAAACGGGGCGCGGACAAAACAGACGGGTAGAGTTCGTAATTTCGAAGCAAGAATAATCGCATATGCGTTTGTATTTGGTTGTAATCTCCGTACTTTGTATGAAATCAGGAGATAGTCATGGATACAAGACTGGCCGTATTGATAGATGGAGATAACGCACCTGCCGGGTACGTAAAGGAAATGATGGAGGAAATCGCTAAGTACGGAAACCCCACGATCAAACGAATTTATGGGGATTGGACCAATCCCCGCTTGGGGAAATGGAAGAACGTTCTTCTTGAAAATGCCATTACCCCAATTCAGCAATATGGTTACACCACTGGAAAGAACGCGACGGATTCCGCCATGATAATCGATGCCATGGATATTTTATATTCAGGCAAAGTAGACGGGTTTTGTCTGGTAAGCAGCGATAGCGATTTTACGCGTTTGGCCACTAGGCTTCGTGAAGCCGGAATGCAAGTATTTGGAATCGGGGAGAAGAAAACGCCCGATCCCTTTATCGTAGCCTGTGATCGTTTCATTTATCTCGAAATCTTAAAGAATCGATCCGAAGAAGATACCTTGGATACCAGTGCCCGGAAGACCAAAACGAAAAGTAATCTGGATAAAATCGGGCCCAAGGTAATCAAACTAATTTCTACCACTATAGATGATGTGGCCGATGATGACGGATGGTCCTTTTTGGGGGACGTAGGCAGCCTGCTCCAAAAAAAACAGCCCAATTTCGATTCCCGTAACTACGGTTTTCAGAAACTGACCCCGTTAATCGCCTCATTGCCCGGTTTTGAGGTAGAGCGGCGTGAGGATTCGCGAGGGAAAAAGAAATTAATTTATGTGAAGATCAAGGAAAAAACAAGATCTGGTAAATCATAAAGAACAAATTTATTTTTATACATTTAACAGTACGAAGTGCAACCCTTTAAAATAGTACAAATGAAAAATCAATTTAACCTCGTCCGAGGAATTTTTGGTATGCTGGCCTTTCTGTCATTCAGTTTTTGTTTTGTCCTACATGCTACCGTACCTTCTAAGGGAACTATTGTTTTAAAAGGGAAATCCATTACGGTTGGTGACAATTTGGTAGGAGGCTGGGAATATACCGCCCTAGGTGCTCCAGAAGGCTACGACAAAGGTCTTATATTGATTGTTGGGCAAGATGGCCAATATCAGGTTCAAGTACAGACCGGTATGGGAACTTTCGTCGGCGAGAACGTCACTGTAAAAAAGAACACCATAAGTTTCACCTTAATGATCGAAGGAGGGCTGGTTACGGTTAACTTGACCGCTGAAGGAAGCAAAATGTCCGGAAAAAGTTCTTCACCGGAAGGAGATTACGTTATAGAGGGTGTAAAGAGTATTTCGCCTGAGTAAACCTATTTTCATTCCTATCCAAGCACAATAGAATAAGCCCTAACCTTCCTTTTCCTACGAAAGGTATTTGATTAAAATTTGATTCCCCTTGAATGGTTCAGGTCTCTACCTGAATAGGTATCCGTTTTTTACCTTGGTTAAAACGTAGCGAGCGTTATGAGAAAATTGATATGGTTATTGGTATTAATGTTACCCAGTTGCGAACTGCTCAAGGAAAAGGTGGATTTTGTAATCTTGAACGCCAATGTGTATAAGGTCGATAACGACTTTTCCAAGGCAGAGGCATTTGCCGTCAATGAAGGAAAATTTGTGGCAATTGGGGGTACGGAGGAAATCCAAGGCAAATATTCCTCGGAAGTAATCATAGATGCCGATGGACGTACAATTGTTCCAGGACTAATAGATGCCCATTGTCATTTTTATGGCCTCGGACTGAATCAACAGGTGATCGATTTATCGGGGACCAAAAGTTATGAGGAGGTTTTGGAACGTGTATCGGTATTTCAAAATGCAAATCCCAAGGATTTTATTTTGGGCAGGGGTTGGGACCAGAACGATTGGGAGGTCAAGGAATTTCCGACCAGGAAGCAACTGGATAGCCTATTTCCGAACACTCCGGTTGCTCTTAGAAGGATAGATGGCCATGCTTTGTTGGTCAACCAAAAAGCGCTGAACATGGCCGGAATTGACTGGAGAACCCAAGTGGATGGGGGAGAGATTGTTAAAAAATGGGATAACGAAATTCAAGGTATTACCGGTGTTTTGATCGACAACCCCATGCGTCTTATCGATGCAATAGTCCCGCCACCGACCTTGGAAACGAAGATCCAGGCGTTAAAGGATGCCCAACAGATTTGTTTTACCAATGGCCTTACCACTGTAAACGATGCTGGTCTTGATCGTGAAATTATAGAGCTCATAGATAGTCTGCAACAGACCGGGGAACTTTCCATTCGTATTTATGCCATGGTAAGTAATACGAAGGAAAACCTGGATCACTATTTGTATCGGACACCTTTTAAGACCGATAGGCTAAATGTTCGCTCCGTAAAAGTATATGCGGACGGAGCATTGGGTTCGCGGGGAGCCGTTTTAAAACAGCCCTATTCGGATTTACCCGGGCATTATGGTGCTATGGTGACCCCGGTAGGGGAAATTGAGGATCTGGCGAGACGAATCGCCATTTCGGAATATCAAATGAACACACATGCCATAGGTGACTCGGCCAACGCCGTAGTACTTAGATCCTACAAGAAGTTTCTCCAAGGAGAAGAGGACAGGCGTTGGAAAATAGAGCATGCCCAAGTTCTGGATTCCATGGATTTTGATTACTTCAAGGAGGGCATCATTCCTTCCGTGCAACCCACCCATGCCACAAGTGACATGTACTGGGCCGAGGAGCGTTTGGGTAAGGAACGTATTCATGGGGCCTATGCGTTCAAAACCTTGTTGAACAAATCCGGAAGGGTGGCTTTGGGCACCGACTTTCCCGTAGAGGAAGTGAATCCCTTCCTGACCTTTTACGCAGCGGTGACCCGTAAAGACCTTAACGATTACCCCGAAGGAGGTTTTCAGATCCAGGAAGCCCTTTCCAGGGAAGAAGCTTTGCGCGGAATGACCATCTGGGCGGCATACTCCAATTTTGAAGAAAAGGAAAAGGGAAGTATAGAAGTTGGAAAGTTTGCCGATTTTGTAATTCTTAGTGATGATATCATGAAGATTCCGCTGGAACAAATTCCAAATCTTAGGGCTGAGCAGACTTTTATAGGTGGAAAGATAGCAGAGTAAAACTATTAATTTGGCCCCATGACGTGATAAAAATATACGTTATAAGTGATAACATACGGATTCCATCAACAAAAAAACCCGGAGAAAAAAACTCCGGGTTCCGTATGAAGTATAAAAAATCTTAAAGCGTTATTGGTACCGCCACTCGGGTCTTATCCCAGCCCATGACCATATGGGCCCCATTGTCCACTTCCTTAAAGGCAATGGAAAAGGCATCCAAGGAGGAACTGTCCGAACCTGCGGATACGGTAATCCTGGCTACGTCGGCAGATTCGTCATAGGAATAAGCACCCCATTGATTCAGGTTGCTATTAAGTACAACGGTCCATTGGTCCTTACCAGGAATGGTGAACAAAGCATATGTGCCGGCGGAAATAGCCTTATCGCCAAAAGTCACATCCTTATAAAAGGTGATTTCCGCAGCCTCATTGGCACCGGTACGCCAAACTTTTCCCGCCGGGGCCAGTTCGGACAAAGAACGACCCTTTAACTGTGGACGGCTATAAATGATTCGCACGGCTTTATCCGAAACCCTATAACTGGAAGGGAAGGCGGCCATATCCATAGGGCTTTTATCCAGTCCATCAAATTTCTGGGCCGAAACCTCGATAGTAAATACAATTGCCAATATTAAAATGGCAAAAGAGCATAATTTTTTCATGTTCGTTTTTGTTTTTAGTGTGCTCAAAGCTAGTTAGTAATCCAATTGTAGACTTATAAAAAGTCGTTAAAATTTAGGCAACTTACAGAGCGTTCCATTTTTCTTCAATATCGCCAATTATAGTTACATTATTTGTATAAATTACGAATAATAATATTAAATAGTAATATAAAGTAGATTTATTGTTTTTTTTGGAAATATTATCTACATCTTTGCCTTTAAATTGATAGAATTTAATTGATATGTGTGGAATTGTTTGTGCATTCGATGCTAAGGAAAGTACCGAGGTATTGAGACCCCAACTTTTGGAAATGTCCAAAAAAGTAAGGCATAGGGGGCCGGATTGGAGTGGTATCTATTCGGATGATAAGGCTATTTTGGCCCATGAAAGATTGGCCATTGTAGACCCGGTTTCAGGGAAGCAGCCCCTGTTCAGTGCCGATGGCAAGCTAATCTTGGCCGCTAATGGAGAAATATATAACCATAGGGAATTACGAAAACAGTTTGAAGGGAAGTATGATTTCCAGACCCAATCCGATTGTGAGATTATTTTGGCTTTGTACCAAAAAAAGGGTGCCGACTTTTTGGATGAAATGAACGGTATTTTCGGTTTTGCCATTTATGATGCCACGAAGGACGAGTATTTTGTGGCTAGGGACCATATGGGCATTATTCCATTATATATGGGTTGGGACCAGAACGGGACCTTTTATGTGGCGTCCGAGTTAAAGGCCTTGGAAGGTACATGTACCAAAATAGAACTTTTTCCTCCCGGTCATTATTTGCATAGCAGGGATGGGGAACTAAAAAGATGGTATACCCGAGATTGGATGGAGTACGAAGCGGTCAAGGAAAATGAGACCAGTATCAAGGAAATCAGAGAAGCTTTGGAGGCAGCGGTCCATCGTCAGTTGATGTCGGATGTTCCATACGGGGTACTACTGTCCGGTGGTTTGGATTCCTCTGTCACTTCGGCCGTTGCCAAAAAATATGCCCAAAAAAGAATAGAGTCGGACGATACTACGGACGCTTGGTGGCCCCAATTGCATTCGTTCTCGGTGGGATTGGAAGGTTCCCCCGATTTGGCGGCCGCCCAAAAGGTAGCGGATCATATCGGAACGGTGCATCATGAAATAAAGTTTACGATTCAAGAAGGATTGGATGCCATTAAGGATGTCATCTACAATTTGGAAACGTACGATATTACTACCATTCGGGCCTCCACACCCATGTATCTTATGGCAAGGGTTATAAAATCCATGGGAATTAAAATGGTATTGTCCGGTGAGGGTGCCGATGAGCTTTTTGGCGGTTACCTGTACTTTCACAAGGCACCGAGCCCCAAAGATTTTCACGAAGAAACCGTTCGGAAACTGGACAAACTTCATATGTATGACTGTCTCAGGGCCAACAAGTCCTTGGCTGCTTGGGGTATCGAAGGACGCGTACCATTTTTGGACAAGGAGTTCATGGATGTAGCCATGCGCATCAACCCCAAGGATAAGATGATCAATGGGGAACGCATGGAAAAATGGGTGGTTCGTAAAGCCTTCGAGGATTATTTGCCCGAAAGTGTGGCATGGAGACAAAAAGAGCAGTTTTCCGATGGGGTTGGGTATAGTTGGATCGATACCTTAAAGGAACTGGTGGAGGAAAAAGTTTCAGATGAGCAATTGACCAATGCCAAGTTCCGATTCCCGTTACAGACCCCGACGACAAAGGAGGAGTTTTATTACCGTTCCATTTTTGAAGGACATTTCCCCTCGGACGCCGCAGCATTGTGTGTTCCGCAGGAACCCTCAGTTGCTTGTAGTACCAAGATCGCCTTGGAATGGGATGAGGCATTTAAGAATATGAACGACCCCTCTGGAAGGGCAGTAGCCAATGTACATGACGACGCTTATATAAAATGAAATTTATGGAATTCCTCGCCTAAGGAAGCTGTTGACGGTCTTTGATCGAACGTATGGTTTTTGATCATGGATCCAACAAACACAGCTCTGTTTTGCCCATCAGCCGTGATTGGGGCTCAGTTTTTTATTTTAATTAGTCCTTAACCCCGCCATTCCGGGCGGGGTTTTGTTGCAAGGCCAAGTTTGAAAAAAGGTGTTGGCCGAATTGACCCTGGGAGGGTGTCATTTTTGCGAGAAAAAAGGAAATTAGCCAACATCATTTTTGATTTTTGGAATCCCTGTTTTTCAATAAAAAATCAGTCTAAAGAATAAGGCTGAAAACACTAATATTTTCCACAATTTTTGTTGATAACTTAGAAGCTTTAAAGGGAGTAAAACACTATATTTTATAGGGTTTTCCGTATATTTGTAGGATTGTAAAAATTGAATGGGACCAAGCCTTTTGAAAAAGTAAATATCTACTGATTTTCATGGGCGCCCAATGGATATTGGGAAGGTGAAAACAACTTTTAAATTCTATGAGCGAAGAAACAGAAAAAAGGAATTATTCGGCGGATAGTATTCAAGCCCTTGAGGGGATGGAGCACGTACGTATGCGTCCATCCATGTACATTGGTGATGTAGGTGTTAGGGGATTGCATCACTTGGTTTATGAGGTGGTGGACAACTCTATAGATGAAGCCATGGGAGGACACTGTGATACGATCAGTGTTACCATAAACAAGGACAATTCCATAACGGTAAGGGATAATGGTAGGGGAATTCCCGTGGATCTTCACAAAAAGGAAGGCGTTTCGGCCTTGGAAGTGGTCATGACCAAAATCGGGGCCGGTGGAAAATTCGACAAGGATTCCTATAAGGTCTCAGGAGGTCTACACGGTGTAGGGGTTTCGGTCGTTAACGCACTATCCAATCATTTGAAGGCCACCGTATATAGGGATGGCAAGATATGGGAACAGGAATACGAAAGGGGGAAAACACTGTATCCCGTTAAAAGTGTGGGGGAAACAAAGGAAAGGGGCACCTTGGTCACTTTTCATCCGGATGAAACCATATTTACCCAGACCATAGAATTCAGCTATGAAACCTTGGCAAATAGGATGCGGGAGCTTTCGTATCTGAACAAGGGTGTGACCATAAGCATAACGGACGAACGTCAGAAAGGCGAGGATGGCGAATTTCTTTCGGAAACCTTTTATTCCGATGAAGGACTACGGGAATTTGTACGTTTTTTGGATGGGAACCGAGAGGCCTTGATTCAAAATGTCATCGCCATGGAGGGTGAGAAGAACGACATTCCCGTTGAGGTCGCCATGATCTATAATACCAGTTATACCGAGAATTTGCATTCCTACGTGAACAATATAAATACCCATGAAGGAGGAACCCACTTATCGGGATTCAGAAGGGGACTTACGACTACGCTGAAAAAGTACGCGGATGCCTCCGGAATGCTGGATAAGCTAAAATTTGAGGTTCAAGGCGATGATTTTAGGGAAGGATTAACGGCCATAGTTTCAGTCAAGGTGGCGGAACCCCAGTTTGAGGGGCAGACCAAGACCAAACTGGGCAACAGGGAAGTGTCCTCAGCGGTTTCCCAAGCCGTTTCCGAAATGTTGACCAACTACTTGGAAGAACATCCGGATGATGCCAAAATGATCGTTCAGAAGGTGATTCTAGCTGCCCAAGCCCGGCATGCAGCGACCAAGGCCCGGGAAATGGTACAACGTAAGTCGCCCATGAGCATCGGAGGATTACCGGGAAAATTGGCAGATTGCTCCGAACAAGACCCCGCTAAATGCGAGCTGTTCCTTGTTGAGGGGGACTCTGCCGGCGGAACGGCCAAAATGGGTAGGGAACGTAGTTTCCAAGCTATTTTGCCGCTTAGGGGAAAGATTTTGAATGTTGAGAAGGCCATGCAACATAAGGTTTTTGAAAACGAGGAGATCAAGAACATCTATACGGCCCTTGGGGTTACCATTGGTACCGAAGAGGACAGCAAGGCCTTGAACCTGGAAAAATTGCGATATCACAAAATCGTTATTATGTGCGATGCGGATGTGGATGGTAGCCATATCGAAACCCTGATTCTTACCTTCTTTTTTCGCTATATGCGCGAATTGATCGAGGCAGGGCACGTATATATTGCCACTCCACCGCTGTATTTGGTCAAAAAAGGCAACAAGAAACAATATGCCTGGAACGATAAGGATCGTGATGACATTATAGAAAGTTTTGGTGGATCGGCTTCCGTACAGCGGTACAAAGGTCTCGGGGAAATGAACGCCGAACAGTTGGCGGATACTACCATGAACCCGGAGTTTAGGACCTTACGTCAGGTTACCATAGATAATGCCACGGAATCCGACCGTATTTTTTCCATGCTCATGGGTGATGAAGTACCTCCAAGACGGGAATTTATAGAGAAAAATGCCGTTTATGCGAACATTGATGCATAAGAATCGGCACTTCACAACAAAAACCCTGACAGATATGTCGGGGTTTTTTAGTTTTAGGGAAAAATCATACAATGAAAACTGTACTTTCCTTATTTCTTGTACTGTCCGGGTTTCAGGTAATCCTTGCGCAGTCCAATATCAATGATCTATTGTCCGCAGGTCTGGACGATGCCGAACGATATACGAACGACTATCTGGCCCCGGTTTCCGAAGGGGCAATGCACAGCATCTCCAATGGGTGGTACAACTCCGGAGAATCCAAACCCCTGGGCGGGTTCGAAATTTCAATTATTGGCAATGCTTCATCTTTCAAGAATAAGGATGATAAAAAATCATTTGTCTTGAACACGGCCGATTATGAAAACCTTCAGTTTGTGGATGGGGGTACGGAAAGGCCCGTTTCCACGGCTTTGGGTGATATAGAGGGTATTCGTGTCTTTGTAGAGGCGGAAATAGCCCCGGGCATAACGGAACGCGAAGAATTCGAATTGCCTTCCGGCCTTGCTTCCGAGGACATCAATTTCATTCCCTCGGCCTTTTTACAGGCAAGTGTGGGATTGTTTAAGGGAACGGAGATAAAAGCCCGCTTTTTTCCAAAGATCAATACAGATGATATCGCCGCAGGCTTATATGGTTTTGGACTACAGCATGAATTTACGAGTCATCTACCTGCGGAAAAACTATTTCCCTTGGCCATTTCCGGAGTAATCGGCTACACCCATTTGGATGCTACCTATGATTTTAGCAATACGGATATTATTGCCGGTCAAGACCAAAGGATAGATGTAGCTATGAATACTTGGGTTTTCCAGGCCATTGCCTCCACCAAACTTCCCGTTATCAACTTTTATGGTGGAATTGGCTATATGACCGGTAAATCCTCCACGGATGTATTAGGTACCTATATCGTACAATCCGGACCCTTTCAGCAGACCTATACCGATCCTTTTACGGTGGATCAGGACGCCAGTGGGGTACGGGCCAACATCGGGACAAAGTTGAAACTGGGATTCTTTAGATTGAATGTGGACTATACCTTGGCCGAATTCAATAACCTTACTTTGGGCATAAATTTTGGTTTTAGATAAGATACCATATGAAAAGACCGTTGGGGTTAATCGTTCGCCAACGGTCTTTTATTGTGTGTATCAACCTTCTATTTTTACTCCCTAATCGCAAAGGGGTTTCCGTTTATGTCTTCCAACATGCTTCCTTCCTCGGATTCGTTCAGGGTCACATGATCATCGGCTCTATCCAATCCGGGATAGGAAATAGTGTATATTCCATCATCCTGACTCCATCTAAAATCGGTTTTTACAGTAATCTTGCCATTTTCTATGGCATGGTATCTGCCGAGATAGGCATCATTAAAAATCCATTCCTCGCGGAAAGTCTGGTTTTGCGTTTTTTCTGTGGATATTTTTGTAACGTTGGACCAAATTCCAATAACTTGGTCGTTATTCTCGGCTATTCGGGAACAATTGCTAACGGAGATAATGGCAATGATTGCGAGAAATGAAAAGAACTTTTTCATTTTGTAGGTTTTCAGGTTCGGGTTTTGGTATATATGAGAACGCGTTATGGGCAATGGATATTGCTAAAATTCGATGTATGGCACCGTAATATGATTTTCTTCGTTGAACGGTCATTTTTTTTAACAATCTTATTTGTTTTTACGTGTTTTCAAGACGTCGGAAACAACTTGGATTAAACTGATTTTTGTCATTTTTTATCAAGGTATAATCCCTACTTTTGCACTGTTAAAAAACAACTATTAAATTATACGAATATGAAAGTTACCGTAGTAGGGGCAGGTGCCGTAGGTGCTAGTTGCGCGGAGTACATTGCCATAAAGGATTTTGCGTCTGAAGTAGTATTATTGGATATTAAGGAAGGGTATGCCGAAGGCAAGGCCATGGACTTAATGCAAACTGCTTCCCTAAATGGTTTTGATACCAAAATAACCGGTATAACCAACGATTACTCCAAAACTGCGGGAAGCGATATAGCGGTCATAACCTCGGGGGTACCCAGAAAACCGGGTATGACCCGTGAAGAACTTATTGGAATTAACGCAGGAATCGTTAAGACCGTTGCCTCCAGTCTGCTGGAGCATTCCCCTGACGCTATTTTAATTGTGGTCAGTAATCCTATGGATACCATGACCTATTTGGTGCATAAGACCACTGACCTTCCCAAGAACAGGATTATCGGAATGGGCGGCGCTTTGGATAGTGCACGGTTCAAATACAGGCTTGCAGAGGCTTTGGACGCCCCTATTTCCGATATAGACGGTATGGTGATTGGCGGTCATAGCGATACCGGAATGGTACCCCTGGCTTCGCATGCTACAAGAAATAGCATCAATGTTACCGAGTTTTTAACAGAGGAAAGGCTCTCACAGGTGGTAGAGGATACAAAGGTAGGAGGTGCTACCTTGACCAAATTATTGGGAACCAGTGCCTGGTACGCTCCGGGAGCAGCTGTTTCTAGCCTGGTACAGGCGATTGCTTGCGATCAAAAGAAAATGTTTCCTTGTTCCACCTATCTAGAAGGCGAATATGGCCTTGAAGACATTTGTATCGGAGTACCCGTACTATTGGGTAAAAATGGAATAGAGGAAATTGTAGATGTACCTTTGAGCGATGCCGAGAAGAACAAGATGAAGGAAAGCGCCGCAGGGGTCTCCAAGACCAATGGTTTATTGGAGTTATAAGGACATCCTTAGACCTAAAATAGATATAAAGCCTCCTACCGATTGTAACCGGTAGGAGGCTTTGGTTTTTACAATTACTCATAAATATATTGCCAAATCCTAGGGTAAATCATATATTTGCACGCTGTTACAAAATGCATTCATAAAACACTTAATCAATGCAAAATAAAGGACTTATAAAGCTTTTTGCTTTTTTGTTTGGACTGGTAAGCATCTACCAATTATCCTACACGTTCATAACCGGAAAGGTTGAAAAAGAAGCAGAAGTTTTTGCCGTGAACCAAATATCCGAGACTGAAGAAGATTACGTTACAAAACGTGAAGGGTTGGAGGCCAGATATTTGGATTCCATTGGCAACAACCCGATTCTGGGCTATACCTCGTATGATGATGCCAAGAAGAAAGAATTGAATAAGGGCTTGGACCTTAAGGGAGGTATAAACGTTACCCTGCAGATATCCGTAAAGGACATTTTAAAGGGATTGGCCAATAATACCAAAAACCCTATTTTCAATAAGGCCTTGGCCGATGCGGATGCTGCTTCCAAAAGTAGTGATGATACCTATCTGGAGTTGTTTTTTGATGCTTTTGACCAGATAAAAGGCGATACCCAACTGGCCTCTCCCGATATTTTTGCGAACAAAGGGTTGAGCGACGAAATCAATTTTCAAATGACCGACGATGAGGTAAAGCCGATTATCCGAAGGAAAATCGATGAATCCATTGTTTCGGCATTTGAAGTATTACGGGAAAGAATCGATGGTTTTGGCGTTACCCAGCCCAACATCCAACGAGAGGGTAATTCCGGTCGTATCTTGGTAGAACTGCCTGGGGCAAAGGATATTGCTAGGGCACAGGATCTTCTTTCCAGTACGGCCCAATTGGAGTTCTGGGAAACCTATAGCCCAAGCAATCAGAGTATTTCCCAATTTTTTATTTCCGCAAATGATCAATTGAAATCCTTGGTGGATACCACATCCGTAGAAGAACCCGTAAAGGAGGAGTCCGAATTGGATTCCCTTCTTTCCGACGTTGCGGAAGACTCATTGGATATTGCCAATCAAGTAAATCCGGTCTTCGATTTAATCGCCGGGCCGGGAAGTGGTTATGCCATTGCCAAGGTGGCGATAAAGGACACCGCAAAGTTTGGAGGCTATTTGCGAATGCCCGAAGTACGTAGATTGCTGCCCGCGGACATACGCTTCGCCAAATTTTTGTGGGAACGGCCCTCTGCCGAAAATGCGGAAGTAGTGGATTTATACGCACTTAAATCCAACCGTGATGCCATTCCAAGAATAAGCGGGGATGTTGTTAGCGATGCCCGGGATGATTTTGACCAATTTGGAAAACCCGCGGTTACCATGACCATGAATACCAAAGGGGCCAAGGAATGGGAAAAATTGACCGGGGACGCCTTTACGAATCAAACCGGTATTGCCATCGTCCTGGACAATAAAGTGTACACTGCTCCCGGGGTATCCTCAGGGCCTATTTCCGGAGGGCGTTCGGAAATTACGGGAACCTTTACCGTAAACGAAACCAAGGATATTGCCAATGTGTTACGGGCTGGAAAGTTGCCTGCATCCGCTGAGATTATTCAGTCGGAAATCGTAGGGCCTTCATTGGGACAGGAGGCCATAGACAGTGGTTTTATGTCCTTTATGATCGCCATGTCCATTGTTTTGGTATGGATGGTCTTCTACTATGGGAAAGCAGGGATATTTGCGGATATCGCCTTGTTGTTGAACATCCTTCTCATCTTTGGGGTACTTACCAGTTTGGGAGCGGTACTTACCTTACCCGGTATTGCGGGTATCGTACTGACCATAGGGATGTCTGTGGATGCCAATGTACTTATTTTTGAACGCGTTAAGGAAGAACTGGCCAAAGGTAAGGGCAAGGGAGAGGCTGTGGCCGACGGGTTCAGCAATGCATTGTCCTCCATTTTGGATGCCAATGTTACCACCGGTCTTACGGCCATTATATTGTTTGTTTTTGGTTCGGGTCCCATCAAGGGTTTTGCGACTACGCTTTTAATCGGTATTCTTACGTCCTTGTTCACCGCCATCTTCATTACCCGTTTATTGGTGGATTGGTATATAAGCGGTAAGGGCAGGACCTTGGATTTCTCCACCGCAATTACCAAAAATCTGTTTAAGAATATCAGCATAAACTTCTTGAGCAAACGGAAAATAGCCTATGTCATTTCCTTGATATTGGTAGGTATCGGTGTCTTTTCCCTAGTTACCCAAGGCCTTCAGCAAGGTGTTGATTTTGTCGGTGGTCGTTCTTACCAGATACGTTTTGAGCAGGCGGTAAACCCATCGGAAATTGCCTCTGAGCTTAACACGGTATTTGGAAGCGGTACCAATGTAAAAATCTTCGGGGAGTCCAACCAGATAAAGGTGACCACACCTTACAAGGTAGATGTGGAAGGAATTGAGGTGGACGATGAAATCCAGACCAAATTATATACCTCGTTACAAAAGTATTTGCCCGATGGTACCAGTATGGAGGATTTTAGGGTAGGCAGTGGTGAAAAATCCATTGGTATCCTGCAATCCATAAAAGTTGGCCCTACTATAGCGGATGACATAAAGAACAATGCCTTCCTTGCCATTATTGGCTCCCTGGCCGTGGTATTTTTATATATTTTACTTCGGTTTAGAAGATGGCAATTTTCCTTGGGCGCGGTGGTTGCGGTATTCCATGATGTAATGATCGTTCTCGGGGTGTTTTCCTTATTCGGAACGATCATGCCCTTTAATATGGAGATAGATCAGGCCTTTATCGCCGCGATATTAACCGTTATCGGTTATTCCTTGAACGATACAGTGGTGGTCTTTGACCGAATCCGGGAGATTATTGGTGAGCGGGGCTGGAAAGGCGGGGATAACATTAATTTGGCCGTAAACAGTACGTTAAGTCGAACATTGAATACATCGTTAACGACCTTGATCGTGTTATTGGCGATTTTCATCTTTGGTGGTGAATCGCTTCGTGGCTTTATGTTCGCCATGATAGTTGGGGTCATAGTCGGTACTTATTCCTCTGTTTTTATCGCAACACCCGTTATGTTCGATACCATACGGAAGAAAATAGCAAAACCAAAGGCCGAAAAGGCAATGGCCTAGCCTGCCTGCCGAACTTGTCGATAGATTTTAAAAAAGCCGTCCTAGGACGGCTTTTTTCTTCCCTGTGACCCTTGAGGTGTCATTTTTAGTTCGTAAACAAAATCCGGATTTAGGCCAGGCTCTTTTCTGTGGGAAACAAATATAATGCCCGTGTCACTTTCTTTGGCCATTTTATTGACCAAGGCCACCAACAAGTTCGCGGAGGTATCATCAAGTCCGGCGGTAGGTTCATCCAAAATCAATAACAACGGATGTTTTACCATGGCCCTTACCGTCATTATGAGGCGTTGTTGGCCCATGGTGAGATTATGAAAGTGGGTGTCCTTGATATCCCACAGACCTATCAATCTTAACCATTCCGAGGCCAAACGCAACTGGGCTTCCGTTGGTTTCGTGTATAGCCCTATGGAATCCGTAAGTCCGGAAATGATCATATGTTCCAAGGTATGATACCCGGTAAACTTGTCCGTCATAGTGGGTGTAAAGTATCCCATTTTTTCTTTAAGCTCCCATACACTCTCCCCACTGCCCTTTTTATGACCGAAGATATAGAGTTCTTGTCCATAGCCTTTTGGGTTTTCTCCGGTAATCATGGAGAGCATCGTTGTCTTACCACTTCCGTTTTTCCCGATCAATTGCCAAAATTCCCCCTTTTGGATTCTCCAGTCTATGGCATCGAGCACCATTTTATCTCCGAATCGCACGGTTACTTTTTTTAAATCCACCAATGTCCTTGGGCTATATTCCCATTCATGTAACGGCAAGGGAATACCGGCCAGACTCGGGATAGATTCGTTCGGGGAAAGGGGCACCGGATTTTCGTGAATCTGTACATCCCTTTTTTTGAGACTGGCATAATGGGTAATAAATGGGAGGAGGTCTTTTTTCCGGCTCAGTATCTGAACGACCGTTGTATCGGAAGAAATCTTTTTAATCAGCTTTACCAATTCTTCCTGGGATTCGGTATCCAGGTTATCAAAAGGATTATCCAGGATAACAAAATCCGGAATGTCATTCAAAATGTATTTTAACAGTGCTTTTTTTTGTTCTCCACTGGAAAGGGATCGGAGACTTTGGGAAATGTTCTTGGTAAGCACTTTAATATCATGTCGGTCTTCTTCCACCTTAAACCTTTCCAGGGCAAGTTTGGAAAATAGAGCCCCTTTTCGTCCCTTTAGTCTAAAGAGATCGGTTGGGGGATTTCCATCCAATACCGATTCGATGAAATGGGTTTTATCCGAAGTGTTATCAATAAAAATGGCCCAGTGTTCTTTTTTGACTGAAGTAGGATTCATAGACCGCTAAGATATGGTTTGTTCGGTAATGCTTCAAAAGGCGTATACGCTTTCGGAAGGCTATGCAATGGTTGCTTCATGTACTTTGAAAAGAGGGGGTATATAGATTCTGGATCTGACCCATTAATTTGAACAAATTGTTATTTTTTTCGGTTTTAAGGGTAGTAAAGCTTTTTTAATAGTCGGTTGTAAAGTATTTTTCACGAAATTTTAAGGTTGAACTTTAATAGGAAAACATGACAGAGGGTATTACTCTTAAGAAGGTTGAAAAAGAAATTGGCAAAGCGTATATAGATCTTAGGTTCCTTTTGGAGGCCCTTTATGAGGTTCTCGTTGAAAATGGCGAGGAAACCATTGCCGATAGTATTCCTTGGATTCAAGAGGGCGCTTCCAAGGATGTTTCGATTACCCCAAAGGTGGTACAACTCTATTCCTTGGTGTTTCAGTTGGTCAATATGGTGGAGATCAACAGTGCCGTTCAAAATCGGAGAAAACTGGAGGAACAGGATTTTGCGGGGGTCAATGGGCTTTGGGCGTGGAATTTGAAAGCCTTAAAAGAGCAGGGGTTTACCCAGAGGGAGATTTTGGACACCATGGGGAAATTATCCATAGAACCTGTATTGACGGCACACCCCACGGAAGCCAAACGGGCAACGGTATTGGAGCATCATAGGGAATTGTATTTACTGTTGGTACAGTTGGAGAATACGATGTATTCCAACCATGAAAAGGAAAGGATCCGGGAGACTATTAAACTGACCCTATACCGCTTATGGAAAACCGGGGAAATCTACTTGGAAAAGCCTGATGTAGATTCCGAATTCAGGAATATATTGCACTATTTGGTGAATGTCTTTCCAGAGGTTATTTCCATTGTCGACAACCGATTGGAGCATGCCCTGTCCATTGTAGGTTTTAATAGCGAGACTTTAAGGGCCCATCATTTTTATCCTCATATTGCTTTTGGCAACTGGGTGGGCGGTGATCGTGATGGCCATCCACTGGTGACCGCAGAGGTGACCCAAGATACGCTGCTCCAGTTACGTCTCAATGCCTTCGTAGTCATCCGTAGGAAGCTCAACGCTTTAGTTAGACGGTTGAGCCTCACCCATAGCTTGGAAAACTGTAGCACGGATTATCAAAAGAGACTTCAGGAAATGAGTGCCAAGCTGGGAGACAAAGGCCCCGAGGCGCTAAACCGGAATAAAGGTGAGGCTTTTCGACAGATGGTTTCCCTGATGCTGGCGAAATTGCCCGTGGATACGGAAAGAGGACACGCTACCAAGCTCTCCGAAGTACAAGGGGCCTATGTACATTCTTCGCAATTACGTAATGACCTACGGATATTGCAAAAGGAACTGTTGCAGTTTGGGGCAAAATCCGTTGCCTATGGGGATATAACGGCGGCGATACGTACCGTAGAGGTATTTGGCTTCCACCTTGCCGCCTTGGATATCAGACAAAATAGCGCCTTTCATGATAAAGCGGTTTCCCAATTGTTAAAGGCTGCCCAGTTGCAGGAAAACGCCTTTGGGGAATGGGACGAGGCCAAAAGAACCCAGTTCCTTTTGGATGAATTACGGCACGCCCGCCCTTTTGTCCATCCAAAGACCCCATTGGAAAAAGAGGCCCAGACGGTAATGGAATGTTATCGTGCTGTAGAGGCCCACACCGCCAAATATGGGTTTAATTGTATCGGTTCCTTTATCGTGAGTATGACGCGCTCGTTTTCCGACCTTTTGACGGTCTATCTTATGGCAAAGGAAGCGGGTCTTACTTTTATGACCGATGAAGGATTGGTCTCCAAAGTTCATGTAGTGCCCCTATTGGAAACCATTGAGGATTTGGAAAATGGCCCCTCCATCTTAAAGGAATATCTTGGCAACCCCATGGTGATGCGATCTTTGGAGTATGAACGGCAACAGAAGAACCTGGCCCGTCCAAGGCAACAGATCATGGTCGGTTATAGTGATAGTAACAAAGATGGTGGCATTATGGCCAGTCAGTGGAATTTGTACAAGGCACAATACAAACTCGCACAGGTCGGTAAGGACTTTGGTGTGGATATCCGATTCTTTCATGGGAAAGGGGGATCGATAAGTCGGGGATCGGGGCCGACCCATTATTTTGTACAGGCCCTATCCTTCGGTTCCCCCAATGGGGATATTCGATTAACGGAACAGGGGGAAACCATAGCCCAGAAATATGCCAACAAGGTAAATGCAGCCTATAATATAGAATTGTTGGTGGCTAATACCTTGAGCAAAACACTCTTGGAACAGAGTAGGGAAAGAACTTTTCATAAACACTCCGAAATCATAGAGTGGTTGGCCAATGAAAGTAAGGAACGGTATGGGGAATTGATTCAATCAGAAGGCTTCATTGCGTTCTTCAGAACCGCGACCCCAATCGATGCCATAGAAACCAGTAAAATAGGTTCAAGGCCTGCCAAGCGGACCGGTGCCAGTTCCCTGGCGGATCTTAGGGCTATACCCTGGGTATTCTCATGGAGTCAGGCCAGATATCATATGACCAGTTGGTATGGTCTTGGCACGGCACTTAAAAATTTGAAATCGTCCCATCCACAGGATTACGGTGCATTGAAGGAGGCCTTGAAAGAAGACCCTTTTTTACGATATGTCTTTACCAATGTGGACAGTAGCCTGGCCGCTACCGATGAGGAAATAATGAGCATGTATGCCGAATTGGTACCGGATACCGATATTAGGAAGGAATTCCTATCCAAATTTTTAGGAGAGTTAAAGTCCATGCGGGACCATTTGTATGATCTCTTGGAAAGGGATATTAAGGAAAGACGAAAAAACCATTACTATTCCAATCAGCTTCGGACGACGCTTATGACCTCATTGCACAAAAAACAAGTGGAGCTTCTGGAAAAATGGCGAGAGGAACGCCAACTAGATGCAAAAATGGCGGAAAAGACCCAAACGGAATTGATGCTGACCATTAATGCCATTGCCAGTGCAAACCGGAACACAGGATAGGGTATCTGAAAGACCTGGAAATTTCCGTTCCCGGAAATCTTACAAGGAAGGAGATTGAATTCTAAAAATATGTACAGGGTTGTCCTTGTAGTAGGTAGTTTTATCCAGATGCATCCCATTTTTAAGGGCGACCTTTTGCGAAGGTATATTAGCCACATGAATGATGGAAATTAAGGAATCCACCAAGTTATTTTCAAAGGCGTACTGTCTGCACTTGGTTGCTGCTTCCGTGGCATAACCCTGTTTCCAATATTTGGGAAGAATGGAGTAGCCTATTTCCAATTCTTGTTGTCCGTCCACAATTTGTACCAATAGACCACAAATTCCAACAAGGTTTTCATCGGATTTATGGATCAAGGCGTTCATGCCCCCTAGTTTTTTTTCATAGCGTTCAAACACCCGATCAAATTGTTCTTGGCAAGCTATTCTAGGGTCTTTGGGCAGTCCCTCCCAATATTGGGTACTTCTCGGATCTTCATGAAAGGGAAGCCATGCCTCAAAATCCGAGGATAATACGTTTCTAAATTTTAATCTTTTTGTCTCCTCCCCGTTAAGAAGTAATTCCATTTTGATTACAATCTATGGAAAGCGATGCTATCGCCCACTTTTAATCCCCATTTTTGGACCAGACCGGCATTTAACTCCAAGACATATTGTACAGGGACTTTGGAGGGTAAACTTTTTTCATCCAAGGGTTGTGCATTTTCCTGGAAGCTCGCAATGGTCATGTTATCCTTTATGTAGACTATATCCAAAGGAAATTCAGTGTTTTTCATATAGAAATTGTGCAGGCGCATATCTTCAAAAACAAAGAGCATTCCCTGATACTCTTCCATACCTTTGCGATACATCAATCCGGTCTCCGTCTCATAGCTGGTCTCGGCTATTTCGATATCAATTTTTGCAAGGATAGAATCCGTGGCCGTAGTAAAAATTTGGAGTTCCCCTTCCTTGGTAAAGACGATGGGTTCGGTCTTAATGACCTTTTTGGATTCTTCCTTACAGGATAAGAGAATCAGGAATCCGATAAAAAGGTAGGTTATAAATCTAAACGATTTCATCATTTTTAAAATTATAAAGAGGATGTTGAACATATACCAATACGATTTCCCATTTTATGAAGAGCAAGAACCAAACATTATTTGATACATTTTAGGCTTACCCATCAGGGAATTGCTCATTAAACATTGTTCATTATTTATTGGCTTTCGGCCTTAGCATAAAATACAGCCCGATCAAAACAAACGGGATGCTTAGCCACTGACCGGTGGACAACAGTCCTAAGGATTCTTCGAAACCGCCCTGACTTTTTTTGACAAACTCCACAGAGAAGCGAATCGTCCAGAGCAACACCAAAAAAAGACCGAAAAGATAACCCGCCTTGTTTTTCTTATCCGTTTTCCAGTATAGGTAATACAATAACAGGAATACGAAAATATAGGCTACCCCTTCATAAAGCTGGGCCGGATGGCGATAGGGTATTTGATTTAGATATTCCGAAAATTGCGGATTGTTTACCAATGCATCATAAGCTGCATTAACGGATTTTTCCTGGGTTATGCCCAACGCCTTGGAAGGGTGCATATCGTCGGAATCACGGACAAACTTGGTGGCAAAGATGAAGGACTCGTCCGTGATTTTTCCATTGATTTCGGAATTGAAAAAATTTCCCAGGCGCACACAAAAGGCTCCAATGGAAAAGGGGACGACCATCCTGTCTAACAGCCATAATAAATTAAACTCGGGGTATTTGCGCTTGTAAAGGTACATACCTATGATGACACCAATGGTAGCTCCATGGCTGGCCAATCCAGTAAATCCGGTAAATTCATAACCCTTGATAAACCCGAACAAAGCGCCATCCGCATTCTCGCGAATAGGCAATAATATTTCTAGCAAATGATTTTGGTAGTAGGGCCAATCATAGAAGAACACATGGCCTAGGCGGGCTCCCAACATGGTGGCCAATAAGGTATAGATAAGCAGGGAATCCAATTGCTCCACTGTTTTTTTCTCCTGGAGAAAAATTCGTTTCATAATGAACCATCCCAAGGCAAAGGCCACGATCCATAACAGGTTGTAATATTTGATTTGTATAGGGCCAAGACTAAAAAGTGTCTCGTTCGGATTCCAGATGATACCTAAGAAGTGCATATGTGTTATTTTGAGGGGCTAAGATAAAAAATAGAAACTAGACCACTTCGCTTTTGAAAACTAGAATAGGGATAAATGAAGTTTGGGCTTTTTTGATTAATCTACTTATTTTAAAAGTTGACGAGCATACATTTCAACCTTTGATTCCCTATAGAATTGAGTATTGAACGTGTACTTGAATTTGAAGCCTACGGAACGGGATCATATCCTTTTCCGCCCCAAGGATGGCAACTAAAAATTCGCTTAAGAGACAACCAGCCCCCTTTGAAAAGGCCGTGTTTTTTCAAGGCTTCCAAAGTGTATTGGGAGCAAGTAGGGGAGTAGCGACAGGTGGCCGGGGTATAGGGAGAGATCGCGGTTTGATAAAACCGTACAAGAAGAACAAATGGGGCTATCAAAATTTTTTTCATGAATGCAGAAACTTTTTCAATGATTCAGATACTTGCTCTCGAAAAGAGAAGGGAATCTATGGTAACAATACACTTCTTGGTAGCCTAATAGGATTAAGAAATACTAAATGTGGTACCTTCCTTTCCGTCCTTTAATTGAATGCCCAAAGCCGCCAATTGATCACGAATAGTGTCCGAAGTGGCAAAGTCCTTGTTAGACCTTGCTTCGTTGCGCAATTGTATCAACAGTTCCACAACGCCCTGAAGCTTATCGGAATCCTTTCCGTTATCCGAATTTTGTTCCAATCCCAAGACATCAAAAACAAAGGAATGCATACTTTGCTGTAATGCCTGTTTATGTTCCAAGCTGATACCTTCTTTCCCTTCCTTAATGAGGTTAATGTGCCTTACCGCATCAAATAGGTGTGCGATGAGCATCGGGGTATTGAAATCATCGTTCATGGCATCATAACATTTCTGTTTCCATGCATCGAAATCAAAATCCGTGGATTCCCCGGTTTCTAAGTCAGCAAGGGTATCCATGGCTTCCATTAGGCGGTTGAAGCCTTTTTCAGAGGCCAAAAGTGCCTCATTGCTCAAATCCAAAATACTGGCGTAATGGGCCTGCATCATAAAAAAACGTACCACGGGAGGTGAGAACGGCTTGCTAAGAATATTGTTTTCGCCCGAAAAGATCTCATTGGGATAAATGTTATTGTCCGTGGATTTGGACATTTTTCTGCCATTGAGTGTCAACATGTTCGCATGCAACCAGTAACGTACCGGACTATGCCCTGTACTTGCCTGTGCCTGGGCAATCTCGCATTCGTGATGCGGGAATTTCAAATCCATTCCCCCACCGTGTATATCAAAGGTTTCACCCAAATATTTAGTACTCATGGCGGTACACTCCAAGTGCCAACCTGGAAAACCATCGCCCCAGGGCGAAGGCCACCTCATGATATGTTGAGGCTCAGCTTTTTTCCAGAGCGCAAAATCCTGGGGGCTTTTTTTATCATCCTGTGCGGTAAGCTCACGGGTATTGGTAACCATATCCTCCAACTTCCTACCGCTCAATTTTCCGTATTCGTAGGTTTCGTTGAATTTAAGAACATCAAAATAAACAGAACCGTTGACCACATAGGCATACCCTTTGTCCAAAATGTCCTTGATGATTTCTATCTGTTCAATGATATGGCCCGTTGCCGTGGGTTCTATACTTGGTGGCAACAAATTGAACTTTTGCAAGGTATGGTGAAAATCGACCGTATATCGCTGTACCACCTCCATGGGCTCCAGCTTTTCCAATCGGGCCTTCTTTGCAATTTTATCCTCGCCTTCATCCGCATCATCGGTCAAATGCCCCGCGTCGGTAATATTGCGCACATAGCGCACCTTGTAGTCCAAGTGTTTAAAATACCGGAACATCATATCAAAGGATATGAAGGTACGGCAGTTGCCTAAATGTACATTGCTATATACGGTAGGCCCGCATACATACATGCCAATATGGCCCTCATTAAGGGGTTCAAAGACTTCTTTTTTTCCGGAAAGTGAGTTATGGACTTTTAAGTTCTGGCTTTTGTACAATTGCATACGCTTGCAGGGCTATTCAAAATGGGTGTCCAGATTAATATAATCTAAAAATTCGCGACGTGTCGCCTCTTCCTTAAACTTTCCACCGTATTCCGCCGTTACCGTACTACTATCCACATCCCTGATTCCCCTGGAATTTACACAAAGGTGTTTGGCATCGATTACACAGGCCACATCTTTCGTTCCCAACACATTTTGAAGTTCCTTTACGATTTGGATGTTCATCCGTTCCTGGACCTGCGGTCTTTTGGCGTAGTAGTCCACAATACGGTTCATCTTGGAAAGCCCTACAACCGTTCCATTGGAAATGTAGGCTATATGGGCCTTGCCCACAATAGGCAACAAATGGTGCTCACAGGTAGAATACAGGGTAATATTTTTTTCAACCAACATTTCCCCGTATTTATATTTATTCTTGAACGTAGAGGATTTGGGTTTTCGATCGGGATGCAAGCCACTAAAAATTTCGTTGACGAACATTTTGGCTACCCTCTTGGGCGTGCCTTTAAGGCTGTCATCATCCAAATCGAGTCCCAAAGTGAGCATTATGTCCCTAATGCTACGCTGTATTCTTTCAATTTTTTCCCCATCTTCTAAAACAAAGGCGTCTTTCCGCATAGGGGTTTCCTCGGAAGAGGAAACATGGCTGTCCCCCATCTCCTCAAAATGCTCTTCCAATGTGCTGTCCATTTTCATTTTGCCGTGGCTTATTCGAAGCGCAAAGATATACATAAAATGGCACTTTACGCCCTATTTGCCTTCCTACACAACATAAATTAGTGTTAACACGACCCCCTTTCTAAATTTACAAATTCCAGAACTCCGCCTGCTTATGAGATGTTTTATAGCCATATGGGCCTTGATCTTTTTTACAAGGGTACAAGATGCTGTGGCTCAGGTTTCTGCAGATTGTGATAATGCCATACCTATCTGCAACAATACTCCTGTAAATGGGGGTACCAATGGTTTTGGTCTGGATGATTTCAATGGGACCACAACAAGTGGATGTCTGGAGGAAGCCCTGGCAGGAGCCATTGAATCCAATTCGGCTTGGTACCGTTTTAGAACCGGGGCCAGTGGACAATTGGGCATAAACATAGGTATAGATACCGGCGAGGATTGGGATTTTGCCCTTTACCAAACTAGCGATTGTAATAATTTGGGCGATCCAGTACGTTGCAATTTTTTTGATAACCAGGACGGGAATGGATTTATTGGTATAGGGGAGGATCCCTACGGGGATACCAATAATGTACAGTATGAAGATTGGCTTCAAGTGGAACCGGGAGAGGATTATTATCTATTGATCAACAATTTTAGCAACAACAATTCCGGGTTTTCCATTCAATTCTCAGGGCAAATTTTTGTTACCAATCCGTATGATGCGTTGGATTGTTCCATCATTGATAACTTACTTGGGCCTCCCGTATCGGCTTGTGAAAATGATACGGTGATATTGGATGCCACCACGGTGAATGCTACCAATTACGAATGGTTTATGGATGATGGTAGTGGGTTTCAGCTCATTTCAGGGGAGAACAACGCCACTTTGCAAGTGACCCATTCGGCAGTATATAGGGTAAGGGTCTCCCTACCTTCGGGCAGTACCGTAATAAGTGAGGTACAGGTTGCCTTTTCTGCCCTTCCCACGGCTTTTCCTATAACGGATGAGACGATCTGCTCGAACTCAGGAACCTATAACCTCTCCCAAAAAAATGGTGAAGTTCTCGGAAGTCAAGATCTACAGGAATTCCGGGTCGGTTATTACGCGAGTTATTCCGATGCCGTGAACGGCTTACATGTTCTTCCCGAACAATATATTCCAGAAATAGGGACACAGACCATTTATGCCAGGGTCAGCTCTTTGGAAAACCCAAGGTGTTTTGATGTGTCCCAACAGTTTCAGCTGACGGTTTTGCAGAACCCTCTTTTGGATTTTCCTACCGAAGTAGACATCTGTGAAGATAACTCCGGAATAGCCATCGGAGATCCGTTTCCAAACGCGGCATTCCATTACGTATGGGATTCCGGGGAGACCACCTCTTCTATTACAGTATCGCAGGCGGGTATGTATACACTGACCGCCACGAATTCCCTGAACGGCGAAGACTGTACAAGTTCGTTAACGGTTACGGTCAGGGTCTCGCGCCCACCCGAAATATCGGATGTTATCATAGAGGATTTGCAAAACGAAAATTCAGTAACCGTAATTACCGATGTTGAGGGCGACTTCGAATACCGTTTGGATGATGGGGCCTATCAATCCACAAATGTCTTTTTGGATGTGCTTCCGGGAATGCATACCGTTACCGTAAACAATCGGTTAGGTTGTGGTTCCGTTACGGAAAACATAGTTGTTGTTGGCTTTCCTAAATTTTTTACCCCGAATGGGGACAATGTAAATGATGATTGGCATATCATCGGAATGTCAAACCTCAGAGATCCCGTGGTCTCTATTTTTGACCGTTTTGGCAAGTTGCTAAAAAGTTTGGATTCCAATTCCACGTATTGGGATGGTCGGTTCAATGGCCGGGAAGTACCCTCTTCAGATTACTGGTTTAAGCTTACCTATATCGACGATAACGGCCAGCTAACCACGGCTAAATACATAAATAATCACTTTTCGTTACGTCGTTGAGGGCCTCGGACTTTGCATTTCTGAAGCAGTTCATCGATAAACGGCAGAAATCTTCGTTCAAAATATACTAAAAACTGCCTAGTCGAGTTATTCTTAGTGATCAATAGTGTAACGTAAGCCCCATACCCCATGCGAACACTTTTTTTTGCTATTTGTGCCCTGTTTCTAACTACTTTGGAAATACGAGCACAAAACTCACCGGATTGTAGAACCGCTATTCCTGTGTGTGCCGATCAAGGCCCTTTATTCTTTGAGGCGGACGGTAGTGGGGACATCGATGATTTTGACCCCGATGTTATCCGAAGATCAGGTTGTTTGGAAAAAGGAAGTGTAGCCTCGGCAAATATTGAGAACAATACCTCTTGGTTCGTGTTCAGGGCCGGAACCGGTGGACAAGTAGGTTTTGACATTGAAGCCTTGCCCGTAGGGGGTTCCGGAACGGTTACCGCAGAGTGGGATTTTGCCGTTTATGGTCCGGATGTGGACTGTACGGCTATAAGCAATGGTACAGCGGAACCTATTCGCTGTAACTATGAGGTAAATGACACGAATTTTACGGGAATTGGGGTAAATCCGGAAAACGGACAGCAGGGCGCTCCTTTTTTGGTGGGCAGTCAAAATACCTATGATGAATGGTTGGATGTACAACCTGGCGAAATCTATTATATCCTTATCAATAATTTCAACACCAATTTTGATGGAGATCCGGAACCTTATTCCATTACGTTCACCGGTACATCCGTAGAGGATGACCAAAATACGGCGCTGGATTGTACGTTGCGTGATGAGTTTCTGGGACTGGATATCATTGCCTGCGAAGGTGACCCCGATATTACGCTCAGTGCTTTGAACTCTCCCGCAGGAGCCGATATTGCCAATGTGGCTTGGACCGTGGACTACGAGGATGATGGGGTTATCGACGATACCCTAACGGGTACTGGGCCATTCGGAGCCGAATTGATCGTTGCCAGTCCAAATTCAGGACGCTATTTTGCAGAAATCACAACGATTACGGGTACGCCCCCAACCGTTGCCGACGTTGGAGGGATTCTTATAACATTTTATGGGATTCCCGTATTGGATCGGGTAGAAATCCTAGATACGAATTTGTCCGAAGATCCGGATATGAACAATATTGAAATTTTTGTAGATGGGGACGGGGATTACGAATATGCCATAAACGGGGGCGAGTTTCAGGACGACCCGGTTTTCCGGGATATTCCTCCAGGCTTAAATACATTGATCATCAATGATAAGAATGGATGTGGTACCACGGAACCCTTGGAGTTCCTGGTGGTAGGATACCCTAAATTCTTTACGCCCAACGGGGATGGAATTCATGATGCTTGGAATGTACTCGGAATTGAGACTTTGACTGATCCGGCGGTATTTATATTTGACCGTTATGGAAAACTTTTGAAGCAATTGAATGCCGCTACGATTGGATGGGATGGTACTTTTAATGGTAGACCCATGCCCTCATCGGATTATTGGTTTAGGTTTGAGTACTCCGAGGAAGAGGAAGGGTTGGTCGTCGCAAAGACGAGAAAAGCTCATTTTACGTTAAAGCGATAAAAAAATGGCGGTCAAATGACCGCCATAATTAGCATAACTAATTCTTATACTTCTTAAAAATTCAAGGTAAAGCCTAAGGTCACGTTGGTGTTTAACCTGTTCACGGCAGCAGGGGTCGTTAGGCCCGTATCAAAAAGAAATTCCGCTACATCCCGTTCCGTTCTGCTCACGGCAAGGTCAAGTCTGCTGGCCCCAAAAGTATAGCCTATACCTCCGGATATTCCTTCCAGGTCTCCAATGATATTTCCATCTTCATACGGACTTTGTTCAAAGCGGTACCCACCCCTAAGGCTAAATCGCTCTATTCTATATTCACCTCCGACCCTAAAGGAGGAAACGGTACCCAATTGATTTGAAATATCCGTGTTTACCACCGAAAAGTTAGGGTCGCTGTTAGGTCTTAGTTCAGCTTCGGACATATCTTGATAACCATAGTCAAAACTCAATAATCCGTTCTTCCCGAAAACCACGGCCAAACTTCCCGTAATCTTTCCCGGGGTCTTTACTCTGTATACCTCGAATAGATTGACTACGTTGAAATTAATAAAGTTGATATCGTCATCGGCAAGGTCGGAATTGATCCGTTGGGAAAAATCATCCGTCAATCGGTACCATGTAGGGGATTGATAACTTCCGCCGATCCGGATGAAATCGTTCAATTTTGCAATGGCCCCCAAGCTGAACGAAAATCCGGTGCCTTCGGTATGTAAAAGATTGTCAAAAGTGGTGAACTGGATTTCGGAATCGGGATCGTATCCATTTTCGGTAAACTGGTCGTACCTATCATAGACCAAATTGTGGAAATTCAATGAAGCGCCCAAGTAGAGGATCTCCCTATACTGGGAACCGAAATTCAAGGTAAATCGGCTATTATAACCCGAAGTACTTCTTAAAAATTCCTGGTTAACGGTACTGTAGTCCGCATTGCGTACATAGGTTGTGTTATCATCCTCCAATTCCGTTGGGTCTATTATTCCTCCATAGTAGCCCAAAAATGCCTGCTGGTCGGTAAAACCTTGCACGGCTCCTATATCCAGATAGGCTTCCTCCAAGAACTCACCATCCTGTAGCAATATTGAACCGAAAGGAACACCCTGTGCAAAATCCAGAAAGTAGTTATCTATACCTTGATTGCTGTTACCCGAGACGAAAAACTCGTTGTCAAAATTTTCCACGACATCATAATTGACCGCAAGCGAGAATTTTTTCCAATCGGCATCCGAACTGGTATTTTTGAAAACAAATACACCTCCCAATTGATTTAGGTCTACATCATGGCTTTCCGTTCTATTGACCCCATTAAAATAGCTTGCCTCGTTGTCCATGGTATAATGGGTACCGGAAACCGAAAATAGACTATTGTTAAAAACCGCTGAACCGGCAGGATTGGTATTTAGGGCAGATAAGTCCCCCCCCAGAGCTCCAAAGGCTCCGCCCATTGCCTGAAAACGGGCGGTTCCCTGAATATTCTCCATACTGTAGCGCAATACATCGCTAATGTTCTGGGCACTGGTTACTGCACATGCCAATAGCATGATGAAAGTTAAATGACTTTTCATGATCGAAAATTTTGTACTAAAGTTCTTGATGATTTTATGGGCTTAATTTCTTCTACCTCCACCACTTCTACCTGAAGATCGACCGCCTCCCGAAGACCGACCACCACCTGAAGATCTATATGATCCCCCAGAGCTTCTGTAGCTTCCCCCGGAGCTTCTGGAACTACCTCCGGAGCGATAGCTTCCACTACTCCTAGAGCTTGAACTTCGGCTTCCTGAAGAGCGATAGCTTCCTGTTCTAGGAGACGAACTCCTATAGGACTGGTTGCTTCTAGAGCTTGAACCTCGATAGGCACTGCTACTTCTCGTACGGCTTCCCGAGCTACTATAACCGGAACTTCTAGGTGCGGTAGTTCTGGATCCGCTCCTGTAGGTACCATTTCTGGCCGTTCCATTTCTATAGCTTTGGCTTCTGGAAGAGCTATTGTATCTGGGTACGGCACGTGTACTTCTACTGGTCCTGTATGCTCTATTTCTGTCTACGCTAACCGTTCTTCTTCCCGTAGTTCCACTTCTATAATTTCTTGAGTTCCTCGTCGCACCGTTTCGCGTTACAGCGGATCGAGACCTTGTCGTATTGTTTCTGTATCGGGGAGATGTACCTCTGGTCCTAACATTGGAGGTCCTACTTCGCAAATCTGTCCTGCCCGTACCGGCAATGGCATTCCTATTATAGTAGCCACGTCTACCCCTGTTAAGGGCAAAGCTTCTGTTACGACCATAGTAGCCGCCCCAACCCCAGTTGTTCCAGCCCCAGCCGCCGCCCCAACCCCAGTTGTTCCAGCCCCAGCCCCAGCCGCCGCCCCAGCCCCAGCGATTCCATCTCCATGGGTTGTTCCAGCCCCAGCCCCAGCCGCCGCCCCAGCCCCAGCCGTTCCAGAGCCATGGGTCGTTCCAGCCCCAGCCGAAGCCTCCGCCCCAGCCCCAGGCACCGCCCCAACCCCAGTTATTATCGTAAACATTGATGTTTACACTGGTGGCATTGTCTCCCCATCCTGCATAACCTACATAATCATTTTCGTTATTGTCAAAATAGTCGGTCAATTGGTCTTGGTCGGCTATACTGTCATTTTCTATGGTACTATAGGCGTCAATATCCGTAAAAATCTCATCCTCCAGAATTTGCTCTACCTGATCCGCCTTTAGCCCAAAGTAATCCGCATAGGTGTTGTTTTCCTTCTGTTTTTTGACAGACCTGCTTTGCTGTGGGTTTTTTTCAACAACACGGACATTGTCACTGGTATAAATGCCATCATTGTCGTAGTAGGAAGCCTGTTGATAAGATCCACAGGAAACAACCAAAAAACCGATAATCATGGCGTAGGCCAATGGGTATATTTTGCGGTGGGGTAGAGAACGTATCATCATAGTAATTTTAATTGTTGGACATATTAAAAATAACTAGTTTTACCGAATTATTTTGCTTACACAAGCACAAGTTTTGTGCCAAACTACGGATAATGGGTAAAAATTTGACAAAGCGAAGCGATGATTATTCCAAATGGTATAACGAACTGGTCATAAAGGCTGATTTGGCCGAAAACTCGGGAGTTAGGGGATGTATGGTCATTAAACCCTATGGTTTTGCCATTTGGGAGAAAATGCAAGCCGGATTGGACAAGATGTTCAAGGAAACGGGACATGAGAATGCCTACTTTCCATTGTTTATACCTAAATCCTATTTAAGCAAAGAGGCCAGCCATGTAGAGGGATTTGCCAAGGAGTGCGCCGTAGTTACGCATTATAGGTTGAAAAATGCGGAGGACGGAAGCGGAATCGTAGTGGATCCCGAGGCGCGTTTGGAGGAAGAGCTCATCGTGAGGCCCACATCCGAAACCATTATTTGGGATACCTATAGAAAATGGATTCAATCGTATCGGGATCTGCCGCTCCTCATAAATCAATGGGCCAACGTCGTACGATGGGAGATGCGGACACGATTGTTTTTACGTACGGCCGAGTTTCTTTGGCAGGAGGGACATACGGCTCATGAAACCGAGAAAGAAGCGATAGAGGAGGCAGAGAAAATCATGCACTTATATGCCGAATTTGTCGAAGGGCATATGGCCGTACCGGTCATAAAGGGGATTAAAACCGAGAGCGAACGCTTTGCAGGGGCCGTGGAGACCTATTGTATAGAGGCGTTGATGCAAGATGGCAGGGCACTTCAGGCGGGAACATCCCATTTTCTAGGACAGAATTTTGCCAAGGCCTTTGATGTAAAATTTGCTACTAGGGACGGAAAACAGGAACACGTATGGGCGACGTCCTGGGGTGTATCCACCCGACTCATGGGGGCATTGGTCATGACCCATAGCGATGATAACGGACTTGTCCTCCCCCCTAAATTGGCACCTATTCAAGTGGTAATCGTACCCATTTATAAGGGAATAGCGCAATTGGAAGCCATTTCCGAAAAAGTTGAGCCCTTGGTAAAAGAGTTGCGCAGCAAGGGAATATCGGTGAAGTATGACAACCGGGATACCCATAAACCGGGCTTTAAATTCAACGAATACGAATTAAAAGGGGTACCGGTACGTTTGGCCATCGGTCAGCGCGATATGGACAACGGCACCTATGAAGTGGCACGTAGGGATACTTTGGAAAAGGAGACTATTGCCATGGATGAGGTGGGTTCCAAAATCGAGTTCCTGCTGGAAGATATCCAGAAGAACATCTATCAAAAAGCATTGGAATTTAGGACGGGACATATTACGGAGGTAGATTCCTATGACGAGTTCAAAACCGTTTTGGAGGAAAAGGGCGGGTTTATCCTGGCCCATTGGGATGGTACTTTGGAGACCGAAGACCGTATTAAGGAAGAGACCAAGGCCACAATTCGCTGTATCCCTATTGACGCAAAGGCAGAGGCAGGAAATTGCATGGTTACCGGCAAGCCTTCCTCTAAAAGAGTACTGTTCGCCAAGGCCTATTAAACCGGCAAAAAATAAGAATCAGTAGTTGCGATAGTTAAAAATAATTGTATTTTTGCACCCGCTTGAATGGTATTATTACCATAAAAGTTTGCATTTTTGCATTAAATGGCCCGTTCGTCTAGGGGTTAGGACGCCAGGTTTTCATCCTGGTAACAGGGGTTCGATTCCCCTACGGGCTACAAGGTTTAATGGATACGGAATTGGGGAATATTAAGAACTGAATATTTTTAGTTTCCCCTCTGATTAGGCCCGTTCGTCTAGGGGTTAGGACGCCAGGTTTTCATCCTGGTAACAGGGGTTCGATTCCCCTACGGGCTACTTAAAAGCATAGGCAACGGCCTAAAACATTATAATATAGTTAAAAATGGCAAATCATAAGTCTGCATTAAAGAGAATACGAAGAAATGAGGCGGTTCGTTTAAGAAATAGGTATCAGCACAAGACCACGCGTAACGCCATTAAGAAATTGCGTGCGGTAGAGAAGAAAAAGGATGCGGAAGCCATGTTACCAGGTGTGGTCAGTATGATCGATAGGTTGGCCAAGCGAAATATCATTCATGCCAATAAGGCCGCTAACTTGAAGAGTAAGTTGGCCAAGCACGTGGCTGCTCTTTAAGATTTTTATCTTAAAATACATATGGAACAACGCCCTTTCAAAGGGCGTTTTTTTGTTTCCAAGACCCATCTGAATTCACTTTAAAGTTGTTTAAGGTCGATACTGCCTTACACTCTCCATTATGTTAAAATTTTTATCATAGAGGCAACTCTTAACACATTTTTTAATCTATACTATTAAATGTATTTAAAATGTATACTATGAAAAAGTACCTCAAATCACAAAGTATTCTTCTCCTTTTTGTATTTGCTATTATGGCCGTATCCTGTCTAAACGATGACAATGGCGGTATTCAAAGGCCTGAGGAAAATATCGCGGACATTGTAAAGGGAATAGACGATTTATCACTTTTGGAGTCGGCTCTGGAGCGAGCGGATTTGGTTTCCGGCTTGGAGGAATTAGGCTCTTTTACGTTATTGGCACCCAATAACAACGCCTTGAGCACTTTTTTGGAGAACAATGATTTTGCCGATATAGATGCCGTACCTGTGGATGTCCTTAGGCAGCTGTTGTTGAACCATGTGTTACGTGGAGAGTTTCGTTCCAGCAATTTGGTAGGCGTATCAGGATATGTGGAGACGCTTGCGTCCGGCCCTATTACAGATACAAGATTAAACATGTATGCTGACGGCACGGATGGTATTGGCTTCAACAATATGGCAAAAGTCGCCCAAGGCGGCCGGGACATTACAGCTTCTAACGGCTCTATCCATATTGTTGATGCGGTGATAGAGCTACCCACTTTGGCAACGTTTGTATTGGCGGATTCCAATTTTAGGGATTTGGAAACAGCTTTGACCGCCGCTACTCCCTCAGTAGATTACATTACGCTATTATCGGAAACAGGCTTGCATACTTTATTCGCTCCATTGGATACCGCCTTTGATGCACTTTTGTCCGGAAATCCGGACTGGAATTCCCTTGATGATATTAATGAGGACTTGTTAAATGCGGTATTGTCACATCACGTTATTGGTGGGGCCAACATTGTTTCTACGGATATAGAAAACAATGAGGAATCTCCGGCAACTCTAGAAGGGGATGTTCTTACCTTTATCATTACGGGTAACAACACCATATTGATTACCGACGGTAGCGGTAATACGGATACAGCGATAACCGCTGCGGATATTCAGGCGACGAATGGCGTTTTACATGCTATTAACAGGGTGATGATCCCCGATACCGAAAACTAGTTTTTTACAGGGTAGAGGACAAAAGGGCGCAAAAGGCGCCCTTCTTCAACTAAAGTTTTGGTCTATATAGGTAATGACCTGTTGTTGCGAAAAAAAGGCAAACTTCGCATAACGGTGGTGGACGTCCACTATTTCATCCAGGGCCGATCTAACAAGTTCCGTATCCTCCCAGGTTTTCAATGCGCCTATTACGGTTTCAAGGCACCCTTTTTTGTAGGCAATTTGCCCAAGCACATGGATAAGTGTATTGCGCACACGCAAGGTTTTATCATGCTGTAATTTTTCCAAAAGAGGCAGGATATCCTGAGGGTGCGTACGTCCCCTTAACTCAATACCATGGCAGATTTCCCGCCGTATTTCCTTGTCCGGATGCTCCAGATAGTTTTTGGCCCATTTGAGTGTGGGTGTAGGATTTTTTGCCGCCATTTTCTTTACGGAACCAATTACCGCATTCCGCACGGAATGGTGATCGTCGAACAGGCCTACTTCAAAGAATTGCCGTACCACCTCAAAGTTTTGCATACCGATTTCCCCTGCGGTATTTATGGTCGTTTGCCTGATCTTTGGGTTATCGGACTTCAACAATATGTCAAGGATTTCCAAGATTTTTGTTCGGACTTCCTCGGTAGTTCTATATAATTTGCCAATGGACAGATATGCCGTTTTTCTAATATAGGTGTCCTCATCGGAGAAATAAGGATGGATCCCATTGAGTTGGGTACTTGATACGGCCTCGTAAATTTCCCTGTTTATGGTATTCACCAATTGTACCCGTTCCGATTTGGACAAATCATAAAAACCCATTCCACTTGGTTTAATACGCTTAATGCACAAACAAAAAACCCGATGACGCAGGTCATCGGGTCTTATCTCTTCAATTGGAAACCTATTGATTCATGGTCATCAAGAATTCCTCATTGTTCTTGGTCTGTTTTATACGCTGCTCCAAAAATTCCATGGCCTCGATAGGGTTCATGTCGGCCAGATACTTTCGCAAGATCCACATACGTTGAATGGAGTTTTCGTCCAACAAAAGATCGTCCCTTCGGGTAGACGAAGAAACCAAGTCTATGGCCGGGAATATTCTACGGTTCGAAATACGCCTATCCAGTTGCAGTTCCATATTACCGGTTCCCTTAAATTCCTCAAAGATTACTTCGTCCATCTTGGAACCGGTCTCGGTAAGGGCCGTCGCAATGATGGAAAGAGATCCACCGCCCTCAATATTACGGGCAGCTCCAAAGAATCGTTTGGGTTTGTGCAGCGCGTTGGCATCCACACCACCGCTCAATACCTTTCCGGAAGCAGGTTGCACAGTATTATAGGCACGTGCCAGACGGGTGATGGAATCTAAAAGTATCACAACATCATGCCCACATTCTACCAAGCGCTTTGCCTTTTCCAGTACAATATTGGCTACCCGTACGTGTTCCGTGGCTTCCTTGTCAAAGGTAGAGGCCACCACTTCGCCCTGAACGTTACGCTGCATATCGGTAACTTCCTCAGGTCGTTCATCGATCAGCAATATAATTTGATAAACCTCGGGATGGTTTGCCGCAATAGCATTGGCAATATCCTTGAGCAACATGGTTTTCCCTGTTTTGGGCTGGGAAACAATCATGCCACGTTGTCCCTTACCGATAGGGGAGAACAGGTCTATAATGCGTGTGGAAATGTTGCTTTGGCGCTCGGCCAACTTGAATTTCTCCTGCGGGAACAAGGGGGTCAAGTGTTCAAAGGAAACCCGATCGCGAACCACTTGAGGGTCAATACCATTTATTTTGTTCACTTTGATCAATGGAAAATATTTCTCCCCTTCCTTTGGTGGGCGAACATTCCCCAAGACCGTATCCCCGGTCTTAAGACCAAATAATCGTATTTGCGATTGGGAGACATAAATATCGTCCGGGGAGGATAAATAATTGTAATCCGAAGACCGCAAGAAACCATAACCATCTTGCATAATGTCCAAAACCCCTTCGCTTTCAATAATGCTATCGAACTCAAATTCTGGTTCTTTATACCTATTTTTTAAGTCCTTATCAAAATTGCTGTTCCGCTTGTCTTGGCCGTTCTTTTGATGATGAGGATTCTTTTTGTTCTGGTTTTTATGTTGAGAGGCGGATTTTTGTTGGTCCTTTCTGGGCTGATTACCGTTTGTATTTCGTTGCTGATTATCGTTCTTGGTATGCTCCGAAGGATTTTGGGGAGTGTTCTCCTGCTTCTCTTCTTTGGGTCTTTCTTGGGACACCCGTGCCCTTTTCGGTTTTTCAGGGGGGGCTACTGTGGCGACTTCGGCGGCTGCTTTAGGGTTGGAAGCTTGTAGGTCCAGGATTTGGTAGACTAGATCCAATTTTTTTAAAGTCTTGAATTTAGGGACGTTAAGTCCTTTCGCAATTTCCTGAAGCTCAGGAAGCTTTTTCGATTTTAAATCTGAAATCTCAAACATTAAATAAAGTATAAATTATACGTTTTAGAATGGTAGCAAGAAGTGTATTGTTATCTGGGTATTACTCGGGAAAGATTTCCCTGCTGGTAAGTGCTATAACTAATAACGCCACAATAATACAAATTATTTTCAACAATTGAAGGATAAATTTTAAAAAGACCCTTATTTTTGCAAGCCCGTAACGTGCTGAAGACAATGATACAACGTATACAGACTGTTTATCTTTTTGTCGTAATCCTTCTGGGAGCTGTCCTGCCTTTTTGGGTCAACCTTTGGTCGGATAGTGGGGGCAATGAAATTTTTGCCCGGGACGAAGTATGGATTTCCCTGGTGTTCTATGGTTCATCCATCTTGGCCTTAATAGCTATATTGCTTTTTAAAAATAGAAAGAATCAATTTGTGGTTAACAGATTGAACATAATATTGAATCTTTTTTTACTGGGATTTTTCGTGTATCGATCGCTAAATTTATCCGGAGAGGCCTTGGTCTCGGAGAAGGGTATTGGGATGTTGATTCCTGTATTTTCTATCGTTTTTCTGGTCCTGGCCAACAGGGCCATCAAAAAGGATGAAGATCTTGTAAAATCTGTGGATCGTTTACGTTGAACCTAACATCTTAGTAGTATTAGTGTGTAAGACCCTGGATCTGTTCCAGGGTCTTTTACATATATGGATTTTTTCATTTGGATGCGGTCACATAGCTGTCCAAACGATCGAACGTGGAGCCCCAACCATTGTAAAAGCCCATTTTTTCCTGTTGTTTGCAATATTCCTCGGTGGCATGTAGTACATGAAAAGTAAAGTTGGTCGTATCCCCATTTTCTTCAAAAAGGATATGTAATTCCACATTTTCCGTCATAGGTTTAAAATCCGCAGAGGTCACTATCTTTTCAAATTCAACGATTTCCGAATAGACACCTTCGGTAATGAACTCGCTCCCATCCGGCATTTGCATACGATACTTCCATCGGCCACCGACATGAAAATTGTGTTCGATTACTTCGGTTCCCATCCCTTTGGGTCCCCACCAGTTAACAATATGCTCTGGTTGTGTCCACGCTTGCCATACGAGGGCCAAAGGTGCCTTAAAGGTTCTTTCTATGGTCAGGGTTCGATTTTTTGCTTCGTCCAGTTTACTCATCTTTTTGGTTTTTGGGCCTCCCTATCGGGTAGGCGGGTTTGTAGTTGCATTAAATAATCTTCAAAGGAATCCAGTTTGTCCTCCCAGAGTTTTTTGTATTGATCGACCCACAAAAATGCCGGGATAAGGCTTTTTGGCCGTATTTGACAATAGCGTTCCCGTCCCTGTTTATGGATGGTAACGAGCCCACATTCCTGCAGTATCTTGAGATGCTTGGAAATAGCAGGTCGGCTTACATCAAATTTTTCGGCCACGGAATTTACCGTAAGTGTCCGTTCCGCCAGTAGCTGAATAATATCTCGCCGTACGGGATCCGCAATGGCTTGAAAAACGTCTCTTCGCATATTAAGTAACTATTCGGTTACTAATATATATGAAACCATTCGGTTACACAAATTTTTTTATCAAAAAAATCATGAAGGCGCTTTTTGGCAGAATCGTGTGTTATCGCTTAGCGGATATTTTTTCTTCATGTACCATCACACCATCAACATCATAATGCATAAATGTAATAGTCGGGGTATCACCTTCCCGATAGACCTTGGTAGCTAAAAACCCGCCTTTGACCCGTAAAAACCGATGTTCCGGTTTTACATGATCCGGATTCCATCCCTGCGCGTGGGAATCACTGACGGGCCCTTGACTAAATTCCCGGAGACCTGTTTTGGGATCTACGGAAACGTACTGCCAGTGACGGTCTCCGTTTATTACGAAAACATTGTTATCGGCGAGATATTGGCGTAACCAAGTACCTTCTGTTTCGAACGAGGCATTGGAATGATTATCGAATTTGCCTTTTGGGCGATCGGGACCTACGATCGGGGTTGGGGAAACGAGCACTTTAAAGGTGGCATTCGAGGATTCAACGGTCCGTTTGAACCAATTGATTTGTTCTGCCCCCCATATAGTCTTGTCCTTACCATCCGGAATCTTGTTATCACTTCTAAATTCCCTGCCCTCTACGACCCATAGCTGTAAATCCTTTCCCCAGCGAAAGGTTCTGTAGGGTTTTCCCATTATGGGTACTTGCTCCCTCCAGATCGAAAGTCCATCCTCAAAACTTAATTCACCAAATGGGGATGAATAGGGTGTGGCGTCGTCCTTTAACAGATCATGGTCATCCTTTTGGATATATAAAGGGGTTTGCCTGTAAAAATCCACTAGGGAGGGCCAGGAATTCATGGCGTGCCATTTATGCCTTGCTAGTGAAACCGTGTAGGCCATGGGCCCCGGTTTGTCATAATACACATAATCCCCGGTCTGGCAGTGGAACAAGGGGTTCAATTTTAACATGCTATCGTAAATCTTAAACCCGCGGAGGGAATCGTCGTAGGACCAATAGTATTGGCACGTTGATGATGTGAACAATATAGGGACCGTTTCATTCTTGGATGGTGCCGTGGTAAATTTACCTTTGCTTTGGGTTATAGGCGATCCTTCCCCTTTTCTTCCCTCAATTGTTGCAGTATATGTGGTATTAGATCTTAGTCCCTCAAATTTCTTTTTAAGGGTGAAATCACGGTAAACGGAAACGTACGTCCAGTCGGTTTCGATGAGGGTGTCCTTGGACTGCAATTGTATTCTTACCTGACCAAAGGCGCCTTCCACGGCCCCTTCCATCTTGTGTACGGGAGCGTTGTTATCAAAATCTATCGGGCTTTTAAACGGGGCCTCTTTTTGTTTGTGATGAACGGCTACCGGTTTGGAGGCTTTACACAGGCGTGTCAAAAGGACTGCCGATGTATCGGTTACTTCACCAATCTTATACCCCGTTGTGAAGTATACGTGATCGGTAGTTCCCTGGGCCTTAATATTTTGGCAAGGCGATGAGATAAAATAAAGGGCGAAAAGTAAAATCTTGTTTTTCATTTTGGGATGTACATATTCTTTGTTGCAATACTAAATGTATCCCTAAAACTAAACCAAATCTATCGCTTGCCCAATTCCACTACCTCCAAATCCTTAATATTATCCCCATCTATTGCAAAGCGCAACATAGTCCGTACTTGATGGAATCCATGTCTCCCACAGGCCCCGGGATTCATATGGAGTACGCCAAGGGTCTTATCCATCATGACCTTAAGAATATGGGAATGGCCACAAATAAACAATTTGGGCGGATTTTCCTGAATCTTCTTCCGCGTTCGGGGATTATATTTTGGGGGATAGCCTCCGATATGGGTCATGTAAACATCCACTCCTTCGCATTTAAACCGATTGTCCAGCGGAAATTCCTTTTGGATGATTGCATCATCAATATTACCATAGACCGCCTTTAAAGGTCTAAACTTGGCTAGGGTATCCGTTATCTTAAGGCTCCCGATGTCCCCTGCATGCCAAACTTCATCAGCCTGTGCCACATATTTTAAAATGGTAGCGTCCATATAACTATGGGTATCGGATAGCAATAAAATTTTTGTCATTTTTACAGTAAGCCGGATTTTAGGATAATCGGGTAATTCGGACCAGACTTAAGTATCCTTCAATAACCTTTATATTTACCATCACAAAACTAGCATATCCCTTTGAGATATTTCGTTCAATTCTCATACTTTGGAAAAGCGTATCACGGTTGGCAAAGCCAACCTAATGCCCTTACCGTGCAACAGGTTATGGAAGAGGCTTTTTCCACAATCCTAAGATATCCCGTTGAACTGGTGGGTGCCGGACGTACGGATACGGGTGTACATGCCCAACAAATGTTCGCCCATTTTGATGCGGAACCTCTCGCTAGCGCTTCGCAATTGACACATCGATTGAATGCCTATTTACCAGATGATATTGCCGTACAGCAAATCTTTGAAGTACCATCGGATGCCCATGCCCGTTTTGATGCGCTATCCCGCACGTATGCCTATTGGGTCGTCCAGGAAAAGAACCCGTTTTATATGGATTCGGCGTACCATGTGAGACATCCTTTGGCCATTGGATTGATGAACGAAGCTGCCAACCTCTTGTTGGAGTATCGCGATTTTGAATGTTTTTCCAAATCTAATACGGATGTAAAGACCTATTTGTGTACCATCAAGGAAGCCTACTGGCAGAAGAAAAACGACAAATTGGTATTTACCATAACCGCCAACCGTTTTTTACGGAATATGGTACGGGCCATAGTAGGAACGCTGTTGGAAGTAGGTATGGAGCGTTGGACGATAGATGATGTTAATACTATCCTAAAAAGTGGAGATCGACAAAAAGCAGGGCCTTCCGTCCCTGCAAAAGGGTTATATTTGACCACCATTGGCTATCCAAATACGATTGTAAACATCCATGAACCAAGATTCGGGAAAAGCGTTTGATGTTCGCCTTTTTAAACGGTTAATGGCCCACACACGGCCTTATAGGATTACCTTTTACGGGGTTGCCCTGGCCGCCATACTATTGTCTGCCTTTGCCGTGGCCACTCCTATTTTGTTACAGGAAATTATCAATGAAGCGATCAAGAAAAGTGATGCAGGCTATTTATGGTTCCTCACTTGGCTTATGCTCGGGGTCCTACTGGGGCAGGTGATAAGTCAACTTAGCTTCAGTTACTACGCCAATTGGTTGGGGGAATCCGTCATCAAGGATGTGCGTATTAATCTATTCCAACATATGTTGGGCTTCCGGATGAAATATTTCGACAATTCCTCGATCGGGGTTTTAGTGACCCGGGCCGTGGCGGATATGCAGCGTATAGGAGAAATTTTTAGTCAAGGTTTCTTTATGATCGTAGCGGATTTATTGAAAATGTTCGTGGCTGCCGTGGTGATGTTGGTCATCAATTGGAAACTGGCCCTAATTGTTTTTGTCTTACTTCCAATAATCCTATATGCTACCCGTCTTTTTCAAAAAGCAATGAAAGTGGCCTTTACAGAAGTCAGAGCCGAAGTGGCCAATCTCAATTCCTTTGTACAGGAACGCATTACCGGAATGAAGATAGTACAGCTGTTTACCCGTGAGGAGATTGAAGGCAACAAGTTCCGGGAAATCAACAAAAAACATCAGGATGCTTGGCTAAAGACGGTTTGGTACAATTCTATTTTTTTCCCGATTGCCGAGATTGTTTCTTCCATTGCCGTAGGTCTTATCGTCTGGTATGGGGGATTGTTAAATGTGGCCAATATCGGAACAAATGAGTTTGGTACCATTTTCGCTTTTATCCTACTTATTGATATGCTCTTTAGGCCGCTTCGCCAAATAGCGGATAAATTCAATACCCTTCAAATGGGCATGGTGGCCGCAAATCGGGTGTTTGGAATTTTGGATACCCGAAGCCATATTCAAGATGTAGGGGCTATTGTAAAGGAAGATGTGCGTGGTGATATCCGGTTTTCAGAGGTAAGGTTTGGTTATTTGGAAGATGAGGAGGTACTGCACGGTATTTCCTTTGATGTTAAGGCAGGGGAGACCATAGCCATTGTAGGGGCCACCGGAGCCGGAAAATCTACCATTATCAATTTGTTGAACCGCTTCTATGAAATCAATTCAGGAGCTATTTTGGTGGATGGAACGGACATCAAGGATTTTCAATTGGCTTCTTTGCGATCTCATATTGCCGTGGTGCTGCAGGATGTCTTTCTTTTTGCGGATACCATCGCCAATAATATTTCCTTAAAGGATGCCTCAATATCCGTTGAAACCATTGAACAGGCGGCCAAGAAAATTGGAGTACATGAGTTTATCAGTAGTTTGCCGGGAGGATATAGCTATAACGTTAAGGAACGGGGTACCATGCTTTCCAGTGGTCAGCGGCAATTGATAGCATTCCTCAGGGCTTATGTGAGCAACCCGAGCATACTTATCCTGGACGAAGCCACCTCTTCGGTAGATACCTATTCCGAACAATTGATACAGCAGGCCACCGAAAAGATTACCGAGGGCCGTACTTCCATTATTATAGCCCACCGTTTGGCTACCGTAAAAAAAGCTGATAAGATTTTGGTCATGGATGCCGGAAAAATAGTGGAGACCGGAACACATAAAGGGCTGCTTGAAAAAGGCGGATATTACAGTAAACTTTATGAAGCCCAGTTCTTGGCTGAGGAAGTGGCCTAGTTAAATAATATCATCTTTTAGCATTGTGGCCAATTGTGTTAAATCATCAAAATTTACAAATTCCCCATTTTTTATATAGGAGATCATTCCGGTCTCTTCACTAACCACCAAGGCCAAAGCATCCGTCTTTTCGGTAATACCCACTGCAGCGCGATGCCGCAACCCAAAACGCAACGGAATGTTCCTCTCATTGGAAACCGGTAGGATGACCCTTGTAGCTACAATATTATTGTTTTCGATGACCGTGGCGCCATCATGCAAGGGGCTGTTCTTATAAAAAATACTTTCCAAAATAGGCTGGTTTACCTCAATGTACATGGGGTCACCGGAAGATTTTACAAAATCGAGGGAGTTATTTCGGCCAATAACAATAATGGCTCCTGTTTTGGTAGCGGCCATTTTTTCACAGGCACCTAAAATGGAATCTACATCAATACTGGAGGACAATCCCTCTCGTCTTAAAAACTTGAAGTGTCTTATAAAATTACGTTTATTGGCCAAATTCGTAGATCCGATCATTAAGAGGAATTTTCGGATTTCCTGCTGAAAAACTATAATCAAGGCAATGAGTCCCACCTGCATAAACGCCCCTACCATACTACTGATCATTTCCATTCCCAAAAGTTCCGTAAGCTTCCAGAAGGCCCAAACGATAACAATTCCTATAAAAATATTTATGGCTACGGAGCCACGGACCAATTTGTATATGTAGTAGAGGAGAACAGCTACCAAAACAATGTCCAGGATATCGGTTATCTTAAAGTCGATAAAATTCAGAAAATCCAAATGAGTGGCAGTTTTTGTAAAATTAGGAAAAATAGATGAACAAGGAAGTCGGACTTTTTATGCTAGGGCCGTTGAAAGTTTTATGCATTCCAAAGCTTCCCTTACGTCATGCACCCTTAAGATGGAGACTCCCTTTTGAAGGGCGTACATGTTTAGGGCAGTGGTCCCGTTCAACGCATCTTTCGCATCCAATTCCAACGTCTTGTATATCATGGACTTTCTGCTTAGCCCAGCAAGAAGGGGAAGTCCAGGATTCCTTAGAAGGTCCAATCTTTTCAATAATTCATAATTCTGTTCCAAGGTCTTGGAAAAACCAAAACCCGGATCAATAATAATATCATGTATTCCAAGCGAACGGGCTTTGGCTATCCGCTCCGAAAAGTACTTTAGGATGTCATTGACCAAATTGTCATAACCTGTTTGTTGTTGCATGGTTCTGGGCTCCCCTCTCATATGCATCAAAATGATAGGCACCTTTAATTGGGCTACCGTGGGTAGCATGGCGTGGTCCAGATTTCCGGCAGAAATATCATTGATTAAGCATGCCCCGGCTTCAATGCATTTTGCCGCCACCTTGCTCCTAAAAGTATCTATGGATAGGACAATTTCGGGAAATTCATCAATTAGCAATTCAACAATCGGTAGGATGCGTTCCAGTTCTTCTTTCTCAGAGATCAGCTCTGCCCCAGGACGGGAACTTTGAGCGCCCACATCAATAAAGGTCGCACCCTCGTTCAACATCTTTTCCACCTGGGAAACTATGGTTTTTTCATCCCTGTACTTTCCCCCATCAAAAAAAGAATCCGGCGTAACATTAAGAATACCCATCACCTTGGGCGTACTCAAATCAATGAGCTTTCCCTTGCAATTAATTGTCATACGAATTGGGTTGATGTCCGAGATTCATTTTTGTCGAATAAGTTTAGAACGCGAACTTTGACGATTCCAAATTTTTAAGCGAAATTTACGCAAATTACCAGAGAAATAGATGCAGCACACTTCCGAGCAATATGACGCCGTAATTAAAATTTGTCGGGATTTGTTCCAAAAAAAGATGAAAGATTATGGCAGTGCATGGCGAATCCTTCGACTTCCTTCCCTTACCGATCAGATTTTTATAAAGGCACAGCGTATCCGGAGTCTTCAGGAAAATGAAGTACGGAGAGTGGATGAGGACGAGCGATCTGAGTTTATAGGGATTATCAACTATGCCATCATGGCCCTGATTCAGTTGGAAAAAGGAATCGCTAATGATCCGGATTTGGGAGGACCGGAAGCTTTGGCCCTTTATGATAGGCATGTGGCCGAAACCAAATCGCTCATGGAAAACAAAAATCACGACTATGGCGAAGCCTGGCGGGACATGCGCGTAAGCTCATTGACCGATCTGATTCTACAAAAGCTATTGCGGGTAAAACAGATCGAGGACAACAAGGGGAAAACTTTGGTAAGCGAAGGGATAGATGCCAATTATCAGGATATGGTCAATTATGCCGTATTCGCACTTATTCATTTGAACGCAAGCACCAAATCTGAAATTACGGAATGAAATACCTTGTAGGTTTTAGCAGAATATTTGTTGGGGTTTTATTTATTATCAGTGGGTTTATAAAGTTGAACGACCCTGTCGGTTTCTCCTTTAAACTTGAGGAATATTTTAGCCAAGGGGTGTTGAACCTCCCCTTTTTGGAGCCCTATGCATTGGCTATCTCCATTTTCGTGGTCATATTCGAGGTATTGTTGGGGGTGATGCTCTTGGTGGGTTTTCGTGTAAAGTTCACGGTATGGAGCCTTTTGCTTATGATTGTTTTCTTTACCTTCCTTACGTTTTATTCGGCCTATTTCAACAAGGTAACGGATTGCGGATGCTTTGGCGATGCCATTAAACTAACCCCTTGGGAATCCTTCCTAAAGGATGTAATATTGTTGGCGTTGATTATAGTACTGTTTATTGGGCAGAAGTACATAGGCTCAATTTTCGGTTCCAATACAAAGCGGATACTGACCCTCCTGGCATTGGTACTTTGTATTCTCTACGCGAATCACGTACTTAAACATTTACCGGTAATCGATTTTAGACCCTATAAGATTGGGGCGAATATTGAACAGGGCATGCTTGTTCCGGATGATGCCCCCAAGGCGATCTTTGAATACGCCTGGCGATTTAAAGTGGGCGAAGAGGAACAGATAATCGTGACCCATGGGGAATACCCGTCCGTTGATGGTGAGTTTTTGGATGTGGAGACGACGGAAATCCAAAAAGGATATGAACCTCCTATTCACGATTTTACGATTGAACAGGAAGGTGAGGATTTTGCAGCTTCGCTTTTACAAGAGCAAAAATTGGTAATGGTAATTGCCTATGACCTTAGAAAAACGGAAAGAGAGGCCTATTCCGAAATCAAGAAAATAACGGACGAGGCCTTGAATAAGGGGTATAAGGTAATTGGAATGTCGGCTTCAAATGAAGTGCAAACGGAACAATTGACGGGGGACTTTGGATTGGGCTTTGATTTTTATTTTACGGATGAGACTACCCTTAAGACCATAGTACGTTCCAATCCCGGGGTCTTGGTTTTGGAAAAAGGAACCATTTTACAGAAAGTACATTATAACGATTTAGATGAACTGATGTTTAATCAATAAGCACAACAAAAATGAGAAGTAAAATAGTCGCAGGGAATTGGAAGATGAACAAGAATTTGGAGGAAACGGAAAAACTGCTTGCCGAGCTTTCCGCTAAATTACCGGATACGCAAGCAGAGGTCATGGTCGCCCCTACCTTTGTGAATTTGTCCCGTTCCGTCCAGGTTTTGGATTCTTCCAAAATACAAGTAATGGCCCAGAATATGCATTTTGAGGAGAGCGGGGCCTATACCGGGGAGATTTCGGCGGATATGCTTCTTAACATCGGGGTGGATACGGTTATTTTGGGACATTCCGAAAGAAGGGCCTATTTTGGCGAGACCGATGAGCTTCTCGCAAAGAAAGTGACCAAGGCATTGGAGAAGGGAATGCGGGTGATGTTCTGCTTTGGGGAGGAATTGGATGAGCGCAGGGCCGGAAATCATTTCACGGTTGTGGAAGGGCAGTTGAAGAACGCCCTTTTCTCCTTGGAAGATAGTGCATGGAGCAGTATTGTCCTGGCCTATGAACCTGTTTGGGCTATAGGTACAGGAGAAACCGCTTCACCCGAACAGGCACAGGAAATGCATGCCTTTATTCGAAAAACGATAGCAGAAGCCTACAGCAGCTCCATTGCTGATGAGGTATCCATATTGTATGGTGGAAGTGTAAAACCCAACAATGCCCAGGAAATTTTCTCCAAACCGGATGTGGATGGTGGACTCATTGGTGGAGCTTCGTTGGTCGCCGACGATTTTTTGACCATAGTCAAAGCAATTTAAATCCGGATAGGTTAGTGAATACCAGCTTTTAATTGGTTTGCCTTATTGGAGATAGGTCTGGAATAGGTTTCCGGAAAACTTCGCTTTGCCAAAACTAAGATAGTGCCCAATGCCATTTACATAGAGTATACCTTTAGGATTCATCCCTTGCAACCCGCATCCGAAATTTTGATAGCGGAACTGGGCGAACTAGGTTTTGAAAGTTTTGTGGAAACGCCGGAAGGTGTCCAGGCCTACCTGCAAAAAGAGGATTGGAAAGAAGATATTCTGGACTCTGTCCTTATTCTTGGTAACCCAGACTTTGAAATCTCCTATGAATCAAAGGAAATAGAACAGCAGAACTGGAACGTCACTTGGGAAAGGAATTTTAATCCAATTCAGGTTGATGATTTATGCACAGTAAGGGCACCTTTTCACAAAAAGTCTAGCTCAAAGTTCGATATCGTTATTGAACCGAAAATGAGTTTCGGAACGGGCCACCATGAGACCACCCATATGATGTTACGATATATCCTGGAGGATAACTTCGAAGGAAAATCCGTGTTGGATATGGGGACCGGGACAGGAGTCTTGGCCATATTGGCCGAAATGAAAGGGGCGGTGGATATTGATGCTATCGATATTGATCATTGGTGCTATTTGAATGCCTTGGAAAATGTGGAGCGGAACGATTGCCATCAAATTCAGGTTTTGCAGGGTGACTCCTCCACGATTCCGCATCACAAGAAGTATGACATTATTTTGGCCAATATCAATAGGAATATTTTGTTGAATGACATATCGATCTATGCAAATTGTCTGAAACAAGATGGTTCACTTTTCTTAAGTGGATTTTATTCTAAGGATATTATTGTGATTTCCGCAAAATGCACCGATGTAAGTTTGAAATTTGAAAAAAATATTGAAAAAAATAATTGGGTTGCCGTAAAATATGTATTTTAGAATATCTTTAAGTATATGGTTAAAAACCTTGTAATGAGCACTAAAGAAAAAATATCCGAAGAGCTCCTTTTAGAAGAGGAAACAATACAGCCCAATGAGATAATCCTCTTTAACGATGACGTGAACACTTTTGAACACGTCATCGAGACCTTGATCGAAGTTTGCGACCACTCTCCCGTACAGGCGGAACAATGTTCACTGATTGTGCACTACAATGGAAAGTGTACGGTGAAAACAGGTGAATACAATGATTTGAAGCCAAGATGCAGTAGGCTGCTCCAGGCGGGATTGAGCGCAGAAATAGTGTAAGGTCGGGGCCATTAGATTCAATGGGGTAGTTTATCCTTCAATACCCCATATACAAAGGTACCGAGAACAGCGGCGGCAATAACAATAAGCATACTAAATACCCCGGTTCCCAAAAGGATGTACATGGGCCCTGGACAGGCACCGCCCAAGGCCCAGCCTAAACCGAAAATGCTCCCACCGAGTATGTAACGTACAATACCCCTGTCCTTGGGAACTAAATGGATGGTATCGCCATCAATGCTTTTAAGCTTCAATTTTTTTACCAACCCCAGAAACAGAACTCCCAAAAATACTGCCGAGCCTATGATGCCGTACATATGGAAGGATTGAAATTTGAACATCTCAAAAATCCGGTACCAGGACACGGCCTCTGACTTTACAAGGACAATACCGAAAAAAATGCCCACAAACAAGAATTTCAAAAGCTTCATATTCCAAAGATTAGGGGTAACAGTAGGTGTGTCATCACAAGTCCGCCTATAAAAAATCCCACCACCGCAATAAGTGAAGGCAATTGAAGATTGCTTAATCCAGTAATAGCATGACCCGAAGTACACCCATTGGCATAGCGGGTGCCAAAACCCACTAAAAAACCGGCAATGATCAAGATGGCCAAACCCTTAAGGCTAAGGACATGCTCCCAATTATAAATCTCAGCAGGTAATAGGGATTCGCCGGCTTTATAAAAACCTAATTCACGCAAATCTGTAACGGTTTCCGGATTAAGGGCGATTGTTGAATCATCGGATAGGAAGGTTACGGCAATAAATCCCCCGATAATTGCACCCAAAACCACAATCAGGTTCCACCGATGGGCCTTCCAATCAAACCGAAAAAAGTCCGAATACTTTCCGGCACCGCCTATGCTACATAAAGTCCTTAGGTTGGAAGACATACCAAAAGTCTTTCCGAAATAGACCAAAATTAGGAGTACTAGGGCGATCAATGGACCCGAAACGTACCAAGGCCAGGGTTTTAGTAAAAAATCCATAACAATTCACTTTTTATCAAATATAGTTAGTTGCCTTTCCGCATTGTGTAATCTTCGTTACAAAGCATTTTGAGAACTATAAAGGTAGTACTGCTAACCGGAACATCCGAAACCAAGATTTACTTATTTAATAATGTTTTATGAAAACCTTTACGGTTTTTAGGATACCCAACTCTATTTTATGATGGCTTTAGTATCTGAAATCCCAGTTTTTAAGGATTCTTTAAAGAGTAAAGACTCAGTTTCTTCAAAAGTCTATTCAAATCTACCATAAGTTCTTGGAAATTGGATGTATTCACCATAGGATTTAAACCTCGTGCAAAAACTCTGGAAAGCCTTTTATTCAAAGGTTTTTTTGTTTTTAAATCGCTTTTGGGCTGTTCAACCTCAAACGTTTTCGTGAATTATGTCCTTTAGCTTTTCAGCATCGTTGTTAGTCGAAATTTTTTTTCCATTCATAAGGCAATGTTAAATTTTGTTTTTGCTAACATTTTTTTTGAACGCCTAACTTAAAATTAAACTAACATGATTCAAAAACTTCAGTATGTCTTGCTGTTTATTACCCTACTTTTGGTCAATGCAGTAATGGGACAAACAATTACGGGAACCGTGACAGATGACTTTGGTGTGCCTCTTCCCGGTGTAAACGTGGTGGAAAAGGGTACGACCAATGGAACCTCGGCGGATTTTGATGGAAATTACACCATAGAGGTTTCTAGTTCTTCCGCGACCTTGGTGTTTACCTTCATTGGTTTTGAGACCAAGGAGATCGTGGTTGGGGATCAAACGACCATTAATGTTGCCATGGATACGGATACCGAGATGTTGGGGGAAGTTGTGGTGACGGCCCTGGGTATCAAAAAGGAAAAAAAGGCCGTTGGTTATGCCGTGCAGGAAATTGCGGGGACGGACCTCCTGGAGGCCAGGGAAACCAACCTGGTGAATGCCTTTTCCGGAAAGGTGTCCGGAATGCAGGTCATCCGGGGTAGTAACGGTCCGGCCAGTTCCTCGCGAATAGTGCTAAGGGGTAACAATTCCCTCACGGGCGACAACCAACCCCTTATTGTGGTAGATGGTATCCCGATAAATAACTTTACTGGGGCTGATGAAAATGGCTTTTTTAACCCATCGGCGGATTTAGGTAATGGTCTGGGAGATATTAACCCGGATGATATTGAGTCCATGACAGTATTAAAAGGAGCTTCTGCCGCCGCTCTCTATGGAAACAGGGCAGGTAATGGGGTCATTTTAATAACCACTAAGACCGGAACTGCTCGGAAGGGGTTGGGGATTACTTTTTCCAGCACCGTGGGTTTTCAAAATGTTTTTTTGAATCCCGAGCTTCAGAATTCCTTTGGGCAGGGAAATGAAGGAATCTATGATGATGAAGATACCCAAAGTTGGGGGCCAAGAGCGGATGGACAACTTGTAGAGGATTGGAAAGGGGACATGGTGCCCTTTGTACCCCGGGATAACTTGGGGAGTTATTATAACGGAGGTTTTAGCCAAAACTACGGCCTGTCTTTCCAGCAACAGCTTACCAATGGAACCTCCCTTTACGCCTCATTGAATTATTTGGAAGATGAAGGGGTTATCCCCAATGCCAACTTTGAAAGGCTTAACTTTACTACAAGGGCGGTCACCAATTATGGACCTAAGGAACGATGGACTACGGATATAAAAATTCAATATAATAGGGCAAGTGCCTTAAATAGGCCCATAGGAGGGGAGAATATTAGAAACGTGTCAAGGGAGGTTATCGCTTTGCCAAGAACGGTAAACTTATTGGATTTTAGAGATCCCAGCGTAGATGAGTTTGGCAATATGATTTGGTTTTTACCGTCCAATTCGGTCAACCCTTGGTGGGCGGCAGATTTTAACATAAACGAGGATAGTCGTGACCGTTTTTTATTGAACGGTTCCCTAAAATATAAGATAAACGATTGGATTACTGCGGAGCTCAAGGGAGGAGCTGATTTATTTACCAATAATACAGAGAGCCGGCAATTTGCGGGAAGTCCGCTTTCTCCTAATGGTAGGTACAGTCTGGGCAAAGATACCTTTATAGAAGAGAACTATATGCTATTGGTTACCGGATCCAAAAGTGATATCCTCGGAAAACTCGGCTTATCCTTTACTGCCGGGGGTAATTTAATGCAGCAACGATCAGAGGGGCTGTTTGCCAATGCCGGGGAATTGGAGGTACCCAATCTCTTTACCATTAACAATGGTATAAATCCGGCTACGGTAAGGCAGGAATTTGCTGAAAGAAAAATAAATTCGCTTTTTGGATCCATAGGGTTGGATTATGACGGTATTCTCTTTGTGGATTTAACCGGACGTAACGATTGGACCTCTACCTTGAGCTCGGATAACCGATCTTTCTTTTATCCTTCGGTAAATACCTCTTTTGTCTTTAGCGAGTTGTTGAACTCCAATTCCAAATGGTTCAGCTTCGGGAAGATACGGGCTTCGTATGCGGAAGTGGGAAATGATTTGGATCCTTTTGAACTTCAAAACATATTTACTATTGGTCAGGATGTCAATGGAAATACCACAGCAGGTACAAATAATATCCAGAATAATCCCGACTTGGTCAACGAGTTGATTAAATCGACCGAGGTAGGTTTGGAGACCCGATTTTTCAATAACAGAATCGTTTTGGACATGTCTTACTACAAGACAAACGCTACCAACCAGTTGCTGGCAATTCCTATAGATCCCTTCAGTGGCTTTAACCAGCGTAGGGTAAATGCCGGGGACGTACAGAACGAAGGTTTTGAAATCGCGTTCAACGCCTCCATCTTTGAAAATCCAGACGGTTTTTCATGGAATACCAATGTTAATTTTGCCCGGAACGTAAATACCGTAGTTGAACTTACGGACGATGTAAACCAATTTACTTTGGGAAATTTTGACAATTTATCAGTTCGTGCTGTTGCGGGTGGCAGTTATGGCGAGATATGGGGTACCCGATTTAGAAGGGTAGAGGATGAAACTGATCCCAATTTTGGTAGATTAGTGGTAGATGGGGACGGTCTTCCCTTGCAAGCAGCGGACAATGAGACTTTTTTCTTGGGAGATCAGCAACCGGATGCCTTGATTGGATGGAGCAATACCTTTGCCTATAAAAATTGGTCCCTTGGTTTTTTGATTGATGCCAGCTTGGGGGGCGATATCTTTTCCAATGGGAACAGATTTTTACAGCGATCGGGAAATGCCGCGGCTACGGTAGTAAATGGGCAACGGGAGGATATCGTAGTGGATGCGGTAGTGGACGACGGTACTGGAAACTTTGTGGAAAATACGGTTGGTGTAAGTCCACAACTTTATTATACCGCTCTTGCTAATAGATCTGGAAACCTGGGTATAGGAGAGGCTTTTATGTATGATGCCACGCATGTACGTTTGCGTAATGTGACCTTAAACTATGTGTTTAACCCCAAATTGTTAAAAGGTACAGGTCTGCAAGGTGCCAAACTTGGATTAACGGCCAATAACGTTTGGATGATCACCCATCATTTGAACGGGATAGATCCGGAATCCGTTTTCGCGGCTGGAACTAATGCTACGGGTTTCGAAAATCTATCCCCCCCGACTGTACGTTCCCTATTTTTTAATATATCTTTAAGTTTTTAAAAAATTAAATTTGTGTAATATGAAAAAAGAAAGAGTATTTAAAAGAACAGGACTGCTTTTGAGCGTCCTATTGTTCACGTTTTCGTGTTCGGATTTTGAGGAAATCAACGAGGATCCCCAAGCGGCCACTGTGGATCAGGTACAAGTAGAATATTTTATCAATGCTTCAATTGGAGGTGCCCAACAGAATCCCCATATTGCGGAACGGGTTTTTGTACTGTATTGGAAGGCCGCAGGGCGAATGGATCGTATAGGAACCTTGCCTGTTGGTTTCACCAGTGATAGTTGGACAGGGGATTATTATAGGGACTATATTTCAACATGGATACGGAATATTACTAACGGCATTTCCGTGGCCGAGGAAAAAATTGCCAATGATGACATCAGGGAGTATACCAATAACTTGTTACAAGTTGCCCGAATTTGGAGAGCATACCTGATGAGTGAATTTTCGGATAATTTCGGACCCATTCCCATAAATGGTTTTCAGGGGGTTAATCCGGAATACAACAATGTCAAGGACGTCTATTACTTTATTTTGGCAGAGCTTAGGGAGGCAACTGCGGCTTTGGACTTGGATGTGGTGAATCCCAACAACTTGGATAAATTGGATCCCGCTTATGGCTACAATTACGAAAATTGGGTGAAATATGCCAATTCTTTGCGTATGCGTTTGGCCATGCGATTATCGGAAGTAGACCCAGCAAAGGCGCAGCAAGAATTTGAAGATGCCGTAAGTGGAGGATACATCGCAGCCGTAGATGATAATTTCAAGGTACAGGAAGCAGCGGGTTGGAACGACTATACCGGAGTAATGACCCGGGAGTGGAACAATCAATATCTTTCTGCTACCCAAAATAATCTAATGATAGGTTTGGGAGGTATACCGTCTACTGATCTGCTGTCCGATGACAAGCATGGATTTATAAAGCCAGCGGATTACATGGGATTGAGATTTGACGATCACTTTACGAGCTTGACCAATGATCCCTCCGCCGGTTTCTGGTTTGATGGCTTGCATAACACTATAGATCCCAGGATGTATAATCTGTTCAAAATCCCTGGGGATGTAGACGATCCGGACTTCAATAGATTTCCCAGTTGGAATGGGAATTCTACGGAGACCATGAGGGAGTTGTTGGATGACGATGGGGAGACCTTGCAGGAAATAGAGGCAGCCTTTACCTGGAATGCCCCGGTTATCGGGGAATGGGGTGAAAAGGGTTCTAAGAATAGACTCCGGTTTACTGGGACATTGCCCCGTTTATCCAACATTTTTAGGGACAGTGGTGCGGAACGTGTTTTTTATGGTTCTTGGGAGTCCTACTTTTTAATTGCTGAAGCTGCATTGAAAGGATGGAACGTACCGATGGCCGCCCAAGCTGCATACGAGCAAGGTATTGCCGATAGTTTCGCCTATAACAATGTATCCGAACACTTGGGGGCCTATTTGGCATCCGAAGACTATAGTCGCGTAGGCACTTCCGTAAGTTGGAACCATACGCAGGAACCTCCAGCAAGTATAACTATGTCCTATATTGACGGATATACAGGTACTCCGGGAACCTTTAACTATACCTATCCTGTAAATAACATTTATGAAGGCGGTAGCGTTAAAAATGATTGGTTAACTAAGATTATTACGCAAAAGTTCATAGCGCAGACACCTTGGTTGCCTTTGGAGACCTGGAGTGATCATAGAAGGTTGGGCTTACCCTTCTTTGAGAATCCCGCAGTGGAAAACCCCATACCCGATATGCCACAGCTGACGCCTGCGAACGTTAACGAGAATAGTGTTGGGGTATTCCCGCAAAGGTTACGATATCCTACCGAATTTGCTAATAATTTACCAAATCAATACGCGCAGGCCGTTGGTGAATTAGAGGGCCCTGATACGGTATTTACGCCACTATGGTGGGCCAAAAAAGAATAAGTACCTGTATATTGAGTTTTGTTAGTTGTCGAAAAAGCCGGGATTACTATTCCGGTTTTTTCATGAAATCACTAGACATGTGGTTTGAGTAGTAATCTAGAAACCTCAGCACTTTTGGTTGCGATATATGAATACATAGTTTTACATAATAGGGACTTCGGTTTCTGAGGGCTCCAAGGTACAAATAGTACAACAAGATTCCAGTGATGGAGGTTCCGGATCGGGGAAGTAACGGATTGTCCGTTTTTTAGGTAAAAGCTTTTATTTTGAAAAATATAGGAGTATCGAGTATAATTGGGGTATTGTTGTTGCTCTGGAATTGTAATTCGGATTCGGGATATAGTTCGGAGATTATCGGATTCAAGACAACAGATAAGGAACAACAGTTTTCCTTGGTACCCCGTTCCCATAGTTCGGTCGATTTCAAAAATACCATTAGGGAATCACCTGAAATAAACCTTTTTAATTATGTCTATATATACAACGGGGGAGGGGTAGCCACAGCAGATTTTAATAATGATGGTTTAGTGGATATCTATTTTACTGCAAATCAGGAATCCAATGCGCTATATATAAACCAGGGAGAGTTTAAATTTAAGGATATGGCCCATAAGGCCGGGGTGCTGGATTCTTTGGGTTGGACCAATGGGGTCTCTGTATTTGATGTGGACAATGATGGCTGGTTGGATCTGTATGTCTGTAAGTCGGGCCTGGAGTCCCCCTCCTCAAGGGAAAATTTGTTGTATCGCAATAAAGGGGATGGTACGTTTGAAGAGGTCGCAAAACAATGGGGCCTAAATGATAACGGGTATTCCACACAATCCTATTTTTTTGACTATGACAGAGATGGCGATTTGGACATGTATCTGGTCAATCACCGTATTGACTTTGACAATACTTCAAGTATAAACAAGGGCCTGCAGAAGGAAATTTCCCCGTATACTTCGGATCAGCTATACAGAAATGATAATGGTTTTTATACAAATGTTACATCTACTGCTGGAATGTTGAACAAAGCATGGGGATTAAGCGCGGCCATTGGGGATTTTAACGGGGACAATTGGCCGGACGTATATGTGTGCAATGATTTTTTGGAGCCCGATATACTTTATGTAAATCAAGGCGATGGAACGTTCACCGACGAGATTTTGAAAAGGATGAACCATATTTCCTTTAACAGTATGGGTTCGGACTATGCCGATATCAACAATGATAAGAATCCGGATTTAATGGTATTGGAAATGGCCTCTGAAGATCATATCCGTAGCAAAAGAAACATGGCCACTATGAATACCAAGAATTTTGAATACATGGTGAAGCAGGATTATCACCACCAATATATGGTAAATACCTTTCAATTAAATCAGGGAAACGGCATGTTCAGTGAAATTGCCCAGCTTACGGGTATGTCAAAAACAGACTGGAGTTGGGCACCATTGATAGCGGATTTCGATAATGATGGATTAAAGGATGTTTTCGTTACTAATGGTATTTTGAAAGATTTGAACGATCAGGATTTCAAGGGGCAAATGGATAAAATGGCGCGTACCGGAAAGATAGTGGATTTTGAGGATGTCGGTGAAATATTGCCGAATACAAGGCTTAGTAATTATGGCTTCAAGAATAATGGCAATTTATCCTTTGAAAATGTGACAAAATCATGGGGTTTGGATACCCATACACAATCCAATGGGGTATCATATGCAGATTTGGATAATGATGGGGATTTGGATTTGGTCATAAACAATATTAATGATCATGCTCAAATTTATGAGAACAATGATATTAATAATTTCATTCAGATTACCCTTATCGGCGATGAAAAAAATAGACTTGCCACAGGTGCCAAAGTAAACATAAAGGTAGACGATAGCGAACAGTATCAAGAACTATATTTGAGTAGGGGATATTTGTCCTCGGTCCAGAACATAGTACATTTTGGGGTAGGTACTGCATCCATTATTGACGAAATTATGGTAGAATGGCCCAATCAGGAAGTCTCCATACTACAAAATATTGAGGCAAACCAGATTGTTTTTTTAGATCAGGATGGTGCTTCTGCAAAGGAGCTTGTGAAAAGCCCGGTTAACCCACCACTAGTAGCATTGCCCGTAGGTGCCAAAGGTATAACCTTTGAACATAGGGAGAGATATTTTGATGATTACAAGAATCAGGTGCTTTTGCCACATAGTCAATCCCAAAACGGGCCTTTTATGGACAAGGCAGATGTTAACGGTGACGGACTTGATGACTTTTTTATTGGTGGCGCCGCAGGACAATCCGGGCAACTCTACATCCAACAATTCGATGGAAGTTTCGAAAGACAAAACTCCGACACATGGAAAAATGATTGGGCTTATGAGGATTTAGGAGTGTTATTCTTTGATTGTGATGGGGACGGGGACCAAGACCTATATGTAGTAAGTGGCAGTAGTGAATTTTTAGCAAATAGCGACTTCCTTCAGGATAGGATATATAATAATGATGGCAAGGGAAACTTTCTAAAGGATCCGGACATTTTACCGAGGATGGATACAAGCGGCCAATGCGTTAAAGTATCAGATATAGATAATGATGGAGATTTGGATGTATTTGTTGGCGGAAGAATTGTACCGGATAAATACCCATTTTCTCCAAAATCTTATATGTTGATTAATGAAAATGGAAAATTCGTGGATAAGACCAAAAGCGTTGCACCGTCTTTGACCGATATCGGAATGGTTACCGATGCCTCTTTTTCCGATTATGATGGGGACGGAGATCAAGACTTGATAGTTGTTGGTGAATGGATGCCAATAACCCTACTGGAAAATAATGAAGGGATATTTCGGCAAAAACAAATTAAATCGTTGCAAAAAACAGAAGGTCTTTGGTTTAGCATAGCCACCAACGATATAGATAATGATGGTGATATGGATTACTTTATCGGCAATCTTGGATTGAACACAAAGTTTAAGGCCAATGAAAAAAAGGAATTCCATGTGTTTTGTGATGACTTTGACAAATCGGGGACCTATGATATCATATTGTCCAATAAATATAAGGGTGCTTTGGTGCCATCCAGAGGAAAGGAATGTACCTCCCAACAAATGCCTTTCATAAAAGAGAAATTCAAGGACTATGCCTCTTTCGCCGAAGCTACCATTCAGGACATATTAGGCGTGGAAAGCATAGAAACCGCTTTGCACTATGAGGCCAAAATATTGGAAAGTATATTGTTGGAGAATTTGGGCAATGGACAGTTTAAAATTCGCAAACTTCCAAACGAGGTACAGATAGCACCAATAATGGATTTTGAATTTGTTGACATGGATGGAAATGGCACCAACGAGATTTTAGTAGTTGGCAATCATTATAACTCCGAGGTGGAAACGGTTCGCTATGATGCATCCTACGGGAGTGTTCTATCCTTTGATGATGGAAATATTAAAGCAAGGGATTTAAAGGATACAGGATTTGTAAATAGGGGGGACGCAAAGGATATTTGTACGCTTCTTGCCAAGAATGAAAGATTGATTTTGGTATCGAACAACAATGGCCGTGTTCAATCCTTTATACTTAAGGAGAAATGAAATTTTGAATTCCAAAGAAATCTTCTATTGTTGTGATTTGACCCTAACGTTCCAAACCTGTTTTAGGTAATGAAATTGTTCAGAATACGGTTCTTTACGTCATTGAGATAACTACGGCCAATGGTATATCGTATTCCGTCTACTTCCAAGCTATTCCCTTCTACTACGGATACCTTGTCAATGGCCACGGTAAAAGATCGGTGTATCCTAATAAAATTATTGGAAGGTAATTCCTCGGTGAAACTGCTTAAGGTCTTGTGTACAATATACTTGTCACTATTGGTCTTTATCCGGATGTAGTCCTTCAAACTTTCAACGACACTGATTTCGTTCAAATAGATTTTTTGTAGCTTTTTCTTATCTACCTTTACGAAAATATGAGGTTTTTCCACTTGATCCCTCAGGGGATTGTTCAATGTTTTTTTTAGACCGATGATTCGGTTGACCGTTTTTAGAAATCTTGGAAAAGGTATGGGCTTTACCAGATAACCAATGGCCTCCAGCTCAAAACTCTTTAGGGCATATTCCTCATGGGCCGTGGTGATTACGACCATCGGTTTGGTCTGTAAACTTGCCAGAAAATCAAATCCATCCAATATGGGCATATTAATGTCCAAAAAAACAATATCCACCTCGTTTGACTGTAAATACGAGGATGCATCGATAGCATTTAAAAAGGTTTCGACGAGTTCAAGTTCCTTTACTTGGCCGATATAATTTTTCAATACATTGATGGCCAAAGGCTCATCGTCGATGACAATAGCTCTTAACTGCATTATACTTTCAATTTTAAATCAACATTGAACCTATTATCTTTTTCAAAGATAGTAAGTTCATAATCGTCTTTGCCATATCCAAGTTCTAATCGTTTCTTTACATTGGAAAGCCCAATCCCACCTTTTCTCTCCGATATCTTGTTTTTTCCTCCATTTTCTGGAATGGTATTGGATACCTGGAAGGATAGATAATCGTCTTCTACCTTAATGACAATTTCGATGGACATCTTACCGATATTTTGATTGGCCCCATGTTTAAAACAGTTTTCGATCAAGGGGATAAGCAACATAGGTGCTATTTTTTTGTTTTCCATATGGCCCGAAATCGAAATGTCTATCTCCAACGAGTCGTCAAAACGGATGCGTTCCAAATCAATATAGTTTTGTATACAATCTATTTCCTTGATAAGATCTTGTTTGGGTTTTTTGGTAGCGTATAGCAAATAGCGCATCAGCTCGGAAAGCTTAAGTACCACTTCCGGAGCCTTGTTGGATTTTTCCAAGGTTAGGGAATAAATGTTGTTAAGGGTGTTAAAGAAGAAATGGGGCGAAACTTGGGAACGTAAAAACCGGAGCTCCGTGGTCAAACGTCTTTTTTCGACCTCATGAAGTTTTCGCTTTTCGCCCAACCAATCGATAGTGACCTTAATTGCGGTGACAAAGGAAACCACATAAAGCTCGCCCAACATGGTGACTATGGCGTAGTTAAGCGTTATCGAATCCACAACAGTAGCCGATTCCGGCATAACGTTTGGTCCAACGAGATAATAGGTAAGATTGAACTTTACCAGCAACATTACAAATAATGACAACAGAACGGCTAGGGTATAGCTTACATAACGCCGGGTATACACGAGCTTCGGCATTAAATAGTATATGTTGAAATAGGCCAGCGTCATATGTATGGGAAAACCGATTAGATTGGTTTGAAGCGAATACGCAAAATCATTATGGATACTTTCCCACCGCAATGTATTGAACATAAAATAGATGACCCAAAAAATGATATGATGTTTGTAGCTGGGTTTATAATTTTTAAAGGACTTTTCCAATGCGGAATTATTTAATTCGTCATTTACATACATATACATACATATACATACGAAATACATATTCTAGAATTAAGATTTAGTGATGTTAAGGACACTTGGATAGTCATTGGTCTAAAATTGTTCATGCCCTAATAAAAATTGTTAATATTTATAGATTGACGAAAAGAAATTAAGCCCTAAATTCATTCAAAAAATGGTATGGTACAAATGTTTGAAAGGTTTAAGATATGTTTTTTTTTGAAAGTACTTTTAAGATGACTAGACTTGGTTTTTTGTTTTACATATGGCTTGGATTACTGCTTTCATCATGTGTAGGGGAAGTAGTACAGGAAAAGGATGCGGTAAAAAACAAGCTTATTTACGTGGATCCATTTATCGGTACGGGAGGGCACGGGCATACCTATCCCGGAGCCACAACTCCTTTTGGAAGAGTGCAACCCAGTCCCGACAATGGTATTACGGGATGGGATTGGTGCTCAGGTTATCACGTTTCGGACTCCATCATTTCCGGTTTCGGTCAATTACATCTTAGCGGAACGGGTATCGGCGATTTAACGGATGTTCTCTTAATGCCCACAACGGGAACCGTAGATGTTTCGCTTTTTGGAACCGGCCGAGATACGTTACCGTATACTTCCAAATTTTCGCATACCAATGAGGAGGCTTCCCCTGGCTATTATCAGGTATTTTTGGAGGATTCCGAAGTCAATGTAGAATTGACTGCAAATGATTATATCGCGTATCACAGATACACGTATAAAAACGGAGGAAAAAATCCTTCCTTTGTTCTTGATTTGGGTTATGAGGTCAACTGGGACAAGGTTATAGGCAGTGGCGTAACGGTTGAAAACGACACCTTGATTTCCGGCCATCGCTTTAGTACGGGTTGGGCAAAAAACCAAAAAGTGTTTTTTGCTATCGGGACATCAAGCCCTATCACGGCCAATAGTTTGGTAGCGGATGGGGAAATACCAAAGAATTCCAATACTGTAAAGGGCACAAAAACTGGTGCGCAATTCTTTTTTGATACGGAAACGGGCTCGGTAGAGCTAAAGGTGGCCGTTTCTTCGGTCAGTATTGAAAATGCAAAGATGAACCTACGATCATATGGTTCCCAAAGTTTTGATGAGGTACGGCTCGAAACGGAAAATAGCTGGATTGATGTGCTCGACATGATCGATATAGAGACCCCGATAGACTCGTTAAAGACCATCTTTTATACTTCACTCTATCATACACAGGTTGCTCCGACCCTATTCAGCGATTCCAATGGTGAATTCCGTATGCAAAACGATAGCATTGCCAAAGCCGAAGGGTTCCATATGTATTCCACACTTTCCCTTTGGGATATCTTTAGGGCGGAAACCCCACTTTTGAGTATACTGGATCCTGAACTTGTAAATGCCATGGTACGATCTATGTTGACTTATTATGACCAGAGCGGGGTTTTGCCGGTTTGGGTGCTTTCCGGGAACGAGACAGGTACAATGCCCGGATATCATTCCGTTTCCATTATTGCCGAAGCCTATCTAAAGGGCATTCGGGATTACGATACGGAGAAGGCCTTTGAGGCCATGAAAAAAACCATGATGGGCAATGAAAGAGGATTGGAACCGTATAAGGAATTTGGCTATATACCTTATGACATTATGGATCAGTCCGTCTCCATAAGTCTGGAGCTCGCCTACAACGATTGGTGTGTGGGCCAAGTGGCAAAGGAAATGGGTAAGGAACAGGATTATAAATACTTCAATAAACGTTCCAGGGCCTATCAAAATTTTCACGACCCTAATTCGGGATTTCTAAGGGGCAAATCTTCGGATGGCCGTAAGTTTCATGAACCCTTTGATCCCAAGGAAGCGAACCATATTGAGGATACGGATTATACCGAAGGGAATGCCTGGCAACATAGTTGGTATGTATTGCATGATGTTGAGGGACTCATAGAATTGCATGGCGGAGACGAGCCCTTTTCCAAAATGGTAGAACAACTCTTTACCGAAAGTTCGGAATTGAAAGGAGATAACATTTCAGCCGATATTTCAGGATTGATCGGGCAATATGCCCACGGGAATGAACCCAGTCATCATATAGCTTACATGTTCAATAGGGCCGGCCAACCTTGGCGTACCCAATACTGGTCAAGGGAGATTTTGAATTCGCAATATACCACCCAACCGAATGGACTGAGCGGGAACGAGGATTGCGGGCAAATGTCAGCCTGGTATGTGATGAGTGCCATGGGTATTTACCCTATGAATCCTGCTTCCCTAGAATATGAAATTGGGAGTCCATTGTTTGAAAAATCGACCATCAAATTACCGAACAACAAGACTTTTGTTATTTCGGCACCCAATACATCCGATGAAAATAGATATGTACAGTCTGTGAAACTGAACGGGGAACCTTTGAACAGGACCTACGTAAAGCATGAGGAAATCGTTTCTGGAGGCACTTTGGATTTTGTTATGGGCTCCCAACCGAACAAAGCCTGGGCTGTAGAAGGGAAATAGTTGATAAAAGGACGCTACGAAAATGAATACAACAAAATAAAATTGTTTTTTCCATAAACCATAAACCATAAACCATAAACCATAAACCATAAACCATAAACCATAAACCATAAACCATAAACCATAAACCATAAACCATAAACCATAAACCATAAACCATAAACCATAAACCATAAACCATAAACCATAAACCATAAACCATAAACCATAAACCATAAACCATAAACCATAAACCATAAACCATAAACCATAAACCATAAACCACCAACTAAACTTTAAAACCAATCGACATATTATGGAACTATCAAGTATTGACCTCGGAATAATTATCGGCTATGTAGTGATTACCGTTCTTTTTGGGCTTTGGGTTTCCAAAAGGGCTTCAAAGGACATCGATTCTTATTTTTTGGGAGGAAACGAAATACCTTGGTATTATTTGGGGCTTTCCAATGCTTCCGGTATGTTCGATATCTCGGGAACCATGTGGGCGGTTACCATTATGTTCGTATATGGCCTTAAAAGTGCCTGGCTGCCTTGGCTGTGGCCCATTTGGAACCAAGTCTTCATTATGGTCTTTCTGGCCGCTTGGCTAAGGCGCTCCAATGTAATGACCGGTGCCCAGTGGATAACCTATCGCTTTGGTAAAAGCTTTGGCGCCAAATTGTCGCATATTATCGTAACGATTTTTGCCATTATAAGTACTCTCGGCTTTATTGCCTATTTCTTTGAGGGCATTGGTAAGTTTGCGACCATCTTTTTCCCCTGGGACCTTGCTTTTGAACTGGGGCCATTGCCCATTAATTCGGAACAAGCCTACGCATTGATTATTATCGGACTTACCACAATTTATACCTTAAAGGGAGGTATGTATAGCGTTGTTGGTACCGAGGTCTTACAATTTATAATTATGACGATTTCATGTTTTGTCATAGGATATATTGCCTTTAACTCCATTACGGCCGATCAAGTTACCGCTGCCGTACCGGAGGGGTGGCATGATGTATTCTTCGGATGGGAATTGGATTTGGATTGGACAGGGTACATAGATAGTGTAAACACGAAGATCGAGGAAGATGGCTTTTCCCTTTTTGGGTTTTTGTTTATGATGATGATTTTTAAAGGGATATTTGCAAGTTTGGCAGGTCCCGTTCCAAGTTACGATATGCAGCGTGTCCTTTCCACCCGTAATGAAGAGGAGGCTGCTAAAATGAGCGGTTTGACTATAATAGTTCTCTCCATCCCCCGCTATTTAATGATCGCCGGATTTGCCGTTTTGGGAATTGTATACCTAGGCCCCGAGCTACAGGCGATGGGGGAAGGGATTGATTTTGAGACTTTGCTTCCGGTCGCCATTCAACGTTTTGTACCTATAGGTTTTAAAGGGCTACTGTTGGCAGGCCTTTTGGCGGCCTTCATGGGAACGTTTGCAGCCTTTATCAATGCTGCCCCGGCCTACATCGTAAACGATATTTATAAAAAATATATCAACCCGAATGCTTCGGCAAAGACCTATGTACGCTATAGTTATTTGTCCTCCATTATCATTGTGGTGGTTGGACTTATCGGAGGATTCTTTGCCTCCTCCATCAATACCCTTACCCTATGGCTCACCTCCGCTTTATACGGCGGGTACGCTGCGGCCAATGCGTTAAAATGGATTTGGTGGCGATTTAATTCCTACGGATATTTTTGGGGAATGTTGGCCGGTCTTGTAGCGGCGACCATAGTCCCGCAATTGTACCCTGATACCGCGGCGATTTATCTGTTTCCCTTGATATTGCTGATTTCCTTTATAGGATGTTTCCTAGGGGTGATTTTTGCAAAACAGGATGATATGGAAGTGTTGAAACATTTTTATAAAACGACCAAACCATGGGGTTTCTGGAAACCTGTTATCCGGGAAATACAGAAGGAAGACCCTGATTTTGAACCGAACAAGGACTTTTTAAGGGATACATTCAATTGTTTGATAGGCATCGTTTGGCAGATGACCTTTGTCCTGTTCCCCATTTACCTTATAATCAAGGAGTACTACAGTATGGCCTTTGTGGTCCTGCTCATGATCGTCACATCGGTAATCCTGAAAAGGACTTGGTATGACAAGTTAAAATCAAGTGAATTAGCAGATAAAGCCTAAATTAATGAACAAAATACCTTGGCAGGCCAAGCCAAAAAATTGTACCGATGTACTTTGGCGTTATAACAAAAATCCTATTATCGGTCGTTATGACATCCCTACATCAAACAGTATATTCAATAGTGCCGTAGTACCCTTTGGAGAGGGATTTGCCGGAGTTTTCCGTTGTGATAGCAAAGCTGTCCAAATGAACATCCATGCCGGATTCAGTGAAGATGGCGTTCAATGGAGTATAAATCATGAGCCCATACAAATGCAGGCGGGGAACACCCAGATGATAGATTCCGACTACAAGTATGACCCGCGGGTTGCCTTCATCGAGGATCGCTATTGGATTACCTGGTGTAACGGCTATCATGGCCCTACCATTGGGATAGCATATACTTTTGACTTTAAGGAATTCTTTCAATGTGAAAATGCATTTTTGCCCTTTAATAGAAACGGGGTACTGTTCCCGAAAAAAATAGACGGCAAATACGCCATGCTAAGTAGGCCAAGTGACAATGGTCATACCCCCTTTGGCGATATTTACTTAAGTTACAGCCCGGATATGAAATATTGGGGCGAACACCGTTGTGTGATGAAAGTTGCCCCTTTTAATGATAGTGCATGGCAATGTGCCAAGATTGGTGCCGGCCCGGTACCCATTTGGACAGATGAAGGTTGGCTGGTGTTTTACCACGGGGTGATAAAGACCTGCAATGGCTTTCGCTATTCCGTAGGATCCACTTTATTGGACGAGAACAGTCCGGATAAGGTCAAATACCGGACACAACCTTACCTAATGGCCCCCGCGGAAATCTATGAACAGGTCGGGGATGTGCCTAATGTCATCTTTCCGTGTGCCACTTTGCATTCCTTGGAAGAGGACAAGCTAGCATTGTACTATGGAGCGGCAGATACGGTAACAGCCTTGGCATTTGGCCATATTTCGGAAATAATTGCTTTTACCAAGCAAAACAGTTTATAGAAAATGGAGGACAAGTCTTTAAGAAGAATCAAAACGGCTAGCCTTATACTTTTTCTTTTGTACATGGGCTGTATTCAATTGGCTGCACAGGAAGCACCAAGAAAATATGTGGCCCTAAAGACTGCCGAGCCTCTAAGTATTGATGGAAAGGCCGATGAACCTTCATGGTTCAATGCGAAATGGAGTAACGATTTCATTGATATTGAAGGAATAAAAAAACCTAGGTATAAAACCCGAATGAAAATGCTTTGGGACGATACCTATCTCTATTTTTTCGCACAAATGGAGGAACCTCATATTTGGGGTACGTTAAAGCAACGGGACACGGTAATTTTTTATAACAACGACTTTGAGATTTTTATAGACCCGGATGGGGATACCCATAATTATATGGAGTTTGAAATGAACGCCTTGAATACGGTTTGGGATCTTTTTTTGACCAAACCCTATAGAAACCAGGGAAAAGTTTTGGATAGTTGGGATATCCAAGGCTTAAAATCGGCAGTTCAAATAGATGGAACCCTGAACATATCCAATGATATCGATAGGGGATGGAGTGTTGAAATTGCCATCCCTTGGTCTGTGCTTACCGAGGCCAGCAATAACAACAAGCCTCCCAAAAACGAATTTTGGCGGATTAATTTTTCAAGGGTCAATTGGGATTTTGAATTGACGGATAGGCGCTATTCCAGAAAAAAGGGCAAAAATGGAAAATACCTTCCCGAATACAATTGGGTATGGTCTCCCCAAGGTGTAATCAATATGCACGAACCGGAGCATTGGGGTTATGTCTATTTTTCTACTAAGAAATTGGATGTCACTGATTTTGAAATTCCTCAGGACGACCAGATCAAAAGATATCTTTATAATCTGTATAGAAGACTATTGAATTCCGGAGATGCTTTTGATGCGGTAAAACTGGAAGTATCAAATCTATCCAAAATTATTGCCGATGAGGAAATCAAGGTATCCATTGAGGAACATGGTTCCGGATGGAATTTATTCACCCAAAGTCCTTTTACAAAAAGAATTTTGATGATCAAGGAAGATGGTAAATTCTTGAGTAAGGAGAACTAGATCATTGTATGTTGGTGCAGCCATCGTCAATACACAATTGTAAGTGATAAAATAGGAGAGGTAACCATTCAAGGCAGAAGATTAATGGAGTATATGTGGACAAGGCGTTTTTTTCTCATTTTAACTGTTGCTTCCTTTTGCTGTTGTGGAGATGAGGTACGTTCTCCCGTTCAGGAAAAACTTACGGACTACGTTAATCCGTTCATAGGAACCGGTGGGCCGGGCAATACCTATCCGGGAGCTACGGTCCCCTACGGTATGGTGCAGTTAAGTCCGGATATTGGGATTCCCGGATGGGATAGGATTGCGGGCTATTACTATCAAGACAGTATCATAAGCGGTTTTTCGCATACCCATTTAACCGGTACAGGTGCTGGAGATTTATATGATATCTTGGTTATGCCCACCAATAGCAGGTCTTCCAAAAGAATAGCTGAAAATGGTTTTCGACCTTACTCACGGTACAGTCATGACAGGGAATCCGCTTCTCCTGGATATTACGGGGTGAATCTATTGGATTTTAACATAAAGGCAGAATTAACCGCGACCAAGCGTGTGGGCATTCATAGATATACTTTTCCCAAGGACGAGGAAACCACCGTTTATGTGGATTTGGGATATGCCTTGAATTGGGATAGACCTACAGACACCTATATTGAAGTAGTCAACGATTCGATCATTAAGGGCCATCGCATGTCCACGGGATGGGCCAAGGACCAACGATTGTATTTCGAAATGCATTTTTCCCGGCCATTTCGTTCCTATACCGTATTCCTGGACGATGAAAAAACGACCTCCCCGGTAAAGGGTACCCACACCAAAATTGCATTGCACTATAGTATGGAGGAGGATGAGCAATTGGTTATAAAAACTGGACTATCCACGGCGGGTCAAGAAGGTGCTGCAAAGGCATTGGAACAGGAAACTGCCGGATTTGATTTTAACCTGTACGAAAAAAAAGCTAAAAAAGTATGGGAAAAGGAGCTGCAAAAAATCAAGATAAGTTCAGATGACCGGGACAAAAAAAGTGTTTTTTATACCATGATGTATCAATCCATGTTGGCCCCTACCTTGTTGAGCGATAGTGACGGAAAGTACAAGGGAGCCAACGATACCGTAGCAGTGGCCCAAGGATTCGACCGTTATGACACCTTTTCGCTATGGGATACCTTTAGGGCGGCACACCCCTTATATACGATAACTCAGCAAGAAAGGGTGCCAGATATGATCAACTCCATGCTGGCGCATTATAAGGAGACCGGGACACTTCCGGTATGGTCCATGCAGGGGAACGAGACCAATATGATGATAGGCTATCATGCCGTACCCGTTATTGTGGATGCTTACTTTAAAGGCTTTGATTTTGATGTAAATCTGGCATACCAAGCCTGTAGGGAGAGTGCAATGGTAGACGAACGTGAAATCGATGTATATAAGGAGAAAGGCTTTATCCCGGTTGATGGCCAACATGAAAATTGGTCCGTTTCCAAGACCATGGAATACGCTTATGACGATTGGTGCATCGCCATGTTCGCCAAGGATTTGGGCAAAGTGGACGACTACACCTATTTTTTGGAGCGTTCGGAAAACTGGAAGAATTTGTACAATGACAAAAATTCCTGGTTACAGCCCAGGGACGCGTCCGGGAAGTTTCTGGAACCCTTTGTTCCCAAGGAGTATTCCCCCTATTTCTGTGAAAGCAATGCTTGGCACTACTATTGGTTCGTTCCACATGATGTTGAAGGTCTGATTGCCAAAACCGGGGGACAGGAACGTTTTGGACAGAAGTTGGATTCCATGTTTACATATGCCCCATCTCCTGAGGATAAATTGCCCATCTTCAGTACAGGAATGATAGGCCAATATGCCCACGGAAACGAACCCAGTCACCATGTGGCGTATTTGTATAATTATCTAGACCGGCCTTCAAAGACCCAAGCGTTGATTCGTGAAATTTTGGTGGGACAGTATAAGAATGAACCAAACGGACATTGTGGCAATGAGGACTGCGGGCAAATGTCGTCCTGGTATATCCTCAGTGCCCTAGGGTTTTATCCCGTGAATCCGGCACAGGGAGTATATCATTTGGGCATACCTTTATTTGAACAAGCCGTTGTGGACGTGGGGAACGATAAGACATTTATGATAAAAACAGAAAATTTTAAGGCGAATGCTTTTGTTAAAAGTGTTTCGCTCAATGGGAAAAGCCTGAAAAGAAGTTATATTACCCATAAAGAGATTGTTTCAGGAGGAATATTGGTCTTTAGTATGACAAACGATTCCGAATTGGCCGATAGTAGGGCATTACAGACTCCCCAAATAAACAAAATATACCACTAGTATGAAAAATGTAAAAGAACTTCGCTTTGTAAAAACAATTGGTAGCCTAGCCTTAGCTTTGATGGTTTTCGCCTGTAAGGAGTCCTCCAAAGAATCCGTTTCGGAGGATAACCATAATGACACGACCTCGGTTTTGGAACATGTTAACCCCCTTATGGGAACGGATTCGGAATTTAGTCTTTCCAACGGGAATACCTATCCCGCTATTGCCACCCCTTGGGGAATGAATTTTTGGACGCCAATGACCGCTAAAATGGGAGATGGATGGACGTATAACTACGATGATTATAAAATTCGGGGTATCAAACAGACCCATCAACCGAGTCCATGGGTAAACGATTACGCGGCTTTTTCATTTATGCCTGTGACAGGTGATTTAAAGTTCCAGGAAGATGAACGGGCCTCTTGGTTCTCGCATAAATCGGAAACCGTCCGTCCGGATTATTACAGCGCTTATTTGGCCGATTATGATGTTATCGCGGAAGTGACCCCAACAGAGCGTGCGGCCCAATTTAGGTTTACCTTTCCGGAAACCGATTCCGCTTATGTGGTACTTGATGCTTTCAACGAAGGCTCCATGGTAAAGATTCTTCCTGATGAAAGAAAGATAATCGGGTATTGCAGGAATAACAGTGGGGGAGTACCGGAGAATTTCCATAATTATTTTGTGGCCCAGTTCGATACGGATTTTGAGTTGAACCATACCTGGGGAGATAATTGGAGGTTAAAAGAGAATACGACCCAGAGCGAAGGGGATCATGTGGGGGCTATCATTGGGTTCAAGACCAAGAGGGGCCAAAAAGTGCACGTACGGGTAGCTTCTTCATTTATAGGTCCGGAGCAGGCCCAATTGAATTTGGATAGGGAAATAGGCAATGACACATTCGATCAAACCCGGCAAAAAGCATCTTCGGCCTGGGAAAAGGAACTAAATCGCATTCAGGTTACCTCGGATAACTTGGATGATATTCGGATTTTTTATTCCTGCTTGTATCGAGTACTGTTATTTCCTAGGAAGTTCTATGAATTGGACAAGGATAACAAGGTGGTCCATTACAGTCCTAATAATGGAAAAGTAGAATCGGGCTACATGTTTACGGATAATGGTTTTTGGGATACGTTTCGTGCTGTATTTCCCTTTTTCAATATGATGTACCCTACCTTAAACTCCCAGATCATGGAAGGTTTGGCCAATACCTACAAGGAGTCAGGTTGGTTACCGGAATGGGCCAGTCCCGGACATCGGAATGTAATGATCGGTTCCAATTCGGCACCGATTGTCGTCGATGCTTTTTTGCAAGGGAACGTACCCGAAAAGGATAAATCCATATTGCTTGAGGCCATGCTTAAAAATGCTACTGTGGAAGAAGGTCGGCCGGAAACTTCCGTAGGGCGAGAAGGTGTGGATTACTACAACGAATTGGGCTATGTTCCCTACGATGTGGATATCCATGAAAATGCGGCCCGTACGTTGGAGTATGCCTATGCGGATTTTACCATAGCCCGGATGGCAAAAACGATGGGGAAGGATAGTTTGGCGGATATCTACTTCTCCAAATCCATGAACTACAAAAACCTTTTTGATCCATCTACAAAACTCATGCGGGGCAAGAACAAGGATGGAAGCTTCCAATCTCCCTTTAATCCCCTAAAATGGGGGGATGCCTTTACGGAAGGGAATAGCCTGCATTATACCTGGTCCGTTTTTCATGATATACAGGGCCTCATCGATCTAATGGGTGGATCAAATGAATTTACGAAGATGCTGGACCATGTTTTTGAAATGCCACCGATATTTGATGATTCGTATTACGGTTTTACCATTCATGAGATACGTGAAATGCAAATCATGAACATGGGGAATTACGCCCACGGGAACCAGCCCATTCAACATATGATATACTTGTATAATTATGCCGGTAAGCCATGGAAGACCCAGGAAAGGATCCGTGAAGTATTGACGAAGTTGTATACCCCAACACCGGATGGTTATTGTGGCGACGAAGATAACGGACAAACTTCGGCCTGGTACGTTTTTAGTGCCCTGGGCTTTTACCCTGTGGCACCGGCCACTGACCAATTTGTAATCGGTAGTCCCCTATTCGATGAGGTAAAACTGCACTTGGAAAACGGAAATACTTTTTCGATTAAGGCCAATGGGAATAGAAAAAATAGACCCTATATTCAGAGCGCGAACCTCAATGGACTCAATTTTAAACAGACATGGTTGGGAGTAGAAACAGTCCAAAATGGAGGGGAGCTTATTTTTGAAATGGGATCGGAACCCAATGAAAATTGGGGGGTATCAGCAGATTCCGTACCGTATTCATTGAGCAACAAACAAAACATGAAATGAGGGGTTTGCTGCTTTTGCTTTACATGTTTTACGGGATTTCTTGGGCCCAATCCGATGTTACGGACCAACAGGAGCGATTGGAATGGTTCAAGGACGCAAAATTGGGAGTGTTTATCCATTGGGGATATTATGGTGTAAACGGGATCACGGAATCTTGGTCTCTATATCACAAGAGAATCCCATATGGTGAGTATATGGATCAAGGGGAAAAATTTACTGCTTCCAAGTATGACCCCGAAGAGTGGGCCGGATTATTTAAAGAAATTGGGGCTCAATATGCCGTACTCACCACAAAACATCATGATGGGGTTGCCTTGTGGGATACAAAATTGAGCCATTTGAACGTTGTGCAAAAAACTCCTGCTAAGCGCGATTTGGTAGGCCCTTATGTGGAGGCCCTAAGGAAAGAGGGGTTAAAAGTGGGACTGTATTTTTCTTTATGTGATTGGTCGCACCCGGATTATGAAGTGGTGTTTCCAAGGCCTGATACTACCAAGGACTATCCCCCAAAAAAGCAGAAAAATAGTGATTCTTGGGAACGATTCGTTCGTTTTTATAGGGGGCAGCTTCGTGAGTTGAGTGCCCTATATAATCCAGATCTGTATTGGTTTGATGGGGATTGGGAAAAATCGGCCGATCAATGGGGTTCCATGGCCCTAAAGGATTCACTGTTAAAATGGAATCCAAGAGTACTAGTGAATTCCCGATTAAACGACTATGGTGACTATAAAACTCCGGAACAAGGAGTTCCAGTCGTACGCCCCGAAGGTCCTTGGGAATTTTGCATGACGATGAACGATAATTGGGGCTATTTTCCTTCAGATACCAATTACAAGCCTTTCTCACAGATTATAAGGACTTTTGTGGAAGTCATTGCTTCGGGGGGAAATCTTTTGTTGAATATTGGGCCCAAACCCGATGGAACGATTGCAAAAGAGCAACGAGAGCGTTTGAAAGTTTTGGGAGGTTGGATACAAAAACACAAAACTGCGGTATTTAATACGGAGGCGGGTCTGCCTTATGGACATTTTTATGGGCCTAGTTTAATAAGTAAGGACAGGAAGAAGTTGTATCTCTGTTTGTTCAACAATCCAAAGAACTATATTCAACTAAAGGGGATACAAAACAAGGTGGCATCGATTAAGATCTTGGGCAATGGTGAAACGCTGACCTTTGAAAGAAATGGCGGTGCAGAATGGAACAATATCCCAGGAATACTTCGTATTGGGATACCTAAAAAAGAAAACCTAGATCAATATGTTACCGTTGTTGAAGTCTCACTGGAAGATGAACTGCTACTATACCGGGGACACGGTAATGCTGTGGAATTGAATAAATAGAGCACAATCCCAAATTACGATGTTTCCAAAAGCGAAAATAGCTACATTAATAACTTTCTTGGTGTCCATTTGTATGTTAAACGGGCAAGAGGAAGTAAGGCCCCGCATTGTGGATGTTTTTAAAAATGTTTCCATAAATTTTGGTGGGGATGCCGTAGATACTATGTCACATGGACGATTGCAAAATGGGCGTTTGGTATTTAGACAGGTAGATGTACCTATTTTTGAAAAGGGAACGGATGTTTCCATCAAAATAGTCCTAAGATCCAAAGGAGATCCCTGGGATAAATCGGGCTCCTGCTTTGTGATTACAGAGCCGGAAAAATTGGATATCATTGATGTTTCCCAAGGAAGGGAAGTGTTTCCTGAATCTTCACAATTAAATGGTGATTACCCCGGAATTCTGAAAGGAGATGGCTATACACCCGCTGTGGAGTTATTGAGGTTTATGACCCCATTTGGAGTAGGCCATTTTAGTGATGAGGAAAAGAATCCACGGGTAAAATACAACCGGCCGGTTTATGTTCCCAATTGGGAAAAGGAGGTTGTCTGGGAAAAGGATATTTCGGAATTGGAATCCTTGGTGACCGGGTCTTTCTATATCGGGGTTTGGATAGATACATGGACGTCCGATGGCTATTCCGTGGATGTGTCCTTGACCTATTCGGGTAGACCAAGATCCAAGGTCAAGGTATTGCCATTGGTCAATACGGTGTATTATGTGGAAGGTCAAAAAATACCTGATCTTTTTGCGAAATCCGATCTGAGGCTGGACTTTTTCTCTCATGAGATAATGAAGAACGCCAGACTTCATTATACAACTTCCGGGCATGGAGGACATAGTGGTGGGGACGAGTTCATAAAGTTACGAAATCAAGTATATTTTAACGGTAGGAATATCATAGATACCATTCCTTGGAGAGATGACTGTGCATCGTTTAGAAGATTCAATCCTTCGTCCGGAGTCTGGACAAAAAAGGATTCGGCCTATGTATACGACCAAAACCATAAAAAGGTCTTTAAGGAAATAGAAGAACGCCTAGCTTCTTCCGATCTGTCAAGATCCAATTGGTGTCCCGGGTCGTCGGTGCTCCCGTATGAAGTGGATTTGGGCAACATAGAAAAGGGAAATCATCAACTATCGATAAAGATTCCTGCGACCCCCAACGAGGGAGACCAACATAATCATTGGTTGGTATCGGCATATATGACCTACCAAGAATGACAATGGAAAAGGGTACCGGTTCTTTAAGTAAAGTAATGAAATAAACAACACTATGGCATTTAGGATATTTTTTCTTTCTTGTTTCGTAACCATGTGCCTTATGGCACAAGAAAAACCGGTGGACTACGTAAACCCGTTTATCGGAACTTCCAATTTTGGCACTACAAATCCAGGTCCCATTGCGGTGAGGGGGATGGCCAATGTTTCGCCCTTCAATGTAGCGGGAGAACAAAATTTGCCGTTGGAAAAGGATAGTCGCTGGCTGTCCACACCCTATGTCCACGAAAATACATTTTTAACGGGGTTCAGCCATGTGAACCTAAGTGGGGTAGGCTGTCCTGAGTTAGGCGTAATTTTGGCCATGCCGACTACCGGGGAGATAAAGACCGATCATTTGAAATACGGATCCACCTACTCCTCGGAAGTATCGGAAGTAGGTTATTATTCCAATCATTTGGATAAATATGATATCAAGATGGAAGCTACAGCTACCACAAGGGTAGGGGTGAGTAACTATACCTTCCCAAAGGGGGATGCGAATGTTCTATTGAATTTAGGTTTGGGACTTACCAATGAGCAAGGAGCCAGCGTTAAGGTGGTTTCCCCCACTGAAATAGAAGGAATGCGATCGGTAGGTTCATTTTGCTACTTCAAACCAGAGGAAGCCTATCCTGTGTATTTTGTGGCCCGTTTTTCAAGACCGGCCCAGGAATTCGGAACCTGGAAAAAACCGACAAAGTACAACGGGGTCGAATCCCAATGGATGAAGAAATACAATGGAAAACCCAGGTTGATGGAGGGATACACCAAGGAGGTGGTTGGCGATAGTATAGGTGCGTATATGCGATATAGCTTCGAAAAGCCGACCCAATTGGAATTGAAAATTGGGATATCCTACGTGAGTATAGCAAATGCCCGGGAAAACTTGGAAAGGGAAACTTCCGATAGAAGTTTTGATCAAATTTTACAAAGTGCCAAGGAGGAATGGAACCGATATTTGTCCAGAATTGAGGTAGAAGGAGGCAAGGAAGAGGATAAAATCAAGTTCTACACGGCACTCTATCATACCTTGATTCATCCCAATACCCTGAACGATGTTAATGGGGACTATCCTAAAATGAGGACAAGGGAAACTTTGAAAACGGACGGGACCCGGTACACCGTTTTTTCGCTTTGGGACACTTATCGCAATTTACATCAGTTAATGAGTCTGGTGTATCCCAAACAACAGTCCAACATGGTCAAGAGCATGTTGCAGATTTATGAGGAAAGCGGCTGGCTTCCGAAATGGGAACTGAACGCTACGGAAACTACCACTATGGTAGGAGATCCGGCCGGAATCATCATTGCGGATACCTACCTTAAGGGAATCCGTGATTTTGATGTCCAAAAAGCGTATGAGGGTATGCTCAAAAGCGCAGATCAAATGGAGGACAATCCGCTCCGACCTGGAATTAAAGACTATTTGGAAAAAGGGTACCTTACCACAAAGACGACCAATAGCGGTTCGGTTTCCACAACCCAGGAGTACAATATTACGGATTATGCGATTGCACAATTGGCCAAGGAATTGGGCAAAAAGGAAGATCAAAAACGATTTGCAAAAAGAGCCCTGTCTTACCGAAGTCTATTTGATCCGAGTATAAATCTGTTGAGACCTAAAAATGATGATGGTACTTGGTTAAGACCTTACAATCCGGAATCAGGGGCCAATTTTGAAAAGAACTTGGGATTCATCGAGGGCAATGCCTGGCAATATACCTTTATGGTGCCCCATGATATCAAGGGACTGATGAAAATGATGGGAGGATCCAAGGCATTTGTAAATCGGCTTCAGGATGTCTTTGACAAGGATCAGTTTGATATGGCCAATGAACCGGATATCGCCTATCCCTATTTGTTCAATTATGTAAAGGGCCAGGAATACCGAACCCAACAGAAAGTATCCGAGCTTTTAGAAACCTATTTCAAGAACAGCCCGGACGGCCTGCCCGGAAACGACGATACCGGAACCATGTCGGCTTGGGCAGTCTTTTCCATGATGGGACTGTATCCGGTCAATCCCGCAGAACCCATTTATACCCTTACCAAACCGGTTTTTGACACCATTACCGTTCATTTGGACAACAAGTATTACAAAAACGAAAAATTAAGGATTGTTCGAAGCGGTTCAATGGATACGAATGGAGCGATTAAAGGAATCCAATTGGATGGAAAACCGCTTAAGGGATATTTTGTTTCACATGATAATCTGGTAAACGCCTCCATCCTATCTTTTGAATAGAGGTGCGCAGATTGTCGTGTATGCTTCTTGCTATGCTTTCCGTCTAATAAATTATGGGGGAGTCCCTTTATTGATTTAGCTTTAGAAGTAAACTATTTTCCTATGAAGTATTTAAAATATGCCGTTTTCTTTTTTCTTACAGCTCTTTTGGTTTCTTCGTTTGTCCCGGATGGAAAGGATATTCCCAAAAAACCGGATTCCACCATGGTTATGGCTTATTATGTTCCGGAGAAGGAATATGCACCGGAGAAATTACCTTTACATCAGCTTACCCACATCATATTTTCCTTTACGAATGTAATCGATGGTGAAATGAAGTTCGGGAACGAAAAGGCGGGGGAACAACTTCAGCAGTTGGTAGCTCAAAGGAAACACCATCCCAGACTAAAGGTCATGATTGCCTGTGGAGGCTGGGGTGCAGACGGTTTTTCCGATATGGCGCATACTGCGGAAAACAGGAAAAAATTTGTACAAAGTGTTTTGGATTTCAACCGGAAATATGAATTGGATGGGCTGGATATCGATTGGGAATATCCGGCAATACCGGCAGCAAATACCGGGGCCCGCCCAGAGGACAAACAGAATTTTACACTCTTGATGAAAGAACTAAGGGAAGCCCTCAATACTTTGGAAAGGAACCAAACCCTTACCTTCGCCTCTGCCGGATGGAAACCGTATTACCGTAACATAGAACTTCTTGAAGTGATGAAGCATGTGGACTACATGAACGTCATGACCTATGACCAAATAGGAGCCACATCCCCGTTCACTGGCCATCATACCGCCTTGGGATGGATAACCGATGAGGACATCTCGGGAACACCGGCCGAGGAATATGTCAACCAAAGAAAAGAGGCCATGAAGAAACGGGGCCTTACCTATGGGCCGAGATCAGCGGAAAAGATTGTCGCCTTTTGCATGGATCAAGGTGTAAAGCTTGAACAAATTGTCATCGGTGCTGCCTTTTATGGTCGCGCATGGAAAGGGGTACCTCCCAAGGATAATGGATTATACCAACGCAACTCCGGCGCCCATATTGGCTGGAGTGCCTACCATCAAATCAGGAAGGAATTTGAAAGCGACAAGAACTATACTAGATATTGGGATGCTATTGCCAAGGCTCCTTACCTGTATAGCGCCAAGGACAGTATTTTTATAAGTTATGATGATACGGTTTCCGTTCGCTTGAAGACCGAATATGCCATGAAAAAAGGGCTAGGCGGTATAATGTTTTGGGAATTGGGTAACGATACCAAGGAAAAGAGCAGTCTCTTGAATTCCATTTATAAGGCCTCCCTAAGTAAGCCATAAGGGTATTGTACAGTTTATTTGGAACTGCCAAAGAGTGCGTTGAAAAATTTGCGCCTATGAAAATGAACATACTATTTCTGATGATGACGGGATTTTTCCTGGTTTCATGTACCAATGACAGTCTGCAAATCGTTGAAAACGGAAGGTCGGATTATGAAATAGTGTTTATGGGCGAAGCCACGGAAAGCCAGTATCGATCAGCGGAATTGTTACAGGAGTATTTGCAAAAAATAAGTGGGGTGGCACTGGATATTGTGGATGAAAGCTCCCAAGATGCCGAAAAGTCTAAAATCTATATTGGAAACATTAACGGGGAGCCATTGGAGCCCCATCAAATTGTTATCAAATCCCAGGCAAAGAATGTGTTCATTTTTGGCCATTCCGATTTGGATACCCGGTATGCGGTCTATGAATTTTTGGAGCGCTACCTAGGTTGTAAATGGTATGCCCCTGATGCCATACACATTCCGTCCTTAACGACCATGGCATTAAAACCTATCGATTATGCCTATACACCGGATATAACTACGAGAACGGTACATTCCAAACTATTTTATGAAAACAAAAGCTTTGCCGATCAGCAAAAAGTAACCTATGAGTCCTTTCCGTATTATGCCCCGGAGGCCAAGGTACACACCTTTCATCGGTTTTTGCCGGAAGAAAAATTTTATAGATCCAATCCTGAATATTATGCCTTAAGGGGTGATCAACGATTGCCGACCCAATTGTGCCTAACCAATGAAAAGGTATTGGAAATCGTTAAGGATTCCGTAGCCGCCTTGTTCACACGAAATCCAGAAGCCTCTGTGGTTTCTGTGAGTCAGGATGATAATCAACAACATTGTCAGTGTGATGCTTGCCACAAGATCGATGAGGAAGAAGGCAGTTCTTCGGGTACCATGATCCGCTTCGTAAACCAGGTGGCGGCTGATTTTCCGGATAAGACCATTTCAACCCTGGCCTATCAGTATACCCGTAAACCCTGTAAGACCAGACCGGCCGATAATGTATTGATTACCCTTTGTTCCATAGAATGTGACCGCGCGGCGCCAATTTCTGAAAAGTGTACCGATTTCGCCATGGATTTGGAAGGTTGGGGAAGATTAACGGACAACGTTAGGATTTGGGACTATACCACCCAGTTTACCAATTTTTTGGCACCATTTCCCAATATGCATACGTTACGGCCCAATATTCAATTATTTAGGGATAACAATGCGAAATGGGTTTTTGAGCAGCATAGCCATAATCCGAGCGAACTTTTTGAACTACGATCGTACATTACGGCAAAATTATTATGGAATCCCGAGTTGGATCCGGACACCTTGTTGGTAGAGTTTACGGAGGGGTATTATGGAGCGGCCGGGGCATATATTAAGGAATATGTAGATTTGATCCATAGCGAACTGGAAAAAGATGCGGATTTCTTTTTATTCCTATATGGAGACCCTTCCGAGGCTTTTGGTTCCTATCTACGGCCGGAACTATTGACCCGATACACGGAATTGTTCGATAAGGCCGAAAAGGTCGTTGCCAATAGTTCGGAGCTGGTAACCAGGGTAAGGAAGGCCCGCTTAGGGGTGGATTATGCCGTTTTGGAGGCCAGTAGAAAGAATATCAATGGGAAGTACACTTTGATGATTACGAATGATGGAGGGACAAAAAAAGCCAATCCTGGAGTAGTGTCCGTATTGGACAACTTTATGGAAACAACTTCCAATCATGACATAGAACTTATGAATGAAATGGGCTTTACGGTAAGAGAATATGGAAAAAATTATCTATCCGCACTGGAAATTGCACAAAAACCCAATAAGGCAAAAGGCAAAAAAGTGGTTACTTTAACGAATCCCAAAAAATATGCCGATGAGAATCCCATGGTGCTTACGGACGGCGCCTTAGGGGGAAGCAGTTTTTATGCCAATTGGCTGGGATACGAAGGGAATGATATGGAGGTGATCCTGGATTTGGGAGAACCTATGGAGATACGGACAATCTCCCTTGCTTTTTTACAGGTAACCAATCATATAGTGTTTTTACCATCCACAGTTTCCTATTCAATATCTTCGGACAACAAGGATTTCCAAGGACTGGGTTCGGTATCTAATCCCTATCCCTTAAAAAAGGATAGCAAAGTAAACGACATCCAATATTTTGATATGGATTTTGAACCGGTACAAGCACGTTATATTAAGATTCAAGCAAGGAATACCAAAACCCCGTATTGGCATCATGCCGCTGGATTGCCTTCATGGGTATTTGCAGATGAGATAATCATCAATTGATGAATGGGTTTTACCGCTTTCGTGCAGCTTGATTAAGGCAAATTCTGGGAAGAGATAGGCCCAGATCCATAGCACACCCTAGTTATTCTTTTGCTTCCATCTTGCAATGATAGCGTCCTCCCTTTCTTCGGAAATGCCAAAAACCACATCGTATCCTTCCTCCTCAATGAATCTTTTTTCCTTAAAGGAAAGATAGCTTGTTTTAACGGTCTCGTTGTAATCTGTAAACACTAGTCCATGGTCAATGGCCCTTTTATTGCTGATCTGATAAAAACCAGGTTCGGGATCCAAAGCCACGGGAATCCAAAATGGAATTTCCATAAAGGGCTCGAGCTTAACCTCTTCGACTAGGAATTTAGGGTCCATCCATAGTATCCCCACCTCGCTTTTTAGTGTCTTTTTCGCCTGGATGAGCAGATCCTTATATCCCATGGTTGAGGCCGGGCCTACCAAATTAAAATGTCCCCCGACTTTTTTTTCGATGCATTGTGCAATGAAATTACCAATGTCTTGGGCGTCTATGAATTGAACGGGATCATTGGAATCGGGCGCCAGAATTTCTTTTCGGTTCTTTATCCGATTTAGCAGATATCTCCCAAAAGGACCGGAATCCCTATCACCGACTATAGCACCGGGCCGTACTATGATGAATCGATCGGGGAATGCTTCTTCCACTGCTTTTTCACACAGTGCCTTGTTGAGGTTGTAGTTGCCCTCCTCATAGGCATCTCCTTTTCGCCTTGCTGTATTTTCGTCCAATCTGATGGCTTCATAACTTGAATACACTGCTATGCTGGACACAAAAACATAGTACTTTGCCCTACCTTGTAAAATAGTAATAGCATTTTGGACAAAATTGGGATCTTGCGGCCATACATCGATGACAACATCCCAAATTTCCTTTCCCTTTGCCAGATTTCGATATCCGGTAAGTCCTTTTTCCCGATCTCCCTTTATTTTGGATAGTTTGGGAAACATATTCGGATTGGTAATTCCTCTATTGAACAGGGTTACGCGGTGTCCTTTCGTTACAAGGGACTGCACGATGGCGGGTCCCAAAAAGTTTGTACCACCCAGTACCAATACGTTTAGTTTAACTCTCGAAATGGAATTGGGCAGTATAAATGGCATGGAGAAAGTTGCGGCTCCGGCTATGGAGAAATCTTTTAGGAATTTTCGTCTACTGGTATGCATAAATCCAAAGTTTTGGTTCCATTGATTGTATTAAAAGTAGAATTTCAACAGTTCTTCCTTTTACGGAATAGTATCAAACACCTACTATTTTTCACCAAAGCGCATGAAAAACACTTTTTTGTTATACGTACTTATCATTGTGTAATTGGTACTCAATTTTTGTTATTTTATACTTAGTATTGATTTGTGCAATCATTTTACCTCTAAATTGGTCAAGATTTCTTTACCTATGAAAAGAATAACAAGGCATGGTGTTTTCTGGGGTCTGTACGTCCTTTTTACCGTAGGAATCTACTATGTACAAGAACCCGACCTGGGATTGCATATCACGTATGAACTGGCATCCTTGCCCGCAAAGTTTTTTACGGTATACGTCACACTTTATTTTATTCTGCCCCAATTTGTATTGAAAAAAAAATATGGACTGGCATTCTTGCAATTTGGAATACTTTTGATTGTCGGAATATTTTTTTTGCGATTGTTGGTATGGGCTACCGTTTATCCGATTTATTTTCCTGACGTTGACACCAAGCTGATTCCGGATAACCTGGCAAAACTTATCTCACCCTTATTGGATCTTATCATAGTATCTTCAATGGTAGTAGTCGTTAAATTGGTACGAGATCGTGAAAAACAGCAACTGGATCATGTCAATCGTATCAAATCCAATATTCAAAATGAACTGCAACTCTTAAAATCACAGTTGCATCCGCATTTCCTGTTTAACACCTTAAATGGATTATACGCCCAGATATTGGAGAACCCGGAAATAGCGGCGGATATGGTCGTTAAACTTTCGGACATTTTGCGTTTTATACTGTATGAGGCAAAAGAGACATGGGTAGACGTTGAAGAAGACCTGGAATGTTTAGGGAACTATATGGCTTTAGAACAAATGCGATATGGGGACAAGCTGGATTTAAGCCATACCATTTTAGGAACAACCGCTAACAAAAAGATTCCGCCCTTGCTTCTTCTTCCGTTTGTTGAAAATTCGTTTAAGCATGGTACTTCCAAAGATTATGAAAAGTGTTGGATACGATGTAAAATTGAACTGTTGAAGGATGTTTTGATATTGGATCTGGAGAATTCTAAACCCTCATTTTCCGAGGAAGACCGAGCTGAAAATGGTATTGGGCTTAAAAATGTAAAACAGCGATTGGAACATGTTTATCCGGGAAGATACCACCTTGCCATTACGGATAGGAAAGATAGATTTTTTGTCAACTTAAAAATACCCATAGAAACCAATGCAATGCGTAATTATTGATGATGAGCCTTTGGCCATCGATGTCTTGACAAAGCATTTGAAAAAAACGCAAGGACTTACCTTGCTAAGGTCTTTTCAAAATGCGTTCGAAGCCCTGTATTATGTACAGACCCAAAGGGTGGATTTGGTGTTTTTGGATATGCAAATGCCGGGCATCAAAGGCTTACAGTTTATTCGGATTTTAAAATATCCGCCTAAGATTGTCATAACAACGGCCTACAAGGAATATGCCCTGGAGGCACTTGAACTCGGGGTAGTGGATTATCTCTTGAAACCAATCCCCTATCATCGATTCCTTTCTGCCATAAGTAAGGCCATGGAGATGAAATCCATGCCAAAGGCCTCTTCGGTGGGCAAGGGAATTGACAAAGACCGGTACTTTTTTTGTAAGGAAGGCGCTGTGTATAGAAAAGTCCATGAACGGGATATTGGTTATGTGCATGGGGATCGAAACCATTGTATTATCCATCTACACGACCAAAAAATCAAGGTAAAGGGCAATTTGGGGTATTATAGTTCAATTTTTTCCGAAGATAGTTTTGTTAGGGTACATAAATCATATTTGGTCTCTCTGGATCGGATAGAACAATATGATTCCGATTCTTTATGGATACATGGGGAGGTCATCCCAATAGGAAGGACCTATAAAACGGTACTATGGCGCTATTTAAAGGAAAAGACCCTATAAGCCAATTTTTACGGAATTTCATGGTTTCCCATCCCGATGGTCCGTAAAAAAGGCCATTTAATCCGAATTTCGGGAGTATTCCGTTCCCAGACCATGTGCATGTTGACTTCGACCAATGGAAGTATAACCTTATTTCATACCAAAAATCCCTTCTTACATCGATAAATCCCAAAAATGATTCCGGACTGCCCCAAATTTGAGGTATTCCAAATCATGTTGATTATGAAAGAACGTATCAATTTACAGAAGGTGTTTACCTTTACGTGTTGCCTGTTCGTCGCCGTAGTACTATTACTTATCAAAAAGATGATGGTCTATAACGGGTTTTAGACAGTATATCCTTATGTTTTCTTTTCAAATTGTTTTCGTAGGGTTTCCATTTATGGAAGAATAAGCTCGTAATCAGAAATCCGTTCACCGAATTCTGGATTTTCCCCTGAGGGGTATTCAATTCCAAATACGAACTGCGGACAGAAAATAAGCACTAAAAATTTCTGAATAACAAAAAAGCCTTCAAACTTGAAGGCTTTTTTGTTTAGTGACCACATAGGAAAATCGTTTCGATATTTTCTGTCCTGGATTTTGATGGATACGATTTAAACGCATTGCACTTAAAGGATACTTTTTGGCGCAATACAAAAATTCGGTATAGATAATTGGTAAAAGATCTGAAGGCAAGCAATATTACTTTTTTCAGTTAAAGATTTCACAAAATAGATTTCGGATAAAAATATTTTTTAATTTTGACCAATCGTTCAATTTAAAAAAATGAGTCCTAGAACAGAAAAACAATTGGATGCCCATAGAGCATTAAAAAGGAAACAGATTATTATGGGCGCCCTACAATTATTTGCGACAAGTGGCTATTTCAATACCTCCATAAGTGATATTGCAAAAGAAGTGAAGATGTCGAAAGGACTTCTTTACAGCTATTTTGAAAACAAGGAACAACTTTTGAATGCAGTTGTTGACTTTGCTTTAAAAGAGGCCACAGAACTGGGCTTGGCCGAAGGCCACTTAAAGGATTTGGGCCCTAAAGAGGTCATTCGGGAAGTCATTGAAGGATTTTTCCGTGTGCTAAAGGAGAAGAAGGAGTTGTGGAGTCTTATTGTATCGTTGGCCCTTCACGTAGGGTCGATACCCTCTGTACATAAAACGATTTCCAATGTATATACGGACCTAGCCCAACAATTGGAAGAACTATTTATAGGGATAGGTTATGAGAATCCGGAAAACGAGGCTTTTAAACTTGGGGCTTTGATGGATGGAATAGGCATTCAATACATGATTTTTGGTGAAAGTTACCCCTTGAACAAAATCAAGGAAAATATTATAAACGATTATATGAATCCCAAAAAATAAGAGAAATGAAACTGAGGATATTAACCATACTATTTTTAACAACATCCTATTCATACGGTCAAACTGCTGATGAAATTGTCAAGAAATCCGATGACAAGTTACGGGGAACGTCCTCTTATACGGAACTGACTATCGATATCATTCGTCCAAAATGGTCCAAAGAAATGAAAATGAGGGGATGGAGCAGAGGTTCGGACTATTCCGTTTCCGTGATAACAAGTCCCGCCAAAGAAAAGGGCACCGTGTTTTTAATGCGGGAAAAAGAAGTTTGGAATTACCTTCTTACCCTCGAGAGAACCGTAAAGTTTCCACCTTCCATGATGCTACAAAATTGGATGGGAACGGATCTGACCAATGACGATCTAATCAAACAATCTTCATTGGTAATCGATTACACAAAGGAGATTATTGGCAAAGAAGAGAAAGAAGGGTATCCGTGCTGGAAAATTGAACTGACCCCAAAACCCGAGGCCGCCGTTGTTTGGGGAAAAATTATCATCTGGATAGACAAAAAGGAATATATGCAGATGCAAACGGATTATTATGATGAAGATATGTTTTTAGTGAATCAGATGGTCGGATCGGAGGTCAAGACATTTGATGGGAAGCTACTCCCTTCCAAATTGACTGTTACACCTGTGGATAAACCCGGGCAATCCACGGTGATTACTTACAACCAGTGGAAGTTTGATATGGACATCCCGGAGGAATACTTTACCACAAATTATATGAAGCGTATCCACTAATACTTAAATGGCAAAGCAGTGATTCTAAAAATTGCCTGGCGAAATATTTGGCGAAACAAAAAAAGAAGTGTCATTACGGCTGCTTCCATTTTAATCGCTGTATTCCTCTCCCTAATAATGCGTTCCATGCAGTTGGGAACTTACAAAAGCATGATAGATAATGTGGTGGGTTCGTATACAGGATATATCCAGATACACGAAAATGGGTATTGGGACAAACGGTCAATAGATAAGTCGGTGGTCATGACCGATAGTTTGATGCACAAAGTATCGAACACCAAAGGTGTTGAGGCATTGTTGCCACGATTGGAAAATTATGGCCTACTGTCCATGGGAGACCTCACAAAAGTGATAGCCTTAAACGGGTTGGACTTTGAAAAAGAGCTTAAGTTACAGGACGTTGCGTCCAAGCTGGCAAAGGGCACACTTCCCCAAAACCCAAAGGACATTATCATAGGAGAAGGAGTGGCGTCGTATTTCAAAGCAGATATAAATGATACGGTAGTGTTCTTGGGACAAGGGTACCATGGCATGCTGGCCGCCGATAAATTTCATGTTTCGGGTATTGTAGATCTTAAAAATCCAACATTGAACAAGGTAACGGCATTAATGACTTTGGAAGGTGCCCAGAGTCTTTTCAGTGCTGATGGAATTGCCACAAGTCTTGTGATAGACAAAAAAGACAATGCCCAGTTAAAAACGGTACAAAAGGCCATTTCGGATGGGTTGGACGACAGTTTTGAAGTCATGAACTGGCAAGAAATGATGCCCGAACTGCAACAAACAATTTTGGCCGATAACGTGGGCGGATTGTTGATGGTAGCCATTCTTTATATGATTCTCATCTTCGGCATTTTTGGTACCGTACTTATGATGACCCAAGAGCGAAAATACGAATTTGGTGTGTTGGTCTCGATAGGTATGAAAAAAGGGAAGCTGATACTCATGGTGTTTATGGAAACTATCATTTTGTCCCTATTAGGAGTATTGGTTGGTGTTCTTTTGGCCTATCCCCTAATGCTATGGAAGCATTATGATCCTTTGGTACTGCCCGGTACGGAAGCGGAGATGATGGAAACCTTTGGTTTCAGTGCCAAGATTCCCTTTTACATACAACCGGATCTTCCATTGGTTCACGCATCGCTTATTTTTTCCATCGCTCTCCTCGTTTCGCTTTACCCTATACTAATCATTAAAAAACTCAATCCTCTAAAAGCTATGAGAGGCTAAATCATTGCAAAAAATGAAAACATTGGTAATAATAGCATGGAGAAACGTTTGGAGAAACAAGCTACGGAGCGGTGTTGTCATAGCTTCCATAGTTGTAGGGATATGGGCGGGTCTATTTATTATGGCCGTGACCACAGGATTGAACGATCAGCGTTTAAAAAGTTCCATTGATACTTATCTGTCACATATTCAAATACACAGTCCTGAATTTCAGGTAGACTTTGACAAAAAAGATACCATCACGGGAAGCAGGGCTATTTTGGATAAAGTAGATACTATGAGGCATGTATCGGCGTATTCAAAACGTTTGGTTTTACAAGGAATGGCGTCAACGGCCCATGGCAATTATGGTGTGAAAATCATGGGCATTTATCCCAAGGAGGAAAAAAAAGTCACCAATGTTTCTGAAAAATTGGTGCAGGGCACCTATTTGGACAAGCTGAAGAGAAATCCAATAATTATTGGCGAAAAACTGGCCCACAAATTGGATGCAAAGGTCAACTCCAAAGTAGTGCTGAATTTTCTGGATGCCGGTAATAATACGATAGCTACCAGTTTTAGGGTCGAGGGAATCTTTAAAACAGTGAACAGTTCATTTGATGAAGCAAATGTATTTGTAAAATATAACGATTTAGCCCCTCTTGTCGACTTGAGTGGCAAGTATCATGAAATAGCCATTCTCTGTGATAACATCAATCGGACGATTCCGGTTAAAAGCCGAATTCCGACAAATAATCTTGTGGAAACCTGGGACGAACTCGCCCCGGAACTGGGCTATACACAAAAGACCATGAACAACTTTCTCTACATTTTCATGGGTATCATTTTACTGGCATTGACATTCGGAATAGTGAATACTATGCTTATGGCTGTTTTGGAGCGAAAAAGGGAATTGGGCATGCTACTTTCCGTTGGCATGGACAGGCGAAAGGTATTTGCCATGATTATGTTGGAGACCCTTTTCTTGTCACTTGTAGCGGCACCGCTTGGTGTTCTCCTATCCATTTGGGGAATAGAATATTTTGGAATTCACGGTATTGATCTTTCAACGGTTGGCAAAGGTCTTGAAAGCTTTGGGATGGATTCCAGAGTCTATACAAAACTACCCACCGTCCTGTATTTGAATATCACTTTGATGACACTCGTAGTGGCATTGATCGCAGCCGTGATTCCGGCAAGAAGAGCTTTGAAAATGAATCCCGCCGAAGCAGTGAAAGCTATCTAAAAAGAGGTGCACTTGAATTATCAATCAAAGACAAACAAAATGAACGTTATAAAAACAGAGAATCTAAAGAAGGTCTATAATGAAGGCAAGGGTAATGAGGTAAGGGCGCTAAATGGTCTGTCACTTACGATCAAGAAAGGTGAATTTACGGCCATTGTGGGGCCATCCGGATCTGGGAAAAGTACGTTGCTCAACATTATTGGCGGTTTGGACAAACCACATTCGGGCAATGTATTTGTGGATGAAGTGGACATCCTTGAATTAGAAGAAAATGAACTTATCAATTTCAGATTGCGGAATATTGGGTTTGTATTTCAGGCCTACAATTTAATTCCCGTGCTCAATGCGAAAGAAAATGTGGGGTTCATTATGCTATTACAACATGAACCCAAAGAAACAATAGATGAGCGGGTGGAAGAATTGCTTGAATCGGTCGGATTGAAAACCCAGGCCTTGAAGCGTCCCAATGAAATGAGTGGTGGCCAACAACAGCGCATCGCTGTGGCAAGGGCATTGGCTTCCCGACCTAAATTCGTTTTGGCCGATGAGCCTACGGCCAATCTGGATTCAAAATCCACGTCGGCCCTTTTGGATATCATGGAACAACTCAATGAAAAAGAGGGCATCACCTTTATTTTTTCCACTCATGACCAGAGAGTTATCGACCGGGCAAGACGAGTGGTCACCATGGAGGACGGTAAAATCATAGCGGACGTTTTACGATCAAATTGACACCAAAAGAGCACATAGTATCCTGTATTTTGGTTTTTGCATTAGCGGTAAACGTAACGGCACAAGAGAAGCAAAGTTGGGCCTCGGAACATCTGGATGTATCAGGATATGTAAAGTTTCTGAATACTTCGAGTTTCACTTCGTTGGATAGTATCGCCAACGATAACCTGATCCATAACCGGTTGAATTTAAGAATGTACGCCAGCGATAACCTAACATTGGCGCTCGAATTACGGAACAGGTTGTTCTGGGGTACCTCGGTCAGGTCCCTGCCCGACTTTGCCGCGACCGTAAAGAATCCCAATCAGGATATAGACCTAAATGCCTTTTTGCTCAATGAACCTGCAATACTTATGCTTTCAACGCTAGACCGCCTGTATTTGGATTATCATAAAGGTAAATGGCAATTGGTTATAGGTCGTCAGCGTATCAATTGGGGAAAAAACTTGGTTTGGAATCCCAATGATTTTTTTAACGCTTATAACTTTTTGGATTTTGACTATGAAGAACGCCCTGGAGCGGATGCGATAAGGGTAAAATATTTTACCTCAGGGGATTCTAGTCTGGAATTTGCCATCAGTTATGCGGATACATGGGAAGATAACACAATGGCCATCAAGTATAATTTCAATAAATATCAATACGACTTTCAATTAATAGCATCCAAGTACTTGAATGACCTTGCGCTAGGAATGGGTTGGGAAGGTGTTATCAATGATGTAGGTTTTAAGGGCGAATTGAGCTATTTTATGCCAAATGACCGTTCTGAAGGGAATAATTCCTTTGTTGGATCCATTTCGTTCGATTATTACTTCGCAAACGATATTTCCATTACTATGTCTACGCTTTATAATAGCAATGGAGTGGGTGATGTTGATTTTTTTGGTGGTTCGTCGATGAACAACGCTACAATAGATGCCAAAAACCTAATGCCGAACAAGTGGTCCCTGTTCGGTCAGTTTTCAAAAACGTTTACCCCCGCAATTACGGGATCAATGGCTTCTATCTATGCGGTGGATTTAAACTCGGTCTTTTTTACCCCGCAATTCACGTACAACATTTCCCAAAACTGGGACTTTGATGTAACCGGGCAAATTTTCTATGGGAAACAAGAAAATGAATTTAAAAATTTAGGAAATAGCATATTTCTGAGATTCAGATATAGCTTTTAAAAAATGATGACGATTCTTCAACACCAAACATTATGTAATGTAAAGCCTACGAGTTTGTGTTGGGTTGTGCGATTTTCGGGGCAGGTTTGGAAGTCCCCTCGGTCATTAAGACAGGTAATAACGAAAAACAAGAAAAAATAGGTTAGGTATGGAAATGATTATTGAACAAGGCGCAAGGTTCCAAGTTGAAAAACGTTCTGCTACCCGTGAAGAGTACCAATCTTTAAGAAGTCAATCCGATTGGTATACAGTTGGGAATCAATTTGCAAAAACTGCTTTTGGAAAAGAACTATATAGTGTTGTAGTCTTAGATGGTCCCAAGGTGATTGGATTGGGAAGTGTTGTTGGTGATGGGGCCATCTATTTTAACATCCTGGACATTGTAGTCCACCCAAACTACGATAACAAAAATGTGAGCGAACTGATTATGGATCATATTGAGGGCTATTTTGAAACAATAGCATCACAATATGCCTATATTGGGGTAATGGCACCAGGTGGGACAAAAAAATTATACAAAAAATATGGGTTTGTGGAACGAAAGAATAACTGTTCGGGAATGTTCAAAATTCTGATAAAGCGGAATAGCAAAAATCCGTAAGTTATTTAAAGGTGTTCGAAATGGAAAATTTAAATCTTGAGACAAAGCGGCTCCAACTGTCACCCTTTATCCCAGAGGACTCAAAGGTGTTCCAACTTTTGAACGGTGATGCTTTCATTCGGAAATATCTTTGGGGTGATGAGATAATCGATGCCATGCTCGCGGATGACATCATGGAACAAAACATAAGACATTTTGAAGACGACCAATTTGGTCTCTGGAAAATTCAATTAAAAGATGGGGAAACCCTAATGGGCTATGTAGGTTTATGGTACTTTGTTGATGAGCCACAACCCCAACTGCTTTATGCCTTGTTGCAACCTTTTACCGAAAAGGGATATGCCACGGAAGCTAGCTCGGCAATAGTAGACTACGCGTTTAAAAGGCTAGGTCTTCAGTACCTTATCGCAGCAACGGACGAACCGCATATGGCTTCACAAAGAGTGGCTAAACGATTAGGCATGTCATTTATGGAAAAGAGAATTGAAAACGAAAAGCCTATGGTTTTCTTTAAATTGGAAAAACATCAAGGTAACAAAATATTGGTCTAGCACTTTTAAAATATAGTAGGGAATAGAAATAATAGCTATGTACTATACAAGTCCTTTACCAACAACCAAATCGGTAGATCTGCTTATCTTAAAGCTCCAGGAAATCCTTTAGTTTTTTATCCTCAACCTTAATCTTACTATTTTGTAGCGCTTCACGCAAATCTTGCCTGGCCCATTGCATTTGTTGAATGGATATCTGGAGATTAATATTGGCCTCGTGGAGTTCGGCCCATGATTCGTCCAATGTCTTTTTAGCTTCCTTAAAATGTTCCATGGCGGAAATGTACGAAAAAACGAATATCATGACAGTTAATTCCCAAATTTTTCGATGAACCACCATCAAACAACTGTTAAATCTCGATATTTATGTTAAATCTTATATATAAAGTAGTAATATTCGTATTAAATTTACTATTCTTAGTGAGCCATATCGATGTATTTTATACATATATGTCGAATCGAGGATCGGAAAGAATTCTGATTATCAATAGATTATACCATGAGCGGTTAACTGCCTTACCGCTCATAAATCCTGTTGATTTTCAAGGATGGCAAAACCGATCCTTGGTTCGCGCATATGATTAAACCGCTCGTATTCCATATAAAAAACAAATGATCGAAGGGCTTGGAGCAATACGTATTAAGAGGTTTCAAACCCTTGCCTTTATAACCTCCATAGGGGGCCTACTGGTCATCAAAGGTCTAAAAGACCTTTGATAAGGAGGAGCTAGACGACGCGTTGGAAATCCTGTGGTGGATTAATGGTCCTGAATAAATTCGTTCCTGCAAATAGAAAGTTCAATTACTAGCGTAATCGTTTTTCATTTTACTTCAAACCTCTGGGGCTATGCTTCGGATTTTTCGTAAAACAAAAAATCCATCACTTCGGTGATGGACTTTCTGCTTGATGTGACCGCGCCAGGATTCAAACCTGGAACCTTCTGAGCCGTAATCAGATGCGCTATTCAGTTGCGCCACGCGGCCTCTGTTGTCTTTGGGCATTGCTCTCCAAAGCAGGAGGTTTTAACCGACTTCGAAGGAGGGCTGCAAATATATTTCTTTTTAAATTTAAGGCAAAATAACAACGATCAAAATATGGATCTAAAAACCTTTATACGGGATATACCCGACTTTCCTTCCCAAGGGATTCTTTTTAAGGACATTACCCCACTTTTAAAGAACCCCAAGGCATTAAGGACAGCAACGGAGAGACTGGCACAAATGGTGGGTAGGGAAGTGGATATCGTGGTAGGTATGGAAAGCCGAGGCTTTTTCTTTGCGCCTATGCTGGCTTCTCAATTGGATGTAGGTTTTGTACCGGTGCGCAAGCCCGGAAAATTACCGGGCAATGTAGTAGGGGAAACCTACGCCCTGGAATATGGACAGGATACCTTGGAAATTCTTGAAGATAGCATTTCCAAAGGTGACAGGGTACTGGTCCATGATGATGTATTGGCTACAGGTGGAACCGCAGGAGCTACTTGTGCACTCATAGAACGTTTGGGAGGTCTTGTGGTACAATGTAACTTTTTGATAGAACTGGAATTCTTGAACGGAAGGGAAAGACTCAATGGTTTTGACGTAAAATCGCTTATGCGCTACTGACCCAGCGCATTGGTGGTAACGTAATAGCGCCATCCTATGATAGCCATTTGTAGTTTGGAAGCCTTGGATAAATCCAATCCTTTCTTGGAGTAACTGGGTAACAAGGCTTTATTCATTTTGGCGATAAACCTAAAAAATGCCCTTTTCAACACGTTGAATTTTCCCAAAAGTACAAAATAAAGGCTCGGTCTTAGACCGAGCCTTTAGGCTTGATATTATTTTGAGTTGTTTTCCATCATCTTCTTGGCCAATTCGGCACCTATCAAGGACTGCAATAAATTGGTATCTGTATTTTGGGAATTACCGCCTTCAATAAAGATTTCGGGAAGATTAAGATCTTTTAACTCCCTGGCAACGCCTACGGAGGTCTTGTATTGCCATTCCGCTCTTTCCTGGGGTGTAAGCTCGGCATTCACTAATTTGGCATTTTGATAAGCCTCTGCGTCCGCGGCCACCTTTTTACTTTGCGCCTTGAATTTTTCCACTTCAAATTGCTTCTTCTCCTTTACTAGGTTGAATTCCGCTACTTTGGCCTCGGTTTCCGCGGCAATGGTCTTTTGTATCTGCTCTTTCTCCAAGCGGGCCCGTTCCGCTGCCTTTTCGGCCTCTCCCCGGGCCTTTTCCTTTTGTGCACAATAGAACTCGCGCTCCGCCTGCTGCTTTTCCAATTGCGTTTGGGCCACCTCTTCTTTTTGCAATTGGAGGCGCTTGTCAAAGGTTTCCTCCCAATCAATTTCAGTAACAACGGCCTGGACCACTTTAAGGCCATAGGCCTTTAAGGAATTGCCCTGTTCACGAACAGGCTCTCCCTGTATTCGCTTTATGCGAAAACGCTTTTGTTTGGATTCTTTGTTAACGACACTACTAACCGTTGTGCTGTCCCCGATGATTTCCCTGCTCTCATTTTCTATATACTCCTCCAGGACGTAAATACCGTTTTCCAATTGATCTTTGAAATATCGGTCAAAATCCGAGGCTTGTCCCGAAATATAATCCTGGGCATCCATAAGTTTGCAGGTATTCTTTATGGATTGGTCAATATTGGGAATAATTCGGGACCGTATCAGATTTTGTTCGGTCTTATTGCGGTCTGCCACGGATAGGAACTGATCTTTGTCCTCCGTATTTATGCTGATAACCACGGAGGTTGCGATTCTTACCTTTACTGCATCGCTAAAGGCCCAATACTTGGCGGCATCCACATTGGCATATTCGCTTTGCTCGCCCAATTCGCCATTGGTACCGGGGATTACATATTTTATGGGCAATTCAAATTGGATAGGGATCAATCTTCCCCACATTTTGGTGTGGATGCCCTGGCGGAAAACTGCTTTTTGTCCGCCCCATGGATATTGAACCGCATAGGCAGTACCGGGCTCAGCGTAAAATAACGTTCCCGTAACAATGCTCAATGCAATGCCCAAGAGGATGATCTGCAGGCTTTTGCGTTGGGTGAACCACCCAAGCAATCTATGATTTTTGAATATTGGTTTCGTCAACAAAGTGAGAATCCCGACACCAATAATGAGTATTCCAAATAAGGTTAACATAATATATCGTTTTATAGGTTAGACAATAAGGATAGTAACAAAAGGCAAATGATGATTTTTATGATGGTGATCATTGTTGTAAACTTTCTTTAAGGATTAGGAAATGTATTCGGATAATCGATTATCCATTTAATATATATAATAAAAATCTATACTTCCTAACGATTTGATGGGAAATAATACAATTGAATATAGTATTGTAAGTAAAAAAATAAGATGTATTTCAATTATTTATAAAGCTCCTAGGAGTGTATTTTGAATTGTAATATTAAAACACTTAGATGTTACATTTTATAACAAATGAAGGGCCATTTTGGGCAGTCTTTTTTGAACCAAGGGCCTTTTTATCCAAAAAAGAGCGTTTTTTACCATTTTAATCTTTGGAGAAACAAAAAACCGACCAAAAACTTGGTCGGTTAAATTCGCATTTCCGATAATTTGTCGTGACTATTTTTCCTTTTTGGTGGTGATTTCTACAACACCATTTTCAGCTTTTTTTCCATATTTCTCGATGGCCTTTTCTCCTTTCAAAACGTTCATGCTTTCAATGCTCTCAGCCGATAGCTTTTTTGCTTGTTTTTCCGTTGCTTTTTTGCCATCAATATAGATTAAAGGTTTTTCCTTGCCGTCCACATCAACGATCAAAGATCCTTCCCCCTTGGCAATAACCTCTATGGTTGTATCATCATCCGAATCCTTGATCATCATGACGTTCTCCTTTACCTTTCCATCCTTATGTTTCTTGAACTTTACCCTTTTGGTTTTTCTTTTTTTGTCTTCATCCGATGAAACCACATGGATCGATAAATCATCATCGTCATGTTCATCCATGGTAATATGAAAATTCATTTCATGTAGTGTATCCTCATCTACTTCTTTTCCATCAACAAAGATTTTTTTGGTTCCATTTTCCGTTCTAACGGTTATCGTTTTCTGTTCCCCGCCTTCACCCAGGTCTACCCGTACCGTTTCGCTACCTCCCTCGGTTTTGTGGACATGAACCTTTTTGGATATTGCATTCCCGAAGGAAATCCTATTGGTCTCATGATCATAAAATACGGCTATCGGCTTAATGGGGTCATCCGAGCTGGAATTATAATTGCCGCTAAATTTTTCACCATCCGAACTTTGACCACTAATATGTAAGGTAATATCGATAATCTCATTATTGTCATTATGGATTACGGTATACGAGAAATCGATATTGTCCTCAGCTAGATTTTTTTTCATTTTTTCCAATTCATCATTGGAAGTGTCCTTGTCGATAATCAGCTCTATGGATTGGTCACTACGTACTTGGGCACCTTCGGGGGTATTAAAAGAGTACACCTTTTTGGTGTTAAAGGCCATAAGGAATAGGGCCAGCATGGGCAACACCAGAAATAGTTTTATGGCGTTCATTTTTTTGGATTGATTTTGATTTAACATGACTATTCGTTTTTTGATCAATGAATTATAAAATGGATTGGTAACGGTGGGCTTCTTTTCAACAATAACCTGTTTTAACATCAAATACTGATAGGTCTTTTTACAAGTGACCCTTTCGAAGGCCCTTGAATCGGCCAAAAACTCCAGGTTTTGTTTAACAAATGTTCTATAGGGCCATAGTATTGGATTAAACCATTGTAGGATAAAAACAAGTTCCAACAAGAGAATATCAATGGAGTGGTATTCCCGTGCATGTACTTCTTCGTGGGCGATGATCGATTTTAGCTCTTCCTGATTAAACTGTGCGGGGTTATAGAAAATGTAATTAAAGAATGAAAATGGGGAAACCCGTTTTTGGGTCTTTACATGATAGGACCGTTCATGTTTCTTGATTTTCCCTGTTTTAATAAGTCTTCTTACGGAAGCTAATTGAAGTATCAATCTTGATATGAAAAAGAGTACGCCCAAAATATAGATTACAAGCAAAAGTATTTCCCAATTAACGGGTACGGCCTGGTTCGCGATCAAGGACTTTTCGGCGGTCATGGAAAGGTCGTTGGCAATCCCGGAATCCAACAAAATAACTCTGCGTATTTCAAGAAAAGGGAGAAGTATGGAGACGAGCAGGCCACTTATCAGGAACAATCTATTTTCAAAAAAGAGGGTTTCCTTCCTTAAAAAAAGATGGTACGTAACAAAGAACAGTCCAATAACGGCCGATGACTTTAAAAGATACACAAAGAAGGCTGCCATTTACTTTTTCTTTTCGATATGATCAATGATTTCCTTTAGCTCTTCCACGGAGATTTTTTCTTCCTTGGCAAAGAAAGAGACCAAGTTTTTATAGGAATTGTCGTAATAATCCGCTATCGTGGCATTGATGAATTTTTTTCGATACTTTTCTTTGGTTATTAAAGGATAGTAACGGTGGGTGTTTCCGAAGGCTTCATGGCCCACATAGTTTTTTTCCTCTAGGTTTCGTATGATGGTGGATAAGGTATTGTAGTGGGGTCTGTCTCCCTTCATTTCACCAAGCACGTCCTTGACAAACGCCTTCTCCAGCTTCCAGAGAATTTTCATTACCTCTTCTTCCTTATTCGTTAATTTTTGCATGTTCTGTTTTTATTCCATAAACATACTCTTGTTTTTTTAGTTATGCAACTATTTTTATAGTTATTTAACTATTTGTATAGTTGATTTTTTCCAATAGGAAAACAATTTAAGTTCAGATCTTCATCTATATTTATGGTAAAATAGGCATGAATGCAAAATGTATTTTACATTGTAATCGGACTTACACTTTTAGTAGCAGGAGGTAATTGGTTATTAAAGTCGGCGGTTGCACTTTCCCTGCGTTTACATATTTCCAGAATCATAATTGGGATGACCGTAGTTTCCTTTGCCACTTCCGCCCCTGAACTTATCGTGAGCGTTAATGCCGCCTTGAACGGATTCCCGGATTTGGCTTTGGGAAACGTCGTAGGATCCAATATTGCGAATTTGGGCCTGGTCTTGGCCATTATCATTATTATAGGGAGCATAGATGTCCGTAAGAGCTTTTATATCACGGACTGGCCCGTAATGATGGTGTCCTCCCTCTTGTTTTTTGTATTCATTTATTTTGATGGGGAATTGCAACGATATGAAGGAGGGATTATGTTCCTGATTCTATTTTTATTCTTGGTCTATTTGTTGCGTTATCAAAAACCCGCCGTGGTGGAGGGGGTACCTAAAAATGTACTGCCATTACCCTTGCATAAAGCTGTACTGTTACTGGGAATTGGGGGAGGAGCGCTTTGGGGAGGTTCTGAAATACTGGTAAAGGGTGCCGTTGGCCTGGCCTCTTTTTATGGTGTAAGCGATCGCATTATTGGGATTACCGTGGTGTCCGTCGGAACTAGTATTCCAGAATTGGCTGCATCCATCATTGCCATAATCCAAAAGGAAAAGGCCATTTCCGTAGGCAACCTTATCGGATCCAATATCTTCAATCTTTTGGCCGTTCTGGGGATTACCGCCATGATCAAGCCAATTCAGGTAGTGGATCAGGGATTATTGGAAAACGATATTTTTTGGATGTTGGGTATTTCCTTCTTGATATTACCGTTGGTTTTTTTGCCCAAAGGACTACGTTTAGGCTGGCGGGATGGTATGATTCTTGTGGGAATTTACACTGTATTCATCTATTTTACGGTAACCTAAAAACCCCCATTTTTGATGAAGTTAAATTACTTTGTCGTTATTTGCTTTCTCTTATTTCTTCCACCACTATGGGGGCAACAGGAATTTATTAGGGGCAAACTACTGGATGTCCAAACCGGCGAGCCCGTGATATTCGCCACCATTAGGATAAAGGGAAAGGCAGTAGGAGTCATATCCAACCAGGACGGCGGTTTCCGTATCCCTACCAGGTTCAAGGAGTTGGGGGATGTACTTGTTATTTCCAGTATGGGGTATCAAAAGAAGGAAATCCCGATAGCCGGACTATCATCCGAAGACATCAACATCGTTCGCCTTTCCCATGGTGTTTTGGAATTGTCCGAGGCCGTAGTGACCGCCAAGAAGAAAAGGAGAAGGCTGTCCCCGAGAAGAATAGTAAGAAAGGCCATAGGGGCCATACCGGTGAACTTTCCCCAATATACATTTTCCACTATTGGGTATTACAGGGATTATCAGCTTAACCAGGAAAACGAGTATATAAACCTCAACGAGGCCATAATTGAAGTATTTGATGAAGGGTTCGATGAATTGGATCATAAAACCTCCCAGGTTAGAATATATGATTATAAAAGGAATGAGGATTTTAAGAGGAACCCATTAGCCGAGCAACGGTACAACTACCAAACCCAACAGAAGGTAATCAATAATGCATTTCTTCCGGATTATGGAGGTAATGAATTTATTATACTGAGAATCCATGATGCCCTCAGAAACTATAAGGTCAATTCCTTTGACTTCGTAAATATTTTGGAACAGGATTTATTACGAAACCACCATTTTTTTTTGGAAGAAGATACATATTTGGGTAATGACGTTTTGTATACCATAGGTTTTCGGAAAAGTTTACCCCGTCATAGGGTTCATGGAATTCTCTACATTTCAAAACATAATTTTGCGATTCATGGAATGGAGTATGCCGTATACGATCGTTTAAAAGTGAATACCGTCAAGAAAATCAATAAGCATAATACCAACAAACAGCTTGTTTTTGAGGTAATTACCGAGTATAAGCCAATAGAAGGGAAAATGTTCCTTAACTATATTTCCTTTCACAACTCCTTTCAACTCTGGGATGCTCCGGTGTTTATGCTGCGGGGCATTACCGTTGACCTTTCCAAAAAATGTTTCGTAGTCACTTTTAGTGACCTACCTGTACGAAAATCAGCTAAAAACCTGAGAAATTATAAATTTCGGTTCAAAGGTCAAAGGTTGAAGTTTTTGAGAGGCGATCTTCGTAAAAATGTAATGGAGTTGTATCCCGATATGGAGGAGCCCGAATTACAGCTTATGTTCAAGGAAATTGGAAATCATGGAAGACGGGGTCAGCTCGAAAAGGGGTTTCTCGATATCAAAATATCGGATATTAAGGATTTGGAAGGCAATATCTTGAATAAATGGATTTCCCGGGATTACCAACAATTTCGCGAATATTTCGTCCAGCAAGTAAGGCAGAATACCAGACAGGTTTCGGACAGCCTACTCATGAAAAAGAACAGACCCATATTTAAGGATCAGCCCATCGTTCGCCCCGATAATTTCGAGGAGTATTGGATGAACACCCCTTTGAAATAGATTCAAAAAAGATAGATGACCTTAGAAATTACCATATGACCTCCAAATACACTAAATACGTATACTTTTTTTTGGTGTTCTGCTATAGTTCCATGGTCTTCTGTCAAGACGACTTCATACGGGGCAAACTACAGGATACACGGACAGGTGAACCCGTGGTATTCGCTACCATTAGGATAAAAAACAAAGCTGTTGGGGTCATCTCCAATCAGGATGGCGGATTTCGCATCCCGAATAAATTCAAGGAGTTGGGCGATGTGCTTATTATTTCCAGTATGGGGTATCAAAAAAAGGAAATTCCGATAGAGGGCTTGTCGCAAAATGATGTAAACATCATCCGACTTTCCCCTGGTATTTTGGAACTGCCCGAGGCCGTAGTTACAGCGAAGAAAAAAAGACAACTTTCTCCAAGAAGAATAGTCAGAAGGGCAATAGAGGCCATACCGTTAAACTTTCCCCAGAACGCATTTTCCACTGTTGGGTATTACAGGGACTATCAAATTAACCAGGAAAATGAATATATAAACCTCAACGAAGCCATTATTGAAGTACTTGATCAAGGTTTTGATGAATTGGATCATAAGACCTCTAGGATTAGAATATATGATTATATGAGGAATACGGATTTCAGGAGAAACCATTTTGCAGAACAAAAGTACGACTACCGAACACGTCGAAAAATAATCAGCAATGCATTTCTTTCCGGGTATGGGGGTAATGAGTTCATTATTTTAAGAATTCACGATGCCTTAAGAAACCACAAGGTTAATTCCTTCGATCTTGTAAATGTTTTGGAAAAGGATTTCTTGAACAACCATTCTTTTTTAAGGGAAGAGGATACATATTTGGATGATGAAGTACTCCATACCATTGGTATTATCAAAAGCGTACCTTCCAGCAGGGTAAGTAATAAATTATCTATAACGGGATACAAAGTAGTAGGCAGAATCTATATATCAAAAAATGATTTTGCCATTCATGGAATGGAATATGCACTTTATGATAGCAAAAGTTTCAATATCAATAAAAAATCAAATCCATTAAATCCCCATGGGCAACCCATTTTCGAGGTGGTAGTTGAATACAAAAGGATATATACCAAAATGTACCTCAATTACATTTCCTTCCACAATCTTTTTCGACTTTGGGATGAGCCGAAATTTGTAACCGAAGACGTCACCGTAGATCTGTCCAAAAAGTGTTTCATTGTTACATTTAATGTTGAACCTCAGGTTAAATCTGCGAATGTCCTTAGAAATTACAAATTCAGATTTAAGGGAGATAGAGTAAGATTTTTAAGAAGCGACCTCAATAAAAAAAGAATTGCCCTATATCCGGATATGGAAAAGGCCGAATTGGATACAATGTTCAAGGAAATTGAAAAAAACAGAAAAGATGGTATTCTAAAAAAGGATTTGCTTGTTGCCGAAATCGAGAATATCAAGGACAAGGAAGGCAACCTACTGAATGAATGGACTTTTAAGGATTATCAGCAATTCCGGGAGTATTTTGTCCAACGGATCAATCAAAAGGCCAACCCTATCCCGGATAGCCTCATTATGAAAAAGAACAGACCCATATTTGAAGACCAGCCCATTGTTAGGCCTGATGATTTTGAGGAGTATTGGATGAACACCCCATTAAAATAAATTCGAAAAAGTGATAGATGTATAACTGTAGTGATTTCCATCTTCTTTCTAAGATTATTAAATGGATACACTATTTTTTTGTGTTCCTCTACAGTACCTTGGTCTTTTGCCAGGATGACTTCATACGGGGCAAACTACAGGATGCACAGACGCATGAACCCGTGGTATTCGCTACCATTAGGATAAAAAACAAAGCTATTGGAGTCATCTCCAATCAGGATGGTGGGTTTCGTATCCCAAAAAAGTTCCAGGAATTTGGGGATATACTTGTTATCTCCAGTATGGGATACCAAAAAAAAGAAATTCCTATAACTGGTCTATCCCCTGATGCTATAAATTTTATTCAACTTTCCCAAGGAGTCCTGGAACTGTCCGAGGCCGTAGTCACCGCACGAAAAAAGAGGAGGTTGACCGCAAGAAGAATCGTAAAGAAGGCGATAGAGGCCATACCGGTGAACTATCCCCAAAATTCGTTCTCCTTAGTAGGATACTACAGGGATTACCAACTTAACCAAGAAAATGACTATATAAACCTTAACGAGGCTATTCTAGAGGCTTTCGACTTAGGTTTCGACGAAATCGATAGCACCACCACCAAAGTTGAAATTTATGAATATAAAAAGAACACGGATTTCGAAAGAGATACGCTGGCAGATGATCCTTATAACTATAGGACTTGGAAAAAAGTGATTGACAGGGCCTATTTGTTCAATTATGGAGGTAATGAATTTACTATTCTCAGGATTCATGATGCCATACGTAACTTTAAGATCAATTCCTTTGATTTTGTAAACCAATTGGAAAAGGATTTTTTGAACAATCATTTTTTCGATTGGGAAGACGATGTTTATTTGGATGACCAATCCCTGTACGGCATAGGGTTTAGAAATTCCAAACCGGGATTAAGAATATCCGGAAAATTTGCCATATCCAAAGAGAACTTTGCTATTTATAAGATGGAATATGCCATTTATGATACCAGTGAAGAAAAAAATAAAAGAAAAAGGAAAAATAAGGACAAGAACCAACTTATTTTTAAGGTAGTATCCGAGTACAAACCAAAATATGGTAAAATGTACTTAAATTATATTTCATTCCATAATAGTTTTCTGTTAGGTATGCCGCCTAAATTTGTAATAAGCAAAATCTACTTGGATGACTCATGCAAATGTTTTGTAATCAGGTTCACTGAAATAGTCGATTATTTCTCTACCAGAAAGAAAAAGCACTACAACTTTATTTTCAATGATAGGAAAATTTCCTTTTCAAGAATAATACCCTACCTATACACCGTGCGACTCTATCCTGATTGGACCGAAAGACAGTTTGCGGAAATCCGATCTGAATTAGATGAAATAGTAAGAAGTTTTAAGTTGGATCCCAAGAATACGCCCAAGGAGATGTCTCAAGAATACAAGTACGCTACCGGAGACCTCCATATATATAGAGCACGACTTAATCCCGATTTAATAGAGGAAGGGCTAGGGAATATGTCCCAAGTAGAATTGAAGGAGGGAAGTTTTGAATTGAACATGTCAAAGGCGTTTAGAGTAGCTATTGAAAGACTTAAGGACGTTTATGGCAATTATTTTAATAAACGGGTTTATCATGAATATAAGCAGTTTAGGGAATTTTTTGTACAACAGGTAAGACCGGGCAAAACGGTTCCAGGGAACAGTCGCTTTATGGACAATCGCAAACCTATTTTTGAAAACCAGCCCATAGGAAAACCCGGTAACGTTGAGGACTACTGGATGAACACCCCTCTTAAAAAAGCCGATAAATAATGAATAGTGCATACCTTGATCGCGTTGTTTTGGCTTTGTTGTTCTTTGTTTCTTTTGAAATTTTTGCGCAGCAGCAAGATTATATCATAGGCCGATTGTTGGATTCCCGATCAAATGAACCCGTGGTTTTTGCCAACATTCGAATTAAGGATCGAGCTCTCGGTGTTATTACCAATGTCGATGGTAGTTTTAGAATTCCCCTAAAATATAGGGAGTACGGTAATATCATCGAAATATCATCCATGGGTTATGAAACAAAGGAGATACCCATAACCGATTTCAGCGAAAGCGAGCTGAATGTGTTGCGCATAAATCCTGCGGTTTTTGGTTTGGATGAGGCGGTGGTCAAAGCCAAAGGCAGAAAAAAGCGGAACCTAAATGCGGAGCAAATCGTTCAGAGGGCCATTGAGGCCATACCCCGGAATTTTCCCTCAAATTACTTTTCCAGCATCGGTTATTACCGGGATTATCAGTTAAACGATGATCAACAATACGTTAATCTAAATGAAGCCATCCTTGAAGTCTTTGATCAAGGCTTTGATCAATTGGACGATGCTACTTCCGAGACGAGCTTATTTCATTTTGGCTTGAACGATAATTTTGAACAGGATTCCTTGGCGCGGGCTTCCTATGATTATGGATCATTGCGTAAAATAATTAAGAAGGCGCATTTGGATGCCTACGGGGGGAATGAATTTCGAATTTTAAGAATTCATGACGCCATAAGAAACTATAATGTTGGTTCCTACGATTTCATCGGCACTCTTAAAACCGACTTTATTGAAAATCATTTTTTCTTAAGAAGTAGCGACACCAGTATTGATACAGAAGAAATATATACCATTAAGTTTTGGGTGTTCTATCCAAACTATCGGGCAAATGGCACCATTTATATTTCCAAATTGGATTTCGCCATACATAAATTGGAATACACCATGTATGATGAAAAAAAAAGAAACAAAACAGGTAAAATGAATAAACATGGGAACAAGCAAAAAGTAATTTTTGATATTACCACGGATTATCGAAGACTACAAAACAAAATGTACCTGAACTACATTTCATTTTACAACAGTTTTATATTGAATATACCTCCTGTTTTTAAGGTGGAGTATATAACCATTGATTTAAGCCAAAATTGTTATGTAGTAGAATACAATGGAATTCCCGACGCAAAACAGTCCGTGCATCTTCCCAATTACAAGGTGGAGTTTAAAAAGAAGCGCGTGAAATTGAAAAGGGCCGAAAGGCGGAAAAACAAGATTTATTTATTTCCAAAAACGGAAAAAGTAAAAGTTATGGCAATGACAGGTGAAATTGCGAAGGCCGAAAAAAAAGGCGCAGATCTCAATGATTTATTTTCCATAAAGGTTTCCAATGTAAGGGATACCCTAGGTAATCTAGTCAATAAATGGACCCAACGAGACTATAACCAATTCAGGGAATTTTTCGTACAGAGGGTAAGACTTGGTCAAACGGCTCCGGAGGATAGCCTTTTTATGAACAAGCGCAAACCTATCTTTGAAGACCAGCCCATCACAAGACCGGATAACGTTGAGGATTACTGGATGAACACCCCTCTTAAAAAAGCCGATAAATAATGAATAGTGCAAACCTTGATCGCGTTGTTTTGGCTTTGTTGTTATTTGTTTCTTTTGAAATTTTCGCACAGCAGCAAGACTATATCATAGGCCGATTGCTCGATTCCCGATCAAATGAACCCGTAGTTTTTGCCAACATTCGAATTAAGGATAGAGCGCTCGGTATTATTACCAATTTCGATGGTAGTTTTAGAATTCCCCTAAAATATAGGGAGTACGGTAATATCATCGAAATATCGTCTATGGGCTATGAAACAAAGGAGATACCCATAACCGACTTCAGTCAAACCGAACTAAATGTACTGAACCTAAAACCTAAAGTTTTCGGTTTGGATGAGGCGGTGGTCAAAGCGAAGGGCAGACGAAATCGGAACCTAAATGCCAAGCAAATCGTTCAGCGCGCCATTGAGGCCATACCCCGAAATTTTCCCTTAAATTACTTTTCTGGCATTGGTTATTACCGGGATTATCAGTTGAACGATGATCAACGATACGTTAATCTAAATGAAGCCATTCTTGAAGTCTTTGATCAAGGCTTTGATCAATTGGACGATGCTACTACCGAAACGCGTTTATTTAATTTTGGTTTGAACGATAATTTTGAACAGGATTCCTTGGCGCGGGCTGCCTATGATTACGGATCACTTCGTAAAATAATTAAGAAGGCGCATTTGGATGCCTACGGGGGGAATGAATTTCGAATTTTGAGAATTCATGATGCCATAAGAAACTACAATGTTGGTTCCTACGACTTCATCGGCACTCTTAAAACCGACTTGACTGAAAATCATTATTTCTTGAAAGGTAGTGACACCAGCATTGATACAGAAGAATTGTACACCATTAAGTTTTGGGTGTTTTATCCAAACTATAGGGCGAATGGTACCATCTATATTTCCAAATTGGATTTCGCCATACATAAATTGGAATATACCATGTACGATGAAAAAAAACGAAACAAAACACGTAAAAGGAATAAACATGGAAACAAGCAAAAGGTAATTTTTGATATTACCACGGATTATCGAAGAATAAATGGTAAAATGTACCTGAACTACATTTCATTTTATAACAGTTTTACATTGAATATACCTCCGGTTTTTAAAGTGGAGTATGTTACCTATAATATAGCTAGAAATTGTTTTATGGTGGAATACAATGCAATTCCCGAAGCAAAACAGTCCGTGCATCTTCCCAATTACAAGGTGGAGTTTAAAAAGAAGCGTGTGAAATTGAAAATGGCCGGAAGGTGGGAAAACAAGATTTTTTTATTCCCGGAAATGAAAGAGGAAAAAATTATGGCAATGGCACGTGAAATTGATAAGGCCGAAAAAAAAGGTGCGGATCTTAATGATTTATTTTCCATAAAGGTCGCCAATGTAAGGGATACCCTAGGCAATTTGGTCAATAAATGGACCCAACGGGATTATAAACAGTTTAGGGAGTTTTTTGTACAACGCGTAAAACTAGGCCAGACTGCCCCGAAGGATAGTCTTTTTATGAACAAGCGCAAACCTATCTTTGAAGACCAGCCCATCACAAGACCGGATAACGTTGAGGACTACTGGATGAACACCCCACTACAAAAAACGGAAGAATAAAAAAGCGCACCCAAAAGGTGCGCTTTTTTAGGTAATAAAACTATCAATTAATCTATATCTATTTATACTGTAGCCTTTACGTCCGCAGATTTTACAGTCTTCACGATTATCCCGGCCACTTCGTATGGATTGGCATTTGATGCCGGACGACGATCTTCCAACCAGCCTTTCCAACCACTTTCCACGGTAGCTATAGGAATTCGAATGGAGGCGCCACGGTCCGAAACCCCGTAAGAGAATTCGTTGATGGATTGTGTTTCATGGTGACCGGTAAGACGCTCATCGTTAAATGCCCCGTACACTTCAATATGATCCATGGCTACTGGGCGGAAAGCCTCGCAGATAGCCTCATAAATATCTTTGCTGCCGGCATTTCTCAAAGTACTGTTAGAGAAATTGGCATGCATACCAGAGCCATTCCAATCACCTTTAACAGGTTTTGGATGCAATTCAATATAGTAACCGTATTTTTCGGTAATCCTATTAAGTAAGTAACGAGCCACCCATAGCTCATCACCCGCTTTCTTTGCGCCTTTGGCAAAGTTTTGGAATTCCCACTGGCCGGGCGCAACCTCTTGGTTGATACCTTCAATGTTCAATCCAGCGGCAAGGCACATATCCAAATGCTCATCTACAAACTCTCTTCCCCAAGTATAACGGCCACCAACGGAACAATAATATTGTCCTTGGGGTCCAGGAAAACCTCCTCTTGGGAAGCCTAAGGGCAAATCGGTTTCGGTATCCATCAAAAAATACTCCTGCTCAAATCCAAACCAGAAATCATTGTCATCATCATCTATTTGGGCCCTATGGTTACTTTCGTGGGGAGTTCCATCAGGATTTAAAACCTCGGTCATGACCAACCATCCATTTTTTCTATCCGGATCGGGATAAATGGCCACAGGCTTCAACAAACAGTCCGAAGAATTCCCTTCAGCTTGTAAAGTGGAACTTCCATCAAAAGACCAAACGGGGCAACTTTCCAGTTTGCCATCAAAACCATCGACAACTTTTGTCTTGCTTCGTAGTTCCTGCGTCGGCGTGTATCCGTCCAACCAGATGTATTCTAATTTTGCTTTGCTCATAATCTTTGGTTGTTAATATTTACATTTTAAAGACCAACAAAAATATATTTTTTGATCAATTAATCTAATTTTTTAGGGGGTAAAAATCAAAAAAAAGGACATAATTTAAGATACCCCTATTTTGGCAAGGGTATTTTGGAAAATATATATTTTTTCGAGAATATATTATTAAATCCTTAAATGATTATTTTAGCCGAGAATTTAAACAAAAATTATGGCTCAAATGCGTTTTACTGCCGTATCGGATAGTTTAAGGAGAAATAGCATAATCGTTGAAGAGAAGGGGCGTCGTTCCGAGCTGTTCGGTATTCAAGTATTCAATGATGATACAATGCGGCAATACCTTACCAAAGATGCTTTGGAAAGTGTTCGGGGAGCTATATTTTCAGGCTCCAAAATAGACAGAAAAATAGCCGATCAAGTAGCCGAGGCCATGAAGGGTTGGGCCATTACCAAGGGTGCTACGCACTATACCCATTGGTTTCAGCCCCTTACCGGATCTACGGCGGAGAAACATGATGCCTTTTTTGACCTTTTGCCAGATGGAAAGGCCCTGGAAAAATTCGGTGGAGGTCAGTTGGTCCAACAGGAGCCGGATGCTTCCAGCTTTCCGAGTGGGGGAATACGCAATACCTTTGAAGCCAGGGGATATACGGCCTGGGATCCAACATCGCCGGCATTTATTTATGGCACCACCCTCTGCATTCCCACCATATTTGTTTCCTATACTGGCGAGGCCTTGGACAACAAGGCCCCTTTGTTAAGGGCTTTACATGCCGTGGATGAAGCCGCCACAGCGGTAGCAAGGTATTTTGACAAAAATGTATCCAAAGTCAATGCTACCTTGGGTTGGGAGCAGGAATATTTCCTGGTCGATAAGGCGTTGGCCTACTCTCGTCCGGATATTATCCTAACAGGTCGTACCCTTGTGGGTCATTTAGCTGCCAAGGGACAACAGTTGGATGACCATTATTTTGGGGTAATCCCGAATAGGGTTTTAAGCTTTATGAGCGATTTGGAAAAAGAATGTACCAAACTGGGTATTCCCGTCAAGACAAGGCATAATGAGGTTGCCCCCAACCAATTTGAACTGGCGCCCGTATTTGAGGAAGCCAATTTGGCCGTGGATCATAATCTTTTGCTCATGGATGTGATGGAAAAAATAGCCGACACACATAACCTTAAGGTTTTGTTCCATGAAAAACCCTTTGCCGGTATCAACGGTTCCGGAAAGCATAACAATTGGTCCCTGGCCACGGATACCGGGGTCAATTTATTGAGTCCGGGTTCTACGCCCATGAAGAACCTGCAGTTCTTGACATTTTTCGTAAATACGATAAAAGCTGTTGACAATTATGAGGAATTGTTGCGATCTTCCATAGCGTCTGCAAGTAATGACCACAGATTAGGCGCAAATGAGGCACCTCCTGCCATTCTTTCCATTTTTATTGGAAAACAGTTGGGCCAAGTGCTGGATGAGTTGGAAGGGGTCTCCCAGGGAAAACTATCCCCGGAGGAAAAGACGGAGCTTAAATTGAACGTCGTTGGAAAGATTCCGGAAATCTTGTTGGATAATACGGATCGGAATCGCACCTCGCCCTTTGCCTTTACCGGTAATAAGTTTGAAATGAGGGGAGTAGGTTCAAAAACCAATTGTGCCAAACCTATGACGATTTTGAACACCATTGTTGCCAAACAGTTGAAGATGTTCAAAAAAGAAGTGGATGTACTTATTGACAAGAAGAACCTTAAAAAAGACGAGGCTATTTTTAACGTTCTCAGGGAATACATCAAAACCTCCAAAAGGATACGTTTTGATGGTGATGGGTATAGCGAGGAATGGGAAAAAGAGGCCAGGCGAAGAAAACTAAGCAATAATAAAACTACCCCAGAGGCCTTACAAATAATGACCGGTAAGGATAGTCTCGCGCTTTTTAAGGAGATGAAAGTGATGAGCGAAATAGAGGTGAGGGCGCGTCAAGAGGTTGAATTGGAGGCCTACATCCTACATATTCAAATAGAGGGTAGGGTACTTAATGAACTGATCTATAATCATGTGATACCATCATCCGTACGCTACCAGAACAAGCTTATTGTCAATGTCAATGGGTTGAAGGAAATTTACGGGGCCGTATACAAAAATTTGTCGGAAGGACAACTTAACATTATCGAACAGATTGCCGAACATATCTCGGAAATCAAAAAGAATACGGATCATATGGTAGAGGCAAGAAAGAAAGCCAATACCCTTACCGATTTAACCAAAAAAGCAACGGCCTATTGCGATAATATACGCCCCTATTTTGATAGGATACGCTACCACTCCGATAAGTTGGAGCGTTTGGTGGATGATGCCGAGTGGCCATTGACCAAATACAGGGAACTCTTGTTTACCAAATAAGGTCGGGCTCCATCTGGACGGATAATTTTTGTGAACCCAAAAAATATTGGATTCCAAACCAAGGATAAATGCTATTTCATCTCAAAAAAGATTAAATCCTGAAATATCGACTTACCGACTTCCGGATATTCCAGATCTTTTAGACCCCAAACTAGGCGTATTCCCCCAATTCAACTATTTTTGACCAAATAAAGACCATGAGTTCCACCCATAGAAAAAGATATGACCTACGCGGTGTTTCCGCCTCCAAGGAAGACGTACACGGTGCCATAAAAGATTTGGACAAAGGCCTGTTTCCAAAGGCCTTCTGTAAAATTGTCCCGGACTACTTAACAAAGGATGATGAATACTGTTTGGTGATGCATGCGGACGGTGCCGGAACCAAGTCTTCCTTGGCCTATATGTATTGGAGGGAAACCGGGGATATTTCGGTCTGGAAGGGCATAGCGCAAGACGCGCTGATAATGAACATAGATGATTTGATATGTGTTGGGGCCGTGGGCGACATAATGCTCTCATCAACAATAGGAAGGAACAAAAATTTGATCCCTGGCGAAATAATCTCGGCCATCATTAATGGCACCGAGGAATTGATTTCGGATTTAAGGGAATACGGTATTACCATTCATTCCACAGGGGGAGAAACAGCGGATGTAGGGGATTTGGTGCGTACCATAATCGTGGATTCCACGGTGACCGCAAGGATGAAACGGAGTGCTGTCATTGACAATGCCAATATCAAGGCTGGTGATGTCATTGTTGGCCTGGCTTCCTATGGACAGGCCACTTATGAAAAGGAATATAATGGGGGTATGGGAAGCAATGGGTTGACCTCGGCCCGGCATGATGTCTTCGCCAAATATCTGGCCGAGAAATACCCGGAGAGCTATGACGCCGCGGTTCCGGAGGAATTGGTATATTCTGGAAACATCAAACTAACGGATATTATTGAGGGATCCCCATCGGATGCAGGGAAATTGGTGCTTTCACCAACGCGTACCTATGCACCTATAGTAAAAGGGATTTTGGAAAAATACACTTCCGAGGATATACATGGAATGGTGCATTGTAGCGGAGGTGCCCAGACCAAGATACTTCATTTTATTGATGACCTTCATGTTATCAAGGATAACCTTTTCCCGCTTCCACCATTATTTAAATTGATTCAGGAGCAATCCCGGACAGATTGGAAGGAAATGTATCAAGTTTTTAATTGTGGCCATCGTCTGGAGCTTTATGTCAATGAAGTCGTGGCACAGGATTTGATAAGCATTTCCGAAAGTTTTGGGGTTCAAGCCCAAATCGTGGGTCGGGTCGAGGAAAATACCACCAAAAAACTCACCATTATAAGTGAGTTTGGCACCTTCGAATATTAAGGCATACGATTACCCCAAATGCTACGTTGTTTATAGTAAATATAATGCTATGGAACGAAAGGAATTTCTAAGAAGTATAGGGGCCGGAGCGGCCTTTGCCATTACATTTCCCTGTTTACATGGGTGCTCCAACGGTGATGATACACCAGGCAATATAGCCGAAGTACCCTCGGGAGTGGATTTTACCATTGATCTGACCTCTGAAGAGGGAGCCAAATTAATGAGCAATGGGGACTTCATCCTTAAAAATTTGGTTGTTGTCGTTAAAAATCTGGAAGGTGAATTCGTAGCCGCAAGTCAGGTGTGTAGCCACGAAGCCTATGATCAGGTGCGTTTTGCCAATGTTGATGGGGGTATCTTTTTTTGCGATGTTCACGGTTCGCGCTTTGATCAGGATGGTACTCCTCTAAATCAGGTAGATAGTAACCCGGCCAGACCCTTAAAAATATTTAATACAGAAGTGAACGGAGACACACTTCGTGTCTTTGAATGATTTGAGTCGATATTTTGCCCTAAAGGAATATCTTGAGAAAACTGACCTACATAGTGGTATTTCTTTTATCCGTTATGGCCTATGCCCAAAACTGGCACCCCAGCTATTCGGATGCCTTGGCCAGTGCCCAAAATGAGGATAAACCCATAATTTTGGTCTTTTCCGGATCTGACTGGTGCGCACCTTGCATCAAATTGGATAGGAACATTTGGCAATCCCAGGATTTTAAGATTCATGCCCAGGATAATTACGTACTCTACAAGGCTGATTTTCCCAGAAAAAAAGTAAATCAATTACCGGAAAAAACAAAAATTGAAAACCAGGGGTTGGCCGATACGTTTAACCCCGATGGACATTTTCCATTGGTTCTGGTTCTTAACAAGGATCAAAAGGTTTTGGGGAGAATAGGTTACCGGAAAATCTCCCCGGGAGAGTATATTTCACTTTTAAACACATTTTTAAAGTGAGACTGCTGCTGACCCTGCTCTTTGGTCTGTTGACCATAATAGGCCATGGACAAGAGCGTAAGTACGTTACGGTCAAAAAGACCATGGGCCTAATGGGTAGTCGTTTTGATATTACCGTAGTGGCCGCTACGGAGGAGATGGGATACATCAATATCGAAGAGGCTGCGGCAGAAATTACCCGGATAGAAAAAATGATTTCATCCTGGGATCCGGAATCCGAGACTTCGTTGATCAATAAAAATGCCGGGATAAAACCGGTCAAGGTAAGTTTTGAGCTATTTAAACTTATTGAAAGGGCCAAGCAAATCTCTGAGATTACCGATGGGGCTTTTGATATCTCATACGCCTCCATGGATCTGATTTGGAAATTTGATGGCAGCATGAAATATCTTCCGACCGAAACGGAGATTAAAAACTCCGTCGCCAGGGTTGGGCACAAAAAGATTATTTTGGATCCGAACGAGCAGACGGTCTTTTTGAAGCAAAAAGGGATGAAAATTTCATTTGGGGCCATAGGAAAGGGCTATGCTGCGGACAAGGCCAAGGAGTTGTTGGTTTCCAAGCAGGTCGTAGCGGGCATTATAAATGCCGCAGGAGACCTTACCACTTGGGGTACCAAGGCAAGTGGCGAGAAGTGGTTGATCGGTATTGCCAACCCTTTGAGCAAGGATAAGATTTTTTCATGGTTGCCTATCGTGGAATCTTCCGTGGCTACGTCCGGTAATTATGAAAAGTATGTGGTGTTCAAAGGCAAAAAATATACGCATATCATAGATCCGAGAACGGGTTGGCCTTCTTCCGGAGTCAACAGCGTTTCCATTTTTTCCAAAAGCGCCGAGCTTTGTGACGCCTTGGCAACGGCTGTTTTCATTATGGGGAGAGATGCCGGACTTGCGCTGATTAATCAGTTGGGAGGTACAGAGGTTATTCTCGTAGATGACAACAACAAGATCCACAAAAGCAATGGGATTATGTTCGAGAATAATCCCTAACTTTAAAACATGAAGAAAGTATTGTTCCTTTTATTGTCCGTTCTTTTTTTAACGTCCTGTGTGGTTGTAAGGGAATATGACAAGGTATATATCAACGATGAGGAAATGTTGTTGTCCGCCAAGGGAAGCGAGCGTTTTGAGACCAACTTTCAAATTTATCGAGAAGGTGCTTCCGGGGCTAATGGTGGCAAGAGCGGGGGAGGTTGCGGATGCAATTGATTTTTGACAACAGGGAACGTAATTAATGTTCGGAAGTAGTTGGTAAAATTAAACTTGGAACATTCAAATTCAATAATTAGTAGTAGTCATAGTCTTTGGGAACAACCTCTTAACTTTTTTCATTGAAAGGAACTTCATTTTTCATTTTTGCAATAGTTACCTCACTAGGTTTCTCCCAAAATGAGTCCACTGGGTATAAAAAAAGGGTCTTGGAAACCACTGAAATCGACTTGTTGTTCAGTTATTACGGACAGGATGGCAACAATGCGGCGGTCACAGGAGGGGAGGGTACTGAAGAGCTTACTGATGCCACCTCCAGTATTGTAGTCCAGATTCCTATGAACGAAGACGATGTACTCACCGTTGACGTGGGAATTTCGGCGTATACCTCGGCATCGTCCAGTAATGTAAATCCATTGGATGGGAACCCCAATAGACAAGTAAGCCCGTTTAGTGCGTCCTCCGGAGCTTCACGTAAAGATCAATTGGTACATTTTAATCCCTCATACCAACACAGTTCCGATGATCGAAACTCAGTATGGACGGGAAATGCATATGTGTCCTCCGAGTATGATTATTTTTCCATTGGTTTTGGAGGTGGATATACCCGTTTGCTCAATCAAAAAAATACGGAAGTGTCCATTAGTGGGCAGCTATATTTTGATAGCTGGAACCCACAGTATCCCATAGAACTTAGGGATGGTTTTTTTGACAGCCGTATTTCGGGGAATGGTACATATATGCCTTCCTTTGTCGCCTTTGATCAAGAAAATCGAAATTCATACGCCCTATCCCTAGGGCTTTCCCAGATTTTGGGAAAGAGAATACAGGCTTCGCTCTTTGCCGATTTGGTGTTACAAAGGGGATTGTTGAGTACACCTTTTCAACGGGTCTATTTTGAAGATGCCAATGATTTTTTTATTGAGGATTTTCAGTTGGCCGATGATGTGGAACGTTTACCGGAAAGCAGATTTAAACTACCTATAGGTGCCCGTTTGAACTATTTTTTAAACGATGTTTTTGTGCTGCGAAGTTATTACAGATTCTATACGGATGATTGGGGTATTACCGCACATACAGCAAGTTTGGAAGTTCCCATAAAACTCAATGATAGCTTTACCCTATATCCGGCCTACAGATACTATACCCAAACCGCGGCGGATTATTTTTATGCCAAGGAAACGGCGCTTTCCACTTTTGATTTTTATACTTCGGACTATGACCTATCCCAATACAACGCCCATCAATACGGTATGGGTATTCGTTATAAGGATATTTTTACAAAGGCCAAGCTACTCACTTTTGGCTTAAAGTCGGTCGACCTTCGATTTAACGCCTACGATCGAAGTGATGGACTTAACGCTTTTATAATGACATTGGGAACGACTTTTGTTGGGGATTGATTTTTTGAACCAGGGAACCTTAAGGTTTGTACCGAAGGAAAATATCTACATTGTTCTGTATTTATGTCTTATGGACATCTGTTTTCCTATACCAATGCGGCCTATGTTCTTGTCTCTTTTTATCGTAAATTCGCAATCTTAGTGGAATGGGTTATGATAGAAAAGTTAAACATTGTAAAACAGCGTTTCGATGAGGTCTCCGACCTTATAATCCAGCCTGATGTCATTGCGGATCAAAAGCGCTATGTACAATTGACCAAGGAGTATAGTGATCTTAAAGATCTTATGGCCAAACGGGACCAGTATATAGAATTGACAGGGAATATTAAGGAAGCGGAAGAGATTATTTCGGATGGGAGCGATGCGGAGATGCTGGAAATGGCCAAAATGCAATTGGAGGAGGCCAAGGAGGCCCTGCCCCAATTGGAAGAGGAAATCAAATTGATGCTTATACCCAAGGATCCCGAAGATGCCAAGGATGTGGTAGTGGAAATCCGAGCGGGAACCGGGGGGGACGAGGCGAGTATTTTTGCAGGCGACCTTTTTCGGATGTATACCAAGTACTGTGAATCCAAAGGTTGGAAGACCAATGTCATCGATTTGAGCGAGGGTACCAGTGGCGGTTATAAGGAAATCCAGTTTGAAGTGAACGGGGAAGACGTTTATGGTACACTGAAATTTGAGGCCGGGGTTCATCGTGTTCAGCGTGTACCCCAGACCGAGACCCAGGGGAGGGTCCATACAAGTGCGGCAACGGTAATGGTGCTTCCCGAAGCCGAGGATTTTGATGTACAAATAGACCCCAAGGATGTACGAATCGACTTTTTCTGCTCCTCCGGTCCAGGCGGACAATCCGTGAACACAACATATTCGGCTGTTCGCTTAACACATATTCCTACCGGTTTGGTGGCGCAGTGCCAGGATCAGAAATCACAACATAAGAATAAGGAAAAGGCGTTTAGGGTGTTGCGTTCCCGCCTATATGATTTGGAACTGGCAAAAAAGCAGGAAGAAGATGCGGCCAAACGAAATTCCCAGGTGAGTAGCGGAGATCGATCTGCCAAGATCAGGACATATAACTATCCCCAAGGCCGGGTTACGGATCATCGCATCGGACTTACCCTGTATGACTTGCAGAACATCATTGATGGGGATATCCAAAGAATTATCGACGAGTTGAGCTTGGTTGAAAATACGGAGAAGTTAAGGGAAGCTTCGGAGATTTTTTAAATAGATTTTTAAATGCTCGGGCGCAGCCCCGGGGAAACATTTACATAAGTATTAAAAAACCTCGGCTGTGCTCGAGGATGTCCAAAATATGACCACTCAGCAGCTCATTGAACAAATACACCTAAAAAAATCCTTTCTCTGCATTGGTTTGGATACGGATCTGGAGAAGATTCCACAACATCTTTTGGAAGAAGAGGATCCGATTTTTACCTTTAATAAGGCTATCATTGATGCTACCCATCATTTATGCGTGGCCTATAAACCTAATATTGCATTCTATGAAGCTTATGGCCTCAAGGGCTGGCAAGCACTGGAGAAGACTATTGCCTATCTGAATAAAAACTATCCTGATATTTTTACCATTGCGGATGCCAAACGGGGAGATATCGGTAACACCTCCACCCGCTATGCAAAAGCCTTTTTTGAAGATTTGGATTTTGACTCCATAACGGTTGCCCCTTATATGGGAAAGGATTCCGTTGAGCCTTTCTTGGCGTTTACGGATAAACATACTATAGTATTGGCTTTGACTTCCAACGAAGGGGCCTATGATTTTCAAACCAAATTGGTGGATGGCAAAGCGTTGTACAAAACTGTTCTGGAGACTTCAAGGGGTTACTCCAATTCAAGGAATTTAATGTATGTGGTAGGGGCTACAAAAGCTTCCTATTTACTGGATATTCGAAAGATCGTTCCCGATAGTTTTCTTTTGGTTCCCGGAGTAGGGGCACAGGGAGGGAGTCTAAGTGAGGTCTGTAAATACGGTATGAACAAAAACGTTGGGCTTTTGATAAATTCTTCCCGTGGCATTATTTATGCGTCCGGAAAAGAAGATTATGTCCAAGTAGCAACCGAAAAGGCAAAGGACTTGCAAGTTCAAATGGCCGAAGAACTGGAAAGGCTCAAATGATGTTATTGCATCAAGCTTTCCAAAGTCTTTTTGACTTTTAATGCCTTTTGTTCAAAAAACTCGCTTAATCTAGTATCGGCATAATCCCTTGAAGCCTTGTCCATGAAATTTTGATACTGATATTCCAAAAGGGCAATAGCTTTTCTTCCTGGAGTTAAGGGGGTAACCGTTCCTACTCTGCAATACTGTTTTTCCATAATCAATTTTTTGTTCTTACAAATATACGGCCGTAAACAGGTTTTGGATGTTCTGGTATTGCCTCATACAACTAAAATCTAGGTAATTTGGCTAAGTTTTAACTATTTCCTTAAAGGATGTTCAAAGAACTGCGTTTTTGTTCATAAAAAATACCATTGGGAAGAGAATACAACAAAAAGATTTAATACATTGCAATTTGCTCTAAAACAGGGGCTTTTTAGAGAACACTTTGCTAAACTATACCACACATCTCCACAAGGATTCCGCTACCTGGGTTACTTTTGTACACGGGGCAGGTGGGAGTTCCTCCATATGGTTCAAACAGGTAAGGGATTTTAGAAAGCATTTTAATGTGCTGCTGTTGGATCTCAGGGGGCATGGTAACTCAAAACCCAGTCTTAAAAGGGTGTTTAGCGAAAAATATGATTTTGATTCCATTACCAACGATATCGTTGAAGTGATTGATCATTTAAAAATTGAAAAATCCCATTTTATAGGAATTTCTTTGGGAACGGTTTTGATTCGGAATCTGGCGGAAAAATATCCCCATAGAGTGGAGAGTATGGTCATGGGCGGCGCCATAATGAAACTGGATATTAGGTTCAAGTTTTTAATGGGCTTTGGAAAGGTTTTTAAGAATGTTGTGCCGTATCTATGGTTGTATAGATTCTTCACTTTTATAATAATGCCTGATAGTAATCATAGGGAATCCCGATCTATCTTGGTACATGAGGCCAAAAAGCTATATCAAAGGGAATTTGTGAAGTTGTTTAAATTATCCGCTCAGATAAATCCACTTTTGCGCTTTTTTAGGGCCGTTGATTTGAAAATACCAACACTGTATGTAATGGGGGGAGAAGATTACCTCTTTTTGCCTTCCATAAAAAAAGTTGTTCAACGGCAAAGTAGTTCCAGTCTTTTATTGATCGAACACTGTGGTCATGTGGTAAATGTAGAGCAACCCAAGCTTTTCAATGATGTGGTCATACAGTATGTGGCCGATATGAGTTCCTAAAAATCCAAATTTCTTTACATTGTCCGGATTTAAGCTATACTTTTTCATTGTTTTTATTTTATGGGGAAGCTACTCTATATTATGGGCACAGGAAGACTCATGCCCTTGTTGTACGGACAACCATAAGGCTTTTAATTTTTGGATAGGTACCTGGAAGGTAACTGATGCCGAAGGGTCTTTTGTAGGCAGAAATAGAATTGAAAGCGTTGAGAATGGCTGTGTTCTTAGGGAACATTGGACCAGTTCCAAGGGAAATTTTTCGGGAACAAGCTTAAACTTCTATAATTCAAAAACGCAGCAATGGGAACAGCTTTGGGTGGATAATCTCGGAAACCATTTAAAGTTGAAGGGCAATAAAGTGGGAAATCAAATGATTCTCACATCCGAGGATTTTGTACATACCGATGGAAACACCTACAAAAATAGAATTACCTGGACATTGAACGGAAACGGTACCGTTCGCCAACTTTGGGAAGTTTTACATGAAGGCAAGGTATCCAACGTGGTTTTTGACGGACTCTACACGAGGGATGATCAATAGTATGGGTTTCGCGTAATTTTATTGAAGCTTCCTAGGTAGTATCGATATGTAAATTGCGACCCTGAATATTTTGATAGCTAATTCAAATAATTACCCTAAAAATTGAGACAGAAAGTTTTTTAAGAGTAAGTGCTTCAGGGCCGCTTTACATTTAACTGGTTGTTTTGTCAAAATAACATCTTCTTCTATCAATTCGGGGAAAGGCTTATAAACGTTTACGATTCCGATAAATGTTTACGTGTTTTTTACGTCAAATGGATGTTGTTGGATTAACTTTTCTATCTTCAAAAAAAACGGATAATCGGATTTCTATGCTTTTTTATAGTTGAAAATAGGATAAAAGACGGCCAAGTTCATTTTTTGGCCGTCTTTTTAGTCAGAGTTAGTCAGTGTATTAAGGTATAATCTAGTTGTATCCTGGATTTTGACCAAGATTGGGATTGGAGTCGGTTTCCCTTTGGGGAACAGGTGCAACCAGGAAGTTGTCATCATAGTTTAGGCTTCCAACAGTGCCCTTTAATCGTTTTATGTCATGGAGGGAAAAACCCTCAAATGATAACTCCCGTCTGCGTTCATCGAGAATATCCTGTAACGATAGACCGATAATAGCCCCAGCCCCGGATCTAGCTCTTAGGGCGTTTATTTCATCTTCCGGGGACAATCCCACCGAGGTGCCTTCTCGAAAGTTGCCCTCGGCCCGAATCAAATGCATCTCGGCCAATCGTAAAAACGGAATATTGGAAAATTCTCCCTGCCATTTTGTAGTAGCCGTTCCACCGGTTGTTTCATAGAAAAACATGCTCCGTTGATCGTTGGGGTCATCATAAATATCGAAATGTTCGGGATTAATGCCTACATCGGGATTTCCGGGCCTGCCTCCAAAATCATCTCCTGCCCAAAAGGTATTCATGTCGTTCTCCCCATCCTGGGCGGTAATCTGCCACGCAAAAATGTCCTCAGTGGAATCTTCATCGTTATTGAAGGCCGAGGCAAAATCTACTGTAAGGGTGTGGCCACTGTTCTGGAGTACATCATCGGCCGCGTCCCTGGCCGCCGCATAGTTCTCTTGCTGCAGATATAGTCGGGCCAAGAGGGCTTGGGCAGCGTACCTATCCGCAAAAACATCATTACTCTCCGGCAATAGGTCGTAGGCTTCCGTCAAATCTGAAATGGCCTGGCTATATACCTCCTCTACTGAATTTCGGCTTGGAGATTCAACTTCCGAAGCATCCGTTACGGCACTTAATACGATAGGAACGGCAGGTTGAGTGTTTGATTGTCCGGCCTCGTACGGTAGGCCATATATTCTTGCTAGGTCAAAATACATCAAACCTCTCAAAAACTTGGCCTCACCTTCAATCCTGCTTCTGGTGGCAGCATCCTCTACAACATCTAGATTTTCCAAGATGATATTGGCTTGGTTGTTTACTTCATAGGCGTTTAACCATATATCCCTAGCATTTACATTGTCTGTTAAAATGGCTTTTTCATTGAACTCTGCCGGTTCCTCAAAAGTCCCGTTAAATGCCAATTCACCGGAATTGGCCCAAAGCTCAACGGACAAAGTCAAGATTCCCCCGTAAATGTTTTCTTCAAAGGAGGGGGTTTCCGCGCTACCATGTGCCGCTTCGTCATATAGACCTACCAGGAGGTTTTCAAGATTGGCTGCATTTGAAACTACTGCTTCAGGGGACAGACTTTGTTCTGGTAGTAGATCCAAGTTATCCTCGCAACTTGATATTACAAAAACGACAAGTATTGTATATAGAATCTTTTTCATTTGTATTGATTTAAAAGTCAATGTTTAGTCCAATGGTATAGGTTTTGGCCGGGGGAGCGGAATAGAAATCCTCACCAACTTGAATATCGCTCAAGGCATCATTGAAATCCGCTGTTGATTCGGGATCGTATCCTATGTAATCGGTAAATGTCAATAAATTGAATCCCGAAAAATAGACGCGCAATCTATCGATATGAAATTTTTGGGTCACGTCTTTTGGAATAGTATAGCCCAAAGTAAGGTTACGCAAACGGATAAAGTCTGTCTCGTCCAAATATCGGGTAGACGGTTGTTGTCCATTGGTCGAGAACAGTCTTGCCTGGGGAACATTGGTGATGTCCCCGGGCTGTTGCCATCGGTTTAATTGGTCTGCTGTTTGATTGTCAAAAAAGCGGGCATTACCGGATTGAAATCTTCCAGAATCATTATAAATGCTTGCACCCCATTCTCCTTGAAAGGTGAACGAAAAGTCCAAATTTTTGTAGTTTAGGTTGCTAGATAGACCCGCTATCAAATCTGGGTAAGGACTGCCTGCTATGATACGCTGCGCCTCGTTAAAATTGTTTGTCGTGTTCTTATTCAAGGTTCCGTCGGCATTAGGGGTGTTCAATACAAAAAGGGCGTCCCCATTTTCAGAATTTACCCCGGCATACTCCACCATGTAGAAGGAGGATAAGACTTCTCCTTCCCGTACAATGTTTCTACCCTCAATGATATCCCCACCGGGCAAGCTTGTCACCTCATTATCCAAAGTTGAGATATTCAAAGAAGTGCTCCAACGTAGATTTTCGGTCTGGATGTTCCTGGTGTTCAAGACAAATTCAAGACCTCTATTCCTCAACTCGCCTACATTTCTTGTAATATTCACAAAACCGGTAGTGCCGGGAATAGGCTCATTAAGCAAAAGATCATTGGTATTCTTTACATAATAGTCGATTTCCCCGGATATCCTATTGCTGAAAAAGCCAAAATCAAGACCTATATCTACCTGTGTGGTCTTCTCCCATTTTACATCGGGATTGCCCAACTGGGTGGGTGCCAGTGCCGCCCTTTGGTTATATGGGGAGCCTTGGAAAAGACTTAGACTTGCAAAATCACCGATTCCAGCATTACCGGTTACCCCCCAACTACCCCTAAGTTTTAGGAGGGAAAGCGTTTCTGAATCGATTAGAAAATTCTCTTCGGAAACAATCCAGCCAACAGAGGCTGCAGGGAAGATTCCGAATTGGTTGTCGGCACCGAATCGGGAGGAACCATCATATCGTAAACTACCCTTAAATAGATATTTATTGTCAATGGCGAGACTTGCCCTACCGAAATACGATAAGAAATTGAAAGCTGTTCTACTGGATCCTCCCGCTACGATTTCCGAGGCGCTGTTGAGGGTTTCAAGGTCGTCCGAAGGAAAACCTTGGGCCTGGATGAATTGAAGCCTTCTTCTGCTCTCCTCAAAACTCATACCCGCCGTAGCCTCGAAATCAAATCGCTCCCCAAAGACTTTATTGTAGGAAAAGTAATTGGTCAATACATATCTTTCGGTTTCCACGGTATTGGCGGTTCCGAATCCACCAACGGAAGCAAATTCCGTTAAACTGCCCGAGAAGCGTTCAGCAAGCTGTACACTTAGGTCATAGCCTACTTCCGACCTAAAGTTAAGTTCAGGTACTATCTGATATTGCAAATATGTATTTGCAATGATCCTCCACATATTGGTCTCAAAACTGCCATTGAACTGTTCCGTTAGGAAGTTATAGTATTCCGTGGTATCGTTGTTGGGCGTTATGCCATCTTCCAAATAAGCAGGGGAAACAGGTACCTGTGCAACGGCCTGTAAGGGAGTGGCAAAAGCATTATCATTGGATATCCTGTTGATCTTGGTTTTTGAAATCGTCATATTGAGGCCCGTTTTGAATTTATCGGAGATATCATGGTCAAAATTTCCCCTCAGGGAATACCGTTCCAGAATATTGCCCCGTACAATACCATGGGTCTTGTTGTAACCCGATGAAAGGAAAAAACGGGTCTTGGCACCACCACCTGATATGGATACCCCAAAATCCTCTATAGATCCGTCAATTAAGGCAAGGTCTTGCCAATCCGTGTCCACATTGGCCTGTCCGTTGGAATAAAAATCAAATTGATCTTGTATTTCTTGTTCGGTAAAACCGTTGTTGAGTCCTGCTTCCAAGAAGAGTTCCCTATATTGGGCGGCATTTAGAAAATCGAGTTTATTGGTAGCGGTACTCCAACCATAGGATGAGTTGATAGATACCTTGGTCCTGCCTTCCTTACCCTGTTTTGTGGTAATCAAAACGACGCCATTGGTACCTCGAGCACCGTAAATGGCCGCTGATGAGGCATCCTTTAGAATTTGAATGGACTCAATGTCATTCGGGTTTAACGATACCAACGGATTTATTGGGGAATCGTTGATGGACTCGTCTGCATTGGTCAGAGGTACACCATCAATTACATATAATGGTTCTTGGGAAGAGGATATGGTGGCCACACCCCTGACCCGTACTTTAATACCCCCTTCTACCTTGCCGTTCAATTGGGTAATACGTACACCGGCAGCCTTTCCCGTAAGTGCACTCTGGAGACTGGGGGTAGGGATTTCGTTTATCTGATCCGAGGATATCGTAGCAATATTATCCGTTATTTTTCTTTTGGATTGTGAACCGTAACCTACTACAATGACTTCTTCCAATTGGGATGCGTCCTCCTCCATTTGGACATCAATGGTATCTGAGGTACCAACGGTCAACTCGGTGGTTTTTTGTCCTAAATAGGAGAATACTAAGATCTGTCCTTCTTCGACCTGGATGGTGTAATTACCATCAAAATCGGATTGGGTCCCGGAAGTGGTGCCCTTTACCAAAATATTAACGCCAGGTAGCGGGATGGCATTCTGATCGGTTACATTACCTGTTACCGTTTTTTCTTGTGCGTATGCGTACGACATCCCTATCAGGAAAAGCATAAGCACAGGCTTCAATTGTTTTTTCATACGTAATAGTTTTATTCAGGTTAGTCATGAACAGACTAAGAAATATGAAAAGTAAAGACCTAAATTGCTCAGGGATTCGATTTAAACCTTTGCTCAAAAGATGAGATGAAGATTTTGAAAGTACAGTTGCGAATAAGTAATGGTGAATTTAGAGCTACTTTAACATTTTATTAGTCATTCGCCCTCAAAGTAACATGCTCTTATGCGGTTATAAGGAAAATCTTATAAACGTTTACTTTTCCGACAAATGTTTACGCTTGTTTTACCTTTCGTAACAATTTCACCGCTATATGTTATATTCTGTATTAAAATGAAAGATTTGGTCAGTTGTACCTAGAGGCTGTTACTAGGATTTTAACGCTAACTATTTCCTAAGGAGAGGTATCTGTATTTTCTTGAAGGATTTTTTTTGGAGTTATCTGCATAGTTCGAAAAAGCAATAGGAAGGAAAAATAAAATGCAGCCCCACTGGTTTTGATGACTAATTCAAATATATTACTCTAAAAATGAGAAAAAAGTAAAATTTTAAGAATATTACCGGCAGAGCTGCTTTTACAAAATCTTGAATTCATGAGCGTCCAAAATATAACGCCAAATCGTTAGTTAGGGAAAGTCTTATAAACGTTTACGTTTCCGATAAAAGCTTACGAATTTTTTACGCCGGGGTCTTCACGGAAGTTTTTTGATATTCACTTGGGGTAAGGCTTGTGTCTTTTTTAAAGGCTTTGTTAAAGGTGACCTTGTTATTGTAACCCACCTCATAGGCTATGTCGATAATATTCAGATTTTTTTTCTTATCGCTGTTCAATATATCCTTGGCTTCCCGAATCCTGTATTTGTTCACAAGTTCATGAAAATTCATGTTAAAGTGTTCATTGATTACCTGTGAGGCATTGTGGCGAGTGGTGTCCAACCGCTTTGCTACCATCTCCAGATTAATATCACTCTCCTTATATATTTTTTCGGTATCGAACAAATGAATTAATTTTTCCCCTAGTTCTTTGGACAGACTGTCGGTTAAACCGGATTTTTCATATTTGAAGAACAACGCATCATTGAAGTGATACAAACCGCTAAAAACGTTGGGTTGTACATTGGCTGAATAACCAACGTACATTACCATGGAAGCCATACTGATTACCTGCATATGATATAGAAAACCGGATGTAATATTATTACTGAGCAAAATCCCATAGGCGGCATAGCAAAAAACATACATGACATGAATTCTGAATATGTTTTTTTGCCATATTCTATTTTCCTTAGTTAGGCCCCTGTTCTGTCTAGTCTGTAAATAAATTTTTCGTATGAAGAAGCCATAGATGGCAAGAGAGGACAATTTCAATACGATTATGGTTATATCGAGAACGCTCCGCCCACTGGTAACCCTATCCAACAGTAATTTTAGCTTTTCCTCACCCGACATTATATAAATGGGAAACACATAGACCAAAAACAAAAGTGTAGGGGCCAAATGAAGTAGATCTCTACTTTTAAACTTATACTCTTGGGCAATTCTTTTGAAGTAAAAATAGAGTAAGGGTCCATACAAAAACGAGAAACAGGTGGACGTCGCATACGTGTGGGGGTATTTGTAGTGATTATTGGTGAGGTTCACAAAAATGTGTAAAATGAAGAACGAGTGGATAAAAATAAAGCTGCTAATAAGTATTTTGGCGGTGACTTCAATTTTTTTGTTAAAATGTATTATTGCGGCAATATAAAAGCCAATAAGCGCTACATAAAGGTATAGAAACGACCAAAAGTTGAATTTTGGGACATATTTTTGTACTATCGCCTTAAATGCCTCAGTATTTCTTACATTATCAAAATTGGTATCCGAAAGGATTGCGGGCTTAAAATCCTGTAATAGATATTTCTCGACATATTTGGCTGCCTCAACATTGTTTCCCAAGGCCGCCTGGCTAACTGCCATTTTCTTAAGAACGGGTGCCTGCTCAATTTCTGGATATGCCAATAGTTTATTGAACTCCTTGACCGCTTTGGCATAGCTACGTTCCACAAACAGACTATCCGCTTTTCTATGTAGTAATGTAGCTATGTTCTCTCCACCCTGCCCATACGGGAAGTCAACTGTATGGGGCGCCGAAGCCTTGGTAGAATTGCCTAACAATAGTAAGAATGTAAAGATTATTCCTATAGGCCTCATTTATGAATCGGTGAATTAGCTTAGTTTAATTTAGAAAAATAAAGCACCATAAGACCTTAAAATTTTCTTAAAAGAAGTAAGCCCCGATAATAGTTTACTTCAGACAAAGTGTTGTAGGAACCTGTAAAAGACAAGAATTTGGAAGAATGGAATAGAATGGGGTATCGATTGCGAAAACCATAAAAAAACCGGTGCTCCCACCGGTTTTAAAACTAACTAACTCAAAAAATTACTAACTCAAACAATTCAGTACGAAGTCTTTAAAGGGTCTTTTCAAAAAGGTCAACTCTGAACATAAGCAATGTACAAACCCTTTATTCCTTAACAACGAATTATCATTGGATATATTGCAGGGAAAACACAAATAAATCTTGTTAGTCCTGCAACGCAAATACCTTTCTTAAAATATCGGTTGTTCTTGCAGATACCTTATTTCGAATCTCTTTTTCCTCCACTGCGATCATGGTATAGACCCCGTTCAGCGCTTGCGTAGTAACATAATCCGTTAAATCTGGATTAACGGAGTTGGTAAAAGGTAAGTTGTTATACCTATTGATCAGATTGCTCCATATTTTGTCGGCCCCGACTTTCTCGAAGGAACGTTGGATTATGGGGTTGAATTTGGCATAGAGCGCTGTTTGTGTTCCATTTTTAAGAAATTGGGTCGCCGCATCCTCATCTCCCATCAATATATTTCTAGCATCCGAAAATGTAATGCCCTTAATGGCATCCACAAAAATGGGGGTAGCCTCACCTACTGCATCTTCTGCGGCCCTGTTCAATATTCTCAACCCTTCGTCCGCCAAATTACCAAGACCGATATCCCGCAAGGTTTTGTCCACTTTTTGCAATTCTGCGGGCAGCAGTATTTTTACCAGTTCACTCTTAAAAAAGCCATTTTCAAGGGTAAGTTTTGATACTTGTTTGTCCACTCCCTCATTCAAGGCTTGCCGGAGTCCTTCCGCAATTTGTGCACTTCCTATACCGGTCTCTCCTTGCGGAAGTTGATTTACGACCTGCTGAAGTTCGGCACAGGACAAAAACTGAAAAACAATAAGAAATAAAAAAACCTTCCTGTTCATAAGTTTTGATTTTTAAGGCACAAAAGTTCCCTTGTCCATTTTAGTATTGATGTTTACGAAAAAATCACCGTTTTATTGTTGTACACCATGGTCTTTCTTTTCACATGAAGTTGTACCGCCCGAGATAGAACAATTTTTTCCAAATCCCGTCCCTTGGCAATGAAATCCGTAATGGTATGTGAATGGGAGACAGCGGTAACGTCCTGCTCTATAATAGGCCCGGCATCCAGTTCCTCGGTAACGTAATGGCTTGTGGCGCCAATGATCTTTACCCCTCTTCCAAAAGCGGCATGATAAGGCTTGGCCCCCGCAAAAGCAGGAAGAAATGAATGGTGTATATTAATGATCCTGTTGGGGTATTCGTTTATGATTTTATTGGTCACGATTTGCATATATCGGGCCAGGACAATGAAATCTACCTTGTACTTTTTCAAATAGTCCAATTGTTCGTTTTCCGCTATATTTTTGGTTTCCTTGGTAACCGGAATGTGGTAAAACGGTATTTCAAACTGTTCGGCTATATAAGTGAGATCATTGTGGTTGCTTACAATAAAAGGAATTTCCACAAGGAGTTCACCGGACTTATATCTACTCAAAAGGTCATAAAGGCAGTGATTGTATTTGGATACGAACACGGCCATTTTCGGTTTTACATCATCTAAATGGTGGGACCATTGCATTTGATAGGGCAGTGCCAAAGTAGCATCAAACTCTTTGTTGAAATTGGCGATATCCGGCAGATTCCGCTCAAAGTCACTTTCCAATCGCATGAAGAATACATCGGCTTCCTTATCCACATGCTGATCCAAATATATGATATTTCCGCCTTGGCGATGGATAAAGGCCGTTACTGCACTAATAATTCCGGATTGATCCGGACAGTGTATAAGAATGGTTGTTTTCAAGTTTGGTATTTTATTGCCCAAAATTAGGACAATAAAAAATAGGCGGCCAAACAAATGGGAGAGTTTTTCCGAAGAAGTGCATTCTAGGCTAAGGTTCTAGCCCCAATTGCTGCCCTCATCGTTGGAAAGGGATTTTCTCCATTCCTTGAAAGACCGACGAAAACTACGTATTTCCTCCCTTAGAAGATTTAGGTATTCCTTTTCCCTTACCCCATCTTTTTCCAGTCCAGTACAATACGAATTAATGTTTCGTATCATAATATTGATGTATGTGGCACTTTTCATCCTTTCGGAAAGTGAGTTTGAGGATTCGGCCTGGGCAATTTTTTGTGGGATAAGAATGGTATCGGTCAATAAGGAATCGGCAATAATGTCCCTAAGACTGTTGGACTTATACAACTTCAACAAATCCTTGTTAAAGGATACATAGGAGGCTATCTCCCTGCTCATATGGCAAAGTTCCAAGGCCTTTCTGTAGACAGGTAAACTTCTAAGGCTCTGATAGGACATTATTTCTTGTACTAGCAATTTGTTACCATAAAGTTACAAACGTAAAACATAAGTTTACCTTGGAATTTAAGGCGATTTTGTATTTTTGCTTTAAATACTAATTTTTTTTACCAAGAAACCTTGAATATTAAGATTGACGATTTGAATTGGAAGATACTGGAGCGCCTTCAACAGAATGCCCGTGAATCCTTTGCGGATATTGGTAGAAAAGTGGGTCTCTCCCCGCCCGCCGTGGCGGAACGGGTAAAAAAGATGGAGGATGCAGGAATCCTGGAAGGTTATAAAGCAGTGGTCTCCCACTCCCGATCGGGGTATCAACTTAAGGCCATTATTACGTTACGCGCGTTTATGGGAAAACTAAAGCCATTCCTGGCCATGGTAGGCTCGCTAAATGAAGTCGTTAACTGTTACCGGATTACCGGGAACGAAAACATTGTAATGGAAGTCGTTTTAAAGGATCAATTCCATTTGGAAAATTTCATCGATAAATTGATTCAATATGGGGAGACTCGTACCCATATTGTCCTGTCACAGGTAGTTTCTTACGCTCCCTTGGAAAAGGTGTCCTTCTAAATCGCAATTTCGGGGGTACTTCGTTTGAAAAACAATTTTAGATATTTGTCCATAACTTATTTAATCACTTAATTTATTTGATGGAATTGGATAAACTAAACGAGTATTTTCAAATGGCCGTTGATCAGGCCGTTTTTTATCTTCCGCGGATTATTGCGGCGGGCTTCATTCTTTGGATAGGATTTAAGATAGTGCGGAAACTGGTGCAGTGGATTTCCGCTGCCTTAAAAAGGACAGGCTTTTCCGAGACATTAAGGCCCTTTTTATCTTCCACCGCCAGTATTATCCTAAAAGGTGCGGTTTTGTTTGTCATCGCCTCGATTCTTGGGGCAGACCTTACAGGACTGGTCGCTATTTTGGCGGCAGCGGGATTTGCCGTAGGGATGGCATTGCAGGGTAGTTTGGGGAATTTTGCCTCCGGTATTTTAATACTGACCTTGAAACCCTACAAGATAGGGGACTGGATACAAGTAGAGGACAAATTTGGACGCGTCAAGGAAATAGGTATTTTTAGTACCGATGTTTTGACACCGGGAAACAAGATTTTGATCATTCCCAATTCCAAGATTACAGATTCCGTAGTTACCAATTATTCCGAAAAGGGAATGATCCGTTTAGAATTGGAAGTGTCCATGCCCTACGAGGAAAGTTTTCCCAAAGTGAAGGAAATAATAGAGGTGGCATTGCAGGAGGTCCCTAAAATATTGGAGACTCCGAATCCGGAAATAGGAATTCTCAATTTTGATTCCCATAACATTCAGCTAATAGTACGACCATATGTGCTTCCGGATGACTTCTGGGAAGTGACTTTCGCTGCCAATAAAGCCATAAAAAGGGCGTTTAATAGAAGTAACATAGCCGTAGCATATTCCGAGGGTATAGAAATCGGGCGTATTGGAGAATAATTTGTAGCTGGCATTGATGTGTATCTTCTTTGAAACTGATTTCTACAACCCTAGGATCGGTTTTGGCCGGATTTTTGATGAAATAAGTGGTATGAAGAGATTTTTACTGTTCCTGACTCTTGCTGTAGCCTTTACTTCGCATGCACAACAACTGGCCCTAAAAAAAGGAACCATTACCGATGGTGTTAAGGTTCATGACACCCTACCGGAGACTTTTGCCCTGTACCTTCCCTCCAATTTTGATACTTCAAAAAAATGGCCCGTTATTTTTGTATATGATATGAAGGGTCGGGGAAAACAAGCCTTAAGTATGTTCGCTGGTGCAGCGGAGGAAGAAGAATATATCTTGGCGGCTTCCAATGATATCAGGGACAGCCTATCCATTGCACAGAATATCTTGATTTCCACTAGAATGTTCAATACGATTTCTTCAATGTTTCCTATACACGCAAGAAGAAGCTATACCGCCGGATTTTCCAATGGTGCACGCTTTGCAAGCTTGGTTCCTACCTTTGTAAAGAATGTTCAAGGTGTTATTTCTTGTGGTGCCACCGTTGCCAATACCGAGGTTCTGAGCAGCAAAAGGCCCTTTCAATTTATTGGGATCGTAGGAAATTCGGATTTCAATTATCCGGAGATGCTGGCCCTTGAAAAAACATTGAACAAATTAAGATTTCCCAACCAACTTTTGGTTTTTGAAGGAGAGCATCAATGGCCTACCCAGGAATATCTTTCCATGGCGATGGAATTTTTTACGTTGGCATCATTGGCAAAAGGAGATATACCGAGCGATAGGGACTTTGTGAAGGAGGCCTATGAAAAGAATCTTGTAGCGGTTAACAATTGGGTTGCCTCCCAAAAACCTTTGATTGCCAATGGATTATTGGACGAAGTAATTGATGTGTTCCGGCCCCATCTAAATGTTGATTCTTTGGCCAACAGCAAAAAAGTCTTGAAAAGGAGCAAACTTTTCAAAACACAAAATCGAGATCAAAACGCCATTTTTTTTAAGGAAGCACTTATTAAGGAAGATTATATATATTATTTGGAAGAGGATATACTTACCTATAACTACAATAATCTGGGTTGGTGGAATTATCAGATGGAGGAGCTTAAAAAGTTCGATAAAAGCGCAAAAGTATTTGAACGTCAAATGGGGAAACGGTTAAAAGGCTTTGTTAATGCACTTATAGAGGATAATATTGATATAATAAGTGCGGAGAGCAACATAGATCAAGAAGCCCTGGTCTTTTTATGGATGCTAAAGACCATTACGGAACCCAATGACTTTTCCTACTATCTGAAAATAATCTCCGAGAGCTCCAAAGTAGAGGATTATGGAACGGCATTGTTCTATTTGGAGGAACTCCTGAAGAAAGGTTACCAGGACAAAAAGGAGCTTTACAATTTGGAAAATACGGCCTTGTTGCGAATTACACCGCAGTTCAATGAGATTGTGGAGAAATATTTAAAGGAGGCCAGATATGACATTATTGACGAATAAACCTTGGGACTCCTTCCAGGTTCCAATCTATGACCAGGCCCTTGGCAATGGACTCCGTGATTTCCTTACCGTACAATAACTCACATAGATAGAGTGCCGCCTCAAAGCTTTTGGCACCTCCAGCGGACGTTATGTACTTGCCGTCATGGACAAATAAAACTTCGTCCTTCACCTTTAGATTTGGAAACATTTTCTTGTACCGATCAATATCACTTGGGAAGGTGGTAGAGTATACTCGGTTTAAAAGTCCGGCTTTGGCCAATACAAAGGCACCATCGCAGTGAGAGGTCATAAATAGGGCATCACGATCTACATGTTTTACAAAATTCAACATAACCGTATCCCTTAGATCCGTGTCCAGATGATGCTCGGCGCTGGGTATCACCAAAATGTCAATTTTGGGAAGGGAATCCCTGGTATAATCCATATCAGGTAGAACTCGTATACCTTCAAAAGTGGTAATAGGCTCCAAAGTATTTGCGACGGTAAAAGTGTTCATTGCCTTTATACCCTCCCGATATCGGGTATGTTGAAAAATATCAAAAGGGGTGGTAAATTCTGTGTTGTAGGTGCCTTCCATAATCAAAAAAGCAACATTATATCTATCCGGTTCAAGCGTAAATACCTTCCCTTTGGGTTCGGGCTGTTGGGCTTTTGAAGTTTTAACCTCATTGCATGACCCAAGGGTCAACACAAAAATCAATATACCATATATTTTGATCATTAATCTTAATTTACGGCAATGTACAACGGTTCGATCAAAGTTCGAATTCCTAAAATTGTATTTTTGGAAAAACATTGAGCCGCAATGCGATTGTATACTCTTATTCTAATTTGTTTTTTTCTGGGTTGCAAGCAGGGGAAAAGATACCATGACCTGTCCCAAAAGAATCAAGAAGAGCCCCAGGTCGATGCGATTCAGGATATTTTGAATTTTCAAGATGAACTGAACGCGGAGTTCAAGGATCCGGAGGTTTCACCTTTACCGGATAGGTATCGCAAGAGTTTTGAGCGTTTGGATTTTTTTGCACCGGATACCAACTTCATCGTACATGCCCAACTGATTCGTACTCCCGATGCCGTTCCTTTTTTAATGCCCACTACAACGGATAGGAAATCCGAGGAAGTAGTCTATGGCATTGCCCATTTTGTGCTGAACGGGAAAAAACATCGGCTGGAAATCTATCAAAATCCCGAATTGATGCTACAGGAAGGTTATGAAGATTACCTCTTTTTACCTTTTACGGACGAAACCAATGGTGAAGGAACGTACACCGGTGGACGATATATCGATTTACGCATTCCAAGGGGAGATACCATAGTCATTGATTTCAATAGGGCCTACAATCCGTATTGTGCCTATAACAAGAAATATTCCTGTCCCATAGTACCTAGCGTCAATTCTTTGGATGTTGAGGTTTCGGCAGGTGTAAGGGCATTTGAACCGGACACCAAATAAAGAACCCCGGCAGCAATGCCGGGGTCTTCGATTGCTCGAAATATATAAATAAATCAACCAATTAAATGATTAAAACTGATAGATAGCGGCCAACAAGAATGAGGAAAGGCTTTTTTGTGGCATTAAATCGCTATCCAGAAAGTTTCCGGATTCCTCGGATGCACTATCCAAACGCAGTTCGGGCTTTAGGATCAAGTCACCAATGGTGGCACTACCTGTAAGGGTAACGGCAAAAACACTGGCATCTCCATCAGCATCCGACCCACCAATGGCTCCAAAAAAATCGGTCTCGGTGAAGTATTCCCCCCTAAGGCCAATAGTGAAGTTTTCAGATGTTGCCAATTGTGGATAAAGGGCTACACCGGCGAAGTCCCCGGCACCATCGCCATCGAAATAAGCGGCGTTTATCCCAAGGAAAAATGAATCGGAAAGATCAAAGCCTCCGGTAAAATCGATTTCGTAGGCCCCATTGTCAATAAGCAGGTTCAAATATTGGCCACTGTAGCCCAATTGTAGGCCGTAGGCATATTTTCCATCCAGATTAAGTTCGGTAACATCGGTTCTGTTCATTACGGCCAACATCAAACTGAAATCATCGGATAAGGCAAAATCAGCTTTTAATCCGGTATGGGAAAAGGGTCCATAAGAAAACAAGTAAGATGTACTGTAGTTAAAGTTTGCGGACGGTGAAATTACCTCGTAACCCAAAAAGGTATTGAAATTACCAACGGTCAAGGTTACCGCATCACTCACATTCCAATACGCATACAACTGGTTAACAATGTCCCCGGTTGCAGAGTATATTGGGGAGGCGAAAACGGCATCAGTTCCTCTTGGGCCAAACACCAAATCGGCTACAAAACCTACTTTTTCCCCTTCATAGCCAGCTATCACATTGGCCATACCCAAGGCAAAACCCGGCAGGTTGGCAAAAGACGATCCCGGGGCGGCATTTGGTGTCCCATTTGGAGCCGAGTTATCCGCATTTAGATTTGCACGATAATACACGTCTACCGTACCGCTAAGTGAAAACTTTTTCTCTTCTTCCTCTTCTTCTTGTGCAAAAGATACTACTCCAACGAGCATAATGGCCAAAAGAACTATATTTTTTACGAAATTTGTATTTATAATCGTTTTCATAAGTTTAGATTTTAGATATCCCAAAGGGATTTTGTATTGATGATGATGATTTGAACTTTTCTTGAAAAGGGTTTAGTAACGGAGCGTTCTGCCAAACGCTCCGTTTTCCTTCTCATTTTAATTAGTCATTTGTGAAGTCGGGATAAGCGTCCATACCATGTTCGTGGAGATCCAGACCTTCTACTTCTTCCTCTTTGGATACCCTTAGACCCATAATGGCTTTTAATGCACCTAGGATAATTAGTGAAGTAACCACACAGAATGCTCCAATGATAAGTACACCGTACAATTGGGTCATAAATTGACCTCCTCCGGCCATGGATCCAAAAATACCAACGGCCAAAGTTCCCCAGATACCACAGATCAAGTGAACGGTTACCGCACCCACGGGATCGTCCAACTTCAGCTTATCTATGAGGGCAACACCACCTACGATGATTAGACCGGCGATGAAACCGATTACCACAGCTTCGTTGGGGGACATAAGATCCGCACCCGCGGTTATACCTACCAATCCACCAAGGATTCCATTAAGGAACATGGTCAAGTCCAAATTTTTATAGAGTACGGTGGAAAGGAAAAAAGCACCAATCCCGCCAGCTGCGGCCGCTAAACATGTAGTGACCAACACCAGGGAAGTCAATTCCGGGTCTGCGGAAAGTACGGATCCTCCATTAAATCCAAACCAACCCAGCCACAGAATAAGTACACCTGCCGTTGCCATGGGTATACTATGGCCGGGAATGGCCTTGGGTTTTCCATCGTCCCCAAATTTCCCTATTCTGGCACCTAAGAGGGCTATGGCTACCAAGGCGGCCCATCCTCCAACTGAATGTACCAAGGTAGATCCCGCAAAGTCATAGAATCCCCATGAATCCAAGAAACCTCCACCCCATTTCCAAGCACCTACGATGGGATAGACCAATCCGACATAGACTACGGTGAAAATCATAAAGGAACCAATTTTAATACGTTCGGCAACGGCCCCTGATACGATGGTAGCTGCCGTGGCCGCGAACATCCCTTGGAAAAGGAAATCTGTCCACCAGGTATATCCCCCGTCTGCATAGTCCGGCGTCATACCGCCATCCGGGGCTCCGATTCCAAAACCTGCGAATTTTAGAAAGCCCGAATCCCCATCTTCAAAACCGGGATACATTAGATTAAAGCCCCATGCATAATAAAGCAATAGACCTACCGTAATAATGAAGATGTTTTTGAAAAGAATATTGATCGTATTCTTTTGTCGGGTCAAGCCAATCTCCAAAAAGGCAAAACCCGTATGCATGAAAAATACCAAGGCCGTAGCCAACATCATCCATACATTATTTGCTGTAAATAATCCTGCGTCCATTTTTATAATTCGTTTAGTTAGTTTTAAAGTTTAGTTTATTCCCGCATGTCCGTTTTCCTTGGTGCGTATCCTATAGGCCTCTATAACCTCGGAGACGAATATTTTACCATCCCCTACATTACCCGTGTAGGCAGATTCCAAGATGGCGTTTACCGTACGCTCTAAAAACTCGTCCGATACTACTATGGATAAGTACCTTCTTTGTATATCCGTGGTACTGTAGGAAATACCTCGATATACATGTCCTTGTTTTTCATTTCCAACTCCTGTTACGTCCCAGTAACTAAAGAAGTTGACCTCAATTTGATGCAATGCGTCCTTGACCTCATCAAATTTGGATTTTCTGATAATTGCTTCGACTTGTTTCATTGTTGATTTAATTATTTATACCGCCAAATATATTGTTAAAAAAATCATAACCCCAAAAAAATGAGGGTAACACTATTAATTTTTATGATAATCCTAATTATACCCCTCAAATTTTAAGGGTATAGTTCAAATATTTGCGAAAAAATACCAATATGGACTTTTTTTGTTGATTGGAACTTAAGATTTTATCAAAAAACCATAAAAACTAGTTTTTTTTGATGAATATGTAAAAAACAATGCTTGAAATAGATGATTTTTGAATTCTTGGTTATGAAAGTTCAAATGTGTCCTATAAGATTATGGGCTCTTAAGAAGTTTTTTGACTATTCTATGGGAAGGTGGGGGCAGGATTCTTGGTAACAGGAAATAAAAAGGGATAGGCCAAAATTACCTATCCCCTTTCATCATCAATCTAAACTTTATCTTAATATATTATTGTGTTTCCAGTAGGTTTTGTGAGCTTATAGTAGTAGTATTCGGTAGTCAGGTTATAGGGACACAAAAAATGATAATTTATAGAAATCGTTAGGGGAAAACCTTTCGTCCTCATCGGCCAAATTGCCTCCGAAAGAAAAGCGCAGGCCTGCATTGCCCTTCTTGAACTGCACGTAAGGTCCTAGCCATACATAGCCGTCCGTTCTGTCAAGGTCACCGCCCCCATTGGTATCTCCACCAGCGAGATATAGTTCTTCAAAATGCCCGCCTATAGAGAAAAAAGGTGAGGCTTTAAGACCTACATTTAACCAGTAGTGTACATAGTTGTTGGTGGATTCCCCGGCTTCGGTATTATCGCTCAAAGCAGCGTAGTATCCAAAATAGAACTGTCCTTCGAGAAGATCGGAGCTATGATTGACGGTCAAGTTAGGAACAATCCCATCACCAATGATTCCTTCTTGCGCAGTTCCACTTGAAAGTAGGTTTCCCATGGTAAATCCAAGTTGAGGATTTATGCTGAAGCTCCCCACTGTTTTATTGTAGCCAAGGCCAAACTCGGTCCATTGTCCCCAGGCGCTTCCGGTTCCTGCACCCCATTGGATGCCATAAAAGGTTAATGCATCCGTATCGGAAAGGGCGTAAGAAACGGACATCATGGGATTAAAACCAAAGAAGGCATCGTGATTCAAAGAGAGTCCCACACTTACTTTGTCATAGGTGCTTTGTTCCTCATCCTGTGCCTTGATTGTACTTGTAAATGTGAAAGCTGTTAATACGGTAATGATAAACGTTTTTCTGATTAGCATGATTTTAAGTTTTAAATGATTGTCTTATATATTTCAATGATTAATTGGTTTTGCATCTGAACACTATATTTTGGGTGGGCCCTCTCGGTTTCATGACAACTACTCTCCCTGTTCGAAATTGTAATCGATGTCTTGAGGAACATTTCGCCACTAAAATGGTCTTTGGGCACCATCTTGAAAGCATAAGTATCTGTATTGTTATTTTTTTCAAACTACTCTTCATAAAACTAATAGTAATACTATTAACTAAGATTTTAAAACTATGATCGAAACGATCATTACTGTTTATTTTGAGAGTAATACTATTAATCAAAAATACAACTTGAATCCATCACCCCCTAAAAAAATAGGGGTTATAACTTAATTTTTATGAGAATTATAATTTTGACCTATATTATTTAGGGGTTTGAACAAAAAGGTGTTTTAAAATTGAAGAATTCAATATGGTAATCTATATGTAACCTTTTTTAATTCTATGGCAGATTTCCAAAAAGCGCAGATTCAATGAAATGTTTTCAAGAATTTGCGAAAACAGGGAAGGTAACGGAATGACAGAAAAAAAATCAGGAGCACATTAGACCATGCGTGCCAGCCACAGCCCCAGGGCAATGGCTAGGATACCAATAACGATACTGGACAAGGTATAAAGCAAAAAGTGGGAGAGTTCCCCAGAACCAAGAAGAACGTGCTTTTCAAAGGCGAAGGCAGAAAAGGTAGTGAAGCCACCGCAGAAACCCGTGGCCAGCACCAATGTTTGATTTTGGGTAAGATAATCACCTTTTAAGGACAGGCCTAAAATGACCCCCATGAGTAAACAACCTACGATATTCACCAGGAAGGTTCCCAAAAAAAAGTATTGAAAATAATCGTTGAAGATTTTGGAAATAAGATACCTGAGCATGCTCCCAACACCACCTCCCAAAAAAACAAGAAGAAGTTGTTTCATACCCAAAGGTAAAAAACTAAACTGCTTTCTGGTATTCGGACTCTTCCGAATCTATAGGATAGATTTTTGAAGCAGTGGAAGTTTTCGCATTTCCCTTTGATCTTTTCATCCGTTGGCTTACATTGCCAAAACTAAAAAGCATCATCAATGCGTTGATTCCGATTAAGACAAATAATATGGTAAAAAAAGTTATCATTTAAAATTGCCCCTTTTTAGATGATTAACGCAAAATTACGTCATTTGTTATCTTAAACGAAGAAAATTGAAAAAATGTTGTCAGAATAAACATTTTTGTGGTGAATTCAATTTTTAATATCAATTTTTAAGAAAGAACTTGATACAGAAAAGAATTATTATGAATACTGCGAAGCCTATGGCCACCCATTGGATCCCCTTGTAATTCTTAAGATGTAGCTTTTTGTCCTTTTTATACGATTTAATTATGAAAACAGTGAATAAAATGATGAAAAGTAGCGCAAAAATTACTTGCCCAGTGCTGAACATATACCGTATTTTTATGCAAAGCTAACGTAAAAAGAATAAGAATGAAAAGCAAAATCGGCGCGGTTGAACTGTTTCATAAATCTTTTGGGCTCGGGGTTTCCCAAACCATGAAAGCCAATTTGGGTGCAGAAAAAAACCTTCTTCGGTTTAACCTTATGGATGAGGAAAACCGGGAATATTTGGAAGCCGCCAATGCCAATAATTTGGCCGAGGTGGCAGACGCTTTGGGGGATATGCTCTATATTCTTTGCGGTACCATCCTGGAACACGGTATGCAGTACAAAATAGAGGAGGTATTTGAGGAAATACAACGCAGCAATATGAGTAAATTAGGGGCCGATGGAAAACCAATTTATCGCGAGGATGGTAAAGTTCTCAAAGGACCTAACTATTTTAAACCGGATATTCAAGGGGTTTTGGATAGGTAACTTAGAATAAAACTATTTATGAAAACTTATTTCCGGCTTTCGAAAGTAGCCTGTTGTGTACTCAAGTTCTGTAACCCGTAACCTAGACCTTATACCGCCACCCAAAAGGATCCTGTGCTCGATTGTATTGAATATCTGTTATGCGCTTTTTAAATTGTAAGGCATAGCTTTCCTTTAGTTTGGGGAGATCGTAATCCACTCCACGGTAACCAAATGCGGCAATAGGTGAGACCACGGCGGCCGTACCTGCGCCGAACATTTCTTTTAAGGAGCCGTTTTTGGCCGCTTCCACTACCTCGTTGACCGTAAGTTTCCGGACTTCCGCAGGAATACCTTCTTCCTTTGCTATTTCCAAAATGCTCCTTCGGGTAATGCCATCCAATATACGATCACTGATGGGGCCGGTAATCAAAGTGTCGTTTATGCGAACAAAGATATTCATGGCTCCGGCCTCCTCAATATATTCGTGGGTATTATCATCGGTCCATATAACCTGGTGATACCCTTTTTCTACGGCAAGCTGTGTAGGATAAAACTGTCCTGCATAATTGCCGCCGGCCTTGGCAAAACCGACCCCTCCATTTGCGGCCCTGGAATAGGTCTCCTCTATGAGCACCTTTACGTTTCCAGAGGAAAAGTAGGCACCGGAAGGCGCCGTGGCAATGATAAACTTGTATTCATCTGCCGGGGAGGCATGGAAACCTCGTCCAGAAGCAAAAATGAAAGGCCGTACATATAGCGAGCTGCCTTCTGATTGTGGAATCCAGTCCTTATCCAGTTGCAAAAGGGTCTTCAGCCCTTCCATGAAGTACTCCTTGGGAAGTTCCGGCATAGCCATTCGTTTTGAGGAAATGTTCAAACGTGTGTGATTATCCTCCGGACGAAACAGCCATATGCTATGATCCTTATCCTTGTACGCCTTCATTCCTTCAAAAATGGATTGTCCGTAATGAAAAATCTTGGCGGAAGGATCTAGGCTTATGGGTTGGTAGGGCATAATCCTTGGTGCTTCCCAAGCGCCATTCCTATAATCGCAGACTAGCATATGGTCGGAGAATACACTTCCAAAAGGAAGATTATCAAAATCTACAGATGTAATTCTAGAGGTTTTGGTCTTCTCTATCGCAATTTTCTGGGCCGTACCGATCATTTTGGTAAAATTTTAAACTATAAAATTAGTGATTTCTCTTTATCGGCTCTTCTTTTTTCGTTCAAAATTGATCAGATTTGTAGTAGGAAACCAATTTTTATCAGAAATGAAAGGATTTAACATTTTTGCCGCTTTTTTAATGCTGTATGCGGCCGGTTACGGACAAAATACCCAAGAGGGAATAGAAAAGAGTATTGGAAACGATAAAAAGCGACTGGTATTCGGAAGCGAAATAGTGGCGAACGGGGCAATTTCCGACGAAGAGATGTATGTTAAATACCGGACTATGTCTATCACGGATTCCTTGGAGACCAAATTCAGGGCAACGGTCGCCGATGTCTGTAAGGTCAAGGGATGTTGGATGATGCTTAAGCTTAAGGATGATAGCGAAACCATGGTCCGCTTTAAGGATTATGGTTTTTTTGTCCCCAAGGATATTACCGGAAAGGAAGTGGTGGTGAGTGGAACGGCATTTGTTGAGGAAATGAGTGTGGCCGATCAAAAACATTTTGCAAGGGATGGCGGCAAATCCGAAGCGGAGATTGAAAGAATCTCGGAACCCCTAAAAACGTATGGTTTTGAGGCGGTAGGGGTTTTGTTAAAAGATTAATTTGAAGCGTAGTCTATTTAAAGACTTGCCATTTTCCGGACGTTTATTCCATCATCTGCAAGACACGGTTTTTTGACCATTGAAACTGCTTAAATGAAAAGAAAGATCGTTACCACGGCAGACGGCTCAAAGACCATTTACCTGGAGGGCTGGGACGAGTATTATCATTCTAAACATGGTGCCGTTCAGGAGGCTTACCATGTCTTTATAAAAAATGGACTTTCACTTTTTAGCAGAAGCCCTATCTCCATTTTGGAAATGGGTTATGGTACGGCCCTCAACGCCCTGATTACTTGTATGGAAGCGGAAAGAACAGGCTTGCATATCCATTATACCGGAGTGGAAGCCTATCCGATTTCCCCAAAGGAACTGGGGCAGTTAAACTATATCAAAGAATTAAAGGCAGAGGAATTCCAAAGCGTTTTTGAAAAAATGCACGAATGTCCATGGGAGGAGGATTACAGGATTTCAAACAATTTTGTGTTGCATAAAAAGCGGATGGACTTTCTAAGTATAGATGCCAAAGCTTTGTTTGATCTAGTGTATTTTGATGCCTTTGGGGCAAGGGTACAGCCGGAGCTTTGGACCGAGACCATGTTCGAAAAAATGTTCCGGGCCTTAAAAAAGGATGGATTATTGGTCACGTATGCCGCCAAAGGCGATGTACGTAGGGCTATGCAGTCCGTTGGGCTTATTGTGGAACGTTTACCCGGCCCGCCCGGAAAGCGCGAAATGCTCAGGGCCAGAAAACCTTGAGGAGCCGTAATCAAAAAGAAATGCTGGATTGCAATACCTTGCCAATTAGTAATATAGCCTTAAACAACATTGTTAAACCTTAATTAAATCTGAACTCTCTACCTTGTAAATCCATTATTTTTGTACCATGAGAATTTTGATTTCGGGAGCTACGGGATTGATTGGTCGCGAGATTGTAGACCTATGTCGCTCCCAAAACATTGCCGTAAATTACTTGACCACAAGTAAGGACAAGATTATCACCGAGGATAATTATAGGGGCTATTATTGGAACCCAAATTCCGGGGAGATAGATATGGACTGCTTTTATGGGGTCGACGCTATTATAAATTTGGCCGGATCCAGTATTTCCAAAAGATGGACGTCTAGCTATAAGAAGGAAATTATTTCCAGCAGAATCAATACGGTAAAAACGTTGTACGATGCTTTGGGGAAAATCGGTGCTAATCGTATCACTTCATTCGTTTCGGCCTCGGCTATCGGTGTTTATCCCAATTCCCTGATCGGTTATTATTCAGAAGATGAAAAAGAAGTAGATCAAAGTTTTTTAGGTGAAGTTGTTGCATCTTGGGAAAAGGAAATGGATAGATTAACATCCTTTGATTTTTCCGTTGCCAAAATTCGGATCGGTTTGGTAATGGCCCCCGAAGGCGGTGCTTTGCCAGAGATGGCCAAGCCTATTAAGAATTACGTCGGAACTGGATTTGGTTCAGGGGAGCAATGGCAATCATGGATACACATACGCGATTTGGCCCGGATTTTCCTTTTCGCCGTGGAAAATAGACTGCAGGGCATATACAACGGTGTAGGTCCAAATCCGGTGACCAACAATAAGCTTATCAAGGAAATTGCCAAGGTCTTGGATCGGCCCCTGCTCTTACCGAATATTCCAAAATTCGTTATGCAAGCAGTTCTGGGTGAAATGTCCTACATTCTATTTGCAAGCCAACGTGTTAGCTCCAAAAAAATAGAGGAAGAGGGTTTTGTTTTTGACCATAAGAATATTTGTAAAACCTTGGAACAGATTTACAACAAAGGAAACGAGAAAAGATCTCCGGACAGATTTTTTCAAAAGGAGTTTCTTTCCTGATTCCCATCAACGATTTTCCATTTTCAGTTATCCGCCTTTGGCGGATTTTTTTATAAAGTTTGATGACATTTTGACATTTTTAAAGAAATGGCAGTACTTTTGCCACCTGAAAAAAGATTGATAAAAAAGTCCAAAATCATATGAGCAAGAAAGTTAAGGCGGAGGAAATGGAAGAAGTCGTTTCCGAAGAAAATGTATCTACCGAAGAAAATGGCCAGAATCAGGAAGAAAATTCCGAGAAGGGCGTACTGACAGAAGAGGAGGAACTTCGGGAACACCTGGCCAAGGAAAAGGATAAATTTCTACGCCTATTCGCAGAGTTCGAAAATTACAAAAAGAGGACTTCAAAAGAGAGGATGGACCTGTTTAAGACAGCAGGGCAGGAAGTCATCGTATCACTTTTACCGGTCATTGATGATTTTGACAGGGCCTTGAAGGAATTGGTAAAATCCGACGATACCGAAATGTTCAAAGGTGTTGAACTGATAAGTACAAAATTACGGGAGACCCTAAAATCCAAAGGCTTGGAAGAAGTAGTTGTGAAGCAGGGCGATACATTCGATGCCGAAGTACATGATGCCATTACCCAGATTGCCGCACCCGACAAAAAATTAAAGGGAAAAATAATCGATGTAATCGAAAAGGGGTATAAGTTGGGAGATAGGATAATTCGTCATCCCAAGGTGGTGTACGGAAATTAAGATTGAAGTATGAAGGAAGATTATTATGAAATATTGGGGGTAAATAAAAGTGCCACGGCTGCCGAAATTAAAAAAGCATATCGTAAAAAGGCATTGGAATACCATCCCGATAAAAACCCCGGGGATTCCAAAGCCGAGGAAATGTTCAAAAAATCGGCGGAGGCTTATGAAGTCCTTAGCAATCCGGATAAAAAAGCGCGATATGACCGATTTGGACATGCGGCATTTGAGGGTGGAGGCGGCTTTGGCGGCGGCGGAATGAATATGGAGGATATCTTCAGTCAATTTGGGGATATTTTTGGGAGTGCCTTTGGCGGTGGCGGTTTTAGCGGTTTTGGTGGCTTTGGAGGAGGCCAACGTAGGGTAAAAGGCAGTAATTTAAGAATACGGGTAAAGCTTAACTTGGAAGAAGTTGCGCATGGCGTTGAAAAAAAGGTAAAGGTTCGAAGAAAGGTCCAAGCCGAGGGGGTGACCTACAAAACATGTGGAACTTGCAATGGCACGGGGCAAGTGACCAAGATAACCAATACCATATTGGGTCGTATGCAAACGGCTACTACATGTACTACCTGTGGTGGTAGTGGTCAAGTTCTGGATAAGCGCCCCAGCGATGCGGACTCACAGGGACTGAAGGTAACCGAAGAAACGGTATCGATTAAGATCCCGGCCGGGGTAGAGGAAGGAATGCAGTTGAAGGTTACGGGAAAAGGGAACGAAGCTCCCGGGAACGGAATTCCGGGTGATCTATTAGTGGCCATAGAGACCGAAGATCATGGTACGTTAAAACGGGAAGGGGACAATCTTCATTATGACCTGTACATTAGTATTTCCGAGGCTGTTTTGGGAACTTCAAAAGAAATTGATGCCGTAGGTGGAAAAGTAAGGATAAAACTGGAACCGGGCATTCAGTCGGGTAAGATATTACGGTTACGCGGTAAAGGGATTTCCAGCATCAATGGATATGGAAGTGGTGACCTTTTGGTTCATGTGAACGTTTGGACACCAAAGGAGCTTACCAAGGAGCAAAGGGAGTTTTTTGAACGTATGCAGGGAAATGACAATTTTGAGCCAAAACCTGAAAAATCGGATAAATCTTTTTTCGAGAAAGTTAAAGATATGTTCTCTTAGCCAAATAATATTTGGGTTTTAAATAAAAAACGTATATTTGATTTGATATTGGGAAACCAATATTAATTTTCTTTTTCATAGCAATTTTTTTCCCATCCTTAATTTCTTTAAGGGTGGGTTTTGTTTTTTTGAGAAGCTATGCCACAGAGGAGCCATTTCTGTTCCTTGAAGTGCTCCAATGGGTAGGCCTAAACTGGCCTTGGCATTGGGGTACAATGGACGTGCTACGGAGCGTTATAGGTTTCAAGGGCAAATGCAATTTGCTTCCACTTTGAACAGAAAATACTGAAAAACCGAAACACTTTTTAAAGCAATTCTATATCTTTGGCAAAATTGCTTGCATGAATAACATTTTGGTTACTAAGGAGGTTACCAAACGATTTGGAGAGCATACAGCACTGAACAAAGTATCCCTAGAAATTCCCAAAAATAGCATTTATGGACTGTTAGGTCCCAATGGAGCCGGGAAAACTACCCTAATACGAATTATAAATCAGATAACCTTTCCGGACGAGGGTACGGTGTTTTTCGATGGCGAACCATTGAATCCCCATCATATTGCACAAATAGGATATCTACCGGAAGAAAGAGGCCTTTATAAAAGTATGAAGGTCGGTGAACAGGCCCTATATTTGGCACAATTAAAGGGACTCGGTAAATCAGAGGCCAAAAAACGTTTAAAATTCTGGTTTGAGCAATTGGAAATAGAAGGATGGTGGTACAAAAAGGTGCAGGAACTTTCTAAGGGAATGGCCCAAAAAATACAGTTTATCGTAACCGTTCTCCATAGACCTAAACTTTTAATTTTTGATGAGCCTTTCAGCGGTTTCGATCCGATCAACGCCAATATTATCAAGGACGAGATATTGAAACTTAAGGAAAACGGTACCTCCATAATCTTTTCTACCCACAGAATGGAGTCCGTTGAGGAGTTATGTGAATATATTGCGCTGTTGCATAATTCCGAAAAAGTTTTGGATGGAAAACTATCGGACATTAAAAAGGAATACAGGAACAATATATTTGATGTTTGCCTGGACGTAAAGGATGGCGATTCCCTTTTGATGGAGTTGGAAGGGAAATTTAAGTTACGTTCATCAAATTACCACCGGGAAGAAGGTCAGTTGGAGTTTACGGTAGAACTGCCTTCTACCGATTCCAAGGAAATGTTGGCCCACCTATCCAATAGGGCCAATATCGTTCGCTTTGTAGAGACCATTCCCTCCGCGAACGACATTTTTATAGAAACAGTACAAAGCAAAGAGGTTAATGAATAAGCTGCCTTTGATCATAAAAAGGGAATATTTGGCCAAGGTACGGAACAAGTCCTTTGTAATAATGACTTTTTTGAGCCCGATTTTAATGGTAGGTATGGTGGTTTTAATTGCCTATCTGACCAAAATAAATGACAATGAAAAAAGAATAATCGGCGTATTGAACGAAAGTGGCTTCTTTTCCAACGAGTTTCTGACCACGGAGACTACTTCCTATGTTAATTTTCAGGATATAACCTTGCAGTCCGCAAAGGATTCCACGTTACGTATGGGCTATTACGGGTTGCTCTATATACCTAAGGCGACCAATCTTGAGCAAGTGGCCGAAAATGCCTTTTTTTATAGTAAGGAGGCCCCTAGTAGTACCATTCTGGATAGATTGGAGAATGTCTTTCAAAACCGACTTTTTCAACAAAGACTTCAAAATTTAGGGGTTTCGGCCAAGGAGTTTGCAAAAGTGGATGATCGTTTTGAAATCAAGACGGCTACATTTTCGGGCCAACTGAACCTTAAGGGCATCAATGAGGTCAAAGCTTTTATCGGTGGTGGATTTGGCTATCTCATAATGATGTTCATCATCATTTATGGAGGCTTTGTTATGCGCAGTGTAATAGAGGAAAAAACCAGTAGGATCATTGAAGTCATCATCTCCTCCGTTAAGCCTTTTCAATTGATGATGGGAAAGATAATAGGTACTTCCCTTGCGGGTGTTACACAATTTGCCATTTGGATTCTATCGGCTTCTTTGCTGCTATTCTTAGTGCTCGTATTCTTTGGAGTGGACCTTTCCGTATTAAACAATAGTGCACATTTAGCCCCGGGAATGGCACAATCCATGTCCCCAATGGACGGGGACATGCAATTGTATGCCATGGAGTTCATTAAAATACCGTGGTTTATGCTTATTACATTTTTTATCCTATACTTTATATTGGGATATTTGATTTACAGCTCCATTTATGCGGCCATAGGGGCGGCGGTAGATAATGAAACAGACACCCAGCAATTTATCTTTCCGATTATTTTACCTTTAATGCTTGCCATTTATGTAGGCTTCTTTTCGGTATTCAGTAATCCTCATGGTCCCATAGCCGTTGGCTTTTCACTGTTTCCCCTTACGTCCCCGATCGTAATGCTAATGCGCCTACCTGGGGGTATAGGCGCAGGAGGTGTGCCCGTTTGGCAGCTTGTCGCCTCCGTCGTATTGTTGGTCGGGACATTTATAGGAATCGTCTGGTTAGCGGCGAAGATCTACAGGGTTGGGATTTTAATGTACGGTAAAAAGCCCAGTTATAAGGAATTGTACAAGTGGCTAAAATATTGATGATGGTTCAGGAAGAGGCGAACAAAGTAGAGGAAATCATAAAAGAGGATATCTGGGGCAGCCTCAAGGAATTTTTGGATCTTGGGCTGCACATCGGTCAGGGCGATAAACGTATAGATATTACCATCGGAATCCTACTGTTGCTTACCGTTGCCTTTTTAGTGACCAGTTTTCTGCTCAAATGGTTACGCCAACTGTTTACCCGAAAAATGGAAACTGATGACAAGCTCAAATTCATCAGTATTTTCAAGTTTATTAAGTATCTGGTCTATGTTGCCGTAATCTTGGTGACCATGAGCGCTGCCGGTATAGATATTACCATACTTATTACGGCATCGGCGGCTTTGTTCGTTGGTTTAGGGCTTGCCCTGCAGGAGCTTTTTCAAGATGTCATAGCAGGTATCTTCATTATTTTGGACAAGTCCGTACATGTGGGCGATATTGTGGAGGTAGATGGAAAAGTGGGCAAGGTATTCGAAATAAAATTGCGGACTACCAGGGCCATCACCCGTGATGATAAGGTAATTATTATTCCCAATCATAAGTTCATAAGTGATATTATTCATAATTATACCCAAAACCATAATACAACACGCGAAAAGGTAAGTGTAGGGGTGGCCTATGGAAGCGATGTTAACTTGGTGACACGAATATTGGCCGAGGTGGCCCATTCCCAAAGAGGGGTACTCAAAGACCCGGAACCATTTGTATTATTTGAGGATTTTGGGGATTCTGCACTTTTGTTTTCCATTAATTTTTTTACGAATGACAGTTTTGGGGATCCAAAGATTAAAAGCGAAATGCGATTTAAGATAGATGCCGGGTTCAGGGAAAACAATATCACAATTCCATTTCCACAAAGGGATGTCCATATATTCCAAGATCGCCCCATTCAATACCATCAAGTGGAAAAATCCAAGGAGGGGAATGGGGATTAGGTTAAGCAAGGTTTTAGCAAGTATTTTTGGGCTGGTTTTAGTACATACTGCAGGTCTTTCACAGACCACCGATTTATTGCGGATGGAATATACACATATCCCTGAGAACGATTTCGGCATCAGTACTTCGAGATATCGGGCCCTGTTCAATCTTCCCCTTAAAATGGGCAAGGAGGACTATTTGGTCGCAGGTTCCGAATACAATACCTACCGTTTTGAATTTAACAACCCACTGCCTTTTCCTTCCAACTCGCTCGAAGAGATTCATATAATTGATGTCAACTTGGGGTACATCCTAAAATGGAATCCAAGTTGGCGATTTGTAGGTATCGCTACCCCCCGCTTGGCATCCAATTTCGTAGAAGGTATAGAGAATAATGATTTTCTCTTCAACTTTTCCGCCTTGGTCTGGAAGGAAAAACCGGATATTGACAAACCTTTTCGTCTAATCTTGGGCCTTACGTTCAATAGCGCAACGGGGCTTCCCTTCCCACTGCCCCTCATCAACTATCAAAAAAGATTTCACCCCAACTGGTCATATTCCTTGGGTATTCCCAGAATGGACTTAAAACACTATATACGGAAGAAACATATTTTACAAACGGCACTGTTTTTGGATGGCTATTTTGTAAACATTCAAAATGATATCCTGCTTCCCGGAAATGTGGTGGGAACCACGGTTTCACTTTCCGCTTTGGTGGGGGCCTTGGGCTATCAATTTAAAATATCAAAATATATTTCATTTTACAGTCTTTTGGGGTATTCTTTGATTCAGGATGGATTACTGAGGGATGGTGGTCGGAACAGGGCCTATACCTTGAATGATGAGGGAAATATTTATCTTAGGACAGGATTTAAGATATCAATTTTTTAAAACTAACGCATGTCAAAAATATTGGTAATTGAGGACGAATCGGCCATAAGGAGAGTTTTGGTAAAGATTCTTTCGGAAGAGAATGATACCTATCAAGTGGAAGAGGCGGAGGACGGCCTAAAAGGTCTGGAAACCATCAAGAATAACGATTATGATCTGGTGCTGTGCGATATAAAAATGCCCAAGATGGATGGGGTAGAGGTTTTGGAGGCGGCGCGCAAAATTAAACCTGAAATTCCATTTATTATGATATCCGGACATGGCGATTTGGACACGGCCGTCAATACCATGCGTTTAGGGGCGTTCGATTATATATCCAAACCCCCCGACTTGAACCGGCTTTTAACCACGGTACGCAACGCTTTGGATCGCAAGGAATTGGTGGTGGAAAACAAGATCCTTAAGAAAAAAGTGAGCAAGAACTATGAAATGGTGGGCGAAAGCAAGGAAATCATCGCTATAAAGGATATGATAGAAAAAGTAGCCCCCACCGATGCCAGAGTCCTGATAACAGGTTCAAACGGAACGGGAAAAGAATTGGTAGCGCATTGGATCCATGAAAAAAGCCAAAGAAGCAATGCTCCCTTTATAGAAGTTAACTGTGCAGCCATTCCGTCCGAACTTATAGAGAGCGAACTCTTTGGCCATGTCAAAGGGGCGTTTACTTCTGCGGTAAAGGATCGGGCCGGAAAGTTTGAGGCGGCCAACAAGGGCACTATCTTTTTGGACGAAATAGGTGATATGAGCCTTTCCGCGCAAGCAAAAGTGCTCCGGGCCTTACAGGAAAATAAGATTTCAAGGGTAGGGACGGACAAAGATATTAAGGTTGATGTGCGCGTGATCGCAGCCACAAATAAAAATCTAAAAAAGGAAATTGAAGAAGGAAGATTTAGGGAAGATCTATACCATCGATTGGCCGTTATCCTGGTAAAAGTTCCTTCCTTGAATGAGCGAAGGGATGACATTCCATTGCTGATCGCCCATTTTGCGGAAAAAATTGCATCGGAACAAGGTATAGTCCCCAAGATTTTCTCGGATAAGGCCGTTAAGTTATTGAAGACCTATGATTGGACAGGAAATATCCGTGAGCTTCGAAATGTCGTGGAGCGCCTTATAATTCTAGGTGGAAAAGAGGTTAGTGAGGCGGACGTTACCCTTTTTGCCAGTAAGTAATCCATCCTGTGGCTAATCGTATTGAGTTTTAAAAAGCCCTAATAGAAATGGATAAATCCTAAAAATCATTTATCTACTGCTTAGTAGTTGATTTTCACAGCTCCCTAACTGCTTCAAGGCTGCTGCGGAAATCTGCTTGGTCCTAAGATTGTAGTATTTCTTTCCCTCTGTTAAATTAGGTCTTAAGAGTTGTTGTTCACAGTGATCGTGAATTTTTTTGGCAAAGGCCTTGGCTTCCTTGCAATCCACGGAATTGATTACATTATCCAGTGACCTTTGATAGTCAACCAGGGACATATCAATTTTCTTTTTTAAAGCCTCAAGGTCGGTTTCCTTAAAAGTTATTTTCCCTTGCTTTGAAACCTTTGTGTTCATTTCCAGGACATCACTTGGATAAGGACTATCATGTGTTTCGTGTGTTAAAAGTGCCTCCAAACCTTCCTTAGTGTACTCCAGGGCCCTGTTCAATAATATCTTGGCAGCGCTCAGAGTAGTGGTACGGGTCGCTCTTTTCAAATTTTCAAACCCTTCCTCGATACTTAGTACGGCATGCTTGCAACCGCATTCTGAAAGTTGTTGCCTGGATTTAACTATAGCGTTCAAGGCCTTGTAGGCATAATATCGGGCTTGATTGATATTTTCCATTGCAATGGCCTTTTCGGTCTGGGACTTAACAAAACCAATGTTGGAACCCGCATATTCACAAGCCGCACTGGGCTTAAATGAGGATAATAGGCAGAAAAAAAGAGCGCATAGCACTACGGTACACTTTTTCATCTTGTGGTTGTTTAGGAGTAAAATTTGGGACATTTTACAAGGTAAAGTTAAGCATTACCGTCCAAGGCCGTCTATTTTTTTCGATAGACGGGATAGCATAAACCGAATTTTGGATAAAGCGGTTTTATTGCATGATAAACGGCTACTTTTTTTAACATTCACTGCATTTCAACGATAAAATATTTTATATTCCATGCATGAAGAAAGTAGATTTAGCCCGTTATAGGGTAGAAACACCCATAAAATTGAAGGATTCCCCGACCTTGGAAAACCTAAATGAATCAAAAAAGGATTTGAAAAGGATGCTGGAAGAAACCCGGGAGGAGCTTGGGGAATTTCAGGATACTTTATATGCCCATGGTAAGTATAGTGTTTTGGTATGCCTCCAAGGAATGGACGCAGCGGGAAAGGATAGTTTGATTCGTGAGGTATTCAAGGATTTTAATGCACGTGGCGTTGTCGTACACAGTTTTAAGGTGCCTACAGATCTGGAGCGCAAACACGACTATATTTGGAGACATTATATTGCCCTTCCGCCAAAGGGAAAATTTGGGGTATATAACCGAACACATTATGAAAATGTATTGGTGACCCGGGTTCATCCTGAATACTTATTGAGCGAAAACATGCCGGATATTCTTAGTGTCGAGGACGTAGACCAGAAATTTTGGGATAGGCGCTTTGAGCGGATCAATAATTTTGAACGCCATATCGCCGAAAACGGGATGATAATTTTCAAGTTTTTCCTGCATCTTTCAAAAGAAGAACAACGTCAGAGACAATTAAGACGGTTAAAGCTAAAAAGGAAAAATTGGAAATTTTCCCCGGGTGATCTGGAAGAACGTAAGCTTTGGGACCAATACCAGAAGTGTTATGAGGAGGCCATCAATAAAACTTCCAAGTCGTATGCACCTTGGTACGTTATCCCATCCGACAATAAGGATGCTGCAAGGGTAATCGCAGCGTCCATTTTGCTTCAAGAGTTAAAAAAATACAAAGATATTAAGGAACCTGAGCTTGATCCGGAAATACAGTCTAATTTAGAGGCCTACATCCAGCAATTGGAAAATGAAGGGAAATGAAAAAAATCAGTGTATTATTTTTTTTTGCAAGTGTAGTTGCACTCGCCCAGACCGAAGATGAACAACAGATAAAACGTATTTATGATGCCGCCTTGACCCAGGGGTCGGCTTACAATTGGCTTAAGCATCTTTCCAATCAAATAGGGGGAAGATTATCTGGTTCCGTGCAGGCGCAACAGGCCGTGGACTACACCAAGGCCCAGTTGGATCTTCTAGGTTTGGATCGGGTTTGGCTACAACCCGTGATGGTTCCCAAATGGGTAAGGGGCACCCCGGAATTTGCCTATATTGAAACCACTCCGGGAATAACCACCAATGTGCCTATCTGTGCTTTAGGGGGATCTGTAGCGACACCTCCGAGAGGGCTCAAGGCCAACGTATTGGAGGTTAAGGGTTTGGAAGATTTAAAGGCATATGGGGAAGAAAAGATAAAAGGCAAGATCGTATTTTTCAATCGTCCCATGGATTCCAAAGTCATTGATACCTTTGAATCCTATTCCGGTTGTGTAGACCAGCGGTATAATGGTGCGGAAGAAGCGGCCAAATATGGTGCCGTTGGCATTATAGTTCGCTCAATGACACTTCGCTTGGACGATTATCCCCATACCGGTGCCATGAGCTATGGTGAAACTCCCTTGGAAAATAGGATTCCTGCAGCGGCCATTAGCACCAATGGGGCTGAATTGTTGAGTACCACATTGAAACTAAGCCCGGATATTAAATTCTATTTCAAGCAAAGTTGCCGGCAGGAAGAAGATGTGAAATCCTATAACGTTATTGGCGAAATAAGAGGCACTACTTATCCTGATGAGATAATTTTGGTAGGCGGTCATTTGGATTCTTGGGATTTAGGGGATGGTTCGCATGATGATGGGGCCGGATGTGTACAAAGTATGGAAGTGCTACGCCTTTTGAAATTAACGGGGTATAAACCAAAACGAACTATCCGAGCAGTCTTGTTTATGAACGAGGAAAACGGACTACGGGGTGGAAACAAATACAAGGAAACGGCCCAAGAAAAAAAGGAAAACCACATTTTTGCCTTGGAAAGTGATGCGGGGGGCTTTTCGCCTAGAGGTTTTTCCTTTGAATCCTCGGATGCCAATTTAAGACAGGCACGGTTCTGGGCACCATTATTTGAACCCTATTTGGTCCATTTTTTTGAGGAAGGGTATTCAGGAGCCGATATTCGTCCGTTGAACAATGGTGAAATGGTATTGGCCGGGCTTCGTCCTGATTCCCAGCGTTATTTTGATCATCATCACGCGGAAAACGATACGTTTGAGCATGTGAACAAACGCGAATTGGAACTGGGTGCAGCTGCCATGACCAGTCTTGTCTATCTTTTTGATACGTATGGAATCGTTGATTGAGACAACAAAGTAGGGATTTGATTTTTCACTCCCTGGGCCCTGAATTCACATTCCATACCCAACAAAATTCCCTACCTTTGCCGCTTATCAAAAAAAGCGAAAAATGCAGGACGGAATCTACGCAAAATTCAATACTTCAAAGGGGGAGATAGTAGTAAAACTTACCCATGATAAAACTCCGGGAACGGTAGGTAACTTTGTGGCGCTGGCCGAGGGGAAAAAAAACAATTCCGCAAAGGCCGAAGGGGAACCCTATTACAATGGTTTAAAGTTCCATAGGGTAATACCGGACTTCATGATCCAGGGTGGTTGTCCTCAAGGGACAGGTACGGGCGACCCAGGTTATAAGTTTGATGACGAGTTTCATCCGGGACTAAAGCATTCCGGCCCAGGTGTTCTATCCATGGCCAATGCGGGCCCAGGTACCAATGGGAGCCAATTTTTCATTACACATGTACCTACCCCCTGGTTGGATAACAAGCACACGGTATTCGGTTTTGTAGAATCCGGACAGGAGACGGTAGATACCATTGCACAGGGAGATGTCATTGAAAGCTTGGAAATCCTACGCATAGGTGATGAAGCGGAGCAATGGAACGCATTGGAAGCATTTAATAGTTTTGAAAGTTCCAAAGCGAAGAGATTGGAAGAGGAGAGGAAACTTCAGGCTGCGGAACTGGAGAAAGTTGCCGCGGGATTTGACAAGACCCCTAGTGGTCTTCGGTATAGGATCATGGAGAATGGGAATGGTACCAAGGCCGAAAAAGGCCGACAGGTTTCTGTTCATTATGAGGGTTCTTTGCTAAATGGACAGGTATTTGACTCGTCCTATCAACGCAATCAACCCATAGATTTCAAGTTGGGAATAGGTCAGGTAATCCCCGGATGGGACGAGGGCATCTCACTTTTAAAGGTTGGTGATAAGGCCCGGTTTGTTATTCCCCCAGATTTGGCCTACGGTAGTGCAGGAGCAGGCGGAGTAATCCCTCCAAACGCCACACTGCTGTTTGATGTTGAATTGGTCAAAGTGGGATAGGGATAAAAATGTTCTAAAATAGTTATCATTAAAAGTCCGGCACGAGTAGTTGGTTGTGTTGATAATGAATATCAATGAGTCATTGCCCAATATTATGGCATGCAAGACACATGGTGTACTCTATTAAGAAGATAGGTTACACTATCCAGTAATAGATAATGCCTGTGCTCTAGGTAAAATCTACCTATTCGGCACGTTCAATGCTTACCACTAGAAGTAATACGTTTACCAAGATTAAGAATGAAAATAGTAAGAAGAAAGTAAACATTTTAGAATCTATTGCTTTTTAAACCGATGGATATGATCGTTCTACCCTTTAAACAACCAAGACGGAATACACCCTACCCGTATAGGTAAATACTTCTATTTATCCGGAGTTTTAGCTTTTTTTGTACTCAAAAGAAGTAAGATGATGTTAATTACAAGCAATAGAAAAAGAATCCAAAAAAAGGTCAACATAACGTGTTCTTGTTAGAAGTGGGGTGTTGTGCTTTGTTTAAATTTAGATATAAACAAATACTAAAGGTTGCGTTAAGGTTAAACAAAACTAACAAAAATGTAGTTTTAATCTTACAATTTCTTAAAAGATCCCACAAAAAAACCCTGACAAAACTGCCAGGGCTATGCTATAAAAAAGTCTATTCGTTACCTAGTCAACTATTTTCACATTAACGGCGTTCAATCCTTTTTTACCTTGTTGTAGCTCAAATTCTACAACATCACCTTCTCGAACCTCGTCGATCAAGCCAGAAATGTGTACAAAATGATCTTCGTTTGAACCATCTTCCGTTATGAAACCATATCCTTTGGAATCATTGAAGAATTTTACTGTTCCTTTACCCATAATAAAAAAAATTAGAAATTAAATTAAAACGCGAAGGTAATGTTAAAAATTTTAATTAAATGATTTTTTGGAGGTTATCTTTTTGTAAACGCATCCAATAGAATGGATTGAAACCCAAACGGGAAAGATTTGTCGGTTTTATTGGAAAGTTTCCGTAACCTGATTTTGGTATTCTTGGTATCTTTAAATTATGGAAAGGATACGGTCGTATAACAGGATTTCGGATTTGTTAAAATCGGAGGATTTGGGCAATGAAGTAAGCCAGGATTCCGATTTTACCATAAATCGTTTGGAGGAAGTACATCCCAAGCCTATAAAGTCCCCCACTTTTAGGGCCAATTACTATTCCTTTGTACTGCTACGAAAAGGAAATACCAGCTACAGTATAGACAATAGAACGTTTCCAACGAAAGAGCGAACGTTATATTTTACCAATCCAGGACATCTTAAATCCTTTCATATCAAGGAAACGAGCTATGGCTTTCTCATCACGGTTTCCGAAAATTTCTTAAAGGAACATATTCATAGGGATGTATTTGAAGAATTCTCCTTTTTGTTAACGGAAATCGTACCGCCTTGTTATCTGGATGAAGAGCGATTTGAGGAGCTCTGTGCCGTGGCGGAACAGATTATGGCCGAAAAACAAAAAGAAACCCTGCTAAATCATAAGATTGTCAGTTCATTTTTCTTGGTCTTTTTGCTTAAGCTCAAGGAATATCTATTAAAGGATAGAGGCTTTAAAATGGAATACGATAGGGACTCTGAAATTGTGAATAGATTTAAAAAGGATTTGGAAAAACATTTCCGTAAACTTTTGGGAGATTTCCGCGGGCAAAAAGAAATTCCCCAGGTACAGTACTTTTCCATGCAACAGCAATTGAACCCAAGCTACTTTAGTACCGTAATTAAAACCAAGACAGGGCGAACCGCCAATCAATGGATACAGGAAAAAATACTTTCCGAGGCAAAGGCCTTGTTGTCGCATTCCACAAATCCGGTCAAGGAAATCGCCTATGGATTAGGATTCCAGGAGGCGACCCATTTTTCCAAATTTTTTAAAAAACATGTTGGTAAATCCCCTATTTCCTACAGAAAGGACCCTTAGGAAAACCATCAAGGAAATATACCTTCTTTTCTAAAAAACGCACCTTTATCCCCGTTGCCATAAGTTTCATCTTTGTTCTAGAAATAATATAAATCCCTAAAACAAAGCATATGAAAACTTTAGAAGGAAAAATAGCCTTGGTGACAGGAAGTAGCCGAGGTTTGGGAAAGGAAATGGCCATACGGCTTGCCGAAAATGGTGCCCGAATAGTGGTGACATACCACTCGGATAAGGAAGCTGCCGATGCTACGGTAGCCTTAATTGAAAAATTAGGTAGCGAGGCATTTGCCTTACAATTAGATACCGGGAAAGTGTCTACTTTTGATGATTTTTTTAGCCGTTTAAACATGGAAGTAAAGTCCCAATGGAAGACTACAAACCTGGATATTCTGGTGAATAATGCAGGTATTATTCCACAGGCACCCATCTCTTCTATGGATGAGGCGACTTTTGACAGAGTTACCAATATTCAGTACAAAGGCGTGTTCTTCCTTACACAGAAAGCGTTAATACTCTTAAATGAAGGAGGAAGGGTTATCAACATCTCAACGGGGCTGGCAAGATTTAGCCTTCCCGGACATGCGGCCTACGCCTCGGCCAAGAGTGCCGTTGAGACATTTACCAGGTATTTGGCCAAAGAGCTGGGTCCCAGAAAGATTACAGTAAATGTAGTGGCTCCCGGAGCAATAAATACCGATGTTAACCGGGAAGCCTTTAAAAACCCACAAGTATCCGGATTTATTTCACAAATGACCGCTTTGGGCAGGGTAGGAGAGTCAGAGGACATTGGAGGGGTAGTTTCCTTTTTGGCCTCGGAGGAAGCCCGGTGGATTACCGGTCAGCGTATTGAAGTTTCAGGAGGTATGTTCCTATAGACCAAAAGCAGTTTAAAAACCGAGGGAAAGGGTATTGACGGATAATCGTTGATTCCGGTAATAGGAAGTCAATGGAAGAGCTTGGCAAGTCCCAAGTAGGTTTTAAACGCAAAACACTTCACCGGATTCCCAATAAAAAGGGCCTCTCATAAAACGAGAGGCCTTTTTTCATATAGCATGGTCTATAACCAATTTCCTAAAAAAATGTATTTATAAATCTAAATCTCAAGAACAGATCCATAGATTTAAAACTTGCTTTAAGCGGTTGGATCCGGGGTCATTCTGAGATAAGGTTTCACTTCTTCCACGCCTTTTGTGAACATTTCCTTAGCTTCATCCGTGGGGATGGCCGGACTCACCACGACATCTTGTCCGTGCTCCCAATTGGCCGGAGTTGCCACCTTATGATAGGCTGTCAACTGCAGCGAATCCACGACACGAAGAAGTTCATAAAAATTTCTCCCCGTAGAGGCAGGGTAGGTGAGTATCAATTTTACGGTTCTGTCCGGAGCTATGATAAATACGGAGCGTACGGTAAGTTTGTCATCCGCATTTGGGTGGATCATGTCATACAATGTTGCTACTTTTCTATCCTCATCGGCAATAATGGGAAAGTTTACGGTAGTTTTTTCCACTTCGTTGATGTCCTTGATCCATTCGGCATGGGACTCCGCTCCATCCACGCTTAATGCGATCATTTTTACATTGCGCTTATCAAACTCATCCTTGAATTTCGCGGCCGTTCCCAATTCAGTGGTACATACCGGGGTAAAGTCGGCCGGATGGGAGAAAAGAATTCCCCAACTTTCGCCCAAATAATCATAAAAATTTAGGGTTCCTTGAGAAGTTTCCGCAGTAAAATCAGGGGCGGTATCGCCCAATCGTATGGTAGCCATATCCTGTATTTTTAGGTTGTTACTATTATTGTGCTACAAAATTATTGCATTAAACAGCAATCCCTTATTTTTTTGGTTAAAAATCTATTAAAGTTTAACCTTGTTTTTGGTAAGCACGTCTTGATTTTATTTCGCATAGAATGTGATCTTCTCTATCTTTGTTTTCATGGAAAAAATCGATTTGGAAGAACTGCGTTACCCAATAGGGCATTTTGAGGTTCCGGAAAACTTTGACGATACCACCATCCAAAATTGGATCTCGGAATTGGAGGCCTTTCCCCGAAAACTAGAGTCTCTGGTCAAGAATCTTTCCGATGAGCAGTTGGATACGGTATACCGACCGGGCGGATGGACCGTACGACAGGTCGTTCACCATGTTTCGGACAGTCACCACAACAGTTATATGCGGTTTAAATGGGCTTTGACGGAAAATCGACCTATAATCAAGGCCTATAACGAAAAGGCCTGGGCGGATTTGCTGGATACCAGGACTGGACCAATTGAGATGTCATTGGATCATTTGAAAGCGATACATACTAAGTTGGTCTATTTTTTAAGGAAGCTTTCCCAAGGCGATTTGGAAAGAATTTTCATTCACCCCGAAAGCAATGCCGAAACCTCGTTAAAAGAGAATATAGGAAGGTATGTGTGGCATGGCAACCATCATTATGCACACATAAAAAACCTTTTGGATAGAAACAATTGGTAAATCCTTTAGAGAGTTTATGGAAGAGATCCAACTGCACTAAATTGTTTTATACAGTATGAGCATCTGTTGCTCGTTTTGCAAAACGTTTGGAAAATCCAACACCCCTTCCCTAAGAATTTTAAATCCATTCTTTAGGTAAAACTTTAAGGCAGGACCTTTTTTCATCGTATCCAGCCAAAGAATTTCTTTCTTCAGTGCCTTGGCCTTATTTTCAACAAAACTCAACACCTCTGTCCCGATACCCTTACCGGAGTATTCCCTTAGGATGTAAAGCTTCTCCAATAAAAATGCTTCCTTGGAAGTGTAGGGTAAGATTTCGGAATGTAACATTACTTTAAAAACACCTACAGGTGATTCCCTATGGTAAACAATGAAATGTTCATTATTGGGGTGTGCCATTTCCTGATTAAGGATACCGGGGGTAAAACTAGAGTTTAGATAGGGTGCAGGGTCTTTCTCTTTCCAGAGGTGCAGATAGTATTGCTTATATGATCGGATTCCAATCTCACAGTAAACATCGAACAATTCCGGGGTCAATGCAATTATGGAAATGTCCATAAACTAGGTTTTCTTTTCCCCGCCTTCGGGACCATAGAAAAGTACCCAAGTGGCAAAATCCTCGGTGAAATTTTCAAAACGATGCTCCGTTCCCGCAGGGACAAAGAGGAAATCCCCTGCCGAAAAATCCGTACGGATCCCTCCATTCAGGAATTCACCGCTCCCGGAAATTATGATGTAAACTTCATCCCTGGTATGCGGTTTTTGTAAATCGACTTTTTGAGGTTTATACACTTCCACGACCAAAGTGCCGTGTTCAAAAAGATTCAAAAAAGGTGATTCCGTTTTTGCCAATCTGGCCAATGCCTCTTGGGTTTCAATTTTCATTTCAGGAAATTTAAATCAAGTGGTTGCCCATTTGATGTTACAGCCTATACTAGGTTTTTGAAGCGCATCGATTTTTTTGCCTTCCAATAGGGCATCCATTGCATTTCTAAGGTCCTTTCCGGTTACCGGTATTCCATTGCCGGGCCGGGAATCGTCCAACTGTCCACGGTATACAAGCCGTAGATTGCTATCAAAAAGATAAAAATCAGGTGTACAAGCGGCATCGTAGGCCTTTGCGGTTTCCTGCGTCTCGTCATAAAGATAAGAGAAGGAATATCCTTCTTGTTTGGCCGTCTCTTTCATTAAATCAGGGCCGTCTTGAGGGTAATTCTTAACATCGTTACTGGAAATGGCAACAAAACCAATCCCCTTTTTTTGGTATTCTTCACCTAGTTTTGAAATCTCCGGATTTACATGCTTTACAAAGGGACAATGGTTGCAGATGAACATAATGACCGTGCCCTTAGTACCTTTCGAATCCTGAAGGCCTACGTCTTTATCGGTCACGGTATCCGTTAAATTGAATGCAGGGGCCAAAGTGCCCAGGGGTAACATGTTACTGGGAGTATTTGCCATTTGATCTAAATTTTTGTTTTTAGTGCCATTGAATACGTTCAGGGGCGATTAAACGGTTTGGTCTATCAAAGTTAAAAAGAATTTTGCCGACCTTGTGTTTTGATAAACTAATGGTATATTCAAAAATTTTAAATGGAACACCCCAAATACAGCCTGTAAGTTTTTGGTATGGGCTACGATAACTTAAACCATGCTGCTTGATGTTTACGGTTTGAATTTCCACGAGTCTGGATTGGAAAACGGAAAAAAGAAAGATTGATTTGAAGAAAATTGGGTATTACCTCATAAAGGCTTGGATAAAAAGTGGATTGCATCTATACTTCTCCAAAATTAAAATCCACGGTCTTGAAAATGTTCCGAAGGACAAGCCGGTGCTTTTTCTCGCCAATCATCAAAGTGCATTATTGGATGTATTACTTATTGCCGTAGACTGCAACCGCAAGCCTTATTTTCTTACCCGGGCCGATGTATTCAAAAAACCTTTGCTAAAAAAGCTTTTCGGGTTTCTACAGATGATACCTATTTATAGAATTCGTGATGGTCGGGAATCCCTGAAGAACAATGCCATGGTATTTGATCATTGTGCACATTTGTTAGGCCGTAAAGAGGCCATACTCATGTTCCCGGAAGCCAATCATAGCCTAAAGCGTAGGGTAAGGCCTTTAAGCAAAGGTTTTACACGTATCCTGTTCGCTACATTGCAAAAAAATCCCGATTTGGATATCCGTTTGGTACCCATAGGATTAAACTATCAACATGCAGAAGCTTTCCCGGATTCGGCGGCCATTTTTTTTGGAAAGGATATTTCCGTACAACGATTTTATGAAGCTTCCGATTTAATTTCATCTACCCATATCATCAAGGAAAGGGTTTCAGGAGCATTAAAAAAATTGACCACACATATTGAGGACGAAGCCTCATACGATACAATTGTTAGGCGTTTGGATGCGGACAGGACGGATTATTTGGATCCAATGAGAGTCAACTCCAAACTGAAAGACCTAAAACCCCTAGAGACCCATGAAAAATGGGAATCGGAAAACGGGTTTCTTCGAATTGCTTTTTTTGTTTTTAATTTTCCCATGATCCTGCTATGGAAGATTGTCGTAAAACCAATAGTCTGGGAACCGGAGTTTACCGCTACTATCCGATTTGGTTTTGCCCTTATGGCATATCCCCTTTATTACCTACTGTTATTTACGGTACTCGTATTTTTCTATGCTCCCATAACTACCCTTGTTATGGTCTTGGGCATTTTTCTTTTCAATTGGGGGTATGTAAAATTGCAAGCCGATTAGGACATCATGGTTTTGGCTTTCTGAACTTTGCGTTACATTATCCCACCAAAGAAAATCGCGTTCATCAACAATTTGTTGGTTCCGTACCAAAATGCCCTGAAGTTTGTATTGTCCGTGAATATAACGACCCTGCCCTTGCCCAACTTCTGGACCTGAAAGGGGACACTTCCCTTTAACATGGCCAAATTTTCCTCGGAAATGTATCCGCTTAGCAATGGGGTATCGGTATACTGGATCGGATTGTTGTAACTGTCCTTATGCGGTTCAATAAAAACATTCGTATTCCGAAAGAGTGCCAACCGATTGTTTTTATATCCATAGTTAATAGGATGGGACCGATCTAATCTGGCCTGGAAAATGGCCCCGCCGGTTACTTGCGCACCCTTGAAATCATTTTTTGCCCCAAACGAAATATTTTTGGCGACCAAGGTATCCTTTCGGAATTTGAGCTTCATCAGCTCATTTTTTTCAAACCACTCGGCCACGGTCCTATAGCCGATTAAAGTTCCGCCTTCCATTACCCAGTCCTTCAAGTTTTGGGAGCTTTTAGCGGCCAAGGCCATACTGGGACCGCTGGAGCTAGGAACTATGATATCGGTATACTTTTTCAAATCGACCTTGTCCAAATAAGAAACATCTATTTTGGTGATTTTCATGTCGTATCGGGTATCGAACAAATGCCATATTTCACCTGCGTCATAGGAACGTACTCCTTTACCGACCAAGATGGCCACTTTTTGCTTTTTAATTGGATCAAAGTCGTTACTGCCCAAATCTATTCCCCGGGTAAGTCCTGTATTGACCGCCTTTATCTGAACTTTGCTTTTTTTGGCCACCCCATTTAAAAATTCATGGAGTTCCTTGGGCCGCAATTCCTGATTCTGTACGGGGATCATAATGGTACCATAGTCATATGATTTGCCTTCTAGGGAGAAAGGATATTTGGCTACTTTGGCACGGAGTCCTTTTTCCAATATCATATTTAGGGCCTTTGGGGTATAATACCCGTGCCATTCAAAAAGATAGGCATACTTGCTCTCTGCATCAATACTTCCTGATAAATCGGTAAGTTCGGTTATTTCGAAACCCGCATTTTCAAGAGTGTTGACTTCGGTATAGTCCAAATTAAAGGCCAATGGGAAGGTCCAGGCGGATACATCATAGAACAAACTGTCCTCGAAAGTGATACGCTTTTCGAACATAGCCTTTATAAGGCGATGATTTTTTTGGCGTAGGGGTACAACATAACTATGCTCCTTACTATATCGCTTTCCTTCCAATGTTACGTCATTGGCCAATTCATGAAATTTTATGTGCTGCCGTTGTAGGATCTCGGCAAGATGCCAGGTCTTGGAAGCATCCTTGCTGTCCCCGAAAATTATAGCTTGGGTCTTGCTCCGGGAAGCCTCGTTCCGAACGGTATTGTAAAAATCGCGCTGATAATCCAGGATTTTGGCCCGCATTTTTTTTGCCGCCTCTATGGTGGAAAGTGAGGTGGTGAATTGATTGCGGATAGTAAAGGGAAAGGTGAGTATACCATTTTCGCTCTCTTGGATGTGCCCTCTGGAACTGCCTTGCTCAAAAAGAATTCCAATGCTTCCGTTAACATCCGGGAAGGTGGATCCTTTTCCATAGTAGTAATCGTCATAGTTCTCTTCCGAATAGTACAACGATCCAATTTTATCCAAAGCCTTGGCATGATAGGTTCCTATTTCCGCCGTAAGCTCCTGATTTAGTTTTGGTGTTAGGGGATGGACCCGTGCAGGTTCCCCGGGCTGAAAAAAGAAAGTAGAATTTGTACCCATTTCATGATGATCGGTCAAGATATTTGGCAACCATTTATGAAAGGTATGGATACGTGCACGACTTTCCGGCAATTGAACGGGCAACCAATCGCGATTCATGTCAAACCAGTAGTGATTGGTACGTCCACCGGGCCACACCTCATGATATTCCCTTTCATTGCTATCGGCATTTAGGTTTTGACTTTTGTTGGTATTGGCCCAATAGGCAAAACGTTGTAGACCGTCCGGATTCATGCAGGGATCCAATAAGATGATCAAGTTGTCCAAGGTCTCTTCGATTTCCGGTCCTTCGGCGGCTGCCAAATAGTAGGCATAGGCCATTGCTGCATTGGTTCCGCTAGGTTCATTACCGTGTATGGTAAATCCTTGGTAGACCACTAGGGGCATTTTTTCCGTATCCAAGGAATTTCCACCTGCTTCGGTCAAAGTAATATGTTCCCGCCTAATCTTTTCAAGGTTCCTATGGTTTTTTGGAGCGGTAACGGTCAATAATAAGATGGGACGCCCTTCAAAGGTTTCGCCCCTATCTTCAAGGGTTATGCGATCACTGATTTTGGCCAAAGTCTGCATATAGAACATGAGCTTGTCATGGGTTACATGCCATTCACCCACTTCATGGCCAATAATTTCCTTTGGGGTAGGGATATCCTCCCTATAGCTGATACCTTGGGGAAGGTAATAATCCAAGTCCAAAGATTTCTGGGAGGTAGCTAAAAGAGAAGCGAATAGGAGCAAGAATAAAGATACTATTGTTTTCATATAGGGCTAAAAATTTATAGATATCACAAACAAAAAACGACCCTTTATCCGAAGAGCCGTTATCCTAACTATTTAAGATGCTTTCGATTTAAATGTCATCAAAATCAACATCTGTAAAGCTTTCCGCGGATTTCATTTGTCCATTTTCACTAGTTTCCTCTTTCTTGAAATCCTTTTGGTGGCGTTCCGAAATGACTTCGGAACCTTTTTCGCTAAAAATAAAATCCATCATTTCCTCAACATTTTCCCTGAACGCTGCAAAATCTTCCTTGTAAAGGTAGATCTTATGCTTTTTGTAGTGAAAGGAACCGTCATCATGTGTGAACTTTTTACTTTCGGTAATGGTCAAATAGTAATCCCCGGCCTTAGTGCTTCTTACATCAAAAAAATAGGTTCTTCTCCCCGCCCTTAAAACCTTGGAATGGATTTCTTCCTGATCCATTAGTTCTCTCTCGCTCATTTTGTGTAGTTTATAGTTGTTAAATAAATGGTATTAATCCTTCAAAAATGTGAAAAAAAAGGGAACCAGACAACAATTTGGTTGTTTATTTCTCAGAGAGTTGGTTTATATAAAGCTCTCTGTAATACCCCTCTACATTGTTCAATTCCTCGTGGGTGCCCTCCTGTAAAAGCTGGCCATTCTCCAGAACAAAAACTTTGTCCGCATTCTTGGCCGAGGAAACCCTATGACTGACGATAATGGTCGTTTTATCATTGGAAACTTTCTTTAGATTTGTTAAAATTTCCTCTTCAGTCTCTGTATCAACGGCCGAAAGGCAATCATCGAATAAATAGATTTTGGGATCCTTTAATAGGGCCCTAGCTATGGAGACCCTTTGTTTTTGGCCGCCACTTAGGGTAATCCCCCTTTCGCCGAGTACGGTGTCATAAGTCTTGGAAAAGCCCATAATGTTCTCATGTACGACAGCATTTTTTGCTACGGCAACTACCTCTTCCTGTGTGGCATCGTATTTGCCAAATTTTATGTTGCTTTCAATGGAATCGGAAAATAGCAAGGCATCCTGGGGGACCGCTCCAATGGATTCCCGAAGGGTTTTTAGGTTTACGCTTTTGATGGGAACATCATCTATCAATATTTCACCGGAAGACACATCGTAAAGACGGGTAATTAAATCAAGAATGGTAGATTTACCGGCTCCTGTTTTTCCTAGGATGGCGACCGTCTCTCCCGGATTTACGCAAAACGAAATGTCCTTTAATGCGGTGATATTGGTATCCTCGTAGGTAAAGGATACATTTTTGAACTCTATTTTTCCCTTAATGGACATCAATTCCGATGTCTGATTGCGTATTTCGGGACGTTCCCTTAAAAATTCATTTATTCTCTTCTGTGAGGCCTCCGCGCGCTGCACGATGGAGGTCAGCCATCCGACAATGGCCACGGGCCAGGTGAGCATATTTACATATAAAATAAATTCCGCGATTAAACCAATGGAGTTTATCTCCCCATCTATATATTGTTTTCCTCCAATGTAAATAACAAAAAGATTGCTTATTCCTATAAGCAATATCATTAAGGGAAAGAACCATGCGTTTACCTTGGCCAGATCCATACTTTTGTTCTTTCCTTCCATGGCCAGGACCCCAAGGTCGGCATTCACCTGAGGTTCCAGCGCATAAGCCTTTATTACCGATACTCCGGAGAATACTTCTTGTGTAAAGGTAGATAAGGAAGAAAGGTATTCTTGAACGACCGTACTTCGATTATGGATCACTTTGCTGATCTGATAAATAAGAACGGATAAAATAGGAAGCGGTATCAGGGTATATGCCGCCAAGGTTGGGGCCTTAATGAACATTATGGGAATAATACAGGCGAAAAGGGTAACCGTATTTATACCGTACATCAATGCCGGCCCGGCATACATTCGTACTTGACTAACATCTTCGCTAATACGGTTCATTAAATCCCCCGTCCTATTTTTTTTATAAAAATTAAGGCTTAGCAGTTGATAATGGTCAAAGACTTCGTTCTTTAGGTCATATTCGATATATCGCGAAACGTTTATGATCGTTTGGCGCATTAAAAAAGTGAAGAATCCCGAGAGTAAGGCCGCGCCGACAATGATCAATATAAACTCCAAGAGCATTTCCTTGGCTACGGGTTCGGTTATCCTTTGGGCCATAAAGTCTTCTACGACCTGTATGGAACTGTTTACGTAAGAAGGCATTACCAACTGGAATATCCGGGCAATGATGGTAATTAAAATACCCACTAACAGTTTAAACCAATATTTCTTGAAGTATTTGTTAAGGTGCTTAAGTTCCTTCATGCAGTGGTCAGGCTAGGCGTATTGCGTATTCTTGATTTTGCCAAAGATAGGTTTTTGGAAGATATACAAGTGTTATAAAATACCTAAGATAAAGCCCGGGACCTTGGTACAAAATTAAAATAGATTGCTATTTTTGCGGGGCGATGATTAACCCAATTCTTTCAAAAGTTCTCCGCAAATGTTGACGAGAAGGCATATTAGGGTAAAGGTGATGCAATGCATCTACGCTTTGACCCAATCCCGGGACGATTCCTTGGAAAAGCAGCAAAAATTTCTAAGGACCAGCATCGAAGGGATGTACATTCTCTATTTATTGGTCCTGAGTCTGTTATCCGAAATACGACATAAGGCCAACGGTCATCTGAAAATTACCTCCAAAAAGTACCTGACAGGTACTTCCGACAGTTATCCCAATAGGGAAAAATTTATAAACAATAGATTGTTGCGTCAGATTTCCAATAATCATTTATTGGAAAGTGAACTGAAAAAAAGAAAACTTCAGAATTGGTACCTGAACGAAGAGTACGTAAAATTGATTTACAAAGAAATTTTGGGAAGTGCACTCTATGACCGGTATATGTCCTCCACCAAGGACGATTATGAAGAGGACAGGCAATTTGTTCTCGATGTGTTCCGTGAAGTTATTGCCCCTAATGAAAAAATTTACGAGTATTTTGAAGATGACAAGTTAACCTGGGTCGATGATATTCCCATTGTGAATACCTTCGTTTTAAAGTTGTTGAAGAAATCCAAGCAAAGCCATAATGAATCTTTCTTTTTGCCCAAATTGCTGAAGGATCAGGCCGATATGGATTTTGCCCAAAAACTCTTGACAAAAACATTGTTAAACAATTCGCGTTGGGAAAAGGAGATTGAGGGCAAGACCCCAAATTGGGATAAGGACCGCATTGCGGATGTTGATGCCATTTTGCTCAAAATGGCTATTTGCGAGCTTTTGAACTTCCCCTCCATTCCGGAAAAAGTGACTATAAATGAATTTTTGGAAATTGCCAAGGAGTATTCTACCCCAAAAAGTAGCATATTCATCAATGGTATTTTGGACAAACTGGTAAAGGAGTACAGGGCAGAGGGAAAACTTAAAAAAACAGGTAGGGGCTTGTTATAAACAATATTTCTGTAATTTTACGGAATATAAAAAATAGTACATAATGAAAAGAATAGTTTTAAGCCTGGGTTTAATGGCACTATTGGCAGTTTCCTGTAAGGAAAATGCATCCAGTAAAATAAATACCGATAAGGTGGCACAGGCCGCCGAAAGGGACGAAGCCGCCAAAAAGCTTCCGGTGATGTCCTTTGAAAAGGCCGAACACGATTTTGGAACCATTGAACAAGGAACCCCTCAAGAGACTGTATTCAAGTTCACCAATACCGGTGAAGCCCCGTTGATTATAACGGATGCCAAAAGTAGCTGTGGCTGTACGGTACCCAACCCACCCAAGGATCCCATAGCCCCGGGTGAGACTGGAGAGTTGTTGGTGAAGTTCAATGGATCTGGCCAAAACCAGGTGACCAAGACCATTACGGTTACCGCTAATACGGAAAAAGGTTCCGAGCTCTTGCGCATAAAGGCTTTTGTAAACCCCAAAGGAGCTGCTCCGGTAGGCCCAACGGTAAACTAGATAGCAAACTTTAGATTTGTAAAAAATGGGAGATATAGGACAGTTTTTACCCATGATCCTAATTTTTGTGGTGGCTTATTTTTTTATGATCCGTCCACAAATGAAAAGGCAAAAAGATGAAAAACGTTTTGCCGCGGAACTCAAAAAGGGAGATCGGGTAATTACTAAAAGCGGAATGTACGGCAAGGTTGTGGATCTTAATGACAAGGACTACTCCTGTGTTTTGGAGACCATGGCGGGAAAAATCAAATTTGATCGGTCCGCCATATCCTTGGAAATGAGCAAAAAATTGAGTACACCCGCCAAGAAGTAGACTTGTTTGCATAACATATCAGGGACGCCGATTTTAAAATCGGCGTTTTTTTTGCATAAAACCTTAAGCCCTTTCATAGCTCTAAATCAACCCAAATAGGAGGTAGGCCCTCTTGAGTATTGGAGCCTAAATCAATTGAGTGACCTTCGAAATGGGTATCGTTCCATTTGTGGGTATTGGAGGTGTTTCCACACTTAAAATATAGAGCAATTTTCATTGAAAATCACTATCTTGAAAGGCAAAACAAAATTCTAGAATCATGTACCAAAATCGACGAAACTTTATCAAAAAAAGCTCCTTGGCACTTGCTGGAACAGGAGCAGCATTCGCATTCCCTATGGAGCTGTTGGCCACCATGAGAAAAAGAGTAGGGCCCAATGATCGTATCAATGTTGGGGTCATTGGCTGTAAAGGGATGGGCTTTAGTGATCTAAGCTCTATGCTAAAAATAAGTGAGACCAATGTGATTGCCTTATGTGATGTCGACGAAAATGTACTTGAATCCCGTACCGCGGATTTAAAAAAGGCTGGTATCAAAAAGCCAAAATGGTACAAGGACTACAGGCAGCTATTGGAAAACAAGGATGTGGATGTGGTAATCATTGGTACTCCGGATCATTGGCATTGCCTTCAATTGACCGATTCCCTGCAGGCGGGTAAGGACGTGTATTGTGAAAAGCCCATTGCAAATTCGATAGAGGAGGCCAATATTATGTTGGATTACGTGAATTCCAGTGATCGAATGGTTCAGATCGGTCAGTGGCAGCGCAGTCAACCCCATTTTGTGGATGCCATTAATTTTGTGCATTCGGGTAAATTGGGAGAGATACGTTTGGCCAAGGCATGGGCCTATCAAGGGTGGATGAAACCCGTTCCCGTAGTTCCGGATGAAGCCGTTCCCAATGGCGTAGATTACAACATGTGGTTGGGTCCCGCCCCACAGCGTGCGTTTAACACAAATCGGTTCCACTTTAACTTTAGATGGTTTTGGGATTATGCCGGGGGATTAATGACGGATTGGGGCGTTCATTTGATAGATTATGCCCTTTACGGAATGAAGGCCGGTAGACCAAAATCGGTAATGGCCCTTGGTGGAAAATTTGCGTATCCCAATGATGCCTCGGAAACCCCGGATACCTTACAGACCGTTTTTGAATACGATGGGTTCTCCATTCTCTGGGAGCATGCCACAGGAATAGATGGGGGGAACTATGGCCGTAATCATGGTATTTCCTTTATCGGAAACAACGGAACCTTGGTGTTGGACAGGAATGGATGGGAAGTAATCCCAGAAAAGAGCTTCAATGGATGGGGCAAGGAAAGGACTCCCAAAATGGAAGCTATTCTAAAGGATAAAGATGGGGTTAGTGGCCTTGATCTCCATACCGTTAATTTTATTGAAGCTGTGAAAAGTAGGGATGCCTCCAAACTTACAGCACCGATACAAGTAGGCTATGATGCCGCATTGGTGTCCCATATGGGCAATGTTGCCTTTAAAACGGGCAACAGGATTTATTGGGATACGGTCAATGGAAAGTTTAAGGAAGAAGAAGCCAACCAGTACATGAAGGCAAACTATCAAAATGGCTGGAAACTGCCCATAATCTAAAAAGTCAAATTCCAAATCCCTCCTAATAGATGTCGGTCTTTAAGGTTGGGATTTGGAATTATGGTACTACCTGTAACTATCATTAAGACCTTTTCCTTCCCTTAACAAAGGAATTATTTTTTGCAATCGGGAAAGTTTGGTCTTTTCTTGCTTGGCATCCGCTATATAGGATGTATATTCGTTTTGCTTGTAGGGAGACAACGCTTTAAACCTCTTTTCTAGCTCTTCGTCATCATTCAATGCCTCCTTAAGCATGTGGGGTATTGGGGCTTTTGCTTTTTTCTTTTTTAAAGGTTTTGTTTCAGTACCTTTTTTTTGGTTTTCCAAGGCCTCTATCATATAACTGAGTACGCCCTCTTGATCAATTTCATCAATTGTCGTAAATTTCCAATGGCGCATGGCCTGGGTCTTACCCTCCTGTGCATTTTCCAAGACCTTTTTTGAATCCTTAAGGAGCATCCCATTAAAAAACCCCAATCCAAAATGATGCTTAAATCGTGCTATCCAAAATACATTCTTGTTATTAATGGTATATACCGGGGCATGCCATTTAAAAGTTTCCACGGCTTCCGTCTTATGGGCCAAATTTCTTAAAATAGCGATCTCCTTCTTAAATAGGTGTTCCTCCTTGAAGTATGTTTCGACTTTATCTGAAGTATCCATGGTAATGATAGAGGTGTTCCACACGAAGTTATGTATTTTTCAATAACTTTTGGTTGCTACCAATTCACATATTTTTACAATGACCTCTACCGCCTTTTGCATACTTTGAATCGGTATATACTCGTATTTTCCATGGAAATTATGCCCTCCCGCGAAGATATTGGGACAGGGCAGGCCCATATAGCTTAATTGGGAACCATCCGTGCCCCCGCGAATAGGTTTAATGATGGGTTCAACACCCACAGCTTGCATGGCTTCCTTGGCAATTTCTACGATGTGGAACACAGGTTCTATTTTTTCACGCATATTGAAATACTGGTCTTTCAGCTCCAATTCAATACAATTGCCATGTATTTCATTGAGTTTGGCGGTAATGGTCTTTAAAAACTCCTTCCGTTTTTCGAATTTTTCAAAATCATGGTCTCGAATAATCAACTCGAATTCCGCATGTTCAATTTCGCCTTTTAGCGTATGTACATGGAAAAAACCTTCTTTATCGGAAGTGTGTTGGGGAGTTTCTTCCGGCGGGAGAATACTGATAAATTCATTGGCAATGCTTATCGCATTGACCATTTTGTTTTTGGCGTACCCGGGATGGACACTTTTTCCGGTAATACTGATTTTGGCTCCGGCCGCATTGAAATTTTCATATTCCAATTCGCCGATTTGGCTCCCATCCATGGTATAGGCCCAGTCCGCGCCAAATTGCTCCACGTCAAATTTATGCGCTCCACGGCCTATCTCTTCGTCCGGGGTAAAGCCTATTCGTATTTTGCCATGTTTTATAGTTGGATTCTGTATCAAATACTCCATTGCGGTAATGATTTCCGCAATTCCCGCCTTGTCATCTGCCCCCAATAGCGTGGTACCATCGGTAGTGATAAGGGTCTGACCCTTATAAAGAAGCAGATCCTCAAAATAACGTGGCGACAACACAATATTTTCCGTTTCGTTCAAAACAATATCCCCACCATCATAGTTTTTTACGACTTTGGGATTTACATCTTCAGCGGTAAAATCGGGCGTAGTGTCAAAATGGGAGATAAACCCTATGGTGGGCACATCTTTTTCCAGATTGCTGGGCAATGTGGCCATGATATACGCATTATGATCAATGGTAACCTCTTCCAAACCTATCTGTTTCAGCTCTTCTACGAGCTCCAAGGCTAGATGCCACTGTTTTTCGGTGCTAGGGGTCGTTTTGGAACGGGGATTGCTTTGTGTATCGATTTTCACGTAATTTATAAATCGGTCTACTAATTGTCGCATCGATATAATTTTTGTATAAAAATACTGTTTATACATCAGGAATCGCACAGTTATATTCTTTTTGACGATGATAAAATTCACAAGGGCGTTTTTTGTTTTCTTAGGCTATATAACCTTTTCTTCGGGGCTACTGGCACAGGATTGTACGTTGGATATTGGAGGGGATAATACGGATATGATGGTAGAGGTCTTTCAGCTTAGCGATCAACAAATACAAACCATGGAAAATCTAAAATCCGACTTGGAAATCCAGATAAAAAGTCTAAAGGAAGATATTCAAAAGCTTTTTGATGACCATCCCCAAAGTAGTACGGAGGAGCTGCAGGTTTTAGCCGATAAATATCGGGTACTGGAACAAAAAATAATGGATGCATCCCGGGAATGTGATAAAAAACTGCTGACAACATTTAATGAAAGACAGTATAGGCGATACCTAGATCTTTGCCGTGAGGCATTTCGGAAACCGATCAGGATTGTCCCGGTAGCAGTTAAGGATACGGTTAGATCCAATTGATTTTCATTTCGTCGAAATAATCAAAAAATTGATTTAGACAGGAGAAATACTAGGGTTAAGTTTGTACTTTTGACGAAATCTTACTGTAGCCCATGTACAAATTTCTAGTTCGCCCTTTCCTTTTCCTACTTGATGCAGAAAGGGCACATTTCCTCATATTTTCGTTGGTACGATTCCTATCTCAAATTGGATTCTCCAAGGTCTTTAAAAGTTTGTATACCCTAGAAGACAAGCGATTGGAAAGGGAGGTTTTTGGTCTAAAGTTCAAAAACCCGGTTGGCCTTGCCGCCGGATTCGATAAGGATGCGGTATTGTACAATCAGTTTTCCAACTTTGGTTTTGGGTTTGTTGAAATAGGTACATTGACACCAAAACCCCAAAAAGGCAACCCTAAAAAACGGTTGTTCCGCCTTAAAGCCGATGAGGCCATCATTAATCGTATGGGATTTAATAACAAAGGTGTTTTTGATGCGGTTGAACGCCTTAAGAAAGAGCATCAAATTCTAATTGGCGGTAACATTGGTAAAAATAAGGTTACCCCCAATGACGAGGCCATTAAGGACTATTTGATTTGCTTTGACGCACTTTTTGACCACGTGGATTATTTTGCAGTAAACGTAAGTTCTCCGAATACCCCGGGACTACGGGAACTACAGGGAAAGAAGCCCCTTATGGCCTTGTTGAGGGAACTGAAGAGAGAAAATGGAAAATACGCTAAGTATAGGGGCGATAAGGAAAAGCCTATTCTTTTAAAAATAGCCCCGGATTTGACGGATAATCAATTGTTGGATATTATTCAAATAGTGGAAACCACGAAAATCGATGGAATAATTGCGACCAATACCACTATTGAACGAAAAAATCTAAAGTCCGACTTGGTCCAGACCGAAGAGAAAGGTGGATTGAGTGGAAAACCCTTGAGGGAGAAAAGCACCCATGTTATTCGATTCTTGGCCGAAAAAAGCAACAAGGCATTTCCCATTATCGGGGTAGGGGGCATACATTCCCCTGAAGACGCCCTGGAGAAATTGAATGCCGGTGCTGATCTGATTCAACTGTATACGGGATTCATCTATGAAGGACCCTCATTGGTAAGGCAAATCAACCAGGCCATTCTAAAAGACATCGAGAAGGGAGATTAGAAAATTTCGATTCTAATTGGGCAAGTCACATAGCTAGATAATCTAAACCATGGAGAATTATATTATTTGTCCCTGCTCCAATAATCCACTACGGTAACATCTTCCAAATGCGGGGATAACAATTCGCCGAAAGCTTTATGGTCGGGATGGGGCAGATAAATGGCCCTGTCCGCCTCACTTTTAAAAGTAAGCAAAAAAGCATGGGTAAGCCCTTTGTTCAAGCCTTCCGGACTATTGTTCAAACCCCATTCATAACTTGCGATTTCAGGAATTTTGGCGGGAAGTGCCGCAAAAGCAGCTTCTATTTCATTGATTTTTTCCGGACTTGTTCCTGCCTTGAACTTAAAAAGTACCACATGGCGTAAAACACTGTCTTGCTTCATCGTGATTTCAGTTTGGATCGCTTTATCATTTGTTTTGTCCATCGGTACCTTGGAAACGGCTAATAAGGTCAGGAATGGAAGGAGGGTTACATAAAGGATTTTCATTTTCTCTATTTTGCCGGTAAGATATAAAAATTAAACTTTAGTCCGGGGAATTCGTATTTTTCGATTTCAAAACCTAAGCCTTGGATTACGAAGTTTTGTTTGCTTTTATCGGGGCCACCGCGGCTTTGGCAGTTTCTCCGGGACCGGATAATGTCTATGTGCTCATGCAAGGTATGGTTCATGGCAAAAAATATGGTCTGGCCACTTCTGCAGGCCTTATGTCCGGTTGTCTGGTACATACCACCTTGTTGGCCCTTGGCGTATCGGCAATTATTAAAGGTAACGATCAACTCTTTTTTGGCATTAAGTTGTTTGGGGCATTGTATCTGTTTTACCTTGCCTTTAAAGTTCTTCGTAGTGGCTCTTTAAAAATATCGGATACGGGAGTGCCCAAGAAGAGTTTGATGCAGCTATTTAAGCAAGGATTTATTATGAATGTTTTGAATCCTAAAGTGACTATCTTTTTTTTGGCCTTTTTTCCGGCATTTCTGTTCAGTGAGGAATTGGGTACGGCAACCCAGTTCTATATTCTGGGCCTTCTTTTTATTTTGGTATCCTTTTCCATTTTTGGTTTGATTGCAATTCTTGCTGGGAGCATTTCAAGGTATCTGTTTGGAAACCCCAATGTTGGAATAGCCCTAAAATGGTTGCAAATATTGGTTTTTGTTGGTATTGGGCTCTATATATTGTTATCGGATAAATAGTGCTAATTTTGGTGTTGGTATTTAAACAATATGTCCGAACAGGTCAAGATAATCGAATGTCCTAGGGATGCCATGCAGGGCATCAAGACCTTCATTCCAACGAATCAAAAGGTAAGGTATATACAGTCCCTTTTAGGGTGCGGATTTGATACCATCGATTTCGGAAGCTTCGTATCTCCCAAGGCCATTCCACAAATGACCGATACCGCCCAGGTACTTTCCAAATTGGATTTGTCCAAAACAAAAAGTAAGCTATTGGCCATTGTTGCCAACGTCAGGGGAGCCCAAGACGCTAGCAAGCACAAAAAGATAGATTATCTGGGTTACCCGTTTTCCATTTCAGAAAATTTCCAAATGAGAAATACCCATAAGACCATTGCGCAATCGGTGGAAACCCTAAAGGAGATTCTGGATATCGCCAATACATCCCATAAGGAAGTGGTCACTTATATTTCCATGGGGTTCGGTAATCCGTATGGAGATCCATGGGATGTTCAGATTGTGGGGGAATGGACAGAAAAATTGGCGGATATGGGTGTGCGGATACTGTCGTTGTCGGATACGGTAGGGACTTCCACGCCGGAAACCATAAAGTATCTTTTCTCCAACCTTATTCCAAAATATCCAGATATTGAATTCGGAGCGCACCTGCATACCACTCCTTCCAAATGGCATGAAAAGGTAGATGCCGCTTTTAAAGCCGGTTGCCGTAGATTTGATGGCGCCGTACAAGGCTTTGGGGGTTGTCCTATGGCCAAGGATGAGCTTACCGGCAACATGCCTACCGAGAAAATGCTTTCGCATTTTACGTCGCTAAAAGTAGATACCCGAGTGAATTGGATGGCTTTTGAGTCGGCATTTAATAAGGCCACTGAACTTTTTTCCACATATCATTAATTCCAAAAAAATACCTTTTGGGCCATTTGTAGCATTAGCCAAATGTTAAATCTTTAGCTTTATTTAGAATTATTTTAAATAATACTTTGCAAATTCAGAAGCAGCATTTATTTTCGCACATAAATTATTTATAACTAATCTAAATAAATATATCAAATGTCTTTTAGAAAGCTACTTTTCTTATTTACTACGGTCTCATTTTTTGTTGCCTGTTCAAGTGACGATAATGGAAATGAAATGTCGGATCCGGTCGCCACCTGTGATGATAACCAACAAAACGGGGATGAGACCGGGGTCGATTGTGGTGGGTCTTGTACGCCCTGTGAAACAGCGATAGAAAATCCTGACAACTATACTTTTGAACGGAATGGGGAATCTACGGTTTATTTTGGCGGACAGACTACACGTTTGCTTATGGGTGATGAGATATTAGCTGTATTTATGGACAATACCAGTACAACGGAGCAATTGAACGCTATGTTTGCCCATATGGAAGGTGAATCGAATTTTGACAATACAGATCTTAATGCTTCCGATAAGAACATTCGAAGTAAAACAGCTGCATCAGCCGATTATTTTGCTTCAAATGCCACAGATCAAGCCTTGATACGCGCCGATTTCGATTCATGGATCAACGCTCAGGTAGTGGAGGTATTTCCAAATTGGGAGGTGGCAGCAGTAGCCGGTGCGGCAGGTCAGATCGCCGATGGGTCTTCTACGCGCTACATAAGTGCGAAGGGCCTGGAATACAATCAATTGTTCAACAAGGGATTGATAGGTGCCCTAGCAGCTGACCAGGCATTGAACCATTACCTGAGTCCTGCCATATTGGACGAAGGGGATAACCGTGCCAATAATGATGCTGGAACCGTGGAGGAAGGTGAGACCTATACAAAAATGGAACACAAATGGGATGAGGCCTACGGTTATGTTTATGGTCTAAATGCCGATCCTTCAGATCCCAATGCCGATTTGGGAGCGGATAGTTTTTTGAACAAGTATATAGGCAGGGTAGAGGGTGACGATGATTTTGCCGGTATAGCGGAAGAGATTTTCGAGGCTTTCAAACTAGGCCGCGCAGCAATAGTAGCCCAGGAATATGATGTAAGGGATGAACAGGCCGAAATTATCCAAGAAAAGATTTCCGAGATTATCGGTATTCGTTCGGTGTATTATCTGCAGCAAGGCAAGAATGCCTTGGATCAAGAGACACCGGATTTTGGTGGAGCCTTCCATGATTTCTCCGAAGGATATGGATTTATCTATAGTCTACAATTTACAAGAAAACCTGGTACAGATGAGCCCTATTTTTCAAAAGCCGAGGTGGATGCCTTTTTGGTCGACTTAATGGATGATGGTGAAAATGGGCTTTGGGATGTAACCGGTGAGACATTGGATGCCATTTCGGAGGCCATAGCGGAACGCTTTGATTTTACCGTGGAACAGGCCGGAAGTTAACGTACGGATTTAAAACTGTTTTCATGTTAATAAAAAGTGCTGTTTCTCCTGTGTGAATACGGCACTTTTTATACTTTTGCAAAACTTAATTGGAATAAATAAAAATAAGAATGAAGCACTTTTTAGGACTTGTTGCGGTTTTGGTAATGCTGTGGGGATGTTCCTCGGATAACGGAACAACGATGAGCGATGATGTTGATCCCGGACCACCGACGCAAAATTTCGAGCGGGCACCTATGTTGGCCAATTGGGCGGACAATATCATTATTCCCGGATACGAAGCATTCACCAATGAATTGACCGAGCTACAGAGTGCCTTCGATAGCTTTAAACAAGATTCCAATGAAGCCAATCTTGTGGCTTTTCGTACCGCTTGGCTAGATGCATATCTGGTCTGGCAACGGGTTGACATGTTTGAGATTGGTCCGGCCGAAAACGTTGGACTACGATTGAACCTAAATATCTACCCCGTTGATTTTGCCAAGGTCGAGGAGCATGTGGCTTCCGGTGACTATGACCTCACCTTGTCCTCCAACCGGGATACAAAGGGTTTTCCGGCATTGGACTACTTGATCAATGGTCTTGGGGACTCGGATGCCGATATCATATCCAAATACAATGACGTAGCCAGTAAGGACAATTACATAGCCTATGTGGAAGCCGTTCTGGCCGATATGCAGCAACTTTCAAATACCGTACTTTCAGATTGGAAAGAAGGTTATCGGGATACCTTTGTAAACAATGACGGATCCTCTTCAACTGCCTCGGTGGACCGCTATGTCAATGACTACATTTTTTACTATGAGAAGTTTCTACGGGCGGGAAAGATGGGAATTCCCCTAGGTGTCTTCTCCGGTACCCCAATACCTGAAAACGTAGAGGCCTATCACAAAGGTGATGTTTCAAAACAACTCTTCTTGGAAGGTTTGGACGCGGCACAGGATTTTTTTAACGGACGGCATTTCGCCTCGTCTACGACCGGGGAAGGTCTGGCTTCCTATTTGGATGCCTTAAACACGCTTAAGGAAGGTGAGGACCTTAATAAGGTTATCAATGATCAATTCGATGCCGCTCGGGAATCGGTTAGCGGTTTGGGTACTTTCCGGTCTGAGATAGCGGACAACACCCCACCGACCAATATGTTGCAAGCCTATGATGAGGTCCAACGGGCCGTACCTTTGCTGAAGGTGGATATGGTCTCCGCCATGAGCATCAGTATCGATTTTGTAGATGCCGACGGGGATTAGCCCATGAACGCAAATCTCAAAAAATATCTTACAGAACCAGTAGAGGCCGCCCCTTTGGCGGTCTTTCGTATTATGTTCGGGCTTATGATGTTTTTGAGCATCGTACGCTTTTGGAGTTACGGCTGGATTGGCAAGCTGTATATCGATCCCCGATTTTTCTTTTCCTACTATGGCTTTGAATGGGTAAGACCACTGGGGGTCTATACGTATCTTTTATTTGTGGTATGCGGGTTTTCTGCCATTTTGGTAGCATTGGGCTACAAATATCGCTGGGCCATTGGAATCTTTTTCCTAAGCTTTACGTACATAGAATTAATGGACAAGACCACCTATCTTAACCATTACTATTTCATAAGTGCTCTCAGTTTTCTAATGTTCTTCCTTCCGGCCAATGCCTACTTTTCTTTGGATGCCTTACGGAACAAAAGCATAAGATATCAGTATGTGCCGGTCTGGACCATAAACAGCGTAAAACTACTTTTGGCTATCGTCTATTTTTATGCGGGCCTCGCCAAATTGAACTCGGATTGGATGTTGGAGGCCTTGCCTCTCAAGATATGGCTACCTGCCAAATTTAGCATTCCGTTGTTGGGCAATTGGGTGCACCAGGAATGGTTGGCCTATGCCTTTAGTTGGGGCGGGGCATTATATGACCTGGCCATTCCATTCTTACTATTATATCGAAGAACGCGAATAGTGGCTTTCACATTGGTTATTTTCTTTCATGTAGTGACGCGTATTTTGTTCCCTATAGGTATGTTTCCTTATATCATGATCGTATCCGCTTTGATATTTTTTGATGCTAGCCTTCATAAACGGATTCTATCTGGTTTAGGCCGAATATTACGAATAGGAAAAGAGCATTTTAATAACGGTAGGATTTGGGGTCACAGTCCTATTTTACCTAAAAAATTGACCGCAGGCATACTTATCCTTTTTTTTGGGTTCCAATTGCTTTTTCCCTTTCGATATCTATTGTATCCCGGGGAATTGTTCTGGACCGAGGAAGGTTATCGATTCTCCTGGCGCGTTATGTTGATGGAAAAATCAGGTTATGCCCAGTTCAAGGTCGTTGATGGTGAAACAGGGCGTTGGTTCTATGTGGACAACACCGATTTTTTAACCCCATTTCAAGAAAAACAAATGGCCTTTCAACCAGATTTCATTTTGGAATATGCCCATCATTTAAAGCAGCATTACGAGAAGGAAGGATTGCGGGACATAGAGATTTATGTGGAAAGTCAGGTTGCTCTTAACGGTCGTCTAAGCAAACCCTTCATTGACCCTAAAGTTGATTTGACCAAACAAAGGGACTCATTTAAACACAAAAGTTGGATTTTACCATTTACGGATGACATTAAAGGAATTTAGCATATTCGCGGCATTGGTTTTTTCCATATCATTGAGTCATGCACAACATACCTTGACAGGTAAAGTGACCAATACGGATAACGGGGTAATTGCTGATGTAGAAGTATATCTTGCCGAATTGGAACGTTTGGTGAAAACCGATACCCAGGGTAGTTATTCTTTCAATGATATTCCAGCGGGCGATTACAATCTCATGGCATTTGGCTATGGATTTCGGGTTTTGGAAAAGACAATCTCCATTTCGGGGAATAGTACAATGAACCTGAAGTTGGAATCGTTGGGGGAACAACTTTCCGAAGTGGTGATAACCCAACAACGGGAGCGGATTTTTGCCCTAAAACAATTAAAGAAAGTAGAGGGTACGGCCATTTATGCCGGAAAGAAGAGCGAGGTAGTGCTTTTGGATAATATTACCGGAAATTTGGCGGCTAGCAATGCAAGGCAAATCTACAATCAAGTGGTCGGGCTCAATATCTATGACTATGGCGATGCCGGACTGCAATTGAACATAGGAGGTAGGGGGTTGGATCCCAACCGCACGGCCAACTTCAATGTGCGTCAAAATGGTTACGATATCAGTGCGGATGCCCTGGGTTATCCGGAAAGCTACTACACCCCGCCAGCCGAAGCCTTGCGAGAAATCCAAGTAGTACGTGGGGCGGCCTCCTTGCAATATGGGCCACAGTTTGGCGGACTTATCAATTTTAAGTTCAAACAACCGAATCCAAATAAAAAAATAGAATGGGTATCCAGGCAGACCTTGGGATCCTTTGATTTATTGACAAGTTTCAATAGCCTAAGCGGCACTCTGGGCAAGTTTTCATATTATACCTATTTCAACTATAAGGAAGGTAACGGATTTCGGCCCAATTCCAATTTTAACAGTAGAAATTACTTTGGACATTTCGGATATCAACTTACCCGGAAGACCAAGTTGACCTTTGAAGCTACTCTTTTGAATTATTTGGCCAAGCAACCGGGAGGATTGACCGATGCCCAGTTTTTGGAAGATCCTACCTTTAGCAATCGAAGCCGAAATTGGTTCAATGTGGATTGGAAATTGTTCTCGTTACGTCTGGACCATGCATTTTCCGTAAAAACCGATTTTAGCCTAAATCTATTCACTTTGGATGCTTCAAGAAAGGCGTTGGGTTTTAGGACTAATCGGGTTTCACAGGACGATGACATAAATGAACCTAGGGAATTGTTGGTCGATAATTTTCATAACTGGGGGGCGGAAACACGATTACTGACCAGATATCGCGTTGGCTCAAAGGACGCCGTTTTCTTAATAGGGTCAAAGTACTACCAGTCCAATAACGATCAAAGGCAGGGGCCGGGAAGTCTTGCCGATACGGCAGATTTTACTTTTGCGGATACCGATTTTCCAAATTATGAAAGACAATCACAATTTGACTTTCCCAATCTAAACCTAGTTGTTTTCGGAGAGAATATCTTCAACTTTTCCAAAAGGTTTTCACTTACCCCAGGTTTTAGATATGAATACATCAAGACCGAAAGTGAAGGTAGTTTCAGGAATATTGTATTGGATTTGGCAGGTAACCCCATATTAAATGAAGAGGTGCCGGATAACCGGACTTTTGAACGGGGTTTTTTGCTGTTAGGGCTAGGAGCTTCGTATAAGCTCTCCCCATCCATGGAATTCTATGGCAACTTTTCGCAGAATTATAGGTCGGTTACGTTCAACGATATCCGGGTAGTAAACCCATCCTTTCAAATAGACGAGGACATTACCGATGAAGACGGATTCACGGCTGATTTGGGAGCCCGAGGTAGATGGAAGGACAATCTGTCCTATGACCTAAGTGTATTCGGTTTGTTGTATGACAATAGACTTGGCGAGATTCAAGATGTTGATCCTGCCGATGATTCGGTATTCCGACGAAGGGGCAATATTGGTACGGCATTCATATATGGATTTGAAGGTTTTATGGATTGGAACCTCAAAAATTGGATAGTTCCTTCCCGGGAAAAAGTAAAATTGAATTACTTTATGAACTTGGCCTTAACAGATTCCGAATACACAAAGTCCGATCAAAATAATGTGCAGGGGAAAAAAGTGGAGTTTATCCCACAATTCAACATAAAGACAGGTCTCAATTTTGGTTACGGAAATTTGCTTGGAAGCTTACAATATACTTATATCTCCGATCAGTTTACAGATGCGACGAATGCGGAACCTCTTTTCGGCAATGAACCTGGTGCTGGGGTTGTAGGGACTATCCCGGCCTATGATATCATGGATTTCTCGCTTTCTTACACGTACAGGAAATGGAAACTAGAAGCTGGCATCAATAATGTATTGGACAATAGTTACTTTACAAGAAGGACAACAGGATACCCGGGTCCAGGGATAATTCCGGCAGAGCCAAGAACCTTTTATACCACCCTACAATTGAAACTATAGATTTGCTCTATCGCAACCCGGCCAAGAGAAATATAGGCGCTATAATTGTGATACCAAATATATGAATGTGCAGGCTTTAAGAATTGAAAAGACATTTTTATTGAGTGATGAAAGGGTATCTCTCCTAAATATTTAGAAATAGGTAGGTAGCGATATATTCATTACATTTGCACGCAATTAATCCTTAATTGCCATGCAAGCCCACCACGATAAAATTCTAGGAGAAGGTCTTACTTATGATGACGTACTCTTGGTTCCCGCCTATTCCGAAGTGCTTCCAAGGGAAGTAAACATCCAGACCAAGTTTACACGGAATATCACCATTAATGTTCCCATAGTATCCGCAGCTATGGATACGGTTACGGAAAGCCGAATGGCCATTGCCATCGCACAGGAGGGAGGTATAGGAGTTCTGCACAAGAACATGACCATAGAGCAACAGGCCATGAAGGTCCGTAAAGTAAAACGGGCGGAAAGCGGTATGATCTTGGATCCTGTTACATTGCCGTCCAATGCTTTGGTAAAGGATGCCAAGGCCAGTATGCGGGAATTTAGTATCGGCGGTATTCCTATAGTGGACGATTCTGGAAAATTGATAGGTATCGTTACCAATAGGGATTTGCGTTTTGAGAAGAATAATGATAGACCCATTTCGGAGGTCATGACCTCCGAGAATTTGGTTACCGTAGGTGAGGGTACGTCCCTTGCCCAGGCAGAGGACATTCTTCAGGAGAATAAAATAGAGAAATTGCCCGTGGTGGATGGGGACTATAAGTTGGTTGGGCTCATTACCTTTCGGGATATCACAAAATTGACGCAAAAGCCCATAGCCAACAAGGACAAATATGGCAGGTTGAGGGTTGCCGCAGCCTTAGGTGTTACCCCGGATGCCGTGGAAAGGGCAGAGGCCTTGGTCAATGCAGGAGTCGATGCCATAGTTATCGATACGGCCCACGGTCATACGCAGGGCGTGGTTACCGTATTACAGAATGTCAAAAAGAAATTTCCGGATTTAGAGACTATTGTTGGCAACATCGCTACCGGTGAAGCGGCAAAATATTTGGTAGATGCCGGTGCGGATGCGGTAAAAGTAGGTATTGGGCCCGGTTCCATTTGCACCACACGGGTAGTGGCAGGGGTCGGTTTCCCACAGTTTTCCGCCGTGCTGGAAGTCGCTTCGGCCATAAAGGGAAGCGGTGTTCCGGTAATTGCCGATGGTGGGATACGATATACCGGTGATATTCCCAAGGCCATTGCCGCAGGTGCGGATACCGTTATGCTCGGTTCACTTTTGGCGGGTACAAAGGAATCACCGGGAGAGACCATCATTTACGAGGGCCGAAAGTTTAAATCATACCGTGGCATGGGGTCGGTAGAGGCTATGCGGGAGGGTAGCAAGGATCGATATTTCCAAGATGTGGAGGACGATATCAAAAAATTGGTTCCAGAAGGTATTGTCGGCCGGGTGCCTTATAAGGGCGAACTGTTTGAAAGCATCCATCAGTTTGTCGGTGGCCTTCGTGCTGGAATGGGCTATTGCGGTGCAAAGGACATTGCCACTTTGCAGGAATCGGGTCGCTTTGTAAAAATTACGGCAAGCGGTATCAATGAAAGCCATCCGCATGATGTGACCATTACCAAGGAATCTCCCAATTATAGTAGATAGGCTAAGCAGTTTATTGGTATATTTATAGAGCTACTTACAAGTTGTGTAAGTTGGACATTTATCTGTATATCAATAACTCATGAAATCCAGCGGCGCACCATCCAAAAAAACATCAAAATCCAGAAGGGAATTTTTGACTTCGGCCATGGCTCTAAGCAGCATTCCCCTATTTCCTTACTCCTTAAATATGGGCAACGAATCAATTTTAGGTCTATCTACCGAAGAAAGTATCCTTAAAACCGACGGCAATAAAAGCATTATCGGGGCATATGGAAATTGGGCCACTTCATTGGTATCGGATCCCCCTGAGCTCTCGTTCAGACATACCAAATGGACGAATTTGGACCAGTGGCGACAAAAAGCGCTGGAAAAAACAAGGGAACTGGTTTCGGCTCCTTCTATGGAAAAAAGAGTATTGGATGTTACAGTAAAGGCAAGTTACGATTATGATGGCCTATGGATCGAAGAACTGCAATGGCAACTTCCCTATGGAAACCCAACTGAAGCCATCCTGCTTAAACCAAAGGATGCCATTGGACCTTTGCCTGCTGTTTTGGGCCTTCATGACCATGGCGGGCAAAAGTATTTCGGGAAAAGAAAGATTACCAGAACATCGGATGAGGTACATCCCGTTATGGTGTCGCATCAAAAGGATTCTTATTCCGGTTTGGCCTGGGCCAACGAATTGGCCAAACAAGGTTATGTGGTATTGGTGCACGATACGTTTACTTTTGGCTCAAGAAGGGTCAGGTACACTGATGTTGATGGTATTACTTGGGGGCATTGTATGATTGGGGATAAAACGGATCAAAACCCAGAGGATTCCGGGAATATCAAAACGTATAATGAATGGGCGGCGGAACATGAGCATATCATGTCAAAATCCCTTTTTTGTGGAGGAACTACCTGGCCGGGAGTGACTTTGCTAGAGGATCAAATAGCTTTGGACATCCTATGTAACCGACCCGATGTTAATGAAGAAAAAGTAGGTTGTTGTGGCCTCTCGGGAGGAGGACTTCGGACGGATTATCTTGGGGGATTGGACCATAGGATACAATGTGCAATCAGTGTAGGGTTTATGTCCACTTGGAACGACTTTTTGGTGAACAAGTCCTTTACACATACCTGGATGACCTATGTTCCAATCTTGCCAAAATTTTTGGATTTCCCTGAAATTCTGGGGCTCCGGGTACCTTTACCGACTATGGTCATGAGTAATAATGAAGACCAATTGTATACCCTACCGGAAATGAAAAAGGCGGACGCTATTTTACAAGAGGTTTATAAAAAAGCGGGAGCCTCCGACCGGTATAGCGGCAAGTTCTACCCAGGTGGGCATAAATTTGACTCTGCCATGCAAGACGATGCGTTTAAATGGTTTGATAAGTGGTTGAGGTAGCTTACGGAAAGGTAGTTTGGGACGAGGATACTTTACTTTGGTTTGGATCAAATTATTGATCGGACCCGACTTCAATTTGGATCGTGTAGAGTCTGCTTTCCTCCTTGGTATAATCAAATTGCTTTTGGATTTCGCCGTCCCTGGATACTACCAGTGAAGCCCCAATGCACCACCAACCTTTCCATTCACCATCTTTGACCAGTCCGGTATTGCTCACTCCGACGACCGGAATATGATGTTTTTGGGCAATTTCGGTATAGGACTCTTTCCAGATGTCCCCATATGGCGTTTTCTCGTTGTCATAATCAGGGGGTACGGCCCAACTACAAGGCGAAAGTATAATATCCGCACCCATATATCCAAGGGCGTGTCCCAGTTCATTTGTGGTTGGGGAATTGTCGGCGCAAATGTTCATGCCGACCATCCCTAAATCCGTGGGGGTTACGGTACAACTGGTACCTGGCGTATAGATATGCTGGGCGATATCCAGAATATTGACTTTTCTGTGTGTTCCCAAAATCTCTCCGGTAGGTGAGATCAAGAGGGCCGTATTATGAATTTTATCGCCGTTCCGTTCCGTAAGTCCGGCAACTACGTAAATCGCGCTTTTTTTCGCGGCCTCCTGCAAGATTTTACTATGGGCTCCCGGAATAGGCTGAGCCCCTTGTATTGCCGAGGAATTTGTCCAACCAAAATCCAGGCATTCCGGCAAAACGACGACATCGCATGATTTTTCGGCTGCCTCCTTAATAAAAAGAGCGGCATTTTTAAGATTTACCTCTGGATTGCCGCCGTCTACATGCATTTGCCCAATACCAACATTCAAAGTCTCCTTTTTTACCATTGATTGGGCCATAAGGGTGTGATTTGATACAGATAAAAATACGAACGAAAGGAAAAAGACAAAATGTCCTGATTGTTTTACATGGTGGATTTTCATGACAATTGGCTATATACAATTAAAAAAGGGATATACCAATGTACAACAAATTTGGTTTTGGATATCCAATAGCATCAAACCTTCTGTTATGGTCTCAATAAAGGATATAACCCCGAGTACATGAGGAATGATTATGTCAAAAAAGAAAATTGGTGTTGCCCTGAAGTCTTATTTTCCCTTGCCACTATAGGCCTGCCAGTCCTTTTCTTTGTAAATGTCATCGCCGAAGTACTTGGCAATGTTTAAAAAAGGTTTTGGTTTTTGATAACCCGGTACGGGAGAAAGCATATTCATTTCCTCGTCAAGGAAAATTGTAGTGGGGTAACTCAAGCGACCTTGCATAAGCGCGGCCGCGAATTCATGATAGCCTTTTCTTCCGGAAGGTACAAAGTTATAGGTCTTGCCTTTATACTCTATGGGATCTTTGCCTTCACCATCCAATTTTACCATATAGAAATTCTCGGACATATACGCGGCAACTTCAGGGTTTTGGAAAGTATCCTTGTCCATTTTTTTGCACCAGCCACACCAATCCGTATAAATGTCAACGAATACCTTTTTGGGATTTTCTTCGTTCATGGCCAAAGTAGTGGCCTCTTCCCAAGTAAGCCATTCCACTTTTTGTGCATAACCATTCACTGCGACCAATCCAATTAAAAAAAGGAAAATAGATTTGATGATGGCTGTCCTGCTCTTGTTCATAGCGTATTTTTATGGAGTATTAGTCCAATTACTATACCAAAGCTAACGAAAAATGAGCACTTTTATTTCGCAACTACCTTTTCCCTGTTGGTTGGGAATAGGTCCTTTACATCTACCTGGTTCTTAATAAGGTCTTCAAAGGTTTCGCGTTCCCTGATTAAAACGGCTTTTCCACGATGCCAAAGTACCTCAGGAGGCCTAAATCTGGAATTATAGTTGCTGGCCATGGTGAAGCAATACGCCCCGGCGTTGCGGAAGCAGAGGATATCACCTTCCGAAATCTCGTTGATCCTTCGGTTGCTTCCAAAAGTGTCCGTTTCACAAATGTAGCCTACTATAGAGTAGTAACGTTCCTTTCCTTTAGGATTGGATATATTGATGATTTCGTGATTAGATCCGTAGAACATGGGCCTAATAAGGTGATTGAATCCCGAATCTATACTGGCGAATACCGTAGAAGTGGTCTGTTTTACAACGTTCACCTTGGCCAGGAAGAAGCCTGCCTCACTAACCAAAAACTTACCCGGTTCAAAGGCCAATGTCAATTCCTTGCCATATTGTTTGCAAAAGGTGTTGAATCTAGAACTCAACTTTTTGCCAAGTTCCTCAATATTGGTCTCTATATCACCTTCCTTATAGGGTACTTTAAACCCACTGCCAAAATCTATGAAATCCAAATTCTTAAAATTCTTTGCAGTTTCAAATAGAATTTCCGAGGCATAAAGAAATACATCGATATCCAGAATGTCACTTCCCGTATGCATATGGATACCGTTAATATTCATATGGGTAAGCTCAACTATGCGCAACAAATGAGGAATTTGATGGATACTGATACCGAACTTTGAATCGATATGGCCAACAGAGATTTTTGAATTCCCACCGGCCATTACATGAGGATTGATACGAATGCACACTGGAATATCGGGATGCTTACTTCCAAACTGCTCTAAAATGGACAGATTGTCTATGTTTATCCGAACCCCAAGTGCTGCCGCTTCCTCTATTTCCTCCAAGGAAACGCCATTGGGCGTAAAAATGATGGATTCCGGTTTAAACCCTGCCAATAACCCCAATTTTACTTCTTGGATGGAAACCGTATCCAGACCACTGCCCAAACTGTTCATCAATTTCAGGACGGTAATGTTGGACAACGCCTTGGCAGCATAGTTCAACTTCAACTTTTTAACACTCCCAAAAGCATCGGTCAGTCTTTGGAATTGGGAAATTATTTTTTCAGAATCATAAACATAAACTGGATCGCCATAGGTCTTCGCAATTTTAAGTAGGTCACTGTACTCCATAATACTTCGTAATTTGGCACAAAACTAAAGTGTTAGGACGGCATGAGCAAAAAAAACCGCTCATTATTAAAAAATACAACAATTTGTTATAATTAAAACAATAATTGATGTTTTGATTCTTTGTCATTGCGTTATTTGAATTGTACTTTTAGGGAGAATAGTGAAGCGTACTGAGCTAATGCTATTTTTCGGATTTACATAAAGCTTAATATTTGGAAAGTCGTTCAAAGAGTCCGAACCACAATCTTTACATAACATTAGAATGAAATTACCCTTGTTTCCTTTACAGTCCGTTTTTTTCCCTGGAGAGACCGTACCGCTCCATATTTTTGAGGAACGCTATAAGCAGTTGATCAAGGATTGTAGGAAGGAGGCGATTACCTTTGGCATTCCCGTATACATTTATGATGGACTTGCCTATGGTACGGAAGTACAATTGGTGGAGGTGGTAACGACCTATGAGGGAGGTGAAATGGATGTGGTTTGCGTGGCCAGGCAGGTTTTTAAGATAATTACTTTTGACAATGAAATCGATGACAAACCTTATGCGGGGGGAATTGTTCAATTCTTGGACAATGTAAACGATGCCGACCAAACAATGAAAAGGAAGGTATTGAACGGTATTGAAGAGTTATATGGTCTTATGGGTGTCCCATATACGACCATACCGGTGGAGAAATTCAACAGTTATATGCTGGCACACAAAATGGGACTGTCCTTTGAGCAGGAATATGAACTGTTACAAATGCCGAGGGAAAGTGAACGATTGTCATTTATCAATGCACATTTGCTGGCTACTACGAGCGTTTTAAAGGAGGTGGACCGTACCAAACATAATATAGAGATGAACGGGGATTTCAGAAACTTTGACCCCTTGGATTTTAAGGATTTCAAAATATAAAAGACAGCGTAACGGAGTTAATGGATATAGCTTGGTTTTGATTAGGGTAATTAACCTTCGTTTCCTATTTTTGCTGGCGAACCTAAAGACGTTTCATATATGAATCTTCACGAGTATCAGGGAAAAGAGATATTGGCCAGCTTTGGTGTACGGATACAAAGAGGTCTTGTGGCCCATAATGCCAAGGAAGCGGTCGAAGCTGCCAAACAGCTCACTTCCGAAACCGGCACCAGTTGGCACGTGATCAAGGCACAGGTACATGCTGGCGGAAGGGGAAAAGGCGGAGGTGTAAAATTGGCCAAAAACCTGAAAGAAGTGGAAGAAGTAGCAGGCCAGATAATCGGGATGAATCTCATAACCCCCCAAACTTCAGCAGAAGGAAAGAAAGTGCACAAAGTGCTCGTTGCCGAGGACGTGTATTATCCCGGGGATAGTGAAACCAATGAATTTTATATGTCCGTTCTGCTCAATAGGGGTACGGGTAGAAATATGATCATGTATTCCACCGAAGGGGGTATGGATATCGAAGAGGTGGCGGAAAAGACCCCGCATTTGATATTTACCGAGGAAATTGACCCAGCTACGGGACTTTTGCCTTTCCAGGCCAGAAAGGTAGCTTTTAACCTCGGGCTTTCGGGAGCAGCTTTTAAGGAGATGACCAGGTTTGTCACATCATTATACAAGGCCTATGATCAGAGTGATTCCAACTTGTTTGAAATCAATCCTGTACTAAAAACTTCGGATGACAAGATTATGGCTGTGGACGCCAAAGTATCCATAGATGACAATGCGCTTTATAGAAGAAAGCAATATGCGGAAATGCGCGATCTTCGGGAAGAGAACCCTATTGAGGTAGAGGCCAGGGCCGTTGGGCTAAACTATGTGGATCTGGATGGTAATGTAGGCTGCATGGTCAACGGTGCCGGTCTGGCAATGGCTACAATGGACCTTATCAAAATGGCAGGTGGGGAACCGGCCAACTTTCTGGACGTTGGGGGTACGGCAGATGCCAAAAGAGTAGAGGAGGCATTTCGCATTATTCTAAAGGATCCGGCCGTAAAAGCCATACTGATCAACATTTTTGGAGGAATTGTTCGCTGTGATCGTGTTGCGCAAGGGGTAGTCGATGCCTACAAAAATATGGGAGATGCCATTAATGTGCCCATCATAGTACGTTTGCAAGGTACCAATGCAGAGCTTGCCAAGGAAATTATCGATAATTCCGGCCTGGCCGTTCACTCCGCAGTCCAGTTTCAAGAAGCCGCGGATAAAGTGGAAGAGGTACTGAGGTGATACCCATCTAGCCAATAGAAAAACATTTAGAGCCGCTTTTATAGCGGCTTTTTGTATTTATTGGGGATTTTCAATTTGCTTCTTTCCTATTGGGATCATCACTTATTCATAAATAGAAATATTAAAGATTGATTAAAATTTTGTTAATCATTGATTTCGGTGTAACACTTCATGTGTTTTGTGAGTCTTTTTAGTAATTCATCAATTTATTAATCAAAAAACCAAGTGTCATGAGAAAAATTAGTTTAGTATTCGTAGCCGCAATGTTACTGTCCACAGGAAGTATTTTTGCCAATGGTCCAAAGGAGACCGATCCCACGCAATCCATTAAAACCCAGGTCAAGAAACTTTTGAGGGGGTATACCTTATCTCCTTCCGAAAAAGACTTGACGGCTACTATCTTGTTTACGGTAAACAAGGATAATGAATTCGTGGTCCTATCCGTTGAGACGGAAGATGAAGTATTGGAGTATTTTGTCAAGACCAGACTAAACTATCACAAAGTGGATTCCAAAGAGATTCCTGAAGGTAGAAGGTATACTATTCCCGTTAAGATTGTAAGTTAAGAAGGGGCCAATAAAAACCCCGGACTTGATTCCGATCAAGTCCGGGGTTTTCCTTTATTCTTGTATTTAACAGGTGTTATGTCCAAATTCTTGGGATTAAACCGCTTCTTCTTAAACGAAGGGCTTTTTTGTACGGATGCTTCTCCCTTGGATAATAATACCTCACCGGGATTTTTGGGTTTTTCCTTCGTTCCCCTCAAGTAAATTACCAGCCCATTCAAAAAATTCCGTAAGATTTGATCTCCGCACTCCACATATTTTGGGTGGTCTTCCTTTCTGAAAAAAGCACCAAGTTCGCTTTTGGATATCTTAAAATCCACCAATTCCAAAATTCCAACGATATCGTCGTCCCGCAGCATGAGGGCTACCCTCAATTTTTTAAAAATGTCGTTATTGCTCATAATCCTTTATAATCCTAAGGGAATTGCAAATTAGGAATTCGATTATGAATTAAGAGGTCTTTCCCTATCTTTTATACGAAACCGTTCTTTTTTTTGTTATTAAAATGTGGAAACACGTCAAATCCTTGTTTTATGGGTAGCTATGAAGAAAAATTGAGTATTCTTTCCGAAATGATCGCTTTTGCCAAAGCGGATGAAGTTGTTAAGGAATCCGAATATAATTTTCTGTTGGGGGTTGCATCCCAGTTGGGAGTGGACCGCAAAACCTTCGATACCCTTTTTGAAACAAAGGTAGAACGCATAATTCCAAACTCCCAAGCCGAGCGAATCCTACAGTTTCACCGATTGGTCCTGCTGATGAATGTGGATCAAGAGCAAAACAACATCGAAATCAGTAGGCTGCATAATATTGGACTGGGCCTGGGCCTACCTCCATCTGCCATAGAACAGGTATTGTCCATAATGCACAAATATCCTGATAAAATAGTACCTCCAGACGTGCTCATCAACATCTTCAAGGCCCATTACAATTAGGGAGCCTTCACGCTTTTGACAGATTGAGGGATAGCTATACAAGTTTTCTCCGTGCTATAATACCCATATCACTTTCTAAAAAAGACATTATGACAGTTGTTTTAACTGGAATAATGCCAAAAAGTCATCAATATTGAGTTGGTATGCACTTTGCCTTGTACAGTCTGAAATTTGTGTTTAACCCTTATAAAAATAAAATCATGAGTCTAATAAGAAGAAATGATGTATTGTTCCCTTCCTTGCTGAACGATTTTTTTAAGCCGGATTGGTTTGGAGGCATGGAAAACTATAACACCAAAGTACCAGCGGTAAATATCAAGGAAAACGAAACGGATTATGAATTGGAATTGGCCGTTCCCGGTAGAACGAAGGAAGATTTCAATATCGAGGTCGATGACAATGTATTGACCATTTCCGCAGAAACGAAATCTGAAAAGACCAAATCGGAGGAAAACTACACAAGAAAGGAATTTGGGTTCTATTCATTTAAACGAGCCTTTACCTTGCCTGAAACTATCGATGAGGACAAAATCAAAGCGACCTATACCGATGGTGTGTTGAAGTTCACTTTACCAAAGAAAGAGGAGGCTCTTCCCAAGCCTAAAAGAATGATAGAATTATCATAAAGGATGATAAAGAAATTATGTGATTTCCCGCTTCAAGGTAGGGGAGTTTCATAATGGTTGGTTTAGTTGGTTAGTTGAAGGGTGTCCCGTATTTTCGGGACACTCTTTTTTTATGCCGATTTTTGAATGGGGAGGTTGGCCAAATCTGATAGGGGAAGACAAATTGAAAATTTAGAGCAGTCTAAAAATAACAAGTAAATTATTTGTTATCAATTATTTGAAGGGTATTAACTGATGTAAATATTTAAATGTTCAAAATTTAGCTGTAACCAAATCCAAATTAAGGATTTTAAATCAATTTTTCAATCCTGTTCTTGTAACATTTTAATTTCATCCCGAAGTTTTGCCGCCAGCATAAAGTCCAATTCCTTGGCCGCTTTTTCCATGGCCTTCCTTTTTTCCCGTATCAATTTTTCGATTTGATCTTTGGTCAAATATTCCATGTCCGGTTCTGCGGCCCGCATGGTTTCCTTTTCAAAATGATAGGTGGAAACCGAGTTCTTGGCCAAGGCACTATCCAAACTTTTGTTCAATGCCTTAGGGATTATATTGTTCTCGGCATTGTAGACCGATTGCTTTTCGCGGCGGTAGTTGGTCTCATCAATGGTCTTTTGCATACTCTCGGTAATGGTATCGGCATACATGATCGCCTTGCCATTTAAATGTCTTGCCGCCCTACCCACGGTCTGGGTCAGTGATCGATTACTCCGTAGAAAGCCTTCCTTGTCCGCATCCAAAATGGCCACCAGGGATACTTCCGGCAAATCCAATCCTTCCCGTAATAGGTTAACACCTATTAGAACATCAAAAATACCCTTTCTAAGGTCTTGCATAATTTCCACCCGTTCCAAGGTATCCACATCACTATGGATATAGCGGCATCTAACATCGATTCGACTTAAATATTTGGTCAACTCCTCGGCCATACGCTTGGTAAGTGTGGTAACCAAGGTTCTTTCGTCCTTTTCCACCCGCGACTGGATTTCTTCGACCAGGTCATCGATTTGATTCAAACTGGGCCTAACGTCTATGATGGGGTCTAAAAGCCCGGTAGGTCGTATCACCTGTTCCACGTATACCCCTTGGCTCAGTTGTAGTTCGTAATCCGCTGGAGTGGCGCTCACATAAATCACCTGATTCTGCAAGGCTTCGAATTCCTCAAATTTAAGGGGGCGGTTATCCATAGCCGCTGGAAGCCGAAAACCATACTCCACCAAGTTTTCCTTGCGTGAGCGGTCTCCGCCGTACATGGCGTGTACCTGCGGAATGGTTACGTGACTTTCATCCACCACCATTAGATAATCGTCCGGAAAATAATCCAACAGGCAAAAGGGACGGGTTCCAGGTTCCCTTCCGTCCAGATATCTTGAATAATTTTCTATACCAGAGCAATAGCCCAATTCCCGTATCATTTCCAAATCAAAATTGGTACGCTCCTCCAGCCTTTTGGCTTCCAGAGGCTTACCTATTTCCTTGAAATAGCCTACCTGCCTAACCAAGTCGTCCTGAATCTGATGTATGGCATTTTGGAGTACGTCCTGAGAGGTAACGAACATGTTGGCCGGATAAATGTTCAAATTTTCATAAACTTCCAAAACCGTATTGTTAAAAGGATCAAATGCCTCTATTTCCTCTATCTCATCCCCAAAAAAATGAATCCGAAAAGCATGATCCGCATAGCTTGGGAAAACATCTACCACGTCGCCCTTCACCCTAAAGTTGCCATTTCTAAAATCTGCGGTAGTTCGGGAGTACAGACTTTGAACCAGTTGGTGCATAAATTTCGTCCGGGCTATTACCTGATCCTTTTTTATGGAAATTACGTTCTTTTGGAATTCAACCGGATTTCCGATACCATAAAGGCAGGAAACGGAAGCCACGACCAAGACATCCCTTCTGCCAGAGAGCAGTGAGGATGTTGCGCTGAGCCGCAGTTTTTCGATATCCTCATTGATGGAAAGGTCTTTTTCAATATACAATCCGGATGTGGGAATATAGGCTTCCGGTTGATAGTAGTCGTAGTAGGATACAAAATACTCTATGGCGTTGTTCGGAAAAAACTGTTTGAACTCGGAGTAGAGCTGTGCGGCCAAAGTCTTATTGTGGGCCAATACCAAGGTAGGCCGCTGTGTTTTTTCGATTACATTGGCCACGGTAAAGGTCTTGCCGGATCCGGTTACCCCTAAAAGAGTCTGATAGGGTTCCTTTGCAATAATACCTTCCGATAATTGATGAATGGCCTCCGGCTGATCCCCGGTAGGCTTGAACTCGGATACGACTTTAAATTTCATGTATTCTTGTTTATATATTCTTAGGACACATGCAATCTAGCATTACACTGCCTTTAGAAAATCGGATTTGGACTTGGAGATAATTTGAACTGTCTTTGAATTTTTAAGAAGCGAATCCCATTGCTTAAAATTACAAAAAGGGCTGAAATTAGGGAATACTTTTTGGAAAGTCTTAAGGCCGGTTTACCGCTTTAAGGTAAAATGCCCCCTGATACTTTGATTGCTGGAAGATACCGCCTTAAACCAATAATCGGATGAAGGAAGTGCCTTGCCCCGGTAATTTCCGTCCCAACCCTGCGAAGAAGGATCTATCTGGGCGAGTAAAAAACCATAACGATCAAAGATCCAAATGCGGTCTACCTTGATTTCGCCATCCTCTTCGGGCACTATATACTGCCAAAAATCGTTGATGCCATCCCCGTTCGGGGTAAAGAATTTTGGAAAGTCGTCCACGGAGAGTTCACGGGCTACAATGCCCTCTGTTATACCACAACCATTTTTATCCCGGACATAAACAATTTGTCTTTGTTCCGAAATATTTAAGATGACATTGCTATTTTGATAGGGGCCATTCGGGTCGTTTAGCGCAAACTCGTAATCCCCCGAGCCAACTACATTTATTCTGATTTCCCGGTTATTGAATGGGCCCATAACATCGATACCATTGATTATAGGAGCTTCCGATAGGAAAACCGAGAATTCCTTGGTGGCCGAACATTCTATGGTACTGCCGGCTACGGAAATAGTGTTATAGGCCTCATAGCGGTATCGACCTATTTCGGATAAATCTACCCATGGATGATCGGAAATTAAGGTTTCCGTACCGTCTTGATTCATTTTAAACCATCGAAAACCATCGGCACTGTCTTCCGTTGGTATCCGTGTGGATGAATTTTCTCGGCATATGGATACACTATCGGGAAAGTCTATATCGGGCTTTCGTGTAACAAGACCACCTTGAGAACTATCAAAAAAAGGTTCACAAAAATCGACACTCTCATCTACTAAAAAGCTTTCCTCCCTACAAGGGCCCAAATCGCCATTTTCATTGTAAGGAACTATGCTTACATAGATGTTGGTATCAATGGGAAAGCTTTGGGAAGGCTTGTAGGAAAGTGTATTTCCCACATCAAAATCTGAAAGAATATCCTGTGCGCCGGGCGCAGTTCCCATAGATAATCTATAGCCAGTTGCTCCATAAGCATAATTCCATCGTATCGGAGCATTTGAAGAGACGCCCGTCTCCCCATCCAATGGTTTGCTCAATGAGGTACAGGGAGGTGGGGTGGTCACCGCCTCCGTAGTGAAAATCTCACCCGGACAAACTTTTACGGGCTGCCCAAATATGAATAACCGTATTGTTACATGAATGGTGGTATTTGCCGGAAGTCCTACTTCGGGCACGTAAAAATTGTTTTGCCCGGAAGATCGTCGATTCAGGATATCTTCTCCACCGGGTGTCGTTCCCAATGAAACCACGTACCCTATGATTCCACTAACCGGCGTCCAGCGAATCTCGGTATCCACGGGTACATCGGTGTCCCCATTTTGAGGTGTGCTTATTCTAGGGCAATCCTGCCCAAAAGAAAACCCTCCGAGAAACAGGAAAAGAAGATATGTTATTCTTATTCTTTGCATCTACATAAAAGTTTATCGTTTCAGCGAAAAATGCCCTTTTATTTCTTGGTTGTTACTTGATTTGGCCTTAAACCAATAGTCCGATGATGGAAGTGGTACCCCATCAAGGTTCCCATCCCATCCCTGGGATTTAGGGTCTATTCGGGTCAGTAAGGCTCCCAAGCGATTAAAAATATATATAGTTTGCAAATTGACTTCTTCCAGATCGATTACAGGGTCATACTGCCAAAAATCATTAATGCCATCCCCGTTGGGCGTAAAGAATTTTGGAAAATCATCAGGGCTAAGGCCATTGCTAGAGCTGCGTTCGGCGAGACCACATCCATTCTTGTCACGTACAAAAATAGTATAGACACCTAGGGGAAGGTTCTCAAAAATATTACTATCCTGAAAGGGGCCATTGGAGGCCAATGCAAATTCATAGTCGCCAATGCCCCTAGCTTGGACTACAATACGCAATCCATTTGCCAGTTCCATGACATCAATATCGGATATATCGGGAATCTCGGAGGAAATTACCCTAAATTCTTTTGAACTTGAACATTCAAAAACGGTTCCCGGTTGGGAAACCGTATTAAAAATTTCATAACGGTAGCTGCCTTCTTCGGAAAAGCGTACTTCGGATGTTTGCGAAATCAGTGTTTCCGTATCGTCCGTGTTCAGCCTAAACCAGCGATAGCCATCGGCCTGGTCATTCGACATAACTCTTGCAGGACCATCATTCAGACAGAGGGAAACGACATCCGGGAAATCTATTTGTGGACTAAAGGAGATGAGTTCCCCACTTGCGGAATCGATAAACGGATCGCAGCCCAAAATCGTGGAAAATGACTCTTGAACGCACCCCACGGCGTCACCTCCGTCATTGAACGGAACTATGGTAACAAAAAATGTTCTTCTGGGCAAGAAGTCCAAAAGTTCAGCCGTATTACCGCTGAAAACACCCTTATCCAAAATATCATTGGATGTGGGAGAGGTTCCTATTGAAACGCGATAACCTTCTGCACCCGGTACTTCCTCCCATTCCAAAGTGGAGGCGAGAGGAACGTTGATAGTGCCATCAACAGGATTGGTAAGCATGGTGCAATTGGGTATTTCCGATACGGAGCCTGTTGTAAAGCTATAGTCCGGGCATGGATCCGGAGCCGCACCGTTTTCATTGAACGGTATTATTCTCACAAAGATTTCCGTATCAAAAGGTAGATTACTGGGAGGGTCAAAATTCACGAAAGTCATAATGGTTTCATCAAGAATGTCATTTCCGCCAGGAGTTGTGCCCAGGATAAGCCTATATCCCGTGGAACGGGGGGCGTAGTTCCAGGTTAGTTGTGTGCCGATATCAACATCCGTTGCTCCATCCATGGGAAATTCCAAGGTAGTGCAGGCTGGTGTGGTAACCACATTTTCAGTACTGAAGGCCCCGACATTGCAGATAACATCCGCCGCATCAAACAGGAAAAGGGTAATGGTCACATAAATCACAGTGTTTTCCGGAAGTCCAAAGGGAGGCTGATAGGTCGTATCTATGCCCACTCCGGCGCGATTTAGAATATCGTCTCCACCAGGTGTTGTGCCGATACTGATCAAGTAACTGGTAATTCCATTTACTGGATTCCAAGAGATACTGATATCCACGGGCACATTAACATCCCCATCCATAGGCGCCGTCAAAGTTGGGCATACCAACTGTCCGTAAATGCCGCTACCGGCATATAGAAAACAAACAGTATAGAGGGCTTTTTTGAGCACTTTAACCATCCGACCTCCATTAGTTCCCGTCTTCACAGTAGTTTTTCCATTTATCTTTTTAGGGCAAAATGGCCCTTAAATTCCTTCCTATCTTCCATAATGGAATGTGTCCGGTCGTATACCGTAATACGGTCCATATAGAAGAGCAAATTTCCAAAACTATCCGAAATGGTGGCGCACCCCTCAAAAGTTTCAAGCATACCAGTGGTCAATGGAGAAACGGTTCCATCATCATTGAACAAGATGCCTGCACCATTCCCAAAATACCAAGAGGAAGTTTCGCCTTGCCCAAAAATGAAGACAGGAAATATTATCCCTAACCACGGAAGGAGTGTAATAGTCTTATTCATAGCGTTTCCCGAAACACTACAAGATACTACAAATCACGCTTTTTTAATAATGCATAGGATAAATAGATGAAAATCGCCGTCCAGCAGAGCACGATAAGAATTTCGTATGCATGTACCTGATAATCCAAATTGATTGTCTCTCCTACCTGATCCGCCACTGTTTGCACGGCTTCCAATCTGGTAACAGGCTCCTTGATAAGATTAAACATGGCTTGTAAAGGGAAAAAACCCATGACCATTTCCGTAGTATCCGCATCGAATAGCTTCCATCGTATAAGACCCCTTGTAATACCTTCCAAAATTTGCCAAAGGATTAAAAACCCAAGGGCAAATGCGGAACGTTTGACCAAGATTCCCAGAAATAGGCAGAAAGAGAAGAACCCGACCAATTTCACGAAAAAGGCAAGTACAAACTCAAGATCGGAAAATATGATGGGCAATTCATCATAATCGGAATAAATAAGCCCCAATATCAACGACACGATAAATACAAATACGGTGGAAATCAAAGCGAAAGAGAGTACCGTTAAAAACTTTGAAAGTATAAATTCCTTTTTGGACAGTCCATCGATCAAATTTTGTTTTATGGTCTTGTTGCTGTATTCATTGGCCATCATGGAAACAATGACAATGGCCAGAAATAGTTTGAAAAAAGCCGTTACAAAGGTGTTGAAGTGCCATATATAGGGGAAATTAAAAATTCCAATTTCCGCCAAATGGAACTTTATGGGCCCAATATCAAATTTAATGGCGGCCACAAGGGCAATTGATGTAAGTAGGATAAAGTATGAAAGGATCAAAACTCTACTGGCCCTATTGTTCCAAAGCTTTATAAATTCTATTTGAAGTAATCGAATCATAACTGTTCTAGTTGGCTTGGGATTTGGTAAGGGTAAGGAATTGCTCTTCAAGACTCTCTTTTCGTTTCACCAAGTGGGAGAGCACAATTCCTTTTTCAAACAGAAATCTGTTCAATACTTCTGCGTTCATTTCTTCTTTAAGAAACGCCGTGAGTAGGCCGTTATCCACTTTGATCTGTCCAAAACTGCCATTATCCTCCAAAATGGATTTCAATTTATCCAAATCACCGGATTTGAGCTCAAAGAAACCATGGCTCGCTAACATTCCGTCAACACGACCGGAATAGAGTTTTTCGCCCTTTCTAAGGATAACCACATGACTGCACACTTTTTCCACTTCGTCCAGCAAATGCGATGCCAGCAAAATGGTAGTGCCCTCGGATGCAATTTTTTTGATAATCTCCCTGATTTGATGGATGCCTTGGGGATCCAGACCATTTGTGGGTTCGTCCAAGATTAGGATTTCGGGATCGTTAAGAAGGGCGGAGGCGATCGCCAAACGTTGTTTCATCCCAAGGGAATAGGTTCGGAACTTACTGTTTTTTCGTTCCAACAAGCCTACAAGCTCCAATTTATCCTCGATTTTTGCGTCGGATACTTCCTTGATTTTGCAGACAAGCTTAAGGTTTTGTACGGCGGTCATATAGGGATAAAAATTGGGCCGTTCGATAATGGCCCCTACTTTTTTAAGTGCCTCATGGGTGGAGGTATTTCCGTCAAACCAAGAGAAGTCCCCACTTGTACGGTTTACTACGTTCAGGACTATGCCCAGGGTTGTGGATTTGCCACTTCCATTGGGCCCCAGAATACCATATACATTGCCTTTTTCAATGGAAAATGATAGGTCTTTTACGGCGGTCAGATAGCCGAATTTCTTGGTAAGCTTGTTTACGGTAAGTATCTTTTCCAAATTTAAAGGCCTTTTGGGATGGTTTATGTTAACTTGACGAGGAAAGCTTAACTTTGTTACGATCAGGGGCCTCTAAAACATAAAAAATATAATATGGAGGATGAAAAGCTAATGTCCAGAAAGAAACCGGCCTACCCCGTTAGCGAAAAGCTGGATACGTATTTGGGGGAATACAATCGAAAAATAGAAATTCCCATATTTTATGAGGATTTGCTGCGTTTTGCAGGCTCGGTAGCAGTTTATGATGCCGACGGCGAGGATACCTTATGGGTACGGGTGTACTACTCGGATTCCGATAGGGAAGAGATAGACCTGAGCCTAAAAATGGTGTATTCCATATTGCATTCGGACGGTAGTGATCGAATTTTCCAATACCTCAATGTTGATGCGGTGGATTACTGCACTTTTGGGAATTCAAAGCCCTTTCGCATCAAAGTGCGGAATATCCTAAATGACAACTTCACTTATTTCTATGTAAAGAAGACAGATGCTTCCCGGATCTATGGACTGGAACTGGAACATATGCTTTCTCCCTATCATCTTAACTTTTTGGTCCATGAGGATACCTTAATAGAGGAACATATAGCGGGAATTCCCGGCGATGTATTTATCAAGGACATGTTACCCAATTGTACCGAATCGGAGAAATCCCAATTGGCCAAGGAATTTGTGAAGTTCAATGAGCGCTGTATGATACGGTTGTTGGGAGATATGCGATCGTACAACTACGTTATAATGCCGGTGCATGATTTTGACCATGTGGTGTACAAGATTAGGGCCATAGATTTTGACCAACAATCGTTTGAAGGCAAATTGAAAGTATACCGCCCCCAGTTCTTCAAGGAAAACTTTACAATGGTGGAAATGGTTCAAAAAAAGTTATTGCAGGATTCCGTGGATCAGTATAAAATCGAGGAGCGGTCCATTGTGGCCAAGCGTATCCTTAGCTCTGGAGATCGCTTAAAAAAACTTAGAAATGCCTGCAAAACAGATGTTATAAGCGTAAAGGAAAATGTAGATCTCTTAAAGGAACAAATCTATGAGCTTGTGCTTGATAAGGATTTTAGGCAATGTAACACCATGGGAGAGATATTGGATCTAGCCTTGAATTTTGTAAAGCGCAATTATGAAAATGTGAGTATGAGACAGATTATCGAGAAAAAGTTCGATGTTCAATAATCAATAATCAATAATCAATAATCAATAACCAATAATCAGTGGTCAGAGGTTGATCGTTGTAGGTTAACCTTACATTCAGTTGAAGAGAATATCAAAATTCATGTACGGGTGGTGATGGAACTAAGGCAAGATAACTGCCCCTACCGAATACTATGACCACATAGCGATTAACTCTTCTGTTCTTTATTGAAATATACCAGATAGTAGTACATTTGTCGTTCTTCGTCCCATCCTTTTTCCACAAATTTTTCGGCAGATTCCGGATTGATGAAATCCAGTTTTATTTGGATATGGGTATCTAGATTAATGACGTTCTTTATCTTTTTTCGTACATCGGAAACCGCTTTGTTGGCAATATCAAAATTGGAAACATCCTCAATGCTATATTTTGGGCCTTTTTCTACCTTATAGTGTTTAAATTCTGGAATGAGTTCAGGGTTTTCCATGACTTCGTTTAGAAAGTTGGATTCCTCAAAGGCATCGTTTTTTGCAAAGTGGTTAACGGCCTTGTTCATAAAAAGGACCTCCTGTTGTTTATCCTCGGCCGGCAAGACAACATCCTTTGCGAAATTCTGGCAAAATTTCAAATAGTTTTTGGTATAAAAGTTTTCATCGGTCAATACATCAACGCCCAAAAAGTTTTCCAGCCAATATTTGGTATCATACCGATTACTATCAACGGACAGGACTTTGTACCCTTCTTCTTTGTTTACATTGAAGACGAGGCAACCTTTGTCCAATTTGTTAACATTGATTCCCTGCTGAATAATAATATCAAGATTACCGCCCTTTTCCTTGAACTGTAAAAAATCGTGTTTCAGTTCACTTTTGAAAATACCAATGGCGTCCATTTTGACATTGTCCAGCAAAATACCCGTTAGATAGGCCACATAGACCTCTCCACTCTTGATATGGGGATGATTGGACTGCTCAAAAAGATGGGTGGCGATTTTCCTGGAATTCAAATGGATACTGTCCCGATCATTAAAAACTTCGGTAACAATTTTAAAAAGCTCATTGAATTCAATATCGACCTCATGGGACAACCTGAAGTAATTTTCCTCCTTTTCCCGAAACGGCTTAAAAAAATACTCCTTTAAAAGACCAGTGGTCTCATCGTTTAAAATAAAAGGTTCCTCGGATAAAAAGATGCCCTCGTTCTTATTTTTATTGCCGACTCTGTGCAGCGATATACTTTCAATTTGGGCGGGATACAAATTTAGCATTGTTCGGATGATGGTTTTGGTTAATGTTCAAGGGTTAAAATGTCTGAAAAGTCGACGCAGAAAAAGTATTCGATTCAAAGCATCAATTCCAATTCTCATCAAAATCCAGATCCTCATAATTTTCAAAAGTGTCCTCAAAATCAAATTTAGGATCGGACCTGAAGTTTTTTTCAGGAGGGTTTTCGGGAAGCTCTCCAAAACTGAATAATAGGTTGGGGTACGATCGCCCATCCTCTTTTTTGACAATATCGGCCAATTCTACAAAAAAGGTCCACATATTGAGGAAATCATAGACATAGATAAGCTTTGGAGTTTTTTCAGTGAGGATGTCCTCCAGAAAAGTTTCGTTCATGAGGCGAACATCCGAGCCGTTTTCGGTCATATCAAAAAGGGCGATTTCCTCATCTTGGTTCCAATTGTCGTCGCAAGTGTAAAAAGAGGCCATTTCACTACCCAAAAAACCGAAGGACTGGGTAATTGCATTGTGAAAATCCTCCAAGGTATTTTCGGCACTGATTTCCAAATCCCTGAAAATATCTTCTTCGGCATCCAGGATTATCCTGATTTTATAAATCATCTGCTCTCACTTTTGGGTGAAGGCAAAGTTACAAAGATTTCGGACTTCTTTTAAAAGTATAGGTTTCCAGGACCAAATAAAACTGGACTCCAAAAAGCAAGGATGCCAGCACCAGATGCAGAGGTTGGCTGGCAAATGGGAAATCCCAATAGTACATGGCCATTCCGGTAATAACCTCGGCCAACAGGATTAATAGGACCCAATTGATTCTGAAAAGGTTCAAGTTTAGTTTATAGATACGATATGCCAAATACAAATTGATCAATACAACTACTATGGAAAACGATCGGTGTATGTAGAACTGAAGGGAAGGATCCTGCAACCATAAGTGTGGGTTTTGACCGACCAAATCGATTTGCCCATCCACAAACTGTCGTACCTGGGTGCCCAATACAACCTGTACAATAGTAATCAAAAGAGCGGAAATCAAAAAGGTAAATGTGGTACGGTCATGTATGGATGGTGGTATTTCTTGCTTTGATAAATAGATCACATACAATATCAAGGCCACAATAATCAATGCCATGACCATGTGAAGCGTAATTTTCACAGGTTCCAATACGGAGTATACCACAGTGGCACCCAACCATGCCTGAAATCCCATGCCAAATACTACGAGCCAGGAAAAAACAGTAACCCACTTCTTTTTTTTCCAGTATTTTAAAGAGAAGATGGCGAGAATCAATGTGGCCAAACCCGCTAAAGCCCCAAAAAGCCTATTGACAAACTCTATCCAAGTATGCCATGGATTAAAAACGGCATAATCATGTTTGGTGTAAACCGTCCAGTTTTTGTCCTTGAAAACGGAGGAGGTCACAAAATCCATTTCCGCCACTAAAAGGGCTTCGTTGCGAATAATTACCTGCCCTTTTTTGTATTCCTTTTCCGCTTTCCACTGCAGTTCGGATTCTTGGGTAGGTGGTATGTAATATCCAAAACATTTGGGCCAGTCAGGGCAACCCATACCACTGCCCGTCATTCGTACTACAGCTCCTGCTATGATTACAAGGTATACTAAAACCAAGGAGACCTTGGCAATTTTTCTAAAACTTTTATGCATGGAAAGAGATATCCCGTTCTGTACGTTGCAAAATTACATCAGTATGAAGAATCAGAACCACGTTTTACGGATTTTCTACCTTAGATTTTGGCTTTTAAGCCCATCTCATTTCCCTTTTGAAGCATATAGTTTTGCGCGGCGCTATATTCATTGGGAATAACACCCTCCAAAATGGCCTCCTTGATGGCTTCTTTTAGGATACCGATTTCCCTGGAAGGTTTTAGACCAAAGGTCCTCATGATTTCCTCTCCGCTAATGGGAGGTTGAAAATTGCGAATATGGTCACGTTCCTCTACTTCCACTATTTTTTGACGTACCAGTTTAAAATTGCTTTTGTATTTCCGTTGCTTTCTTGGATTTTTGGTCGTTATATCCGCTTCACATAGGGTCATCAAGTCTTCCACATGATCACCTGCGTCGAAAACGAGCCGGCGAACCGCGGAATCTGTTACAAAATCCTCAGAAAGTATAATGGGCCTGGAACTCATCCGCACCATTTTTTGTACGAATTTCATTTTTTCGTTCAAGGGCATATGGAGCCGCTTAAAAAGGGTGTAGACCATTTTGGAGCCCACAAATTCATGGCCATGGAAGGTCCAGCCGATTCTTTTGTGGAATTTTTTTGTGGGTGCTTTTCCGATGTCGTGTAAAAGGGCGGCCCATCGCAACCAAAGATTTTCCGTGGTCTTCGCTATGTTGTCCACCACTTCCAAGGTATGCCAGAAATTATCCTTATGGCGTTGCCCCTCAACTTCCTCTATACCTTCCAGAGCTTTGAGTTCCGGAAGGATATACTTGAGAAGACCTGTTGTATGCAATAAGGCAAAACCTACCGAAGGCTTTGTGCTTCCCAAAATTTTATGGAGCTCGTCCACAATGCGTTCCTTGGAGATAATCTTTATACGTTGTTTATTCTCGGTAATGGCCCTGAGGGAGTCGCCATGAATCGTGAATCCCAATTGTGTGGCAAACCGGATGGCCCGCATCATACGTAAGGGATCATCCGAATAGGTAATGCCCGGCTCCAACGGGGTGCGAATCAGTTTTCTTTTAAGGTCGCCCAAGCCATCGAATGGATCTAGTAAAACCCCATAGTTTTTTTTGTTCAAGGACAGTGCCAAGGCATTAATGGTAAAATCCCTACGTTTTTGGTCCTCTTCCAGGGTACCGTCCTCCACTACCGGTTTCCGACTGTCCCTATGATAGCTTTCCTTTCGCGCCCCTACAAACTCCAATTCCTGGCCCTCATGGTTTATCATAGCGGTACCAAAATTCTTAAAAACGGAAACTTTAGGGTTGCCGGGTAGGTGGGAAGCTACCCTTTTTGCAAGTTCTATTCCACTGCCCACTGCTACTATATCAATATCCTTGGGAATTTCGTTTCCCATTAAATAATCCCGTACAAAGCCACCAATGACATAGGTGTTTATGTTGAGATCCTGCGCGCTACGGGCGATTATCCCAAATACAGGGTCTATGAGTGCCTTTATATGGTTTTGTGATTGCATTTTAGTAGTATTTCCCCAAGCTTTGCATGGAATAAAAAGGAATCAAAAGAAATTGTTCGTACAGTAGGCAAGGTGCAATGAAATTTTGGTTTAAATCAGCAATAAAGACTTCATTGCCCAACCGAAAAAACCTATGATTTTTGATATTTTAGTTTGTCCCGCTGTACCTTCTCAATATCCAGGATATCCTTTTCTTTATAGGTCAATGCCTTATGGGTAGCCCTTAGATCACGGCACAATTTCCGTAATCCCATGGGTTCCAAGGATGCGGCATGATCGGTACCTTTCCATGTCCGGTCCAGGGTAAAATGCCGTTCAATGATATGGGCACCCAAAGTAAAGGCCGCCACGTCCACGGCGATACCCAAATGATGGCCGGAAAATCCTATACTTTTTACGGTTTTTCCATACTTGTCCCGAAGTTTCAAAATATCCAATAAACAGATATCCTCAAACGGGACCGGATAACCTGAGGTGCAATTATAAACCACCAAATCCTTGGCCCTACCATGTTCATCAAAAAAAAGAACAAGGTCTTCAATTTCATCCTTTGTGGTCATTCCCGTGGAGATGTGGATTTCTCCAAGGTAATGATCACATAGCCAGCCCAACATTCCAAAATTGTTGTTACAGGCCGATGGAATCTTGATAAAATCCGGTTCCAAACTTGCCATTTCCTTGGCAGAGGTGGTTTCCCAGACCGAGGTGGAGTACGTAATGCCTACTTCTTCACAGTAGTTCTTAAGCTCTCGATGTTGGTCAACATCAAATTCCAAAAATTCCCGGTGAGCGCCATAGGTCTCACCATACGAATTTATTGGGTTTGGATGCGGTGCATTGTATTGTTCCTGGGTAAGAAGCTCTCGATTGTTCCTTTTTTGAAACTTTACCGCATTGGCATTGCCAAAAATCTTGGCCATGTTTATGAGTTCCTTGGCAATTTTCATATCGCCTTTGTGGTTACAGCCAATTTCAGCTATGATATAGGGCTCTTTATAAGTCATTAAATCTTAGATTATAATTGATGATAAATTCGGAAGCTTCCCGAATAGCACCTTCGGCCGATCTGTTCTTCAAAACTATGTCCGCATGGAATTGAATGGGTCTGGTAGCATTGGAAGGGCAAAGGGACCAACCCGCCCTTAGCATATTGCTAAGGTCGTTTACGTCATCGCCGATATAGGCAATTTCCTTAGGAGAAATGTTCCGTTCGGTGCAGATATCCTCCAAACAGGAATATTTGTCCTTTATCCCGAGAAAGACATCCTCTATTTTTAACTTTTTCATGCGCTGTGCCACAACTTCGGAATTCTCGGATGTCATTACCATGACCTTTACACCATGCTGTCTCAATATTTCGAGGCCCATTCCGTCCCGCATATCGAAAACTTTGGAGAATTCCCCTTCGTTAGTGAAGGTTACCCGGCCATCCGTAAATACCCCATCCACGTCCAAAATCAAATAATTTATGCGCTGCGCGGATTTGTTTTGCTTAAAGTGGGAAATCAACAGTTGCTCCACAACCTGCCAATCGGTTTCCGAATCGATTTCTACCAGTGTATCCTCCGACATTTCAATAATGCCGATTTTCCCACTTAACCGATTTTTGGAAGCCAACAAGGCATTTTTGGTAGTGCAATACACAGCTCCGTTCTCTATGAGCAGACCTTCAAAGTCCTGCCGGCGTGGACGATTGTTAAAGTCATAGTTCTGTGGTTTTCCATCCTTTGACCAGGTAAACCTATGCGTATTTACCACACTTAAAACGGCATCCAGTCCTTCTTTTTGCAATTTTTCCAATCCCCGGTTAATGTCGGTTCTTTGGGTCAAGGGCGATGTGGCTTGCAGCAAACAGAAAACATCAAAATCCGCTTCTGCTTTTTCACAAAACTCCAACATGGCCGCTTCGGTAGAAGCAGTGTCCGAGGCATTTTCCGGGGAACGCTCCAGGCACTTTACCTTGGTGGACCAATCGAAATGGGTATTCACATAATCAATAATCTCGGTATCATCCGTAAAAATGAAGACCTCATCCAAATTGGAAAAAATGGCCTCGGTCAACACCCAGGTAAACAAGGGTCTACCCAGCAATTTTTTCTTATTCTTACCTGGAATACCTTTGGAGTTTTTTCTGAGGGGAATGAATCCTATAGATTTCGACATATTTTAAGTTATTGGTCAACCACCATGTTTTCTATTAAATTTCGGGTAGCCTTAACGGTAAATTTATCCAAATAATCCTTACCCAGAAAAAACCGTTCCTTTACAATTTCCAAATTGGAGAGTGCCGTGGAGAAAAGCGTATATCCTTGTTCAAAATAAAATCCTTCCCTTAGGCCCAAAATTTCAATAGGAAACAGTGCCGGAAGTATAACAATATCAGTGAAATGTTCTTCGTATTTCGTTGTTTCCCTGGGATGCACTTTTAGGACAACGTTCATATTTTTGGGTACTTTGGAGATGACATCCGAATAGATTTTTATTTTTTCCGACTCATTTTTAATGACCTTGTCCTCGGAAATAGGCTGACTAAGTATCAAAGCGTTGTTTTGCCCCTCTATTTTAAACGTATCCTTGGGAAGAAAAACTTCAAAGATTTCATTTTTCGTGGTTTCATCCAGTTTCACCGTTTCTTTTTTGATATTAAGTTCCACGGCCTTTTTTTGTAAAGGTTGAGGCAACTTATTGGGAAATTGGGCAAAGATAGTCTTCACTTCCTTATCGAAACCTCCACCAACCGGAGTCTTTGTTAGATACTGCTTTATCAACTGCTCAAAAAAACTATGTCTTTGACTATAGGTTCGTGCACCGTCCTCGATCATTTTAATATCCTTTTTTCCAAATAGATATAAAAAGTAGCTTTTGGAAGAATCCGTATCACATAGGTAAAGATCCGATGCTTCAATAAATTCTTTTTCCTTTTTTAAAACGGGATGTTTCCCTTCCAAATAAGGAGGTAGTCTTTTCTTTCTGCGAAAGGAGTAATCAAATTTGCCCAAATCCGCTACGTGATCCTTGCGCTCCGAAATAATATGTACATCCCGGAAAAACCGTTTTTTCAGATTTGGTATCAGGGTCTCTATCATTGGTGTACTCTCTACCAAGAACAAAAGATTATTTCCGTAATTGTTCTTGCGATATCCCGAATCTCGGATGATATGTAATATCGAAAGGTAAATGTGGTAAATGGTGGATCCCACGTAGGTGCGGAAAACAGAATTTTTTGGATTTATATTGGAGATGGAACTCAAAAAACTACATTTGTAAAGTTGGACAAATTTAAGGAAAATAGCTTGAGCACGGTCAGTGTAATCATAAGTACCTATAACAAACCGGAATGGCTCCAAAAGGTGTTATGGGGGTTTCAATGCCAGACCTACAAGGATTTTGAGGTCATTATCGCCGATGATGGTTCCGGATCGGAAACCAAGGAACTCATAGCCCAAATGGACGAAAAGGTAAGCTACCCGATACATCACGTATGGCAGGAGGATGATGGGTTTCAAAAATGTAGGATTCTGAACAAGGCCATCCAGGCCACTAGTGCCGAATATATCATCATGACGGATGGGGATTGTATTCCCCGTGAGGATTTTGTACAGGTCCACTATATCAACAAGGAACCCGGGTATTTTATTTCCGGGGGATATTATATGTTGCCGATGAACATCTCAAAAGCCATTACTTTGAAGGATATTGAAATGCAGAATTGTTTTAATATCCAATGGCTAAAGGAAAAAGGTATCCCCAAGACTTTCAAGAACAACAAATTAACCGCAAGAGGGTTCATATCTACCTTGTTCAACACATTTACACCGACCAATGCCAGTTGGAACGGCCATAATTCCTCAGGATGGAAGAAAGACATTCTTAACGTAAATGGGTTTGACGAACGCATGCAGTATGGAGGTGAAGATCGTGAATTTGGCGAACGTCTTTTTAATTTTGGCGTACGATCAAAGCAATTACGCTATAGCGCGGTCTGTGTTCATCTAGATCATGAGCGTGGATATAGAACACCGGAGGCTATTGCCAAAAATCAGGTAATCCGTAAGGAAGTAAGACAGAAAAAAAGTGTGTGGACCTATTACGGCATTACCAGGTAGTATGCCAGTTCGTTCTTTTTCTCCAATTTTTTAAGCTCGCGATATCTTTCCAAATCGCTTAAGGCATTCAAGTAGCAAATGGTAATCCCATTTTTGCCATCCAATATTCCCAAACGAAGAAAATAGTGGTTAAAAAATTTCCATAACGGCTTAAAAATCAATGATAAAAAATTGAATCTCCGCTCCCTGTAAAAATCTTCCTTAGCCTTTAAGCGTCCATATTTCAACATTTTAGCTTTGTAATCCTCATAGCTCTTGTAGCAATAATGTGTCAATTTTTGCTTAAGGATACCTGACGTGCCATCCACTACCAAGGTCTCATGAACTATTTTTTTATCGGAAAATCGAGCTTTGCTTTTTCGAAATAACCTGTAGTTTTTATCCGTCTGCCATCCACTGAAATGCAAAGGACTGTCCTGGAACATGAATTTTCTATAGAACCAATATGCGGCATGACTTTTATCGCCGTCTACCGTATCAATTATCTCCAATTTCAGTTCTTCGGAAACAACCTCGTCCGCATCCAAAAACAATACCCAATCATAGGAAGCTTGCTTTAACGCAAAAGATTTTTGAAGTGTAAAATTAGAGAAGGGATGTTGAATGACCTTTACTTTTGGATGATTCTGTAAGAACTCGTAGGTACCATCAGTACTATAAGAATCTACGACTACAATCTCATCGGCAAAGGAAATGGACTCAATGCATTTTTCAATATAGCCTATCTCATTATAGGCAATAATAAGTGCGGATATTTTTTCGGGGGGGGTTTTCATAACAATTTTGTTAAGCAGGTATAATCAATTCTATAAACAAATCTATAACTAAAAAAAATAGAAAATAGTATATTACTCCATAAATTTCCTACAAATATCCTTCTACACGGCTACATCATACTCCCGGAGCGCATCATTAAGGGAAGTTTTTTTATTTGTACTTTCCTTTCTTGTACCTATGATAAGCGCACAGGGTACTTGATAATCTCCCGCGTTAAATTTCTTTGTGTAGCTCCCTGGTATAACAACTGAACGTGCGGGAACCCTACCTTTGGTTTCCACGGGTATATCCCCAGTAACATCAATTATTTTAGTGGAAGCCGTAAGGACTACATTGGCCCCCAAAACGGCCTCTTTTTCCACACGAACTCCTTCGACTACAATACATCTTGAACCGATGAACGCATTGTCCTCAATAATGACAGGAGCTGCTTGTAGAGGTTCCAAAACACCTCCAATACCAACACCTCCACTTAAATGCACGTTTTTCCCTATTTGGGCACAACTACCGACCGTGGCCCAAGTATCTACCATGGTACCTTCATCCACATACGCCCCGATATTCACATAACTGGGCATTAGGATGGTTCCCGGGGAGATATAGGCACCATGTCTGGCTACGGCATGGGGCACTACCCGTATACCTTTTTCTTGGTATCCCCGTTTTAATGGGATTTTATCGTGGTATTCAAAGATGCCCGCTTCCAAGACCTCCATTTTTTGTATCGGAAAATAGAGCACTACCCCCTTTTTTACCCACTCATTAATTTGCCATCCCTTATTTGTAGGTTCGGCGCAACGCAGTTTTCCTTCATCTATATGATCTATAAGTTTGCGGATGGCATCTTGGGTATTGGAATCCTTTAGAAGTTCCCGATTGTCCCATGCATTTTCGATAATTTGTCTCAGTTCGGTCATTTGTTGAGTAAAATTTTATCAAATATACAGGTCATCGTTCAATTCGTACATCTTGAAATGCCGTTATTATATATTATGGATTATTTTTGCCAAAAATTTAGGATTGGGACGATTTTTGGCATTGGATTATGGGAAAAAGAGAACGGGCATTGCGGTCACCGACGAATTGAAGTTGATCGCTTCGGGGTTGACTACAGTACCCACGCATGAATTGCTTACTTTTATTACGGATTATCTGAAAAACGAAACAGTGGATCAAATCATTGTAGGGGAACCCAAACAAATGGATAATACACCTTCCGAGACAGAAGCACTTATAACACCTTTCCTGAAGCAGTTATCCCTGAAATTTCCTGATATACCTATAGATCGCCAAGATGAACGTTTTACCTCCAAAATGGCCTTTCGCACCATGATTGATTCAGGACTAAAGAAAAAACAGCGCAGGAACAAGGCTTTGGTGGACGAGATAAGTGCAACCCTAATCCTACAGGACTATTTAAAAAGAAATCGATGACATTACCCATAGTGGCCTACGGCGACCCTGTATTGCGCAAGGTGGGCAAGGAAATAAACGAAGAATATCCCCAATTGGATGAGTTATTGACCAATATGTGGGAGACCATGTACAATGCCAAGGGTGTCGGGTTGGCCGCACCACAAATAGGACTGCCCATCCGTCTATTTTTGGTGGACACTTCCCCTTTTGCGGATGATGAAGAACTTTCGGAAGAGGAACGAAAAAAGTTGAGCGGTTTCAAAAAGGCTTTTATTAATGCCAAAATGGAAAAGGAAACGGGTGAGGAATGGACCTTTAATGAGGGTTGCCTTAGTATTCCCGATATCCGTGAGGATGTAAAGCGGATGGATACCATTACCGTTTCTTATCTGGACGAAAATTTTAAGGAACATACAGAAACCTATGATGGACTTTTGGCCCGAGTGATTCAGCACGAATACGATCATATTCAGGGGATACTGTTTACGGATAAGCTTTCGCCCTTGAAAAAACGATTGCTAAAGGGAAGGTTGAACAATATCTCCAAAGGGAAGATAGAGGTGGATTACCGCATGCGTTTTCCCAATCTTAAGAAGGGACGTTAAATTTAGAACTTCTTTTACCAAAAGACATTTTTTGTTTAGCTTGCCTAATAAATCCGGATTCCCATTTAATATAGTGAAAGGCAAATCGGGAAAAGGAACGTATTGTTAAAAAAAATCCTTATTTAATTCCCAGGTCAAGCGAAAAATACCATATTTGCGGCTTTAAATTTTTGAATACATGAGTTTGGACAAAATTCTTTCTATTGGTGGCAAACCCGGTCTTTATAGACTGCTGACCCAGACCCGAACCGGTTTTGTGGCCGAATCCCTTTTGGATAAAAAAAGAGTATCTGTGGGTGCGCACAACAACGTCAGTGTACTTTCGGAAATAGCTATCTATACCTTGGAAGAAGAATTACCGTTACGGGAAGTTTTCCAAAAGATACAGATAAAGGAAAAAGGGGGAAAAACATCCGTTGCCCACAAGGCTGAGAAAATTGTCTTGGAGGAATACTTCTTTGAAGTATTGCCCAATTATGATGAGGATAGGGTATATGCCAGTGATATTAAAAAAGTAATCCAGTGGTATAACCTCCTGCATGATAATGGCATTACCGATTTTTCCGATGATGAGGAAGACTCCTCTGAAGAAGAGTAACAACTAAAAATAAAAAATAAAAGCCTCGCAATTTGCCGAGGCTTTTTTTATTTATTGGTTGGAACGCTAATAATTTTACAAAAATGGCTTACATAGGACAAATAAGGATTTTCCCATGATGACCTTTTCTCCGATTTTTTAGTCCTTCTCTATCTCCTCATAGGTGTATTTGCTCTTTTTCCAATCGATTAAGGGTGAGGGATAATACTTTACGTTCATGCGATCTAAGAAGGGGGCTTGGTTGGCCAAACGTACTTTGTAGTCCTCCCAATCGCGGTTTTCCTCCGTGCTCCAGCTCAGTTCCGAATAACCAAGGATCCGGGGAAAGGCCAGATATTCCAATTCGTCGATAGTACTGATAGTCTCCGACCATAACGGAGCCTCTACACCCAAAATGTTTTCTTTGGGAATACCGCCATAGGTATCCGGATTCCAGATATAGGCCGTATCTACAGGGATATAGGCCGCCCAATGGAGTCCATGTTTGGAAAGTGTATCGTATTGCATATCCAGATAGGCCTTCTTGGCGGGGGATACAATGAGTTGCATCCCTCTTTCAACCGCTTTTTTGGCATTTTCCTCACTGGCCCACCATTGTGCTATGGAGGTGGAATCGATATCTGCGGTGGCCACCTCGTCCCAGCCTATCATCCGCTTGCCGTGTTTTTGTACGATTTTTTCCACCCTTTCCACAAAATAGATATAATCCTTTTTCTTGGTCACGTGGCTTTCATCACCTCCGATATGAAAATAGGGCCCAGGCGTAATCGCCGAAATCTCTCGTACCACATCATCGATAAAGGTATATACGGTATCCTTTCGGGTATCAAATGTGCTAAAGCCTACATGCGTACCTTCATAGAGTTTGGGTGTTTTTCCGTTGCCATTTAAAAAAGGGTAGGAAACGGATGCCGCATTGGTATGCCCGGGCATGTCCACTTCGGGTATTACGGTCATATAACGTTCAGCGGCGTAGTCCACAATTTCTTTGTAGTCCTCTTGGGTGAAAAACCCCCCCGCCTCACCGCCAACTTCGGTACTTCCGCCGATTTCTGTGAGCTTGGGCCATGATTTTATTTCAATGCGCCAACCCTGGTCATCCGTTAGGTGAAGGTGCAACACATTGATCTTGTAGTAGGAAAGCAGGTCTATATATTTCTTTACATCCTCAACACTAAAGAAATGTCGGGCCACATCCAACATGGAACCTCTATAAGCAAAGTTGGGACTGTCCATAATCTTGCCCGAAGGAACGGGCCATATACGCTGTTCGGCCAAGGTATCGTTGCTGGCCTCGGGAATAATTTGGCGTAATGTCTGTATCCCTCGGAATGCCCCTTCCGCCGTATTGGAATTCAGGATTACCGTATCTTGGGTAATGTACAGTTCGTAAGCCTCGGGAGATTCCATCTCCAGACTATCCGATCGGTTGATATAAATGACCCGTTGTGTGCCTTCAGGGGCTTCCTTATTGACCGGTATTTCCAGATCTATTTTGGATTTGATCTTATCGGCCAAAAATTGCCCTATTTTTTCATAATCGGACTCGTTTTGGGAAGTAAAGATAGCCGTATAGCGATCCAAAGCGAAGGCCGAATGGGTCGGAACTATTTTTAAGGGTTTCGGCATAAAACTCTCCTTGGCCAGATCGGTAGGTGGAAAATTAATGGGTTTCCTTTTTTCTTCCTGACAGGCCAGAATATGAATAAGGACAAACAGAAACGAAAAGCCTTTGATTAAGGTCGATTTAAGCATTTTTAAAAATTTAAGGTTGATATGTTGATCGATGTATTATAGCGCGTCATAAAATTTCAAATTTAATCCATATACGCCTTTATTACGTTATGCCATAGCTCATATCCCTGGGCATTCATATGAAGTCCGTCCTTGATGAAAATATCGGTCTTTACCTTTCTTCCGTTTAACATGGGTGTCCAGACATCCGCAAATTCCAAGTGGTCGTCTTTTTTGCTCAATCTGTTGAACTTACGGTTCAACCTTTTGTATTTCCGTTTTAGGTTCCATCGGGCAATACTTGGTTTTGCCGATATGAGTACAATTTGCGTAGTACTGTCTTTTTTTTTGATTTTATCGATGATTTCCTTGGAAGTGTCAATAATTGCATTGGGCCTTTTATGGGCTGAAATATCATTGTCCCCCTCATAAATAAAGACCTTTGATGGATTATACTTTAAAACGAGTTCATCCACATGAATCAATAGATCGGAGGCCTGTGAGCCGCCAAAACCGGAGTTGATAATTTGATGCTGTGGAAAACGCTGCTCCAAGTCTTTCCAAATCCGTATACTGGAACTGCCAGTAAAAACAACGGTTGGTTTGGAAGGATCCCAAAGGGAATCGTATTTTTTGGTGATGGCCTCCACTTCGTCCTTAAAACGGGAAGAATCCTGTGAATGACCTATAGCGTAGGTTAACAAAGCAAGTAGGATAATGCGATATTTCACCATGCAAAAAAAATTAAGGGCGTAAGTTAGTTTTTATTTGGGATTGTCCAAAAGTTTTAGGGTACCATCATTCTGAAACGTAATGAAAATACATGAAGGATTAAAAACATTCCAATCACCGTAATCTGTCGATGGACTTTAGGCAGAATTAAAGTGGTTTTCTTAACTTGTTTAAGAACCTGATAAATCGACAAAAATGACCACCAACCTTCTTACTTTTCGCAAATACTTCCCATTCTCGTTTCTATTGATTTCACTAATGGCCCCTGCCCAGCAAATCTCAAAAGAGGAGCTCATTTTTTTAACGCCCGAATGGAAAGGTGAGCGTTTGGCGGATGGACGACCTTATGTCTCCGATGAAATCTTGGAACGCATGAAAAAGGTGACCCTCGAAGAGGCCTGGGCCGTACTCAAGGGCCAAAATTTTAAATATCAGTATGAAGAAAATTGGCAGACGATCAATCCAGATAGTGTTTTGGTGGGAAGGGCCGTCACGGCGGTATTTGTACCAGGTAGACCGGATATACATCGCGTAATCGATGAAAAGGGGCATACCCAAGATGGCCGCATAAAATCGCAAAATGCCTGGACCATAGATTTGTTGATCAAGGGGGATGTTTATGTGGTAGATCAATTTGGGGCACATTTGGACGGTCCTACCATCGGCGATAATTTAGGTAACTCTATCTACGCCAAGACGGGAAACGGAATCGTTTACAATGGGGCAATACGGGATATAGACGGTTTAAAGGAACTGGAATCCTTCACCTCATTTTTTCGGACTTACCATCCGTCCCATCACCTGAATAATCCGGATGGGGAACTCAATACTACCTTGATCGGGATCAACACACCCACGCGCATAGGAATGGCAACCGTAATGCCCGGGGATGTAGTTCTTGGGCGTGATGGCGGGGTTATGTTCATTCCTCCGCACTTGGCGGAAAAGGTGGTAAAGACTTCCGAAGTTGTACGACTTCGGGATATGTTCGGACACCAAAGGTTGCGCGAACAGAAATATACCCCAGGGCAAATCGATTCCCGCTGGTCCGATGAAATAGAGAAGGATTTTTCGCAATGGCTCAATGCCCATATCGATGAATTACCTGTGCCCAAGGCACAAATACAGGAATTACTCAAGACGCGAACATGGTAAATTGAATATGAAGACTAACCTTCCAAAATAATCGTAAAATCCAGAAAATGAAAAACTCAAGAAGAGACTTTTTGACCAAAACCATGGCTGCCGGTGCACTGTCCGCCATACCTTTGGCCAGTTACGGAAAAGAATTTGAAACCGCAGTTAATCGGACACCAAAACTGTCCGCCCCATCCGACCTTAAGATTACGGATGTTAAATGTGGATACATCCGGGGCGGTCACAGTCTTTTTGTAAAAATCTATACCAATCAGGATATCGTTGGGCATGGTGAAGGTGTCGATGCCACCCCCGGAACCTACCATTTGGTAAAAATATTCGGGGAACGATTAAAGGGAAAAAGTCCCTTAAATGTACATCGATTGTTCGAGGATTTACGAAGAAGGGGTTTTTTTGAAGGGGCGCAGGCCGGGATGTATGTTTCGGTCCTTACGGCCGTGGAGTCCGCCTTATGGGATTTGGCCGGTAAGGCCTTGGGACTTCCCGTATACCAATTGTTGGGAGGGAAATTTAGGGACAAGATCAGGGTGTATATGGATACGGCACTTTATCAAAACAAACTTCCCAAACCCGAGGATTTCGCGGCTAGTGCCAAGGAGGCCGTGGATATGGGATTCACCGCGGTAAAGTTTGATTTGGATCAGGCCAACGACCCTAATAAGTATGATGCATACAATTGGACGGCAAGTCCGGCAGAGATTCAGCGCATGTATGATCAGATGGCGGCGGCACGGCAAGCGGTAGGTCCCAATATCGACATTTGTGCCGATATGCATGGGCGATATGATACTACTACAGGAGAACGGGTAGCAAAGGTTTTGGAACCCTTGAATATGATGTGGCTGGAAGAACCTATTCCTGCCGAAAATGTAGAGGCCTATAAAAAGATTACGGAATCGACCAGTACCCCTATCTGCGCTGGGGAAAACCATTATTTGGCCTATGGCTTTAGACCCTTGTTGGAAGCGGGAGCGGTGGACATCATTATGCCGGATCTACAGAAGGCGGGCGGTTTGGGCGAGGCCCAGCGGATTGCTAATTTGGCCAACTTGTATTATGTGCCCTTTTCACCACATATGGTGGCCTCATACCTCGGAGCCATGGCCTCTTGCCATGTTTGTGCATCCGTACCTAATTTCATGATATTGGAATGGCAGATTTACTTCCACAAAAACCCAATGTTCAAGGAAATCGTAACCTTTGACGGTCCCATGGTGGTAGATGGCTTTATTCCACTTTCCAACAAACCAGGTATTGGCGTAGAAATCAATGAAGAAGGTATGCGGAAATATGCGGTTAAGGACGTGCCTTTTTTCAAATGATGTAAATGCCTCCACCGAAATAGGATTCGAAATCTATTCGCAAGTTAAAATCAAGGGAGTTCTTCGATGCTCCTACGGGATAGATGTACTAGGGTGCTGTAATACCTTCGGCAACGGACCAATCATAAAAACGCTGTATCCAACTGTCGGATGGCAGCCCTTGTTCCTTCATACCAAAACCATGACCACCTTTGGCGTACATATGAAGTTCTACCGGTTTTTTGGCCGAGAACCATTTGGAGTAGAGCTCAATACTTCCCGATGCCAATCCCAAAGGGTCGTCCGTTGCACAAACGATCAACATGGGTGGTGCGTCGGCAGGAGGATCTTTTGGTGGAAGTACGGTTGTCCATGGATATACAGGAACCAAGAAATCAGGGCGATTGGTCTCGGTATAATTATAGCCTACACCCATAGTAACGGCCCCGCCCGCGGAAAAGCCCATGAATCCTATTTTATTGGGATTTACCTTATATTTCTCGGCATTCTCCCGTACATGGGCAATAGCTGCCAATCCATCTGTTATGGATAGCGGTAGGACAGGTTGTACCCGTTTTCCGATTTCCATGGGATTGGTGTTGCCCAAATCCGTAATTTCCTTTACACCATCCTCTCCGGTGGGAACCAATCGGTACTTAAGTACAAAGGCGGTAATTCCTTTTTTATTGAGCCATTCGGCTACATGGTTGCCCTCGCTTAGAATGCTTAAAGCGTAGAGTCCACCACCCGGTGCAACAACAACCGATGTGCCGTTAGGGTTTTCGGGGCGAAAGACCCGCATAGTAGGAACGGATACATTGGTCACCACTTCATTGTCCCAAATTTTTGAATAGTACTGCTTTTCGGGTCCTTCCCATGAGATATCCTTTGAGGTTTGGTGAGGTAGCTCAACGATTTCCTGGGCTACTGTAAATTGTACAAGGACTAAACAACTCAATAAAAAAGTAATTTTTTTCATCTTAATTGGTATTGATTTCAACTATTTTAAATGCGTTCCGACCCTCTTAGCCCCCTATCCAAAGAAAGGCCAAAGCGGCCAAAAACCCACCTGTCAATGGTCCCAGGATGGGAACCCATGCATAGCTCCAATCACTTCCGCCTTTTCCTTTTAAAGGCAAGAGTGCATGCATAATCCGTGGTCCAAGATCACGTGCCGGATTAATGGCATATCCTGTTGGCCCTCCCAAACTAAAACCAATTCCCATGACCAAAAGGGCCACAGGTAGGGCGTCCAAAGACCCCAAAGATATGGGCTGATCCGAAACAGTGCCTCCAGCGATATAGAATACGCCGAAGACCAGGGCGAAAGTCCCGATGACTTCGGTAACAAAGTTCCAAAAAGGATTGCGAATCGCAGGTGAGGTACAAAAAGTGGCACGAAGTGCTTCTTGATCTTGAGTGGCATCGTACTGTTTTTTATAGGTCAGCCATACCAATGTGGTACCTGTCATGGCTCCTAATGCTTGGGCCAACATATAGCCCGGTACCAGGGACCACCCGAACTTCCCAGCGCTGGCCAACCCCAGGGTAACCGCCGGGTTTAGGTGTGCCCCACTAATATCGGCGCTGATAAAAACACCTGTGAAAACGGCTATGCCCCAGGCCAAAGAGATACCGACCCAACCTGAATCCGATCCCTTGGTTCCTTTTAGGACTGCATTGGCCACAATACCGTTCCCCAAAAGTAAAAGCATGCCGGTTCCTATAAATTCAAAAATATAAGCGGTCATCAAGTTGATTTTTTAGTTGCCGTAAGATAAAAAAAATATGATAGGTCTTAAATCGGGCTAGTGGTGCCTCCATGCTCATTCGATAATGGCCTGATATATAAACTGACGCATTATGTTCCCGTAATAGTTGTTATAGGGTTGGACCTGTATCATTAAAATAGCAATAAGTTCCTCTTTGGGATCTACAAAAAAATAAGTGCAATAGGCTCCGCTCCAATAGTATTGCCCCACAGATCCCAAGCCTTTGCTATCGGCAAGATCAGTGGTGACCCCAAAGCCAAAACCGAATCCCTGCCCAGGCCCAGGAAATAAATCGCCGACCTGGTTCATAGTCATGATTTCCAAAGTCTTAGGGCTCAGGAATTGTTTCCCGTTCCATCGGCCCTTATTCAATAACATTTGGCAAAATGTCATATAATCGGAAGCCGTTGAAAACAGTCCATGTGTTCCTCCAAAAACCGTATTTCCCTGGGTAGGCAATTGTTGTTCGGAATTGACTAGTTTCCCTTCTTCATTGAAGTTATGGACGGGTACCCATCTTTTTTGATTTTCCCCAGAAATATTGTATCCCGTATCGTTCATTTCGAGGGGATCAAACAATCGCTGTCTCAAAAAATCTATGACGGTCATCCCGGAAAAGTGCTCGATCAGTAAGGCCAATACATCAGGGGATGCGCTATAATTCCATTGTTCCCCAGGATGCCCCATAAGAGGTAAATCCACCAAAGTGTTGACCCGGCTCTCTATATTTTCCTGGGGCTCATAATATAGCGCCTCCCGCACTTCCTTATCCAAAGTAGATCCTCCAAGACCATGTAAGAAGCCAGCGGTATGTGAAAGAATATGCGCAATGGTAATTTCGGTATTGGCCGGTTCCGTTGGTCCCGCTTTTCCAAGTTCCGGATCTTTAGCGACTTTCACATCCTTGAATTGGGGAAGGTATTTGGAAACCGGGTCGGTCAGAAAAAAATGCCCCTCCTCGTAAAGCATCATAAAAGCCACGGTAATTATGGGCTTGGTCATGGACATAATGTGAAAAATTCCATCCTTTTGCGTGGGAATCTTATCCTTCAAACTGCTGTATCCGTAGGTATTTTCGTGTACTAACTGTCCTTTTCTCAAAACCAAGGAAATCGCTCCGGGAATTTTGCCTTCTTTTACTTCGTTCTCTAAAAAGGCATCATATCTTTTCAGACGTTCCCAGGATATTCCAGCTACATCCTTCTTTTCCAGTAGTGCCTGTTGACCATGCACAGATACGACGAAAAGGCAAATAAAACCTAAGACAATTGCAAAATGGCGGCTATTTTTCATGGTTAGAGTTTTGTTAGTATTTGGATATGGCGGTATTTGCCAAAACCTATTCCGTTTTTCCAATTTCCAAGATAGTCTTTTTTCCCCTTCCAGCGTATGTCCTAAGAAATTCCTTTTTTTGTTTTGCTTTTTTGTACATTGGATTCGAAGTTCCCCAATACCACAAACCAGCTAACGATAGGATTGTTTCATATATCCTGACCAACCAGAACGATGACCCATTTTAGAAACCTTGTTTTATACTTCTTTTGTTGTATTGTTGTATCCGCCGTTTCCCAATCTACAAAATCGGATTCAGATACAAGACCTATAGCCCAAGCGCAGGCCTTGACCGAAGGTCCGTTAATTGATGGTAATGTATTGAACGATCCCATTTGGCAGACCGTGGTACCATTTGACGAGATGGTTCAAGCACAGCCGAACTTTGGGCTGCCTGCCACCGAACGAACTGAAATCCGTATTGCCTATACCTCGGAAGTGTTCTTTATTTCCGCCATTTGTTATGATGCCCGCCCAGATGGATTGGTAGTCAGTGATGCACGAAGGGATGCGGATTTGGACAATACGGATGCCTTTATCTTTATTCTGGATACCTATAAGGATGGCCAAAACGGGTTCGTATTTGGTACAAACGCCCTTGGGGTGGAATATGATGCCCAAGTGGATAACGAAGGTCAGGGAAATTTTAATGCAAATAGACAACAAGGAGGCACTATAGGCGGGTTTAACCTAAATTGGGATGGATCCTGGGAGGTTCGGACGGAAGTAGGAGATTATGGCTGGAGTGCCGAGTTTGCCATCCCGTTGCGCACACTTCGATTCCAATCCGGTAGGGATTGGGGCATTAATTTTCGGCGGAACATTCGCAAGACCAATGAAATTACCTATTGGGCCCCTATGCCCGTTGGTCTCGATTTAAAACGGCTTTCGCTTGCGGGTACCCTTACCGGACTGGATTTGAGAAGTCCTGGTAATCTAAAATTGATTCCTTATGTCCTGGGTAGGGTGGAGAAGGATTTTGAAGTTGCCGATTCAAGTACGGAATGGAGTGCCGATGCCGGAGGGGATTTAAAATATAGCGTTACCCCCAGTTTGACCTTAGATCTCACCTACAATACGGATTTTGCCCAAGTAGAGGTAGATGACCAGCAAGTGAATTTGGATCGTTTTAACTTGTTCTTTCCGGAGAAGCGCCCTTTTTTTCTGGAAAATGCTGGGCAGTTCAGTGTAGGAAGTCCCGGTGAGGTCGATTTGTTTTTCAGCCGTCGAATCGGCATCGGGGAGGAGGGTAATATCGTTCCTATTATTGGTGGGGCAAGGTTGTCCGGAAAACTCAACCGGACCAACATCGGTTTTTTGTCCATGTGGACGGAGGACGTTCAGGAAGAGGGTATAGAGGAAAACAATTTTACCCTGGCACGTGTTAACCATGAGTTTCAGGGTAGAACGGCACTGGGAGCGGTTATCATCAATAAGGAAGGGTTACAATCCGATAATAACTTTAACCGCACATTTGCCATAGATGGAAAATTAGGCCTAGGCAAAATGGCGAGATTGGCCGGCTTTTATGCCCGTACCCAAGACCCGAACGATACCATAAATGAACGCTCCTTCAAATTTCAGGCAGATTATAATTGGAACAATTGGGAGTTGAATGCGGCCTATACGGAAGTGGGGCAGGGCTTTAACCCTGAGGTAGGCTTTTTGTTACGGACCGCTTTTAGAAAACCGGAGGCTCGGGTACTTTACCATTTGAGACCTCGGGATCCGAATGCCAAAATATTGGAGTATCGACCCCATATTTCCTATCGAAGCTACTGGAATTTCGATAATTTTTTAGAAACCAGTTTTTTACATATCGATAATCATTTTGAGTGGAAAAGTGGATTGGAGATTCATACAGGTGTGAATGTGACCACGGAAGGTGTAGTGGAGGCTTTTGACATTTCTCGCGGGAAAAATGTCACCGTACAACCTGGTACTTATAATCATGTGGAATCCCAAATCGTATTCTTTACCAATAGAAGCCACCCCTTTTCGGTAAACCTTAGGTCGATAATCGGAGGCTCCTTTGGAGGTACGCGTTATATAGAGAGCCTTACTGGACGTTTGCGCCTAGGGGATAAATTTAATTCGGAGGTTACGTTTTTATATAACAATTTTCAGCTGCCGGTCGGCAATTTTACCGCCAATATTTTGCGGAGTCAATTATCCTACGCCTTTAGGCCCAATATCTATTTACAGGGACTTATCCAGCATAATACCACAGACAGACTTTGGGCGGCCAATTTACGTTTCGGATGGTTGCAGCGGGCCAACACCGGACTTTTTGTAGTTTGGAACTATAACCTTCAGGATGGTGATCCGTTGAACAATAGTTTTATAGTCAAATACACCCGAATGTTCGATTTGGTGCGATAAGCCCTTAAACACCAAACTGCTGCAAGTGGTGGTCCAAATGCTTGGAAAACAAGGTATTCCACTCCTTTTCCGTCAAGGGCCCAAAAGCGTGCGACTCTTTATTGTGAAAATGGGAAGCACCTAATTGAAAGGTCCTATCCAAATGATCCAGTAAACGTTTTTTTTCTTTTTCAAAATCCCTTTGCCCTTCAATGAGAAAGATCGGAGCCGTTCGGGTATTCTTTTTGTAAGGTTTGGGACCGACTACCACATTTTTCGCGAACAGTTTGATCAGGAATTTTTGAAAACCTTTGGGTTTGGGATATTTATCCGTATACACCAATTCGTAGGCAACGTTTACATGTGCCAACATTTGGTCGACACTCATTTTGCCTCAAAGATTCTGGGTTTCAGGAGTCAGGGCGTTGATGCGTTTTTTAATGTCCTTTACATCATTTTCATCGAAGATATTTTTCATGGATACCTTTTTTGGTGTTCCTAAAATACTAAAAATTGGACTTGGGTACGGAAAGATTTTCCTTTTCTTGATTTGTTTTCCAGATTAAATTATGGCCTCATTACTGTCCGGAATACATGGCTATCCGTTCGTATTTTTCATATTATTTGGGTTTCACTATAAATCGTAAAACGGTCTTTAGCTTTTCCGGTGCTACCTTTCTAAAATCGGTCAGATAGATTTCCCTGTGGTCTTTGGATATTCTTGAGAGATTTTCTTTCTCGGCAAAATCCTCCATAACCTTAAAACTTCGAGGCTCATCGTCGTAACTTCCCAAATGCATCATTTGAATGCACTTCCCGTCCGTTATTTTTTCAAACTTAACCTGCTCCAAAAACGGGTGTGGTTTTCTTTTTTTGGTCTGTTCCAACATTTCTTTAAAATAAGCATCGCTGACAAAGGACGGCTGCCGGATCATCAGTGTAAAAATTAGGTCATTTTTATCGATGGTTCCGGTAAATGTTTTTTTGGCTTCCTCGGTAATGTCCCAAATACCCTCCAGGGGATAAACCGTATAATCACTATATCCGTTTGGTTTTTTCGCCTCCTTTTTTAGGTTCATTTTTATGGCGTAGGAAACGGAATAGAGCACGGCAATATATTCTGCGAAAATTTTGTTTTGGGGACTACCTTCACCTGCTATGGTAACGAACTTGAATTCAGGGATTTCCACTATTTCCGGTTTGTTCTTGGGTAGATAAATCTTCTTTTCCCTTTTTCTCCATTCATGTTTCATAAAGCAATAGCTTTTAGTATTTCATAAATGTATTCAAAAAGTGGAAGCCAAGATGAGCCGAATCCGATTACTTTTTATCCTTTCTTGCGGAATTAGATTTTAGATTACCGTTTCGCTATTGGTTATGCTTTCCCGGAATATCCATGTACAGGGATTTCCCAAATCCCTCTCCAAGGTATATCGCTTTACTATTGGTTTACTTTGTAATTCCCCGGGGTAAATCCGAAAGTTTTCATCAATCGGTTCCAGGTGTTGCTTTGTGAAATGGTCAGTGTTAGGTAACAGATCTCCTCTTTGGAGAAGAAATCGAGCAATGGATCATAGATGCTGTTGGATATAGGTTTCCCATCCAATTGGGTAAGGGTGTCGGTAAGATAGAGTACTACCCTTTCCTTTACCGAAAAATAGGGCGTCTCTTCCCAGACGCATAGTGAAGATAGGCGCAATTCCGTCTCGCCCAAATGTTTCAACTCTTTATGGTGCATATCCACACAATAGGCGCACCCATTTTTTTGGGATGTCCTTAGCTTTATGAGTTCCGTTAATTTTTTGTCCAGAGGGGATGCATCGATTAAACCTTCAATTGCCCGTAGACTTTCAAACATTCCTTTAGGGACATCCTGATATGTAATTCGTTCCATGATTTATTTTGTTTTATACGTTTGGAACAAATTTTATACATACGGTGGATCTAAAAATTAAGGTATCTTAAGAAATTCGATTATTTTGTATTCCTGCGTAATTCACTTAAATACTCCGGCGTAATTTCGAGATAAGAGGCAATCATGTATTGGGGTACCCGTTGCATGAAGTCCGGGAATGTTTTGGCAAAATTGATGTACCGCTCCTTACTTCTCATTTGAAGGAAGATATCGCTTTTGCGAAGATTGGCTATCAACATGTTTTCGGTAATAATTCGGAACAGTCGCTCAAGCTTGGGATATTTTGAATACAGTTTTTCCAATGCCTCTTTTGACAGATAGAGTACTGTTGTTTCTTCCAGGGCCTGTAGGTATTGGGTGGATGGGATTTCCTTAAGAAAGCTTTCCATATTGGTGACCCACCAGTTATCTATGGCGAACTGCGTGATTTTCTCATTTCCCTTTTCATCAATATAATAGGAACGGACCACTCCTTTGACAATAAAATAGTTGTATTTACAAACCGTGTTTTCCTTTAGGAGAAATTCTTTTTTTTGAAAATCCCTTACCTCGAGTTCGGAATAAATCCCGTTCATTTCGGTATCGGTAAATTCTACGTATCTGCCGAAGTACCTCTTGATTTGTTCTTTCATTGTTTGGAAGGATTTTAGTATTACATCCGCTCATAGCAAAACTATGATACAAACCTTAGCGCTAAGTGAAGTAATGGACCATTTCTCTAAAACATCTCATGGGTGAGCTCCATATTTACTTTTGCTCCAGCTACATTTCCCTGGTAAACGGCATTGGCTACCGAACGAAAGGCCGTGGTGTTGTCGCCACAGGCGAAAACACCCTCTATGGTCGTTTTTTGAAAATCATCTACCCTTATGTATCCTTGTTCATCCAGTTTACATCCCAAAAGTGTCGGGATATTGGAATGTTGTTCAAAGGGAGGTCTTGCATAAATAGTGTCAAATCCCATTTTTGTATTATCCTGAAAAACCACATTTTTTACAAAACCATTTAGATGGTCTATTTCCACTATTTTAGATTCAATAATAGAAATGTTGTATTGTTCAAACTTTGCCCGCTGTTCATCGGTAAACTCGGCCTTGCCCGAAGTTAAAATGGTCAGATCCTTGGTTAAATTGTGAACTAAAGGCGCTATGTGTACAGCGGTATGTCCATTGGCCATGATACCTGTTTTTTGATCGCGGTGCTCGTAACCATGGCAATACGGACAATGGATTACCGAAATCCCCCAACATTCGGAGAACCCTTTGATATTGGGCATCATATCCCTTACTCCGGTTGCCAAGATCAATTTTTTGCCTCCAAAAGTCTTTTCGGATTCGGTCTTTATCTCAAAACCATATGGGGCCTTTTTTCCATCTACGGCAAAATCCTTTTGAAACTTTACCGTTCCGTATTTCTCTACCTGATTTTTAGCGAGTAAGGAAATTCTTTTTGGTGTATTTCCGTCCTGGGTCAAGAAGTTTTGGGAATGTGGGGTTTGTGCATTGCAAGGTTTTCCACTATCGATTACCAATGTATTTTTCAATGAACGTCCCAAGGTCATAGCCGCCGAAAGACCCGCATAACTTCCACCAACTATGATTACGTCGTAAATAGTACCATCTGCCATTATGTTGTATTTTGAATAAACGGATAAATGTACCGGTGCAATTGTAGCGTTTATTTTTTGGACAAAGTTAATCGTATTTTTTATTATTGCAACGAAGTTGCAATAAAGAATGTGAATCTTAGAAGCATACCAACATGGGAAGTTGTTCTTAAGCGACTTATGGGGATTGGCCAGCAATGGGTCAGGACGCTATTTAGGCTGAAATCAAGATTGATATCAATCGGGCAACGATCTATCGGGTTTTACATCGTTTTTGTGAGGACGGGGTCGTACACAAGATAGTGGGAGAGGATGAAAGCGATATTTTGCCGAAGTCTATCCATTTCTTTGCTGCTAAGGGGTATATTGTCGAAAGCGTGAATTGTATACTAACTGGAGTTTGTAGCCATTGTTCCCGATAATCTTGAAGGTTCTTAATCCTCAAGCGTTTTTTTGATACTGGTAATTCCTAAATAAGGAACAGGGTTTCTATATTTTAACTTAGGTTTTTCTTTCTTGGTTCAGAGTTAGTTTGTTAACTCAATTTCTATAAACTATAGAATAGAATTGTTGAATTAGAAATTCATAATGTTTTAAATTTAAAGACCTGATATTCAAGAAGAACCAATTTTTTACTGGAAGAGAATAGTTATGAACTGTAATCTTTTTTGTTGAAGTATGACTATTATTGACTCCGTGGTGCTAATTCGTATATACCGTTTCTATCCTTGGTTCTTTTAAGCTTATGAAATTCGTAGTTGGACAATTTGCGAAGTTCTTTGTAAAACTCATCTCTATTTTCATAAATATAAGGCCCTTGGTATGAAGCATAAGTGGTGCCTTTGGGAAATGTTAGGGCAGACTTATCCATTTGTAAGGAGGTATTTATCAATGTACCATATGCAAATTCGTCATTGCCCACAGCCGCCAAAAACACTGTCGGCATTCTTGTCGAACCCAAATAGGCAAATATTGCCTCCTTTTTTTTGGATATTCTTAATTTGTTTTTCAAGGTACCTATGGAAACTCTAGGATTGGAACCCAAGTTAGTGAAACTAACTGTTGAACCTGCCTTTATAACTTGCCCACCTGTGTTCCATACCATATCACTTTCATCTGCACCAAAACGATTTCCGTTCCATTCGGAGTCCGTGAAATGAATGGTTGTATTTGAAGGGATATTCACAAGAGATATAACCTCAAAGCCATCGTTGTAAGCATTAATAGAGGTAAATGAAATATCTCCAGGTTGTAATTTAACTTCGTTATTAGGATAGAAAAACAAAATGAGTATTGCTAAAAAAAAAGCACAGCAAATAGGTATAATATCTCTCACCTCTTTAAGACAATAGAATGAGATTAAAGATATTTTATAAATTTTGAGATTCGGTTAATGCTCAGTTATCTAATCCCTAAGCGTGCGTAAATTTTTGAAGGAATCATCTAATCTAATATTAACTTTGTATTAAGTGTGTCAGATTTTCTTATTAATTTAATTTTTGCATGCTTGTTCGGGACTTGGATCATAATCTTTTCATTAGGTGTTGAACCGACTCTTTCTAAAAGTTTTTAGGCTGGTCGTAGTTGCCCAAGATGAAGAATATTATTAGAATTTAAGTTGATATAGGATTAAAAGGTCTCCAAGCGCTTAATCCAATAACACTTGGGCATTGGCTCTAAAATAATTTTCAAATACGAATTTAACTACTATTATAGGGGTCTCCTACTAGATTATTTCGTTTTCTGATATTAGATACTATCACTGGAAAAATGATGGGCTATGGCCCTGTAGGGGTAACCTCCATATCCTCGATTGGCAAATTGAACGATTATGATATTTTCCTTTGGGTTTACATAAAGACGTTGCCCTCTTAAACCTTCTGCCGAATAATCGCCTTCATAATTCTCCTGGGGCAGCCACCAATAGTATTGATGTGTTGCTTTTTGCCGACCCTTTGCCGTGTTGCCCCTATTTTCCGTGTCGATGTCAATACTTTTGTTGATCCAATCCAACGATAAAACTTGAACCGTATCCCGCATCCCCTTGTTTAGGTATAACCTTCCGATCTTGGCCAAATCTATGGCTGTACATTGGAAACTGCTCGGAGAGTTTTCCAGACCACCTGCTCTGTCAATACCCCAACTTCCTCCATACTCGGCCCCGATGGGCTTCCAGATTTCACGCTCAAAAAACCCGGAAACCTTAGTTTTTGTAGCCCTTTCCAAGACCCAGGTCAAAAACAAAGGGTCAAGATTGCTATATTTCCATCGTGTCCCCGCTAGGGTATCCGCTTGGACCTTTACTAAATCATTCTTTAGATTGTTGGTATAGTAGAAACGTGCCTCATCACAAAAAAGATCGGAGATAATCCCCTTTCCGGCCCGTTTGAATTGTAAACCTGATTTCATATTCAATAGGTCCCGAATCGTGGTTTCGTCAAAATTGGGAACATCTTTAAGCTCGGGCAGATACGCAATGACCTTTTGTTCGGTGTTTTTAATATACCCCAAGTCAATGGCCTTTCCCGTTAAAATTGAAATCATGGTCTTTCCAATGGAGAAGGTATTGGATACCGTCTCCCTATTGTATGTTCCCCCATATTTTTCATAAACAAGGGTATCGTTCTTAATCACTAAAAAAGCCAGTAAATCACCTTTTTCAAAGTATTCTGAAAACGGAACGTATCGGTCTTCCCAATTTTGGACCATCACCGAATCCAATTTGTTTCCTTTTGAAGTATCGACGGCAAAACTAAAAGGAGTGGGGCTTGGGCTTATTTCCCTAATGGGAAAACTTTTATAGGTGTCTACTTCCGGTTTTTGATACCATGCTATCTTAAATACTTGTGGATTTATTGCCCATGATATTGTTACTAAAATGGTAAAACAAAGAAGTGCAATACCTACAACTTTTTTCATGTTTTTTTAATGATTATCGGCAGTATGTTTACTTAACAGAGTGCCTTGCCGGGCTACTGTAATCCGTATTTTTAGTAGTGGATTCCTTTTTTGAAATTGCAATTACAGTTTCCTTGTTGAATCAAATGATATCTCCAAGTGCTTTTTGTACGGTTCGGTGCGCTTTTTCGTAACTATGCTTCAAAAGCGTTTTCGCATCCATTGTTTCCCAATAGCCCTTGTTGAAAAGCTCTACGGAAAAACCGCCCCTAAAACCAGCATCGTATAATTTGGGGATAACCGAATCAAAAGGACAGACTCCTTCTCCGGGCAATATTCGATCCGAATCCTTCAACCGATCATAGGCAGGTGTAGCGGGATAATCGTTCATATGTATTACAGGTAGTTTCCTACCATTGAGAATGTCGATGGTGTCCCAGTCGTTCCCGCCACGATATACATGGTAAAAATCCAATAATATGGTCGCTTTGGGGTGTCCCGAAGCGATGGCGATTTGAGCACAATCGGCTACCTTGTTCAAGGCTCCCATACCCCAAAGTTCCATAATGGGGGTTACCCCGGTTTCATCGCCCAGCTGTAGAATAGCGGCATAGCGCTCGGCGTAGGCATCATATTGGGTTCTATCCAAGGAGGTTATCCCCTGTACCGGAGCGGCGATATAGGTGCCACCCAGACCTGCCGTAATCTGCATTTCTTCGCGCAATTGATCTATCGCCTTTTTTCGTTCCCCGGCATCGTCACTACACCATTTTGAAAATCCTATAATATTTTCCAGAACAAGTCCTCGTTCCTGCAATTTGTTCCTTAGGTCGGTTGTGTTACCCCCATTTTCCAAATAGGTCTTTATATTACGCATCCATAGTTCTATACCATCAAAACCGGCATCGGCCACGAGATCTATTTGTACATCCACGTCCAACTCGTAATGCAATAGGGTAGAGGTGTTTAAACTAATTCTGAAGGGCAATTGCTTCTTTGCCCCAGGTTCAACAGAAGTGGATGTATCCTGGGTATTGGATGCAAAGGCATAACCGCCTATTGCCACAAGTGAGCCCGTGAGGCCAGTGGTAATGGCCTTTCTCCTTGAAATTTTGTGTTTCATTAAGTATGGTTTTATCTGATGTCTAAAGATATGGATTGGAATGCCAATCACTCATAAGCTTCAAGCCGAAAAGATACAAAAAAGTCGGTGCCTGCCCTTCTTTTTGTGCAAGACCATGACAAGGATTTTACTGGGGATTCGAAAGTAATTTGGGTTGATGCATGCTTATACAATGCAATCCACCTCCCCCTAAATTCACGGCCAATGCATCCAGTAGTATTACTTTTTTTTCCGGAAATACGGCTTGTAGTATTCTTTTCGCCTCGGCATCCTGCATTTTGATTTTCTCGGGCATGCCTTCCCGCCAATACTTTTGCCCAAGGATTACGGTATTGGTAATAATAAAATTGAGATAACTTGCCGGGGCCACAACGGTAATCGTTTCTCCTTCGGGAAATTGACTTCCATCCTGGTAATCCAAGGTTTTAATATAGTCATACACATAATCCCCGGGGCCCATAGTGGTCAAAATGGTTTGGGGCAGGGGTAAGCGCACAATTTTAAATGGATTTCCGTCCTGGTCGGTACTATTGGAAAGGATTTTGAAGTTTTCTTCCAAACGCCTATGGTTTTCCTGGGCAATCGGGTCTTCCAATTCGGTACTATCGATACTGGCCAAAAGAAGGGTAGAATCGTTGACGAAACGGGCAAACTCATCCACATGGCCGTTGGTCGTAACCACGGTATATGCTTTCTTCGCATCGGCTGTTGATAAGGGCCCTAGAAACGTATGGCTATCCTCCAGGAGTCCCTCTTTTAGCCAAATCGTCTTCGTAACGCCCAGCAGTCTTTGATATTCCGTTTCCATGGTAGCTTTTGACATCCCTGGATTGCGTCCCTGTTCCACGGCCTCGGTAACTACCAAGGTTCCCTTTCCGTTGAGCTCGCGATTGCCACCTTCACTGATCATGGTACTTGAAACAAGGGGAAGACCGAATAGTTCCGCTACCTTTTCATCATACTTCTCCTCGATTCGTGAACTTTGATCCAGCGTATCCGAATACCCCCAAGAATCGAAATTGAAGTCGGCAATGGCATGCTTTCCATTTTCTGTCTCCACAAAGACTGGGCCCATGTCCCTTGTCCATAGCTCTACCGAGGGAATAACGTGAAAAGCAAGATTCTTCAAATCGGGATATTTTTCGCCCAATTTGGATTTTGCCTTTTTAAGAACCCCATCGTCCGCACAACTAATCACAATCCTCAGGTCGCTGATCAGGGCATCGATAATGGCCATGGTTACCTTTTCAACGGATTCCCCTTCCTTATGGTCGGTGATCGGCCAGATAAGCCAAAGCGCATCGATGGTTTCGAACTCGCCCATTTGGCGGCTCACCTTTACCAGCTCCTGTTTTTTATCCGAAGACGGGTTACATCCCAAAAAGAATGAGGTGAGAATGAGTATGGATAGTATTGGGATCTTCATTTTTGAACTTGTCGATACGTTATAGACTAGTTGTTATAGCTCCACCGAATCAAACAACCGGAGAAGTGGCATAAAAGCCTGTTGTCTCATAACGAGGATTGAAGATAACTTTTTAAATTGTATTTCCCCAACTATACTTTAACGTCCCAACAATCGTGATAAGTTCACACTGTCTTATTGCCCTTTTCAGGCCTTGCCCTACAAATACCGCTCTTTGATGATGTTGAGGTGTCTTAATTCATGGCCGGCAATATGATAGGCAAATGTCCTTACCGTTCTTTCATTGATGATACTACCGTCCGTATCTATTCCCGAACCCTTCCTCATAAAACTGTCCTGGGGCAGATATTTAAAAAGTGTTATCGTAGCTTTCCGTACAGCTTCGTATTCTTCAAAAATACTGTCCAGACTCCTTTCGTTGGCCTCCGAAAATATTGCATAATTATCCTGTTCAAATCCGGGCAAAGGGGTATCGTCATTTCGTGCAAAGCGCATGGCCCTACAGGAAAAGATGCGCTCATCATCAATATTATGGACCAAAATCTCCTTAATGGTCCATTTGCCTTCAGCATACCGATACGTCAATTTTTCTTTGGGAAGACTATAAATGAATTGTTTTACTTCCAAAAAATTATCCCATAGTTGATCTAGAATGTTTTTTTGGTCATCTAACAAATCCATATAAATGGATGAATACAATGGGTATTCGGAGGGTTTTGGTTTTTGCAGTGTTTCCATGACGAATAATTTTAGGTTTACTGATAATTTTTAATTCAATTCTTTACGCATTCTACCAAGGCGTGGGTTATAAATTGCCCTTTTTGATACAAATTAAGTAGCAATACTACAAAAAATGTAGCAAACAATCAAAATCTTTGAACTTTGTTTTTCCAAAAGCAATTTAGGTGTAAAAAGTACTGGCAATTTGAATTGAAACCCGAACCGCCAGTACCTACACCTAGTAATCTTAGGTATTCCTATTCCCGTATCGGAATCATATTGGCGGTATCTACAGGAAAACTGTCGTACTTGTTATACAACTGTAAGTATTTTTCAGGGTCTATAGGGATCTCGTTCAATGTTTCGTAGAGGCCTCTAAAAAAACCTTCCCGTTTTTGCGATGGGTTGAAAATCAATGTCAATTTTACTAGTTCATCAGTGTCATTCCTAAATCCATGGGGTGTAAATCGCGGTACATATACCACCGTCCCAGGTCTGGCCTCATATACTTTATCGGCCGCTTCAATGGTCAAAACACCTTGGTTCACAACAAAGGTCTCGTCCATAAATCGGTGATAATGCAATTTTGCACCGATGCACATCCGGGGAAGGGAAATCTCATAAACCCCCAATTGATCATTGGACATTTCACTGGTCACCTTAAAGGTTATTGCAATGGTATTGAGTTCCAGGGTTTCCCCTTCATCCGGCCCAACTATGGATGCCTTGTCCTCTAACTGGTCTTCGAAGTAATTTGTTTTAATTGCTTTCATGGTTCTGTTTTTTAAATGATCGATCGATGCTCTGTTGTGCCAAATATTTGTTCTGTTCCAGCACCCCTTTATCACTGGTGCCTTCAAGGGAAAATAATCCTCGGACCTTTATGCCCATGTGTCTCAAAATGGCTTTAAGATAAGGTTCCTGAAAATCATAGGGTTCCATAAAAGTACCTTTGTACTGGCCTCCCTTAGCGGTGGCCAAATAGGCCGATTTATCCTCCAGCAAACCATAATAGCCCTTTTCATTGGTATTGAAGGTATGTCCAATGCGCACCACTTGATCGAGGTATGCCTTGAGATTGGAGGGAATATTTAAATTGTACAAAGGGCTACTGATCAGGATATCATCCGCGGATTTCAGTTCTTGGATCAGCTCGTCCGATAAGGCCGTGGCCTTTTTGCCTTCGAGGGATAAATATTCCAAGGGGGTGTAAAACCCCTCAATAGTATCGTTTTGGATGTGGGGCAATTGCTGTTTTGCCAAATCCCTATAAATAATAGTTCCACCAGGGTTTACGAGCTTCCATTTTTTTTCGAAGTAATCGGCCAAGATTCTTGAGTGCGACCCTACGGTCCTTGCACTACAATCGATTCGCAATAAAGTTTTCATCTATTGATATTTTATATTCAATAGTATGACCAAAAAGCAGGAAGAAACGTGACGGATTTACCGAAAAAACGTTTTCAATTTATTAGGGTCGATGACCGCGTAGATATGCCTTATTTTATTATTCTCAAACTCGAAGACTTGACAATTGATTAAGGTATCACCTTCGTAAAACAACAAGGCAGGTTGGTGGTTTACTTCGGATATTTCAATGGACAGCGATTTTTGATAGGTTTTGAACACATAGAACAACAGGTTGGAAGTTGCCGTTTTTCCCGTGGTCAATTCCCGTATCACCTTGATATCCTCTCCACCATCCGCACTTAGGGCCACATCCTCCGAGAGCATTTCTCCCAGGTGCTTTACATCTCCATTTTTTATGGCATGGATATAATTCTCCATGTGAGGGGAAGGGACAGCGGAATACTTTTTAGGGTCGGATGTTTTGTGTGCTCCCAATCTTAGCTTTCCCCTGCTCAAGAGTTTTCTGGAGTTTTCAATGGAAATGCCAATGGTTTCGGCAATTTCCTTGTGCGAATAATCAAAGGCCTCCTTTAGGATAAAGACAGCCCGTTCCCGGGTCGTTAGTTTTTCGAATAGCACTAATAGGGAATAGGACAATATCTCTTCCCCGATAAGATTATCGTCCGCTTTTTCCGTAGAAATGGGTTCGGGAAGCCAAACCTTATTGGCCGTAATTTTGGCTTTCCTGTTTTTGATATTTATAGATCGGTTTATCACGGATTGGGTCAAATAGCCTATTTCATTTTCAACATGCGCAGTATTGATGGATTGATACTTGACCAGTACATCCTGTATGGCGTCTTTGGCATCCTCCACTGTGCCTAAAATGTTATAGGCGTAGGGGAATAGGGTATTTTGGTGATTTTTCAAGTCTTAGTTTTTAGTATTTCAATAGTGTGACAAGGTAGTCAATGAAAACGTGACACTTTTAACGGAAAAGTTGTTATCTACCTTTTTACGTTTCATACAATATGGCCTTAAACTCCTATTGATTCATTCCCAAAGGGAATTTTCGAATTCTATGGGACTCTGAGGGTTTTTGCCACAAAGGGAGATTTCACCCGTCCCTAATAACAAACCACCAAAGCAATACGTATGAAAACACTAGTGCTGTCCATAATATCGGTTCTGGGTATTATGGCCTATGGTCAGGATACCCGTTCAACCACAAAACACTCTAATGACGACCTTGCCCATAAAATAGATGTATTGATTCGTCCACTTGCCAATTACAATAACTTCAGTGGTACTGTCCTGGTCAAAAAAAATGGGGACATCATATTATCCAAATCATACGGGTATGCCGATAGGGAAAATCAAATTAAAAATACCAAGGCATCCCAATTTTTTATTGGATCGGTTTCCGCGATGTTTACAGCAACCGCTATACTACAACTCGTTGATGCAGGAAAGATATCGGTGGACGACAAGCTTACCAAGTTCATGCCCGGATTTCCCAATGGGGACAAGATAACCCTTCACCAATTATTGACCGAAAGGTCGGGTCTACCACGGTTTGTGTCCCAAGCCGATGGTACCTATGATAAACTAATCGAGTCGGCCCATACCCTAGATGCATTAGTCGATTACATAAAAATATCGGAACCTATAGCGGAACCTGGAGAAAAATATAGGCATTCCGGATCTTCCTTTATACTCTTGGCCAAAGTCATTGAAATCGTATCCGGGGAGTCCTTTGGAGCGTATCTAAGGGACCACATTTTTATGCTTTTGGGCATGACGCATACGGGACACTATGCCTATACGATGAAGTATGGGGACGTCCCGGATTTGGCACTGGGTTATGAGCAGCAAGGGGTTACCGAATTGGAGCGGGCCCGACTGATACACTGGTCCTCAAAAATCGGTCATGCCTCCATTTACTCAAATGCGGGGGATCTGGAGAAGTTTGCCCAAGCCATGATGCACAAAACGTTATTGTCCGCGGATTCCTGGAAAAAAATGACCAGTTCCTACTATGGAACCAGTTTGGGCTATGGTATATCCAATAAACCTCAGGGAGATTACACCCGTTATTACCGGAGCGGTGGATCTCCGGGCTTTTCCAGTTATTTTGCAGTCTATCCCGAGGAGGGTTTGACGGTGATTATGCTATCCAACATTCATATCCATGTACCTTATTTTAACGTACCCAAGATCGCCTCGATCGTTTTTGGGGAACCTTACGAGCAATTGAATTTGGTAAGCCCTACGTACGTAAAGTACGACCTTGCCCAAAAAATGCTGGGCACCTTCCAGTTTGATGAAAACTTTTACAACCCCAATGGTACGGTAACCATAAGCTATACCGACGGAATGCTACTTTCGGATGGTGCCCCCATGATACCTGTGTTGGGTGAGGACGGTCAAATCGTTAAGTTTATCAATCGGCAATTTTGGTCACGGTTGGAGTTTGTACCGGATAGTACGGGACATTTTGCCAAATTGAAATTTGACGGGTTTACGGGTACTAAAAAGGCAATGCCCAAAAAGAACTAGGTCAAAGAATACTACAACCGCTTAATGATTTCATTTCTTTTTAAACCTAAAATCACATTTATCGGCGCCGTTGGCGATGGTTCCTTTTCGGATCAGTTCCAGCCCTGCCAAATTTGAGGTTATTTTATCCACTTTGCATAAAATTGGGGTATACTCCTGTGCCTTATGCTTGCTGAACAATTTGCATATGCCGCATTCCAAAATATCAATACCATAGCCCAATCCATAGGTTTCCTTTTTGTCCGTGACCAACTCGGCCCGAAATCCATCCTCATGCCATTTTCGGCCGATATTTTTTTGCATCCTTTTTAGGAACAAGCGGGCCAATGACGTATCGATAAGCTTTGGGGGAAGTTTTTTTAACCATTTCTGAAGTCGGTTTTTGGGCCGTACATATTCTAAGGCGATTTCCATACAAACCGATTGTATTCCCTGAAAATCCAATCGCTTTTCCTGAAGCGTTAGGATCGTAGCCAAAAAATAGGCCATGAGGTCTAATCTCTTATCAAGCGGATTAGTCGAATTTTTTGAAAAAATCGTGTCCCGGGAAATTTGTGCATAGCGATACTCCGTATCCCGTAAAATTGAGTCATACAATTCCGGATATTTACGGGTCAGGATTTTTCTAAAATGCCTTCTGTACTTCACATTCGTGATAGTTTGGGGTTAATGAACAAGCAAAGGCGCCAATTTCAAATCGCTTAGAAAAGCCGAAGCGGGGAAACAGTTCAAAGTTTTTTAGCCTTTGTTGAATAGCGTTTTTTATTCCACTACAAACTTTTCATAATTCTTTCGGATGTACTGGACTTGAAGTGTTTCCAAACCTTCCAAATCGTAAAATTCATCATCCAGATTATCAAAGTCGGGATTCCGCTTATTTTTGAATTCCGAGTCTTGATTCTTAAAAACTTCAATGGCCTTTTCGGTAACGTTCGCAAAATCATTTGCGCGTATTCGCTTAAATCCGGCCAATGCGGTCAGTCCATATTCCAGTCCATTGTTATGGAAGAATTGGTCATATCCACCATTTTGTACATCGCCTTTCAAAATCCACATCGCTAGGAATTCAGCCATTGCCGGGTCTGCTATTTCGGGACTTTCTCCAAAGGCCCCAAGTTCCAGTTCTGCAGATTTGGCATAAATCAAAGAGACCAATTTTTCGTCCGTCGAATTTTGTAAATCGGTTAAGGTGTATTTTACTTTCTGGATCATTTTCAAATAGTAGACAATCGATTTTTAACCTGTGTCACGTGTAGTTTAATTATTTGTCCTGCGTACCATGGACAATAGTAACCCACTTATAATTAACAAGCTACCTACAATTTTATGTTGCAAGTGTACTTTTTCCTGATTTTCAAGATATGATTTTAGCTTTTCGGCAAAAGTCGCATAGACAAATAATGAAAGACCATCGATTAGTAAAAAGGTAAAGGCAAGAATTACCATTTGAGGAATCATTGGATTGGCCTCATTTAGGAATACTGGGAAGAGTGCCGCAAAAAAGACAATCGCCTTTGGATTTGCGGCCGACATCAAAAAGCCTTCAACAAATAGTTTTGAAAAATTACTTTCTTTGCTTTTGTTCGAGGATAAGTCTATTTGGGGTTTGGCCATAATCTTGGTTATTCCCATATATATCAAATAGGTCACGCCAAACCATTTGATCAATCGGAACAATGCCCCGGAAGAAATCACTAGGGTTGCCAATCCTATTGCCGCCAAAATGATTTGGCAGAGATTGGCCGTTAGATCCCCTGCAATTGTTCCAATAGTTTTTCCTTTACCATATTTCATGCTATTTGCGGTTGCCAATAGAACACTGGGTCCAGGTGTTATGGCCAAAATCAGCACCGTTCCTACAAAGGATAACCATAATGTCATTTCCATAATCGGTCAAATTTCATTATACACCATTTGTGATAAAGCTATAAAATATAGTGTTATCCCACCATGTATCCACATCCTAAAGGAACTTCCTGTACCGATTTGCGGTTTGTGGATGGTCACAAGGGATTATAGCACATAGTATATCCCGTTTTATTTTCTCCATCTTATTTTAACGGCCGATATTTTGTCCAATTCCAATCTGTTTTTTGTCAATTTTTCAAAACCGTTTTTAAGGTAAAAGTTCAATGGGGAACGATATATCTCTCCGCTTCTCTTTTTATCCCGGTCATGGTCAATTACCCAGCCATTCAATTCATTCTCTTTTTGTTGGGCAAGCTCCAACATTTGGGTCCCGAGACCTTTTCCGTGAATTTTTGAATCTAAAATTAGTACAAACCACTTTTCATCCTCACGTATAAAGTCAAAATACCAACCCTTAATTCTTCTGTTTGGGTCAATCAAAAGTATATGGGATTGCCCGATACCCTTTTTCAGGTAGTCATCAAATTCTTCTTTTGATCCGTACGCTAATTTTTCCGGATATTCCCTGTTCCATAGCTCCAGTATTTCAAGCTTTTCGGATTCCGATAACGAAGAACATTTCATGAATTCCATTTTTCTATTGAGCGAGATGGGTTACTGCGGTAAATGGTATGGATAGTGCCAGATTTTATGGGTGTTCCCTGTAAAACCGCTATGCGGTTCGGACGGACTACCTACTCTAAAATTTTGAACTTTCCCTGTCATTACGAATACAAAATGTTAGGATTGGTGATTTTTAATTTAATCTATGTGTTCTGGTTTTGGGAATTTTCTAATCTTGGAATATCTTTTATAGCTATCAAATATTTCGGTATCAGGCCCTACAACCCGGGGGTCATTCGTTGTTTTTAACTCTTCAAGGAGTTTCTCCTTTAATTTGGTTTCCAATGATGCGTAATCTTTATGGCCTACTAAATTGTTTAAACAATACGGATCGTCTACCACATTGTATAATTCAAACTCCGGTCTTTTTCCATGGGCAAGCTCAAAATATCTTGAAATTTTAGGGTCGGTATAATTTTCAATGATATAGGTTTTTGAAGGGCAATCGTCAATATCGGTAAAAGCGCCTTGATCTATGTATTTTCCATTTTCATCCAGACCGTAAACGGGAAGCAATTGGGTTGAATCATTGGGGTGAAAACGCTGGGGGGCACCTGCAGGCCAGCGTTCCGGCTTTATGTTCCAAATGTAAATGAAGTCTTCGCTGCGGATCATCCTTTGAGGGTACCCCCAGTTTAAGTAGCGGGAACTTGAGTGCCTTTCCCGACCTGCCAGTACAAATTCTCTGGTTTCGGCTACAGTGCCTTGTTTTCTACCTTGAAGGATACTTAGGATACTTCTGCCGGAGATGGGCAACATCCCCGCTGTTCCGCTACCGGTAAGTTCAAGTAGTGTTGGTGCGATGTCAATAAAACTCACAGGATCATCTACCACCCTTCCCCCGGGAAATCCTTTTGGGTAACGTACGGCAAATGGAACATGGGTCCCGTACCCAAAACAATTGGCTTTGGCACGTGGGAATGGCATACCGTTATCCGAAGTGACCATTACAATGGTGTTGTCCAACTCGCCAATACTATCGAGATAATTCAACATGTGCTGTAGGTGAAGATCAAACCACTCGATCTCTACGGCATAATCAAGTAGGTCACCACGGATTTCATCGGTGTCAGGGAGAAAGCCAGGAACAACTTCTACGTCATCCAATTTCTTGCCCATACGTTTCCAAGAGCCTTTCTCATAATGACGATGAGGCTCGGATGCCCCATACCAAAAGAAAAAAGGTTTGTCCTGCCTTATACTATCCATAAAGTATCTAAAATTTTCAAAGTAATTCAGGTTCCGGATGCCCTTGGCAAAACGTTCATCATTCGTATTGCTATAGGAAATGTTGCTATACGATTTCCCTGCGGCATCGCCCTTTCTCCACAACGAGTCTTTTTCACCTTGTGCATAGTAAAAGGGTGTTACACCCTTCCCTGTTCGGCCGGTAGCATACCCATTACTTTCAAGTAAATCAATAAATGGAACATACTTTTTCATCCAAGAGGAGGCATGTTGACCCGACTGCTCGTTTTGCCAGTGGTAGCGCCCGGTTACAATGCTACTCCTAGAGGGTGCACAACCTGGAGAACCGGCATAACAATTTGAAAAGTAAATACCTTCGCGTGCTACTTTGTCAAAAGCAGGGGTGTTTACATAATTACAACCTCCAAAACTGGTGTGTTGAAACGATTGGTCGTCACTGATCGCAAACAAAATGTTGGGTCTTTTGTACTCCGGCGGTTTTTGTTTGCAACCAATGAGTAAGGCAATGGATAGTACCAATAAATTATATCTATTCATCTAGTTTTAGTTATCAATATGTATTACATGGTATTTACCTTTCATTAACCAGAAGGTTTTATGTATGATTCCTGCCTACGACGACTTCTCCCGATAACTATCGGGAGCGGGGGAGCGGAAGGCCTAAGAATCTGGATTATTCTACTGAAATCCTGCCGTTGCCGATTTCTAAGTCTCAAGTTAACGAATTACAGCTACTTGCCCGCTTATCAGATGGGTAAATTATGGCCTTGTTGGCAACTGGTTTTTATGTTGCGTTTTTAATTCCGGCCAGGCCAAAAATAAAAGAAGCGAAGAGTAACAAAATCCCTGGGACAACGGCGCCTAAAAAGAAGGCCAATAGGGAATCGATACATACCATAAAAGCGATAAAGAATAGTATCTTTTCGATTTCACGTTTCATGAAAAGTGTGATTATTCCCAAGCCTGTGAGCCCAAAAAGTTGAAGGGAAGGGTGTACAAATAAAACGGGAAAAATTTCTTTTAGGAACGGTTCGGCATTGGATCGTTGCATTAGGTCGCCTACATAGTCGATTCCACTTCCGTGAAAAAGGGCCATTAGCATTAAGAGTGCGCAACCGATACCAGTGGATATTTTGGTGATTTTCGATGTAGCCATTTGACTGATTTCGTATCTATAGGAATAGACGCAGCATCCCATAAAATGGTTGCCTAAGCGTTGTAAATGGAGCTTTTTACCCACTTGTTTGTGTATGCCTCGTTGTGGAAAATCAAAGCAATGGGTTATACACGTTGTTGTGCGCTCGTTATTCTGTGTTATTCTTTGCGACTGCTATAACCACATTTCCTTTCTTGTGTCCCTTTTCAACATAGCTGTAAGCTTCTACAGCTTCATCTAAAGAAAAAGTTCTGTCAATAACGGGCTTCATTTCACCTTTCTCAACGAGCTCCTTGAGAAAGATCAAATCTTCGGTCGTGTTGGCAGCCATTGGAAAGATAACCTTTTTTTTGGTGGTAAGTAAAGCCCATATTGCTTGACGGAATGGCCAGTCAACGGTTAAAAATATACCGTTGCTTACTAGCGAATTTTTACAGAGGGAAAACGAAGTTTTACCGACCGCATCAAAAACTACATCATAGCTCTGATTGTTCGTAGTATAATCTTCCTTCGTGTAATCTATGACAATATCGGCGCCAATGGACTTTACTAATTCGACATTTCCACCACTACAAACGCCTGTAACTTCAGCCCCTAAAAGTTTGGCCAGTTGAACTGCAAAGGTGCCTACACTTCCGGAAGCTCCATAGACAAGAACTTTTTGTCCCCTCCCAACATTTGCGCTTCTCAACAGGGACAAAGCGGTAAGTCCTCCGATTGGAAGAACGGCTGCTTCCTCGAAGCTTATATTAGAATCATTAATCGATACTAATCTGTTTTCCGGGATACTTTTGTACTCGGCATTTGTGCCGCCAAACGTGATACCTTTCGTGTACCCAAAAACTCTGTCGCCCACTTTGAAATTGTTAACATTTTGACCGATTGATTCGATATATCCGGAAAGTTCCCAACCTGGAATCTGTTTTCTTGGTCCGGTAAACCCAAAAACAAACCTTGCCGGAAGTCGGAACCATGCGGCAAATGATAAACTCATGATATTGCAATCCCCGGTTACCGCTGTTGATGAATGAACCTTAACCAGTACTTCACCATCCTTGGGAATTGGTTTTGGAAATTCTTTGACCTGAAGAACTTTAGGTCCACCATATGTAGGGCATACTATTGCTTTCATATCTACCAGGGACTTTGTTAAGTTTGATATAAGTCAAGTCTCAACGACGTACAACGGTCAAGGCTATGAGACGTTGCGGACGTTTTTGTTGGAAAATGTCCGCCTGTAACGAAGATAGTTAATCGCAAGGATTCCCATTTGGAAAATCCGACCGCAATGGATTATAGCCCTCTTAAGTTTGAATCTGATTAGATTAACCCTTAATTGCCGGAAGTATGTATTTCTCCAGTATTTTTTCGGGTTGTTGCAGCAAACTCCCGTTTCTAAAATTTCCTGAGGTTATTACGACCACTGATGCTAGTTCGGGTATTACGAAAATATATTGACCCCCGTTTCCCCTTGCTTCAATAGATTCGATTTCCCTATCATCCATAACGTAGGTTTTATGCCACCACTGATAGCCATATTCATTCCTGTCCATCGCATCCTCTAGCCGTACGTGTTTCTTAAACGACGCATCTATCCAGTTTTCTGAAATAATCTGTTTTCCTTTCCACTTACCTCGATTAAGGTACAGTTGCCCAAATTTTAGCATGTCTCTTGATGTTAAATGAATTCCTCCGCCAAAATAAGGTGTTGTCTGGGTATCTTCGGTTTGGATGATATAATTGATGATGCCTAAAGGGGAAAAAAACTTTTGGTCCATATAGATATCCAGGGGTTTTTCTAAAAGCTCATTTAGGCAAACGCCCAATAAAAAAGGATTGGCAGACCCATAATCCGTATAAGTACCCGGTTCGTTTACCATAGGAGCCTCTACTACTGTTTTTAGCCAATTGTCCGTATTTTGATAGTTGGCTTCCGATGCTATGGCGTTCACATCCAATCCGGAGCTCATCGTCAGTAAATCTTGGAGGCTTATCCTGGATTTTAAGGAATCTTTGGTATACTGATAGGCCGGAGGTATACAATCATAGAGTTTTTGATCTGTACCCTTGATGATTGTATCGTCAATGGCAATGCCGATCATGGCAGATGAAATACTCTTGGACGCTGAACGCAGGTCGTGTGGGATATCGGCATTGTGTCCATCAAAATAGGCTTCAAATACCAGTTTGCCTCCTTTTGCAATAAGCACGCTATGTGTGTTCGGTAACTTTTTGGCATTGATGCTGTCTATCATGCGAATCAAGGGAGCTCTTTGAATACCGGCATCGGTGATGTTTGCCGTAGTCCAGCCATCGTTTAACTGTAACGGAGCGTTGGCATCTTGATCTTGACTTACGTTTGCAGTCCTAAACTCCGAACCGGTTTTAGGGCGCGATAAATCAATCGTTGCAATAACGGTGTTGATCAATAAAATGTCTAATTGAATTCGATTTTCCAATAATCTTCCGCGAAACTTCATTCCCGTCTTGAAATCACGAAAGAAAATGGAATTCTCTTTCCTTATAAAATCTGTACTCCATGTACCACTAAAACGTTGATCTCCAAAAAAAGGGTAGGCCGCAAAAGTTTCGTCATCATTTTCTTCAATACTCAAGAAAATGGATTGGGATTGTAGGTTGTCTACCATTAACGGGCTCCAACTTCCTGCAAACTGATTATCCCTTGTTTTTTTTAAACTGATATGGTACATCAGTCCCCCGGATCGTATAAAGCCGATCAGCTCTTGTTTGTCATCCGTAAAATGCAGATTTAACTGTGTATTCGTATCTACGCTAATATCAATAAAGTCCTTGCTTGTTGATTTCAACCTTTTGTTAAAGAAGGTTTCTGGATTGGCAAAAGTTACCATATAGGAATTTGAGTCCAAGTTCTCAAGGGTGATATTGAAGTTGAAACTGTTCGATTGTGGAAGGCGCCCCTCCCAGTTGCCTTGGTAGTCCTTCATATTCACCTGGGCATAACATGAGGATACTAATACGAGTAAGGGTACAAAAATTAAGTGCATGACCATGATTTTAGTTGAATTAAAAGGTGAAGATAGTATGCGGGAAACACTTAAAATTGTATCATATTAACATTGCTTGTTTTTGTTCAGATTTCTTCGGTATAGACCTGGATTCATATTAAAATAAGATTTGAACACCCGATTAAAGTGGCTTTGATCCACAAAGCCGGATTGATGTGCGATTTGGGTCAGTGAATACTTTGAATCCAATAAAAGCGGAATAGCTTTTTTTAGTTTTAGTTGCCTGATGTATGCTCCAAGACTTGTGGAAAGGAATTTTGGTACCGCTCTGGAAATATGGACAGGATGCACCCCCAATTGGTGGGAAAGGGATTGGAGGCTAAGGTCGGAAGAGTCATCGTGCAATAGTTCTTTTAATTTATAAATCCAGTTTGGAGTGCTTTTGTAATTCGATTGATTTACCGTTCCCAGTGCCTCGCTTATTTGCATCACCAATACTTCAATGGACACTTGGCTATATGGGCCGAAAAGGACAAACTCCCGGTACATTTTTGCGAAAAGAAAATGTATCTCGGGTTTTTCGACTAATTGACTGCCCTCCGTTAGGCGTATTCCATTGTGCTCGAAACGGCTTTTTTCCAATTCTAAATGGAAGCCAGCAGCTTTGCGGGAATGTTTTACCCCATAATGGGTTTCCTGCCAATTATTGAACATCAGGCTTCCTGCAGGGCACAGTGTTTTAGCTCTCGAGTTACCATCCATCATGTCACCGTGTAACACAAACATGAAATACGGATTTTCGTGGTAATGCCAATCTGTTCGATCTACCGTGTAATTGTATCGGGATAATAAAATCCCATTAAAAGATACCGCCGCATCTTGGCTGCCATAGTATTTTCCTTGGGTTAGAATTTTCATCTTACATTTGGATTGTACATAACGTTCCCTGCTATGATTCCTGCCTCCCCCGACTTCTCCCGATAACTATCGGGAGCGGTAAGAGGAAGGCACAGTTGAATGTATCGCCGAGGCTTATTTAGTTGAAGAATAAATTTAAAAAATTTATAAGGGTTTGAGGCTAGCAATGAATTATAGCTATTTTTACCCAACGTTATTTAACATCCGCAAAACAAGTCCACCAAAGTTGAGTTTTCCTTGTCTTCGATTTTATAGAAGCACCCTGAGTTCATTTCTTTAGGCTCAAATTGAGTGTTGTTCTCTTTCCAGACATTTCTTTCCAAGTCAAAAGTGTCAACATCATAAATCATTTCAATCCAATTCATTAATTCCGCACTTTCCGTTTTAGGAAATTCGATAGTTACCGAAACTCCGCCTGCCTCTTTACATTGCCAAATAGAATATTTTATTTTGTCGTCAAATATTTGGTTGAAAGCACAAATTCCGGCTGAATCCCACTCATAGTACTCCAAGTCCTTCTTTTCTGAAGTTCTTTTGTAATTGTTTATGAGATAGCAATAAATAGTCTCGTATGTCCCGTCCTTAATCTGTTCCTTAAGTTTTGAAATATTTGGTTTAGCTAATTTGAAATCTTGTCCAGATGCAAAATTGTAAAGTAGTAAAGAAAACATCACTGAAATAAAATTCTTCATAATGTTGGGTAACGTTCCGACTATGAAGCGTAGGAACGGTTTGGTTGTTTAGGCCTATGCTTTATAGCCATTGTTAGCCACAGTTTTTATTGCGTTGTTTTTAAGTGTTTGATATAGTTATCTAAAAGCCCTTTTATTTGTTCAGATGCAACAGGATTCGCTGAGTGAACTTTAAATTCCAAGTTCCGCAAATCAAGTCCCGATTCATAAACTAACCATTTTGCGGCAGCATAACCATCAGGCGCTACTTTTCCACATTGATCTAGTCCCAAATCATTGTCAAAGCTTATAAATTTTGGCAAACCATTAACCTTAATGTAATCCACAAAATCATTGTACGTCCTTACAATATCAAATTCAGACTCCATTGATTTGTCATAAACCATTTCAATAGTTCTTATATCATCTAAAAATAGCTTCTTCATTTTTCAAATGGTGTTGAACGGTCTCGGCCAAGATTTGTCCCACCTACGACGACTCCCGATACCTATCGGGATGAGAGGAAGGCACTGTTGAATTTATTGCAGGGCCTATTCTTTTGATATTGAATTTAAATAAAAATTTTAAGGTAGGAGGGCAGCAATGGACTATAGGTATTGTTGGCATTAATTATTCTGCATTCTACTTATTCTTTTTCTTTATTTTACGTCCATTAACATATTCAAAAACCAATTCATTTCCGTCATCGTCATAGCAGAATTCATGTCCGTGCTTTTTTCTGCCATTGTATTCACAGCTATAGACCATTTTGTTGTTTTCAAATTCTCTGACTAATAATTTCTTACCGTTTTCATCATATGTTTTAATATCTAAAGTGTCCTGTGATAGTCTAAACCTTATTCTCTCTTTATCTTCCCATAATTTGTATTTATGGTAAACAATTTTTTCTGAGATTAGCTTCTCTTTAGTATTGAAATATAACTTTGTCCAGCGTACAACCCCGTCCTCGTATTTATCTTCATTTATTAGATGCCCATTTTTTCGTTTTTCCTGAGCAATTCCAGTAAATCTCTCGTTGTCAGAAATTTTGAAGACCAATAAATTGTCCATATAGACATCTTTCATGGCAAGTGTGTCCTGAGCAATTAATTCAAAACTGCATAAGACCAAAACTGAAATAAGTAGATGTCTAAATTGTTTCATAATTAATGCCAATGGCTCCGGCTGTAATTTCGGCCTGGGAAATCCATTAGGATTTTACAAGTCAAAAATTGGGCCGTTCTAAAGTTAGATGTTTTGTTTGGGGTTCAAAGGAAAAGTTGAATTATAGCCATTGTTACCTGCTGTTATAATTTAAAAAAAAACTTTCGTTAAATTCTGTGAACTTTGATATTTGACCTTCGTATTTATTTTGAGTACTTCCTCCTTTTACTATCTTCTCTTCATGGACTACAGAGCCCATTCGAATGTAGATTGAAAATCCAATATCAGGTTTTTCCATAAAGTCTTTTTTATTCTCGTTCTTCAGAACAAAGTTATTTTCATATAGGTGTGAATCATTATTCTTAATTGCACTGAAATATTTCGACATGGATTTTCCGCCATTTTGGGTGTTTGAAATAAACTTTTCCATAAAGTCGATTGTATAATCTAGTTCACCAATTAACTGATTTATATAGAAGCCCATAAATATTGGTTCTTTGATTCTATCGTAATATCTTATTCTAAAAGCATTTTGCAATATGTCTAGGAAAACAGAATCAAATTCTTCAGTCACATCATTATTAACTTTCGCAAGAAGCTTTTTGAGTGATTCAAATCTGTCTAAATGGAAATGATATTTTTCTTTTTTCTGAAGATTAAATACAATAATAGCTTTCAGATATTTTTCAACTGAAGTACTTGCAAGTGTTAAACCTTGAATTATTAAATGGTTATTAAGTAATAGGCGAGCTGCAATATAATCCCGATAACCGAGGTCCACCAAAGCATGTCCTTTATTCAGCTTTTCAGCCCATGTAATCGAATTTTCCATAATAATTGCAGATAACGGTTCCAGCCATGATTTCGTCCCTCCCGAGTACTCGGGATCGGGATGAATTATAGCCTTTGTTATGGCTAGTTTTTTAATCCGTTTTTGATTGACGTTTTTTCGGGCTCATCTCCGTAATAATAGTTTTCTTCGTCAAGCACATAATTTTTGGAAACCGGATAAATTCCCCCCATTTTGGCAAAGGAATGATAATAGTAGTCGACTTGTAACATTCCTGAATCCGCTTTTATGATTGAATACTCAGGCGCCCATTCAGTTTTCCACTTTTCTATTTCTCCTTGGTCGATGTTTGAAAAATCATATTTTGAAAACCTTTCAATTTTTTCAATTTCGTTTTTACTATTCAAGTGGTAAATTGACTTGTACCACATTTCACAGTCAGTTGCTAACAATTCTTTGTCGAAATGAAATAAAGTTTCGGTTATTTGGTTTTTTCTATATTCAAAAGTGACTTTGTTGGCTAGGTAGCAATGTATGTCACTTTCGAGAGTACCATCTTTTAAAAACTCCAACTTTTTTACTCGTCCAATCGAATCTACAGTCTCTTTTATTATCCATTTCTTTTCATTCGGCCTGTCTACATTCCATTCAACAACATTAGCGCTTGAGGATGTTGGTTCCCATTCATGATATAGAATTTTTTCCTGCTCGTTTGAATCACAACTTAGGAAGCTCAAGAAAAATGATATGAAGATTATTCGTCGCATTTTAGATTAGCCACAATAGTATCGGTTATGATTTCGGAACACGTAGCTGCGCATTGGAACGAAAAGTGAGAGCCTTTTCTTCTGGTCTGCGGAACAAGCTGCATGCGGAAATTATTTTCAATGATATTTAAGTTTTATTGAAGGTAGTAAATAATCTTTTGGGTAGAAAGAGAGCCATAAATCATAGCGATTGTTGTATGCAGTATTTATTGTTGACAGTATTTGCCGTCAATCCTTTTTGTCTCCTTTCCGTCAATAATTAGGACTGATTTATAATAAAAACATTTATTTGCAATTTTTATAAGTTCAGCTTTAATTCCTCCATTATCATTGATGAACTGTATTTCTTTAGGGAGTTTCATCTTAGTTTTGTCATAAGTCAGCTTATAAGAACATTCGTCAATCCATTCCAAAATTCCATAAAGCGTAATTGTTTGTCCCTGTATCTGGATAACTTCCGTTTGCGAATTCCCATTACGTATTAATTTATAGTCTGGTTCATCCTCAGATTTTTTAGGAACAATAAAAGTCCCATTTTTAAAATCAGCGCACGTTAACTCTTGCGCATTGGAGATCAGGCCAATTAATGTAACTGTAAAAAATAACAGTATGGTTTTCTTCATATTATGTGCATTGGTCTCAACTATGATTTCGTCCCTCCCGAATACTTGGAATCGGCATGAATTATAGCCATTGTTAGGAGTAGTTTTTTAATATTTCATTCGTGTTACAATTTGAGCACCACCAATATTCTTTGTCTTCATCCTTAAGTTTTGATTCCGTTTTCTTCCAAAGTGACTCTTGCACCAAATGAATTTTCCTCATCCCTTATTATTTTCCTACCTTCAGAGCCAATTGTTCGAATCGAATTTCCTTCACCAAAGAGAATCCATTTATATATCATAAGATCATTCTTCAAATGTGTGCCAACTTATTTATATGGATATAAAATATAGCTTTATACGCCCATATGGGCATAAAACCAATAAATATAGAAAAGCAGCTTTTTATAGCTGTTATTAACTATCCAAGGGATTTCTTTTATCTATTTATGGGATAGTAATGGATAATAGATTACATCCCTTGTTGTGAATTGGTTTTAATGATATTCTCCAGTTTTGAAATCAGTTCGTTGATCGTTTTTTGTTCACAATCCAATAAATCCAATTTTACTTTTTTTTCGGCGTGACCTATAGTAAGCCTTTTCTGGTTTTTATACGTATTTCCTTGACCTACTCCAGTAAATAGTTCAACTAGGTAACTCAAAATCGTTAATAGCCAATTGGTCTTTTCTTGGTCAAACTCAACTGATTTCAAGGCATTATATTTGTAAATACCATCGTTTTCAGGATCCACTTCATTTATGATTTCGAATGAGCCCTTGTGAAATATGAATTCCAGAGGCGGAGATTTTTTAAGGGTTATTTTTTCAATTTCCATCTAAGTACTTCGGATTTGGGGTAAACTTAAACATAACCAATTTAAAGTTGATATTATGTATTATCGGAATTGGGGAACAATGAATTAAAGTTCATTATACAGGCACGTTTATTGCTCCTATTTAGATTCTATAAACTGGTCTAATTTTTCAAGAGATTTTTTGATATCGGGTGAATTACTTTTTTTGCGTAATAGTTGAACTTTATTTTGTAAGGCATTAAAATCAGCATCAGGATACAATTCGACAAGTTCAGTGAAATATTTGTCTATACCCTGTGCCAGAATCTTTTTGCCTTGATCAGAAAACGAATTCTCATTATTTATTTCATCTAGATAAATATTGAAATTGTTAATCATTGTCGATATATTGGAATTCACGTTTATTAAAACACGTGAATCATTTGGGTCATCCGAGCTTGCCAAAATATTGTCGTTTCCCAGTTTAAAATATTTTAGTTGTAGGCCCAATCCAAAATGCCAAGTCCTCAATAGTTCCTGATCGTATACGTAATTGTCCTGTACATCCCTTGCCCTGTAGATTTTATTCATTTGCTTCCATTCTCGAAAGAATTCTTCAGCCAATTTGTTCCTGTATTTTAGACCTAATTCCCTATCATCAAGAACTATTAGATAATTCTGATGATCAGTAAGTTTTTCAACAATAGGCCTAGTTTCGGGATTATTCAATGATGGGAGTTTTTCATCATCTTCATACCCATAGTTTAAATCCAAATTTACTTCTTTATAATCCGAGGGATCCCAAAACCTTTTCTCAAGCGGAAAGTTGTGCTTCTCTTTTTTGCAGTTCACGAGTATTAAAGCAAATAGGACTAGAAGAACTAGAGGTTTATTCATTGCATAGAATTTTAGGCTCTTTGTATTTATCATACAAATTTAACAAACTGTCAATCTTCCTTTCATATCTTTTTTGTTCACTAAAAACGTAGCTGTGGAAAGTGTCAAAATCATACTGATGCTGAAATTTTCTTTCTTCTAGCCAAACACTATCTAAGATATTTCTAACCAATTGCTTTTCTTTCGATTTAAGGTCGGCTATTCTCTTTTTAGCTTTTCTTGAAAATAATTCGGTTATTTTGAAATGATATATTTCATGGGATAGAAGGTTCTTGCTTTGAATATGTTTTTTATATACAAATGATCTCGAAGGATGGAAAAGTGCCTCAACATATACACAATCATCATTTATTTCACTTTCAATAGTGGTAGCAACGTAGGCAAAACGTTCATTTCCGTAGAGTGTTTTTTTAAAGAACTCTAGACCTCGAAAATCCTCAAATGTAATTTGGTCTACCTTGTCATAGGTTATCGGACTCCTATAGTCTAGAAAGTTAACCCTGTTGAGTACCAAAAAAATGGAAACAATAGCTATCAATATCAAAATGCTCCATTTGATGACCCTTTTAAACCTTTTCAAGGGTAAAGGATTCCCTCGCTTATGTTCTTTTAAAACTATCGCTAGTTGATAAAACACGGGAGAAAAGTATAATCCGAAAAACAGGATTAAAATGAGAAGGTCACTCATCAATTGAATTATAGTTTTTATAGCCAATAATAATCTGGTGTATAACTTGCTACAAAATTTTCCGAAAGAAGATTCTTGGCCATAATAGGCTACACAATGTTATAAAACGCTTTTTAAATTAGTATCCATCCGAATATTATCAAAAAGATAACGGCCACAAACCCATTATTCATCATGTGATGTTTGTCCCAGTGATCCTTAGATTTTTTAGGCCCATATAGATATTCCTTGAATCCATATTTGGGCTTTTTGAAAATTGTCCTCCAAATGGAACCGTATATCCATCTGATAGTACCACCAATGGTATTGATTATTAAATGAAATATTGTATATCCAACTATTTCGTCAATCATCTATTCTTACTTTATTTTCTCTTTTATCAATCCGGAAATAATGTTGATAGGAAAAATTGTCGGTTGGTTTGATAATAATGCTGAATCATAAATATTGTTGAGTATGGTTTTTTTATTACAAGCTAAGCAAGAATACAAGAATCCCCATGAATATCAATAGAAACTGTACAATCCAATTAGTCTTTGGTGTAAGAATTGAAGAAAGAATTAAATCTAGTAGAAAAGTGATAATTGCCAGTCCACCAAGGATGTAAGGCACCAACCCACCCAGTTCGGGGTTATAGCCATTTTCAATTGATTTCTGAATCCTAATGTACCAAACGATAGTTTGAATTATCAAATAGACAGTACATATTCTTAAAGGAGTAACGTATTGAAGGAGCTTCTGCTTCATTTGGAATTTTACCTAGCTTATTCATAGATGTAAAATACAGCTTTATACGCCCATATAGGTATAAAACCGATAATACATACAATATATAGCTATCCAATGGGATCATCAAAAACAAATACCTTTCTTTCCAAGACGTGTTCCTACCGTACCCCGTGGACCTTCATCGCCAAGGTATAGACAGAGTCCATGGCCGTAATAAACAAAATATCCTGTTGGGGTCCGCCAAAGGTGACATTGGCCGTCCATTTTTCGGGTACAGGAATATGGTGGATTTGCTTTCCAGTTTTGTCAAAAACAGTTACCCCGTCCCCGGTGAGGTATACGTTGCCCTGGTTATCCACCGTCATCCCATCGGAACCCAATTCGGCAAAGAGTTTTTTATTGCTTAGGCTGCCATCGGCGTCCATCGTATAGGAATAGGTTTTTTTGTCCCCAATATCCGCGACATAGAGCGTTTTCCCATCTGCCGTACCTATAATGCCATTGGGCTGTACATAGTCTTCGGCCACGACTCGCACCTCCCCCATATCCGGGGTGAGGTAATATACCCGTTTGGCGGCCTGTTCCGGTTCTTCGTGTTCCCACCAAGGTCTTTTGTAAAAGGGATCGGTAAAATAGATACCCCCATTGGGGTCTACCCAAAGGTCGTTGGGCCCGTTTAATTTTTTGTCATCAAAATCCTCTACCAAAACGGTAACATTTTTTTCGGTATCAATGCGCCACAGTTGCGTCTTCTCATCGGCACAAGACAGCAGATTGCCGTCATGGTCAAAATAAAGTCCATTAGAGCGGCCTGAAGGCTGCAAATAGGTCTCCACGGTATTGCTGGCGGCATCCCATTTGAGGATACGGTCGTTGGGTTGGTCCGTAAAATAAACATCGCCGTTCGGGGCAAGGGCCGGGCCTTCGGTAAAGTCGTAATCTTCCGCCACTAGGGTCAATTCCGCACCGTCTGCGATTAAGGGGTTCCCTTGGGCCTTGCCGTAGGTGCTTAATAGAAGAATAATGATAATGGTGAGGTAGTATTTTTTCATTGGATTTGATTTTGATAGGGTAATGTACGAATAGAAATTTGATTTTTTGAACCCTCCGTCTTTCGACAGGGTAGAAAGCTACCTCCCCTTGACTAAGGAGAGGACCGAGGCTTACTTATTTACCGGTCCATCCGGGGCCGCGGACCACCCGTCCCGGAAAGGCTCCCGTATGTTCCCCGTCCTGCAACACCTGGGTGCCGTTTACGAATACGTACTGTACGCCCGTAGCATATTGATGGGGTTGGGCAAAAGTGGCGTTGTCCGTTATGGTCTCGGGATTGAACAGCACCACATCGGCGTAAAATCCGGTTTGTAGTGCACCACGCTTTTTGATCTTTAAATTGGTCGCTGGGAGTGTGGTCAGCTTATAAATGGCCTCTTCCAATGGAATTACCTTTTCCTCCCGAACATAATGCCCCAATAAACGGGCAAAGGAACCATAGGCCCTGGGATGGGTACTTTGTTCTAAAAACACGCCCTCATTGGTATAGGAACCGGCATCCGAACAAATGCTCATATAGGGCAAGGCCAGCTTCTCCTTGATATTGTCCTCGGACATGGAAAAATAGACCACTTGAATTCGGCTATCGTCTTCGTAAATCAAATCTACCAAGGTCTCGTTGGGCGATTTTTGTCGCTCTTCGGCTACCTCTGCCAAGGTCTTGCCGATAAGGTTCCGGAGGGCTTTGTTGCGAAACCCGACCAATAGAATCTTGTCCGGCGGTACATGAAAATCGATTTCCGCCATCATCTTTTTGCGCTGTTCGGGCTGTGCTATCAATTTCATGGTAGCGGCATGGCCACCTTCCTTGGCCCATTCAGGGAGTACCACGTTGAGTCCTGTGGAACTGGCATTGTACATGTACATATCCGTGGTAATGGGTAGGCCTTCGGCACGGGCATCCTCCACCAATTGTATGGCACTGTCCAACAAATGCCAATTGGCATTGCCCGAGGCCTTAAAATGATAGATTTCAGCCGAAATTTGCGCCTCCCGGGAAACGGTGATCAACTCCCGTACGGCGTTCAAGAGATCACCCTCCTCGCTGCGGACATGGGAGATGTACATACCATCGTGTTGGGCAACTTCTTGGGCCAATTCAATAATTTCCGGGGTCTGGGCATGGCCGCTGGGTACATAGATCAAGGCGGTGGATAACCCAACGGCCCCCTCTTCCATAGCCTGATTGGCCAGATATTTCATGGTATCCATTTCGGATGCGGTGGGCACTCGATTTTCATAGCCCATTACATATTGGCGCAGGGTACCGTTGCCTACAAAGGAAGCGATGTTGGTGGATACCCCTTTCTTCTCCAAAAACTCTAGATATTCGCCTAAAGTGGTCCAGGGAATATCGTAGGTAATATCCTGTTGGCCCGCTTTCATCTCTTGCTTCATGGTATCGTTCAGGGGCCCCATGGAATGTCCTTCGCCCAATATCTCTAAAGTAACCCCTTGCCGGATATCCCCTTGTGAACGTCCGTCCTCGATCAAGGAGACATTGGCCCAACTGAGCATATTGATAAAACCCGGGGCAACCGCCAATCCCGTAGCATCGATTTCCAAAGTTCCTTTTGCATTTTCGAGCTGACCTATGGCGACCAGGGTATCGGCATTGATGGCAATATCCCCGGTAAAGGATTTTTCGCCGGAACCATCGTAAATCTGTCCATTTTTAATAAGGACATCATAGGTTTTGGGCGATGAACAGGCCATGAATAGCAGGCTTATCCAAATGAAATGGGGGAAGCGGGAATGTTTCATATTGTGTATTTCAAGATTGGTAAAAGGTGTATTGGAAAATGCTTAATCCACCCCTCTGTTCCGCAAAGCGGAGCACCTCGCCTCAGATAAGGGGAGGATCTAATAGTATGTTTATAAATTGTTTAGATAGTCCATATTGTGTTGCATACTTTCCAAAGGGGTACTGGCATATTCCTCCTGTTCAATAAAAATATGTTTTGCGCCGGATGCTTTTTGGTGTGCCATCATAGTAGGGATGTCCAATCCGCCTTTGCCGAATTCGGTACTTTCCTTTTTTCGCATATTCATATCCTTTAAATGCCATAGGGGGAAACGGCCCGGATATCTCTTAAAATAGTCCAAGGGGTCTTTACCGGCTACGATTACCCAACCCAGATCCAATTCCATATATACCAGATCAGGTTCGGTATGGTCCATAAGAACGTCATACAGTACCTGCCCCTTGTCCGACTCAAATTCATACTCGTGGTTGTGATACCCGAATTTCAAACCCATTTTTTTGCAGGCCTCCCCGGCCTTATTAAAATCGTCGGCCACCTTCTTATAGTTGCTTACTGTCTGTCCCTTGGAGGGGAGGGAGGAACAGATGAGATATTCCTGCTCGGCTTCCACGGCCTCTTCCATGGTTTTCTGAAAAGCATCGTCCAAATGCACATGGCCACTCACCAATTGCATCCCAAGAGCTTTACAAGTGGATTGCATTTCTTCGGGCGATAGCCCATAATAGTGTCCTTTTCGGCTTCGGGCCGATTCAATTTCCGTAATCCCTAAGGAAGCGATCTTTTGCAAGGTACCTTTGGCATCCTTGGCCATTTCGTCACGAAAGGAGTACAATTGTACCCCAAATTTTTGCGTTCCAGGCCATGCCCATGAAAATGAGGGTAGGAGTAAGGTGCCTACTGCCAATCCACCCGTTTGTCGTAAAAAAGTTCTTCGTGTCCGCATGCTTCGGTTTTTAGAATTTGTGTTAACCCTAGGTTTCTTAAAAGTAGCGTAAAATTCTCAGTCCATAAAGAGATCCGGAAGGAAGAGTGATAGCTGTGGAAACAAGGTAACCAAGATTAGTACCAGGATGCTTATGGTGAGGAAGGGAAGCCCCGCCATACTCACCTTGCCGATGGATACCTTACCAATGCTGGAAGACACAAAGAGACAGATTCCCAAAGGAGGGGTGGTAAGCCCGATCATCAGGTTCAGTAGTGCAATGACCGCAAAATGAATGGGATCTACATCCACGGCCAGGGCCACTTTCAACAAAATGGGAAAGAGGACCAATAAAGCGGCAATGGTCTCCATAAAAGTGCCGACCAAGATCAATAGGATATTAATCAACAAAAGCACCACATATTTGTTCTCCGAAAAGGCCAGTATTTCACTGGAAATCAATTGGGGCAATTGTTCGGTGATCAAGATCCACCCAAAAAGATTGGCGAAGCCCACCAGTACCATCAAGGAGGCCGAGGTCTTCATGGAATCCAACACGATGACCAGAATATTCTTAAAATTCAGTTTACGATAGACGAACATCCCGACCATTAAAGCATATAAAACAGCAATGATCGATGCTTCCGTAGGGGTAAATACCCCACCAATAATGCCAAATAGGATGATAAAGGTCATCAGGAGCGACCAAAAGGTGTCCAGAAACCCTTTGGCTATCTGCCCAATGTTGCTTCTGGGATGTTTGGGGTATTTCTTTTTTACCGCAATGTAGTAGGCTATGCCCATGAGTCCGAAACCCAGAAGGAATCCGGGAATTGCCCCGGCCAGGAACAGTCGGCCAACGGACAAGCCACTTAAGGTGGCGGCGATGATCATGGGGACACTGGGCGGGATGATAGGTCCCACGGTAGAGGACGCCGCGGTAATGGCACAGGAGAAACTGGCATCATAGCCTTCCTTCTTCATGGCCGGTATCATTACGGCCCCAATACTTGCGGTATCGGATACGGCAGTACCGGAAATTCCGGCAAAAAGCATGGAGGCGCCAATATTGGCCAGGGCCAAACCTCCCCGGATATGGCCCATAAGATGGTTGCAAAACGAAATGATCTTTGCGGTAAGGCCGCCGTGGTTCATCAGATTGCCCGCTAGGATAAATCCGGGAATACTGAGCAGTACAAATACATCGATGCCGGAATACATTTTCATCGGGACCACGATCAGGGGAATTCCCTCAAGAAGCAAATAGAAAAGGCAGGAAAGTCCCAACGCAAAGGCAATGGGTACGCGAAACAACAAGCAAACGACAAAGACCAACAACAATACCCAGATCATATCAATGTTTCTGTTTTTTTAAAGTTTTCAGGAAGTCCAAAAGCGCAAAAAAGCTTACGGAAAGTCCCATAAGGATCATACTGGCAAAGGCAATGGACATGGGAACCTCAAGACTGGGGGAACGCTCCGGAAGCCCTTGTAGGACAAATTGGATGCCGTATAGCATCAACACCATAAACAATACTATGGTCAATAGGGATATAAAATGAGTGACCCATCGCTGTAATTTTTTGCCCAACCGATTGAAGAAAACATCAAAATGGACATAAAAGCCATCTTTCATGGCGAGGCCTGAGGCGAAGGCCATGGCATAGATAAAAAAGAAACGTGCGGATTCCTCGGTCCATGAGGGGGCACTTTCCATATAGAATCGAGCATAGATTTGTATGACAGTAGAGACAATGAGTCCCAAGGAACTGATCAAGGTCCCATATTTTAGGAAAGTGGCCACATATTTTCTTAAAATCCTCATTTTCGTAACGCTACAATTTCTTGGTGCACTTTCTGCATCTCCGGTGATAGGCTTTCAAATAGGGCCTTTTGGGACTTCTTTGCGAAACTTTCCTTGTCAACTTCCACTAATTGCATCCCCTGGGCCTTCAGCTCGTCCTGTACTTCCTTTTCGTTTTCCAAAAACAATTGACGCTCAAATTCCTGCATATCGCGGGCAGCTTCCAAGAAAACTTTTTTGAGATCCTCCGGGAAGGCCTGAAATTGTTTCTCTCCGATTACGGGATAGGTCCAACTGACCACATGGGCGGTAAGGTTAACATATTCTTGAACCTCGGCAAAACCGGCCGCCTTGATCATGGCAAAGGGATTTTCTTGGGCCTCTATAGTACCTTGTTGTAAAGAAGTAAACACCTCGGAAAAGGACATCGGTGTGGGTTTGGCCCCCAAAGCCTGCCAAGCCGTAACAAAGGAGGGCACATTGGGAACCCTAATGATAAGGCCCTTTAAATCGTCCGGATGTTGAATCGGACGGTTGGAAGTGAGGTGCCGAGGTCCGCGCTGAAAATAACCCAAGGCCCTAAAACCGGTTTTTTCGCGCATCTCTCGCTCCATCCGCTTGCCTATGGGCCCATGGATCAACTGATCCATATGCGCTTCATCCCGAAGAAGGAAGGGCATCTCACAAAAGGCCATGATCTCGATCCAATTGTTCAGGGTAGACCCGGTTACCGTCATATCGATTACTCCGGCCTGGATCATCCGTAGGGCCTCTATTTCCTTGGCCAATTGCTCGGAATGGTAGTTTTGAAGTATAATCCGTCCGTTGGACCGTTCTTCCAGAATCTCCGCAAAATATTCAAAGGCCTTGTACCAAGTATGGTTTTCATTGGTCAGGTGACTGGCCCTAAGAAGGAATTCGGGTTCCTCTTCCGATTTGCACTGAACCAAGAAAAGGCAGATTAAGACGGTGGAGATACTTAAGAATAGTCTTTTATTGAGGGCCATTTTGGTTTGGAATACGTACTTGCCTAGGTAGTTTCGTTGTTTCTTGGTTTCCTAAAATACTCCAAATTTTCCACACTTAGAAAGTTGGGGTCTTTGTACTTTTGCCAAAATTGGTTTTTATGAATTCCAGAAAGGCACAATTACAAGCGTTTGATCGTTTACTGACCATAATGGACGAGCTCCGTGCCCAATGTCCATGGGACAAGAAACAGACTATGCAAACCCTTAGGTACCTTACCATAGAGGAGACCTATGAATTGGGGGATGCCATTCTAGAAAATGACCTGGAGGAGGTAAAGAAGGAGTTGGGGGATTTGCTCCTACACATTATTTTTTATGCCAAAATCGGCTCGGAGACCCAGGATTTTGATATGGCCGATGTATGCAACGATATCTGTGAAAAGTTGATTAATAGGCACCCCCATATTTATGGCGATGTAAACGTGGAGAATGAGGAGCAGGTAAAACAGAACTGGGAGGCCATAAAATTGAAGGAAGGTAAAAAGAGTGTTTTGGAAGGTGTCCCCAACAGTTTACCTGCCTTGGTAAAGGCAAATCGTGTTCAGGACAAGGTCGCCGGGCTGGGTTTTGATTGGGAAAAGCCGGAACAGGTCTTCCTAAAGGTGCAGGAAGAGTTGGAAGAATTACAGGACGAGGTTTCAAAATCGAATCCGGATCGTATTGAATCGGAATTTGGGGACGTACTTTTTTCGATGATCAATTATGCCCGATTTCTAAAAGTGAATCCTGAAAATGCCTTGGAGCGCACCAATAAAAAGTTCATAAAGCGCTTTCAATATTTGGAGCAAAAGGCAGATGAAAACGGAAAATCCCTAAAAGATATGACCTTGGCCGAAATGGATGTGTTTTGGGAAGAGGCCAAAAAAATCTAGTATCTTGCTTTCCCATCCTATAGCATTGTAAACGCAACTTAAAACCAAAAAGAAAATGTCCAGACCTGTACACTATTTCTTTGCCATCGTATCCTGTATCTGTTTCTTGAGCTGTGAATCAAAAAAAGAGGTGCCGGAACCTGAACGACCCAATATCCTTTTTATACTTTCCGATGATCATACCTCACAGGCATGGGGCATTTACGGCGGCATTTTGGCCGATTATGTACAGAACGATAACATAAAGCGTATGGCCCGGAACGGGGCGGTGCTCAATAATGCCTTTTGCACCAATTCCATTTGCACCCCCAGTAGGGGCAGTATCCTTACCGGTCAATATAGTCATATCAATCAGGTATATACCCTCAATGAACCGCTTCCAAAAGGCCATCCCAATATCGCCAAGACCCTTGGGAAAGCTGGGTATCAAACCGCGGTGATAGGCAAATGGCACTTGGTGGAACAACCGGAGGGGTTTGATTATTTCAATGTACTTCCGGGTCAGGGATCCTATTGGGACCCGATACTCAAAGAAAAGGAAGGATGGAAGGATGGGCACGATGGTTCCGGAGGTACTACCTATCCTGGTTTTTCCACGGATGTCATTGCTGATCTAACCATAGAACATTTGGAAAAGCGGGACAGCCTAAAACCATTTCTGATGTTCTGTAATTTTAAGGCCACGCATGAGCCTTTTCACTACCCTGAAAGGTTTGCCTCGCTGTACACGGATATTGAAATCCCCGAACCGGAATCGTTATTGGATTTTGGTAGGGAAACCACGGGAAGAACCTTTGGGGGCCAGATTTTGGAGCGTTTGGGTGCTCGATGGCAAGAAGCGACCAAAAATCCGGATAAATTTTGGACATCCTATCCCGGATTGCCTTATCCTTTGGATGGACTGGACAGTATCCAAAAGCGGAAAAAGATATACCAAAAATTTGTCAAGGATTTTATGCGTTGTGGGGCCGCCATTGATGATAACATTGGAAAATTACTTGATTATCTGGAAGAGGAAGGTATTGCCGATAATACCATAGTGATCTATACCGCGGATCAGGGCTATTTTTTGGGAGAACATGGATTTTTTGACAAACGGTTAATTTATGAGGAATCCCTTAGAATGCCCTTTGTAATACAGTATCCCAAAAAAATACAGGGAGGCCAGCGTATCGATGATATTATCCTGAATATCGATTTTGCCGCTTTATTGGCGGATTATGCGGGTATTGATACCCCCGACTATATGCAAGGGAAAAGTTTTAGGGGGATATTGGAGGGAAATCCTCCTGAGGATTGGCGGAAACAGATGTATTATAGATATTGGTTACATCATCCCTATAGGCCTGCACACTTTGGTATCCGTGATGATCGCTACAAACTGGCCTTTTTTTACGGGCAGGATTTGGGGATGAAAGGAACCTCCAAAGAGATCACGGAACCGCAATGGGAATTTTATGATTTGCAGGAAGACCCCAAGGAACTTCACAATGCCATTAATGAAGCGAGGTACACGGACATTGTTGAAAAAATGAAGGATGCCCTTTTAGAGGAACGAAAGAAGTACAAAGATCTGGACGAGGATTACCCCATTATGCAGGAGATATTGGCAAAGACCTATCAATAGGGCGGTATACCCTCGGGTGTCCACAACTGTTAAAAAACTTTTTCACTGTGGTGTCCCACGGTGAAATCAACTTCCTATCTTTGTCGGTTCTAATCGTCCAGTCCTTTGTTCCAACAATACACTAAGGAATTCCGCTATAATTTTAAGCTGGCCTACCCAGTTGTTTTGGGTATGTTGGGCCATACCTTTGTGGCTTTTGCAGATAATGTTATGGTGGGGCAACTCGGAACGGCGGAGTTGGCCGCAGTTTCCCTGGGTAACAGTTTTATTTTTATCGCCATGTCCCTGGGCATTGGTTTTTCCACGGCGATTACCCCCTTGGTCGCCGAAGCGGATGGAGCTAAAAACAAGGCCGATGGTAAAAGTGCCTTGAAACACGGTTTGGTTTTGTGTACGCTCTTGGGCCTATCGCTTTTTTTCATCATTTTGCTGTGCAAGCCCTTGATGTATTCTATGGATCAGCCTCCGGAGGTAGTGGAATTGGCGATTCCTTATTTGAACCTTGTGGCATTTTCATTGGTGCCCTTGATCATGTTCCAGGCCTTTAAACAATTTTCGGAAGGACTATCCCAGACCAAATACCCCATGTATGCCACTATTCTTGCCAATGTGGTGAATATTGTATTGAATTATCTATTGATTTTCGGCTCCTTCGGGTTTCCTAAAATGGGTATCGTAGGCGCGGCCATTGGTACTTTGGCCTCCCGATTTATTATGGTGTCCTTTATCTGGTACCTGTTACGGAGCAAAAAGAAATTTCGCGATTACGTTACAGGATTCAATTTTAAGCGGATTGAAAACAAGGTCATGCGGAAAATCATCAATTTAGGATTTCCATCCGCCTTACAGATGTTCTTTGAGGTGGCAATTTTTACCGCGGCCATTTGGCTCAGTGGGGTCTTGGGGAAGAATGCCCAGGCCGCCAACCAGATAGCCTTGAATTTGAGCAGCATGACCTTTATGTTCGGGATGGGCCTTGGGGTGGCCGCCATGATCCGTGTCGGGAACCAAAAGGGGCTAAGGAATTTTACGGAATTGCGAAGATTGGCCGAATCCATTTTTTTGCTTACGCTTTTATTGGAGTTCCTATTCGCGACATTGTTTCTGCTGGGTAGGCATTGGTTCCCGACCTTGTATCTGGATGTGGACGACATGATGAATATGGCAGATAACACAGAGGTGATCGCATTGGCGGCACAGTTACTTTTGGTAGCGGCATTTTTTCAGATTTCCGATGGGATACAGGTAGTCGTACTCGGTGCCCTGCGTGGATTGCAGGACGTTAAAATCCCGACTTTTATTACCTTTATCGCCTATTGGTTGATTGGTTTCCCCATTTCCTATTACTTGGGATTACATACGGATTTAAAAAGCTCGGGTATTTGGATCGGGTTGTTGACAGGTCTTACCGCGTCGGCTATTATGTTGTATATTCGATTTAATTATTTGACCAAAAAACTAATCGGTTAATCTGTTTTCTTGGTTATCCCGAGGGTCTTTTAAAGGCCTATTTTTTAATGTTCAGCAAAAACAAATGGAACTACCAAAATTTCTATTGGGGGATAACACGGATCACCCCTCGGCCATATTTATAATACATACGGAATATCCGAGATTTATACTCAATCTCGAAAATGATGAAGTGGAATGGTTGGAGGACTTTTCCAAGGAAGATGAAAAGGAATTGGAATCCGAAGCGGAAAACCTGATTCGTGAGGCGACCGATTTCTATGACCGTGAAGTATCCCGATACGAAGAATAACCATTATGCTGGAACAATTGGTAGCCTATGATAAGGAATTATTCCTCTTCCTAAACAATTTGGGAAACGACACCTGGGACGGGTTTTGGATGTTCGTTACCAATAAACTCAGCTGGATTCCACTCTATGTGGCCCTACTTTTCCTATCCTATAGGCAATTTGGAATGAAGAAAACGGTGTTGCTACTTGTCAGTGTAGCGATTCTTATTTTGGTCACCGATCAGTTGGCCAATTTTTTTAAATATGGGGTACAACGCTTGCGTCCATGTCACGATGAGGAGGTAAATACTATGATACGATTGGTAAAGGAGTACTGCGGCGGGAAATTTGGTTATTTTTCCGCCCATGCCGCAAACCATATGGCAGTAGCTTTTTTCTTTACCAGTTTGATAGGTAAAAATCGTTGGTATATAGGGGTTTTCCTCATTTTTTGGGCGTTTTTGGTGGCTTATAGCCGCATCTACATCGGGGTACATTTTCCATTGGATGTACTTACAGGCCTAGGAATTGGCCTGATTCTAAGCTGGTTATTTGTAAAGTTATATATATTTGCACTTTACAGATTTCCTCTATGATATCCAATCTTAGGTATTGGTTTTTACTGTCCTTGATAATTCTGGTTTATATCGCCGGAATGTTCGTAACGCTTTTCGAAAATGACTCCGCCCAATTTGCGGTTATGGCCATGCGGATGGTGCAGGAAAACGATTTTTTATCCCTTTTTAAGGGCCCGGAGGAATATTTGGACAAACCCCATATGCATTTTTGGTTGGCCGCGCTTTCCTTCAAGATTTTTGGATTACATGACTGGGCCTATCGCATTCCCGCTATTATAGTGACCTTCTTGGGGGCATACAGCTGCTACGGCCTGGGAAGATTGCTCTACAATGTCCATGTCGGTAAATTGGCCACGTTGGTCTTTATGACCTCGCAGACCATCGTTCTTTCTGTAATCGATGTCCGTACCGATGCCGTACTCACCGGATTTACCATTTTCGCCATTTGGCAATTGGCTGCTTACATACAAAAAGGCACCCTGGGACACATGATTTTGGGAGCCATCGGGGCGGGAATTGCCTTTTCCACAAAGGGGCAGATCGCACTTTTGGTCATTGGATTGCCCTTGTTGTGCCACTTGGCCTATACCCGAAAATGGAAGGCTTTGTTCCATTGGAAGGTTTTGGCGGGACTCCTTTTTTTCGGAATTGCGGTTACCCCTATGTTGTATGCGTACTACCATCAATTTGATTTGCATCCGGAGAAGGTTATTCGGGGCAAGGCCGAACGTAGTGGTATCTTTTTTATTTTTTGGGAACAGAGTTTTGAACGGCTGAGCGGCGAGGGGGTAGGTAAGAACAGTAGTGATTATTTCTTCTTCTTCCATACTTTCCTATGGGTGTTCCTGCCCTGGACCGTTATGGGACTTACCGCCTATTGGTGTAGGGTAAAGACTTTTTTTAAGCTCGGGTTCAAGTATAATCCCAAGTATGAGTTTTTAACCTTGGGGGGCATCTCCCTTGTTTTTTTGATCATTAGTTTTGCCCAATTCAAACTGCCCCATTATCTGAACATCATTATCCCCCTTTTTTCGGTTTTAACTGCCTCCTACCTCTATAGTCTATACCAATATACCAAGCGGAAGCCATTGAAGATTTTGCTTGGGATACAATATTTTTTGATCAGTGTGGTGTTTATAGCTTCTACCCTTATTCGCTATTTCGTGTTCAAGGCGGAGAATCCTTTTGATCATATTTGGACCATACTGCTTGGAGGCCTTATTATTTACTATGTCCTTAAAAGAGAAGAGTATTATTATCGATTGATAACCATTTCTATCTTTAGTGCCATTCTTTTGAATATAACGCTAAACACGCATTTTTACCCGTCCTTGTTGGAATATCAGGCGGGGTCTTCCATGGCCAAAAGGGTTGAGGAAAACGAGGTGCCCAAGGAAAAGATCTATAAGCTTTCTCCAAGCCATACTTGGGCCTTGGATTTTTATAATCAGGAGCCCGTTAAAATAACTTCGTTCAACGAATTGCGAAAAAAGAAGGATTACTGGTTATATGTGAATGACGCGGAGATTCAGGAATTGCGAAGGCTGGGCTTTGACTGGGATAGGCAATTCACCGAAAAGCAATTCAGGATTACGAGGCTTCAGGCGAAGTTCCTCAACCCCAACACCCGTAAAAAGGTATTGAATAAAATGCACCTGATCCATGTGTATTAAATGGTTTGCCTAGGCCGGCCGCAAATGAATCCGAAAACATCATTTAATCCACGGGCGTCTTCAATTGTGGTCGCTTAAAATGATAGACAATCCCAAAGAGGGATACCAGGGCCGTTATTAAAAAGAACACCATACTAATGCTTACCGAAATGTTTTCATCCAAGGACAACACCGTAGCCCCATAAAAAAAAGTCACTTCCCTACTACCGATTCCCCCTATGGTCAAGGGGAGAACGGCGACTATTGAGGAAATCAGAAAAATGAATAGATAAGGCACCGTTCCTGTGGTAAGATATAGGGCCTTTAGGATAAAATAAACACTTATCAATTGGGCCGACTGTACCAAGGCAGAAAGACCGAAAGACTTCCAAAAAATGGGCAATACATAACTAAAAAGACGCTTGTTCACCCACCAGAACACGAAAATACTTCCAAGGATTGCCAAGAGAAATACCCATTTGATGTTTACAAAAGCCTGGGCATTTAACAACAGGGCCAGGATACACGCATATACAAATAGTAGTAAAAGCCCACTGAGTCTGTCCAACACCAGGATCGAGACGACCCGTTTTGTACCGACATCAAAATTCTTTTTTATAAGATAGCCTTTGTAGGCGTCCCCACCGATACCTCCCGGAAGAAAGAGGTTGTAGAACATGCCTAAAAGATACAGCTCTAAATTGCTTTTTTGCGACAGTGGGATATTGATTTGATGAAAATAGAGATTTAATCGCAGGGCTGCCAATACTTTGGAAAGTACGAAAAGGACAAGTGCTGGAAAGAGATAAAAGAGTTTTGTCCTTTTCAGGATATCCAAGACCTCCTGTAGGTCTATTTTGGTGATGACAAAATAAATAAGCGCGAAGCTGATTACGATTTTCAGCGCCGTTATGAGCTTTTTACGATGTTGGGCCACCTACGGATACTTTTTTGATTCGGTAGGGTCTCTTTTGCTGTGACTCGTAGTAGGTACGTATCAAAAGCTCCATAACAATACCAATAGTAAATAGCTGGATACCGGCCAAGATGAACATCATCCCGAACATTAATAATGGTCGTGTGCCAATATCCTCACCTAGGCCGAGCTTTATGATCAATAAGTAAATATTGATGAAAATCCCCAAAATGATCAGTAGCACCCCGAATATCCCAAAAAGATGAATGGGACGCTGAAAGTACTTTCGAATAAACAATAACAACATCATGTCCGCCACCACCTTAAAAACCCGTTCCAGTCCATATTTGGATACGCCGGCATGCCGGGCATGATGCTTTACAGGTACCTGCTTGATCTGTGCTCCCTCCAAATGGGCCAGCAAGGTAATGAACCGATGCATTTCCCCATAAAGGTTGAGTTCCTTTGCAATATCCTTGGTAAACACCTTTAAGGCGCATCCGTTATCCTTGATGTCCAATTTGGTCACCCGACGGACCAAAAAATTGGCAATCTTGGAGGGAATCTTTTTTACCAGGGAATCCTTTCGTTTTTGCCGTATGCCCGTTACAACGTCATACCCTTCATTCACCGCAAAATGTAGCATCTGGGGAATATCGCTGGGATCATTCTGCAGATCGCCGTCCATAGTGATAATATAGTCCCCTTCCGCATAATCCAGACCCGCCGCCAAGGCCAGACTCTGACCATAGTTTTTTTTGAGCTCTACTAGATGTACCTTTTCATCCTGTAAATTTTGAATCGCCTTTCGGGTAGTATCCTTGGAAAAATCGTCTACGTAAATGATTTGATAATTATACCCGACCAAACTCTCATGGATTTTCTGGGTAAGGAGGGCCACGTTATCCTCTTCGTTATAAAGTGGTACGACTACGGAGAGGAGTAGGGGCGTTATCGGCTGCATGTATTCGGTTTGTTATCACGGGCAAAGTTATGTTTTTATTCCGAATCGGAATACTCCTTTCCGGAAGGCAACCCATGCCTTTATAAAAACCTATTTCGTCTCCTGCCAATAGGCCTGTATCAGTTTTTCCGCAGCTGTGAAAGGAGATACTTTGCTTTGGATCACTTCTTGGATGACTTTTGGCAACAGGGAAGCCACTTTTGGGTCGGAATAAAAATCGGATTTTATTTGACTGTCAATATGCTGCAACAGCCAATTTTTGTTCTGTCCCTGTCTATTCAACAGAAAATGATCGGATTGTTTGACCTTCTCCATATACCCATCGATTACCTCCCAAATCTCCTGAATTCCCGTATTCTCACTGGCCGAGCAGGTCAATACTTTGGGAACCCAGCCATTTTCCTTGGGGGGGTAGAGGTGCAATGCCCTGGAAAATTCGGTCTTGGCCAGTTGGGCCGCCTTTATGTTGTCCCCATCGGCCTTATTGATTACAATGGCATCGGCCATTTCCATGATGCCCCTTTTCATACCCTGTAGTTCATCACCGGCACCGGCCAATTTTAATAAAAGAAAAAAGTCCACCATACCATGTACGGCAGTCTCACTTTGGCCTACACCCACGGTTTCTATGAGTATAACATCGTATCCTGCAGCCTCGCAAAGAATAATGGTCTCCCGGGTCTTGCGTGCAACCCCGCCCAAGGAATCCCCGGAGGGGGAAGGCCGTATAAACGCATTGGGGTCCTTTACCAATTCCTCCATTCGGGTCTTATCGCCCAGGATACTTCCCTTGCTTAAACTACTGGAGGGATCCACCGCAAGAACGGCGACTTTCTTCCCTTTTGCGGTCAATGTTTTTCCAAAGGTCTCTATAAAGGTACTTTTACCGACACCGGGTACTCCCGTAATGCCTATCCGGATCGTATTGGATTTTTTTTTCAAACAATGTTCCAGAATCTCCGTGGCTTTCCTAAGGTGTCCGCCATTGGAGCTTTCCACGAGGGTTATAGCCCGGGCCAGTGCCGTCTTGTTCGAACTAAAAATGCCCTCCACAAGCTCCGCTACAGAAGGTGGACTTTTTCGCTTCCCCTTGATTTTGGAAATACTTTCTTGACCTGTATTTTTTGGAATGCTCAACTCTATGGGTTAATGGGTACCTTTATTCTGGTATCGTCCCAGAAAAGACGTAGATATAATTGTTCACCGTCCTCGAAGTCGATGGTAAAGCTTTCTTGGGGAGCAGAGAGTTTTTCGGCGGGAACCTGTACCTGTATGATATCTTTGGACGGATTACGGGAGGTTTCCGCACCTCCGCTCAAAAAAGTTACGCCCCATTCCGGGACTTCCTTGTTGAACATGACGGTCCAGTATTCCCTTTGGGGTCTGGTCCATAGGGAATAGGTGCCTGCCGGTAGGTCTTTATCTATAATTTTTACATCCGTCTTGGTACTAAAAGTCGTAGGCTCATTGGCGCCGGTACGCCAAACCGCATCGTAGGGAACAAGTTCCCCAAAAATGACCCGCCCTTTCTTAAAGGGACTGCTATAGGTTACCGAAAGTTCTAAATTATCCTTGCTGTAGGTTATCGTTTTTTCCGGACTCTTCTTTTTGGTCTGTTTTAGCATGTAGGGTTTGCCGACAAAAAAGAATAAGGCCACTAACACTACGAGTACTATCAAAAACCACTTTAAAAACCTCATGATTCCCAATCTTGATTTCTAGGGGACTAAAGTACTAAATCAAATGTAAAAACAGAGGCGTTGCGGTATATTTCATCCGGTCTAAGAATACAACTGGGGAAGTGCTCATGGTTGGGCGCATCCGGATAATTCTGGGTTTCAAAACAAATAGCCGGAAAATCAGGGGGGGTGTAAACCACCACCGCCGGTTGGTTGGTTCTGACCTCCAAGGAGATGCCCGATCTCCGGGAAAAGATACGGGCGGCCAAATCCGTTTGTGAATTCTTTACATAGGGGGTATCCAACCGCATCTCTCCAATTTTCCGTTCCGTTCGAAAGTCATATTCGGTGTCGGCAACGGGAACGATATTTCCGGTCGGCAATAAGTTCTTGTCCGTCTCCACGAATTCCGGACAATAAAGCGCCAATCGATAGTGGTCAATGGCCCCTGTGGTATCCAACCTAAAATAGGAGTGGTTGGTCAAATTGATTACCGTGGTCCGATCGGCCGCGGCTTCATGAATGATGTGCAGCTCGTTTTCCACCAATTTGTAAGTCAGCATCACTTTTAAGTTTCCAGGATACCCTTCCTCCAAATGTTTGCTGTAGTAGGAAAGCTTAACAAAAGGTTCGCTGCCATAGTCCACCTCCTCAATGGTCCAGTACTTTTTTCCGAAACCTTCCTTTCCACCATGAAGATGTATACCCTTCTCCCCATACAGGGGGTAGGTCTCGCGATCCAGTTCAAAACTCGCATTGGAGATGCGCCCGGCATACCTTCCCACACAGGCCCCTAAAAAAACAGTGTCCTCTAGATACTGGTTGGGATAATTGGATCCTACCACCACATTGGTGGATCGGCCCCTTTTGTCCCGTACCAGAAGTTTTTGGATGATGGCACCGTAGTCCAATACGATCAAGGTAATGAAGGGCGTACTTATGGTAACCTGTTTCAAGATGAAATCATTAATTTCCTTATAAAAATAATCGTTTTTTGCAACATCGGGTTTTTTGACCCGTCCTTAGGATAACAACACCGATAAAACCAACAAGGAAACTGGCCAATGTTTCAAATCGATGTAGTAGAGCAATGCAAGGCAAATGACCGAAAAGCACAACTGCAACTGTACAATCAATACTGCAGCGGTATGTTCTATGTAGCTATGCGCTTTGTGAAAAATACCGATGATGCCGAGGACATCACCCAGGAATCGTTCATAAAGGCCTTTCAAAAAATACATCAATTCAAGGGGGACGTAAGTTTTGGGGCTTGGCTCAAACGCATTGTAATCAATAAGAGCATCGATTTCTTAAAAGCGAAAAAAGAGCGATTAGTGCCATTGGATGAAAGTTATATGCAGGTAGTGGAGGATGACGATTGGACCGTGGAAGAGGGTATATCCTTGGAAGAGGTAAGACTGGCCATGGAACAATTGCCTGAAAAATACAGATGTGTGGTAATGATGTTTTTATTGGAAGGCTATGACCACCGCGAAATTGCAAATGTATTGGGATTGAGCGAGACGGCCTGTAGAACCCGGTTGTTGCGAGGCAAAGGGTTTTTAAAGGAACTTTTAAAAAAGAAGAGATATGGGACAGGATCTTAGGGAAATGTTCAAAAAGGATAGTGGGACCAGCAAATTTCAAATGCGGGAAGGTCATGAAAAACGATTTTTGGAGCGTTTGGAAACCGAACTTCCTAAACAAGCGAAGCCCTCATTTTATATCTTGAAAATCGCGGCGACCGTTCTCGTATTCCTTAGTGTTGGTATTGTCGGTTACAACGAATGGACAAAAGAGGATGCGATCAAGACTACGGTGGTGGAAAAAAATGACCCATCAAAAGAAAAAAAGGGCATTTCCTTTGGCGACCTTTCACCCGACCTTAAGAAGGTAGAGGACTACTACGTAACCAACATCAACCTGGAGCTTTCCCTATTGGAAGTGTCCGAAGAAAACAAAATACTGGTAGATAGTTTTATGGATCGGCTGGCGGAGCTCAATACCGAGTACGAGAGGCTCAATTCGGAATTGAACGAAATCGGCCCCAATGACCAGACTATAACCGCTTTGATCAAGAACCTCCAGTTACGGCTGCAATTGCTACAGAAATTAAAAAGGAAATTAAACGAGTTAAAATCATCAAAAAATGAACAAGTCAAAAAGAATACTATTTAACACTATAGGGATTCTACTCTGCTTTGGTCTTATAGAAGTCAATGCGCAGAAGCATACGGAGACCTATAACGAGACCTTTGTGGTCAACGATGATACCGTACTGGAATTGAATACCAGTCATGCAGATATCGAATTCGAAACCTGGGACAGGGACCAGATCGGCATCGAGGCCGTGGTAACCTTGGAAGGTGCCACGGAAGAGGAGGCCCAGCGCTATTTTAAGAACGATCCCATAACTATTATGGGCAATAGTAAAAGAATTGAGATACGTACAAACTCCGGGAATTCCTGGTCGTTTGCACCTTCCTTTAATATGGTGCTGGATATTCCTGAACTGGAGCCCTTTATTGTGGATATTCCCGAAATTCCGGGGATTCCTGAGATTCCGGAACTTGCCGAACTTCCCGAATTCCCGCCCCTGCCCGTAGTCCCCTTTCATGATTTCGATTATGAGGCCTATAAAGAGGATGGCGAAGAGTATTTGGAAAAGTGGCAGAAGGAATTCGGCAAGTACTTTGATGAGGAGTATCAGGAACGAATGGAAGAGTGGGCGGAGCGTATGGAGGCCCGTAGCGCCGAAAGGGAAAAACGGCACCAAGAAAGAATGGAGGAGCGGGAAAGGGCCCGGGAAGAACGGTTACAAGCTAGGGAGGCCGCCCAAGCGGAACGTATGGAAAGAATGGAAGAGGCCCGGGAAAAACGAGCCGAAGCCCGTGAAAAAAGAATGGCCGCCATTGAAGCGCGAAAAGTGGAACGGTTTATTTACCACGACTCCGTTTACCCCTTTATTGCGGGAGACAGCCTGAAAAGATTGCCAAACACCTTTTATTTTCATAGTGATGGGGAACACAAAAATTATAAGGTGAAAAAGACCATTAAGATAAAGATGCCCAAGAATACCAAGATTAAAATGAACGTACGCCATGGCGAGGTAAAACTGGCGGAGAATACCAAAAACATTAATGCAACGCTCTCTCATGCTTATTTATGGGCCAGTACCATAGATGGCGACCAGACCGATATTAAGGTCTCCTATTCCCCAGTAAGTGTACAGAAATGGAATTATGGGCAATTACGGACCAATTATTCCGAAAATGTAGATCTACAGGAAGTGCTCAACCTTCGTTTAAGTGCTACCTCTTCGGATGTCTCCATAGACCATTTATTAAAAAGTGCCTTTATCAAAAGCGATTTGGGGCCCTTGCACATCAATACGGTATCGGATAACTTTAAGGAACTGGATGTTACCTTGCAAAATGCCGAGTTGATCTGCAATTTGCCCTCAACGGCTTATGCCATATACATCAATGGAACCAATTCCAGGGTCGATTGCCCCGACCAGCTAAAACTTGACCGAAAAAAGAATCTCAACACGGAAATCGTTAAAGGGTATCATTTGGATGAGAACAACAAGGCGTCCATCGTAATCCATTCCAAGTACAGCAATATCCTATTGGATTGATTATTCCTCCAGTAAGAGCGTCCCAAAAATATCCGCATTGATCCATCCCTGATTTTTATCCTCCCCTGGAACAAAAACCGATCCGATAAAGTTTTCCCTTTCCGTACTGCTGTCATTATCACAATACGCCAAAGCAAAACCTATTTTTTTGGTGCTGTTCAAGGTTTTTGGAATGTTGTTTCCCCCATCAACATAGGTATCGTCATATACATGGATGGCGATTTCCCAAGTCGTGGTATGCCCCTCGGTGATATGTTTGGAAACTATATGTTCGTTGTAGAGTTGTGGTTCCTTATTTGGCGCAAGGTCTACTACGTTTCCGTCCAGGGCAATGTGGTAGGCAAAGGCGTTATGGCTAAATTGGTGCAATCCCCCCGAATTGTCCTCATCAATAAAAACTTCCATACAATCATCGTTCCACCACAGTTTAAGGGGATCCTTGTACTGATCGTATAGGATATCGTCAGTTACTTCGACCAAAATGTAGAGGGCATCCTCATCCCAACTCAATTTATACTTTCCGTTAAAGTCGTTATGCTCATAGGGCTTTCCCAACCAGTTCTGATCCAAGGCATGCCATTCGGTCTGGGCCCAAATGTTTTCGGTCGCCTTACCATCGATTGTAATGGGGTGTGGACTTTTTTTTACGGAAATAAGGTGATGGTCTTCCTTTTTTTGGATAGGGTTACAGCACACAAAAAGGAAAGCCAAGCATACGGTCATTGCAGCTTTCATCAGTGATAAGTATTGGGGTTACTCTACTAAAGATAGCAATTTTTGCCGCTTTTTGAAAAAGCAATGTCAAAAAGTAGGTCTAATTTCCTATGCTAGAGGTCCAAATCGGATTTCCAACGAACGATTTTTTCGTTATGCATGGCATCCAATCCCATTTGTACACAGACCGCGGCATTGGCACCTGTAGTGATATTGGATATGGGTTCTGTATTGTTCGCAACACTTTCCCTAAAATCCAGCAAGGCCTGTTTACTGGGATCTTCATGATCTACTTCAATAGGGTAGCCTTTGCCTTCGTCCCACTTTAGGGTGGCCCCGGCTACGCCGTCCACTTCGCCCATTTCCTTGTTCTTTTTGCCTTCCGGATAGTACCAGGCCCTCGCATAGTCCATAATAACGGTGCCTTGATCGCCCATGACCCTTATTTTGTAGTCGTTCATGGCGTTACTGGTCAAACAGGTGAATTTTGCCCTTACCCCGCTCGGGTAGCTGTAGAGCAGGTGAATATTGTCATAAGTTTCCCTGCCGTCCTTCCAATAATCAATACCGCCAACACCCATTACTTTTTCCGGGGTTTCCCCCAAGACCCAATTGGAAAAGTCGATTTGATGGGAGCAGAGTTCAGCGACCAATCCACCTGAAAACTCACGATACATACGCCAGTTGATCAAACGTTCCAATTTGGGATCGGGTACGGATCGTCGCCAATCCCCGTTCCGGTTCCATTGGCATTCGATCGCGGCAATTTTACCGATTTCCCCTTTTTTGATCATGTCCACCACATAGGTGTATAGCCGCGAACTATGGTATTGGTGCCCGGTCTGAAAGATTTTGTCCGAGGCCTTGACCTTATTGACCAGATTCTGTATACCATCAAAACCCTTGGCCAGGGTCTTTTCACAGTATACGTGCAGTCCGGCATCCAGGGCATCCAAAGCAATTTTGGAATGTGTGTTAAAGGGGGTGGCGACCAGTACGGCATCCAAGTCGGGCTGTTCCAAAAGCTTGCGATAGTCCTTGTAGCCCTGTGCCTTGCCTTCTACTTTTGCAAGCCCCTTTTCCAATCGGAAAGGAAGGACATCACAGCAGGCAACGACATTGAAGTTGGGAATCTGATTGATCAATGGAATCAATCCACTGCCACGATCCCCAGTGCCTATTACACCGATATTCAAGGTTTCATTGGCACTTTCCTTTTGTATGATCTGCCCCATTGCTGTTGCGGATGTCGCCACCGCAGCGGAGGCCAGGCCGCTTTTTACCACAAATTCCCTTCGCTTCATTTCAATCTGTCGTTTCTTTACTACTTTTTTATGTTTTTGGGATTAGATTTTCGGCTCCCAACCGTTTTCGTATTCCCTTTTCCAATTTTTCATGGCTTTTTCGCTGTTCAATACCTTTCCAGTTGTTGTATCGATCTTCAGCATTTCCCCGGCATCCTGGGCCATGTTGCCCAAATGGCACAGCATAGTGGAGAAGCTGGCATCGTTGATGTCCGCGTTAAGGGATTGATCTTTCCGAATGGCCGCAAAAAAGTTGCCCACGTGGTCTACATCCAATCCGCCTATACCTTGGGTATTGGTCGTGGCACTGGCTGATTTCTCGTACTCCGCCTTTATGGGGTTCCCTTGAAGATCGAACAATTTATAGAAGTTGCGATCCAGTTGAATGGATCCCTTGCTTCCGTAAATAGTGATGCCTCTTCCGGGCCGGGTCGGTTTTAATACGCCTCGACTATGCCCCGTCCAGGTGATGAATTTATTTCCGGCAAAAGCGTAGGTTACCTGTTGGTTGTCCACAAATTCCCAGTCATCGTTATAGGTATATTTTCCTCCGAACGAAGTAACGGTCTCCGGTAGGTCCACACCTAGGGCCCATCGACATATATCGATTTCATGGGTTCCGTTATTGTGTACCTCACCGGTACCCCAGGTACGGAACCAGTGCCAATTATAGGGATGTATATTGTCCCGATAGCTTTCCCGAGGGGCAGGTCCTTGCCAAAGTTCCCAATCCAAGGATTTGGGTACGGGTATTTTGTTTCCCTTGCCTATGGAACCTCGATTGTTGGAGTAGTAGGCCTCACCTTTGAAGACATCGCCGATAATACCGTTTCGGATATCCTCAATGGCCATAATAGAGGTCCGTGCCGAACGTTGCTGATTGCCCATTTGAACCTTCTTGCCATACTTTTTCTGGGCCTGTACCAAAAGTTGATTTTCGTGTGCGTTGTGGCTACAGGGTTTTTCTACATATACGTGCTTTCCGGCCTGGAGCGCCATAATCGCCATGGGCGCATGCCAATGCTCCGGGGTGGCGATAAAGACGGCATCCACGTCCTTGTCCTCCAAAATCTTTCGGAAATCCTTTTCTACTTTGGGTACGTAACCAATGTTCTCCTGGCACCAGGCATTGTGTTCCTCTATAATTCCATCATCTACATCGCAATTGTATAGAATTAGGGCATTATTATCCGCATGGATGGCCTTTACATGGGCCTTGGCCCGGCTCCGTACCCCGATAACGGCACAATTGATATGATCGTTCGCCCCAAGGATACGGGCGTTGCCCAGATTTGGCATGGCCAATCCGCCCAAGGTAATTGCAGCGGTACCCGCCGTTGTTTTTTTAATAAACTCCCTTCTGTTCGTATTCATTTTGGTTTAGGTTATAGGGTTGATAAAATGCCTTTGACGTAGCCCATGGATTCGGCCATTCCCGGAAGTGGATCCTTCGCTTCCGCCTCGTATTCCAAGGCCAAGGTACCTTGGTATCCCAATTTTTGTACCGTTTTTAAAAAGGTAGGAAAATCGATGGTACCCCTACCAATGATACAGGTCTCTCCTTCGGCTTTGGCCGCCGTGACATCCTTTAGATGGATATCAAAGACCCGATCCGAAAAAGCGGTAACGTCCGCTGCGGGATCACGACCGATACGATGGGCGTGGCCAATATCGATACATAGTCCCATACGGGGGTCCCGGTTCTGAACCTTTACATAGGCATCTTCCGGACTGGAATACAGTTTATCCCCTGGTCCATGGTTGTGAATGGCCAGTTTAATATCGGTCTCCTTTACTTTTTTCTCCACATAGTCCAACAATTCATGATTGGGTACCCCGATGATCATTTTTAGGCCGGCGATCTTGGCATAGGTAAAGGCCTGGTCCACTTCGTCCTTGGTCTTCATATAAATGACCCCGGCTCCATACAGTTCAATGCCCTTCTGTTTGCATAGGGCCACCGCCTTTTCAATAGTTTCTTTGTCGGAATCCAGGGGAAGGTGCATACTCTTAAAGGTAATCCGATCCACCCCGCATCGCAAGGTCATATCCAGAGCCTCTTCCATGGAAAATTCACGAAGCGTATAGGAGGCTACCCCAAGTTTTAGGTCAGAATTTACCGGTCTCGGGATACTTGATAAAGTGGAGGCCTTGGCTATTTCCGGGAGGGTCACGGCGGTTACGCCCACAATTCCAGCGGATACCTTTTTTATAAAACTTCTTCTGTTTTTCATGTTGATTTTCCTCTTTGCGCCCTAGTCCCGGATTTATACCGTCCTGTACTGCGTTTTGAGCAGTGCCCATTCCACATCGAACGGATAAAAACCGATAGGGGAAATTTACAACGTTTGCGTAAATTTAGGTACAACAGAATTCAAAATCCACTAAGCTATGACTATCCGATAAATTTACAAATAAAAAAGCGACCGAATTAAGGTCGCTTTGTTCTTGATACCAAAAAAAGATTAATGCAGATCTTCCTTTAGATAATCTCCGAAATTCTTTTTAAACCGATTGAGCCTTGGAATGGAGACGTTGGTGATATAGGAATTGTTGGGATGTTTGCGTTCGTAATCCTGATGGTATTCCTCGGCCTTCCAAAACTTGGTAAATTCCGTGACCTCCGTGGTTATGGGGGCGCCCTCATAGACGTTTTGTTCCTTTAATGCCGCAATATAGCTGTCTATGATTTTCTTTTCCTGCACATTCTTATAAAAGGCCACGGAGCGGTATTGTGTTCCCCGATCTGGTCCTTGCCGATTTAAGGTGGTAGGATCGTGGGATCCGAAGAAGACCTGTACCAATTCTACAAAGGATATCACTTTTGGGTCGTAGTAGACTTCCACGGCCTCGGCATGACTGGTGAGTCCTCGGGCCACCTGCTCATAGGATGGATTTTCCTCACTCCCGCCGGAATATCCGGAAACCACTTCCTTTACCCCTTTCACACTCTCAAAAATGGCTTCCACGCACCAAAAACAACCACTGGCAAAATAGGCGGTTTCATAGGCACTTAAATCTTGGGAGGACATTTGGGCCATTTCCTTGTTTTCCTCTTGGGACATCGTGTCAATGGCCACTTTTTTGTTTTCATTGGCCTTGGATTGGCAGCTGCCCAAAACCAAAAGGGATAGCGCCCAAAGGGCTATTTTTAAAACTTTCATGTGTTTAAAATTTTTAACTGTCTGTAAATAAGATATCTAAAAATTTAAGAACCCATGCAACCCTGCCTGCGGCAGGCAGGCACTCGTTGCACTCGTTCTCTCATGAATTTGTTTTAATCGTTCCACTGTGTGTAGTTTTTGATTAAAAAAATTCATGTTCGTTTCATGTATTTTTCTTTTTCAGGGTTTGTTGCCGAAGTTAGTACCTCCTTACGGGAACTTTGGTTAAAATATGTTAAGATTTCGGTATTTGAAGATAAGGAAGTTCCCAATGTAAGGTATCGCAATTAACCTATGATTTTATTTTCATTGCCCCCTTATGTAGTTGAACTACTTGGCTTTTAGGATTGTCGGCCAGCAGTCCTTTTTTTTGTTGAGTATTGCCTAAAGAATCCTTTTTCAATTCTTTTAATGCAAAAATGCATTGGTACAATTGACTCAGTTTTGGATCTTTTCAAAATAGTCTAACACAATTACCGCCTAGGTTTATCAATACATTTATATTGGATTATATCCCTATCAACAGGAGACCGCTGTTCATCTAGAATTTACAGTCGTTTGTGGTAAGTCTGTTTTGTGGGATTCATTTTTGAACTAATTTTGTTGTAAACGAGCCAAATGATTGGGTCGCAAAAAACATATTCCAAAAACCCCCGATATGGAGAAAATAGCAAAAGTTTCAATAATCACAACAGTGTTTCTTTTGACAATAGGTTGTGAAAAGTCGGAACCTACAGCAGAAAAGCAAAAAGATATAATGCATGAAGTCCTAGATAATGAAGATATTAACGTTTCTTCAATAATAGAAAATCCTATAATTTATGAGAGTGTGAATTTTATGGTTACAATAAATAATAATGACTTGGGAGTTTCAAAAATTGAGGTATTTATTGGTGATGAAATTGTAGATACTGAAGAAGGATCCAAAGAATTTGAGATAAATTTAGACCCTGAAGATTTTCCTGCAGGAGATACTGTTTTAACTTTAAAAATTACGGATTCAAACAACAATATAACTCAACATGAGTACCCCGTGAGTATACATAGGACACTTTTGGAATTAGATTTACCTGAGGGCTTTTTTTTGCCCTCTAGATCAGAATTCTTTTTTTTTGCCTCCAGCATTGACGGAAAATTACTAGCTACCAAGAAAGTCAATCCTGAATCACAAAATTTCAAATTGACAACGTCAATGGAAATTTCCTCTGACACGCCCTATATGCTCACCTATGCGGCAAAAATTGTATCTGATTCGTTCAACCAAACAGATTTATTCACCATTAAAGATTTGACAAGGAACAATTTAAGGATTTTAATACCAAAAATCCCGACGAGATATGGTAATACGGTTAGAAATGAATACAATGCTAATGGATTTTCTGAAAGTGATTTATTCAATTTCGGCACTATTTTACCAAGTTATGGCTACGGTGTGGAGTATTATTCAAATTCAAATGCCTTCGTCATAGATGAGATTGAGATGAGTAATAGTAATCGAGATATCACGGATTATTACGTTCCTATTCACAATCTATCTCAAAATGACTTCGCATATATTTGGTTGAAAAAGGAAGATTTATCATCTGATTTTACATTGGATGCCAATGATTTAATAAGAGAAGGTATTGAGCTAAGAACCCTTGATGGCTCCTACAATGATGGTGCGGGAGATGATAGGTACGGCTATTTGACAATTCTAGGTTACAAGAATGAACAAGACTTTACTGATGGTATTTTTCATTATATTTGGCAACATAACCACACAATAAGCAAAGATTTTCCAGATTCCAATTCTATACGATATTTTTTCAACAATACTTTTGAGAAGTACAGTCATGTTTTTCATTGGGAAGATTATTATACCAAAAGAGTTGGAGCTCCTTTAAACGACGTTTACGACATTCCAACCTGGTCTTTTGATTATGTCCATAGTGGAAAGGAAATTGACCTTGTAAAAAATGGTAATGGACATATCACAGGAACAGTTTTTCTAAACAATTTAAACGATGTGGATATAGTGGATGGGGATAGAACCCTCTACAACTGGCGTATTATTTTTGACAGCCAAAGCACCAGTAAGATTGTTTTGCCGGAATTACCGGAGGAAATTAAAGCTTGGGAATTTGGTAAGTTACATGACTCGAATAAACTCCTAGTAGAAAGAGTCCTGCTTCACAGTTACGAAGGAATTCCAAACTACTCGGATTACCTTGATAAAGTGATAAAAACTAATGAAAATATCTTACATATTACTCCAAATTTGCAAGCCAAGTTTATAAATAGAAGGGGTAATCAGTGGGTAATAGAAGATGATAGCTTCTTTCGCTAATTTTTCTTCTTCTACTCGGTAGATTTATTAATAAGTCTTTCTCAATAAGTGAGTAAAACGAATACGAAGTTCACAGAACGCAAGTAACGGCGTGTAGAAAAAATGATTTAAATATTTGAAAAAAATTGGACTGAAATACTACCGGCAAGAATGCTTCCTGCAAGTGATTTAATTCCAACCTTTTCTGTATTTAGAAATTATCTCTCTAAGACCTTTTTTATAAGCTTCATATGCCGCCTTGCCCAAATAAATACAAATCATACATTTGAAGTATATGTATCTTGTAATAAATCTATAAGCAGAATTGCGCAACCACCAGTAGCCCTACCGCATACTAAAATTCCATATTTGATTATTTTATAAACTATACAGGTTTTGCATTTTTTGATTTAATCACTATTTTTCAAATCCCCCCTTTATATATTTTATCTGAAATCTTTTCTATGGAAATCATCAACCTAATCCTAACAGTAATCATATTCTTTCTCCTTCTAATGACACTATTTCTGAGAATTTTCATAAAGTGTATCACTAGGATTAAAGAAAGTAGCCGGTCAATAATGCTCTAACTCCTCGGGGCAATACAATAAAAATTGATTCAAATACAGCGGTGAACGAGGTATGCCAAACCCAAGAGCCGCAGGCACGGACGGCGAAAACGTATTTTTCCCCTTCAACTACGTTTTCCAACATTTAAATTTTAGGCCAAATTACAAGGGGTCACCAGAAAATTGTGCCACCTCTGCACCGTCACGTTACCGAAAGCATAACCCCGATTACGGCCTTTGATATGAACAAACATGCGTAAAATTGAGTTTAAGGATAAACACCCAATTATAAAATCCTACTGCAAGTACAATGTCAAGTCGCCAAAGGCCTACCCTTTAAATACGGTATGGGTCTTAAGGTAATCGGGGTCAACATTTACGCCTAGACCTGATCCTATTGGTACCTCGATGATTCCATTATTACTCACAAATGGGCCTGTCTTGCTTTCGATTGGAATGATATCTCCATTGGCGTCCTTGGTGTCGAACAATTTAAATTCATGATAGGTGTAGGCGGCCGGGCATACCGAAACCATTTGCAACATATATAGAAATCCGAAACCATTACCTGAGATATGGGGAGTGATCGCTAGACCCGCTGATTCTACCATACGGGCTACCCGCATGGTACGAACCATTCCTCCAAAATAAAACAAGTCTGGTTGCAACACCTGAAAAACTTCGTTTCCTATTAAGTAGCGGAAGGCGTGTATCCCGAACTCCTCCTCTCCACCGGCCATTTTAATATTCAAGGCCCTTTCAACTATCTTTTGCTCCTCGTACCAATCCCAGGGTATGGGCTCCTCATAAAAATCATAGTTGTATTCTTCCAGTATTTTTCCAATCCTGATGGCCTCCTTTACCGAATAGGAGCCATTCCCATCAATCATTAGCACCATATCATCCCCAAATTTTTCACGGGCCATTCGAATAAGTTTCTCCGTCCTACCTGGGGCATTATCCTTATCGGAGGCCAAATTATCACCTAGTCCGGCCCTAAGCTTTATCGCTTTAGCCGAGGTATCCTCGGCATCTTTTTGCATAAGGGCAAGGGATTTCTCGGGTTCCAGTTTTCTTAGATTGGAATAATGATGTCCCAGATATATGGGTACCTCCGTTCTTAAAAGGTCACCTATTAGTTGTCCTGCCGGTTTGTTGGCCTTGTTGCCCATAAGATCCAAAATGGCGAACTCAATACCGGCCACATGAACATTAAGGGGGATTCCCTGTCTTTTCACATTCCCTTCCACTGCATTGAAAATAAGTTGATCCAGATCTCTGGCATCCTTTCCTTCAAAGTGTGGCGCCAAATTCCTGGGAACCATGGGATAGGAGCTACAGGCAATAAAAGGATGTCCGGCCGAGATACCTTCATCACCATCTTTGGAACGTACCCTATACATACAATTGGAATCCTTGACCAAAACTTCGACCGATGCTATAATAACGGGTTCCGGGAACAGTTCCCTCTTGAATACAGGCTGACCTAAAATTTCATCCAGCTTCGAATAATCCGTTAAACCTGCTTTAGTGGTATCCCGTTGTGCACACGAAGTAATGGGCATCAGTGCCGCTCCACCTAACAACGAAGTATTTGTTATAAATTTTCTTCTAGATAATTTCATGTTCCTAAAAGATGTAATTCACCCGACTTAAACCATTTCGGTATCTCGAGTATCTAAAGTGCGATTTAATATAGTTGATATTTGTTATACTTCAAAATAACGGAACATGACCAGTGTTTTACCCGACTTACTGCTTTTTCAAGCATTTAGAATACCATTAAGGAATGCCCCATCAATCCATCGATGTTATGAGAAATATGTACTGTAAAATTTTTTAGGGCAGGTTTTATCCTTCCAAACCTTAAATCGGAAACGAAATCCACTTCGATTCCCTTTTCTCATTACAACTTTGGAGCTTTTCTGTTTTAGGAAATGACTTGCAATTGCACTTTCTTTTGAAAGCCCTATATCCGGTTTTGCCGAAATGAATACATTTGATACATGTGCACCTTGGAAATAACTCTTAACGGAATTTCACAACAACCGGTAGCGATACTGGATACTAAAATTTCAGTAAGTGCCTATACCCCGATCGACTTGTCCGCCCATAATCCGGATTTGGAAGGGATGGCCATCACGGATCCCGACCAATGTCAGGCCTATATTGATCAAGTTCTAAAACAACGTTCGGCGGCGGTGGCCTATGGGGGCTATTTGGAACAGCGGAATCTTTATGCGGATAAGTCGGGCTTTGCCACCCAAGGAAAGCCGCCCCGGAATATCCATTTGGGGATAGACTTTTGGGCACCGGCCGGAACCCAAGTAGTCACCCCATTGCTTGGGAAAGTGCATAGTTTTCGAAACAATACCACGCCTGGAGATTATGGGCCTACAATCATTCTGATACATGAAGTAAAGGGGGTGACCTTCCATACACTATATGGACATCTTTCCCCGGAATCCCTGGAAGGCCTGTATACCGGGAAAGAGTTCCGACCGGGAGAGGCCTTGGCCACCTTGGGTACGCCGGATATCAACGTACATTATGCCCCGCACCTCCATTTTCAAATTATCCAGGATATGCAACATAATCAAGGCGATTATCCAGGAGTATGTTCCCGTACGGACTTGGATTTTTATTCCAGCAACTGCCCAGATCCCAATCTTCTGTTTAAGCTATAACTAGGGGTTAGGCGAAACTGTTGTCCGTATATCTCTTTTTTTGACCAGGAATTAAGCCTGCATTCGAGGTAGTTCACGCTTTTGATGACAGCTACTTTTTTAAATCGATTTAGGGATAAAAAGCAAAGAATATCGGTAAAGTGATTTGGGATCTTCGTCCGTTCACCGATGCTATTGTGCACTTTATCCCGATTTCTGTCAGATACCGAAAAATAAGGGGTTTTCAGCGAATCGAAACCCGGAAGGATACGGTTCACGGCGTTTTTATTATATAAAAACGCAAGTCATGAAAACGCTAGTAACTTTAATTTTTGTTCTCTTCATCGGAATCGCCGCCCAAGCTCAGGATACTACTTCTGAAACAAAGGTTGAGACCATTGAAATGGGAATCGTTACCGAGACTGTTGAAGAAGGAATTTCTTTCGAAAACACAACTGAGGTTGCCCGTTTGTACAAGCGTTCCAATAGCAAAGTAAAGAAGGCCTTGTCATTCACCACAAAAAGAAACCGAGCTAAATTGGCTTAATCCTTCTTATCAGATTTATTCTTCTAGAAGACTTGCAATATTCAATTCAGATGTAACGAAGTGTACTCATCGGCCAGTTCCTTTACCTTTTCGGGAAAGGTCGAGGCCAGGTTGTTGAGTTCCGTAGGGTCTTCCTTTATATGATAGAGTTCCCAATCTCCACCATTGAGCCTTACAATTTTATAATCCCCCTTTCGGAACATACGGAACTTATCCAGGCCGGAGACAAAAAAATCGGGCTCCATTCTTTCTTCGCCCTTAAAAATAGGCACTAGCGAACTCCCTTGAAGCGGTAGGGTAGCATGGCCGTTTATAGAATCCGGATAGGAAGTTTTCAGTACTTCCAAAAAAGTAGGGGCCACATCCACTACATGTCCGGGCTGCCGGGTAATGGTCCCCGGGACTATATGATCGGGCCAATACGCGATAAAGGGGGTATGGCTCCCGCCTTCGTGCCCACATTGCTTGTATTGCCGAAAGGGCGTATTTCCCAAGTTGGCCCAAGTGGCGCGTAGGCTCCAATAGGAATCCGCCGGACCAGGGGCCACATCCTTTACTTTATTGGTATAAAAGGGACATGAACCATTATCCACCAGAAATAAGACAAGGGTATTCTCCAGTTTTCCATTTTCGCGTAGTTTGTCCAGCACCCGTCCTATGTTCTGGTCCATTCGGTCTACCATGGCCGCAAACACCGACATTTCCAGATCCAGGGAATCTTGGGCCGATGCGGATAGACCGTCCCATGGGTAATATTCCACATATTCCGGTACCAACGGTTTTCGAAACTGGTTGAGGTTGCCTTCAGCTGGACTTAGCTCTGTATTTTCGGTTATCACACCCAATTGCTTCATTTTCGCAAAGCGTTCTTTTCGCAATTTATCCCACCCTTTTAGGTAGGTACCCCGGTACTTGGCGATATCCTCCGGTCTCGCCTGTAGGGGATAATGTGCCGCATGGTAGGGAAGATACAGAAAGAAGGGCTTCTCCTTTTGAAAAGTGTCGTCCAACCAGTTTAACGCATAATCGGTTATGAAATCGGTTTTGTACATGGGCGATTGTTCAAATTGAATCTCTTCGGCCTGTAATTCCTTACCATTTAGGTAAAACGGCCGTTCGAATTCCCCGGAAGGCGGGCGAAAATATTCCGTAGTTGCCCAAAAGGTAAAGGCCTGGTCAAACACATTTTCGGCCGTGCAATACTCCGGCACCCAAGGGTCAAAGTGCTCCTTTCCGCTCATGATGTTTTCGTATCCCGCCTTTTTGGTCAGATGTGCCAGGTGGACGGCCCCATTTCCGCCAGTGTACAAACCGGTCAACAAGGATGAGCGGGTGGGATTACATTTGGCCATATTATAGAAGGTAGTAAACCGCATGCCGCCTTCGGCCAAAAAATCGATATTCGGGGTCTGGATTTCGCTTCCATAGCTCCCGATATCCGAAAAACCGATATCATCGGCCATAATCAAAACGATATTGGGTCTTTCCTCGACCTCTTTCTTCGGGTTACAGGAATATAGACAAACCAAAAGCAGCGCAAACAAAACGTATTTTTTCATTGTAGTATCACTAATTGGGCATAAATCACCGCTCTATAAAGTTAGGATTATCTCTAATACCTTATAAACCGACCCAATTTTCCTATCTATTTTTTAAACAAACGGGTTTTTTATGATTAAAATCAAAGGCTGGAATTCCGTTAAAACGCACCTTCTTTCGGTAAAGTGATTTTGGGTATCCTTCCGTTCACCGATGCTATTGTGCACTTTATCCCAATTTCTGTCAGATACCGAAAAATAAGGGGTTTTCAGCGAATCGAAACTCGGTAGGATATGCTTCACGGCGTTTTTATTATATAAAAACGCAAGTCATGAAAACGCTAGTAACTTTAATTTTTGTTCTCTTCATCGGAATCGCTGCCCAAGCCCAGGATACTACTTCAGAAGTAAAGGTTGAGACCATTGAAATAGGAATCGTTACCGAGACCATTGAGGAAGGAATTTCTTTCGAGAACAAGGCTGAGGTTGCCCGTTTGTACAAGCGTTCCAATGCAAAGGTAAAAAAGGCTTTGTCTTTTACAACCAAAAGAAACCGGGCTAAATTGGCTTAATCCCTTCTTCTAAGCAACTACCGATATTTTTCCGGAACTTCCGTAATCTGTTTTATATATAAATCCTTATAGAAAACCTCGGCGCCTTCGGATTGCAATATAATCTTTCCCGAATCTAGTTTTTCTTGGGTCGACATTTTTCTGGAATTGAATAGTCGCATAACTACCTTCCCGTTTACAATATGGATACTGGAATCCCCAAGGGCTATCAGTTCCACATCATTCCATTCACCATGGGGTCTTTCCGCATCAAAAGCCTTGAACACGCGTCGCTTTGCCAAACTATCATGGGTTGCCGTCCTGAGTATTTCGGCGTAATAATAGGAACGTAAAGGCGCATTGTCCTTATAGATATAATATACACTGTCCTTGAGAATACTCGGGACATCGATTTCCACATCGCCCACGGGCCAGTAATCGCCCATGTCGCCTTGTTGCACTTGCAGTTCCTGCGAATCCATCCAATTATTTACGGCACCGGGTACCCCAAAACCATGATAGAGCAAACCACTATCCCTAGGCCCTTTTTCCCTTGGAGGATGCATGTCCTCGCCCCATTTTGTCTTTAGCTTTAGGTGGTAATTCCGATAACCCTGTTCCGTGTAGATCATGCCCCAGGCCACACCCGAAATTCGGATGGCCTTTCCCTCATCGGTATCCACCACGGTAATTACTTCCGAGGGGTCGTTATCTATGCCAAAAGGAACTAGGGTATTGCCCAGGCTATCAGTTTTCATTTGGTACGGTGTTCCCAGATAACTATGCCAGCCGCTCAGGTCGGTGCCATTCCAGAGGGAGGTCCATTGTTCCGTAGTTTCGGTCTTCTTTTTGTCGGATTTACAGGAGCTAAGGACGATAATCAGGTATAGGACAAAAAACCTCTTCATGATAGAGTAATCTTAGGTTGATGCCTTAAGATACTATAAATAAATGCATTGATTGCGATCGTTGGTTGAAACCCTGCCTGCATTCGACAAGGCTCATTGACCATGACCGACAGGTATGTACTTTTGGTGTCCCATGAACTTTTTGGGGCCGTTTTCCGTGAATATCCCGATTTTAAAAAAGTTGCCTGGTTACTAAGTTATTGTTGCCCAAAGTAAAAAATAACTTAAAACCCAATAACCTCCGACAATTTCATTGATCGCTCAAACCTTTGGCTTTGGAAGAGTAAGAGTGGTTTAGTTCCGTAAAACACCCTCCAGAACCGCCCATACGTTGTTGGCCACGATTTTTTGACCTTCAACGGTTGGATGTATGCCGTCCTCCTGGTTCAATTCGGGATTGCCCGCTACGCCCTCCAACAAAAAAGGAATTAGTGGCAAAGTATTCTTCTCCGCCAGTTCCGGAAATATTTTACGGAATTCCGAGGTATAGTCCTGTCCCATATTGGGTGGTATCTGCATACCGGCAAGAACAATTTGGGTGCTGGGATTTTTTTTCTGTACGGCATCGATAATGGCCTGTAAATTGGTTCGGGTTTCTTCTAAGGGAATCCCCCGTAATCCATCATTGGCACCCAATTCCAGTATGAAGATGTCGGCCTTTTGGTTCAATACCCAATCCAATCGGTTTCTTCCACTGGCCGTGGTCTCCCCGCTAAGTCCAGAATTGATTACCGTGTAATTCATACCCAGGGAATCCAAGGTACCCTGAATAACGGCCGGGAAAGCCTCCTGGGGATCCAGGCCCAGTCCGGCGGTAAGACTATCACCAAAGAAGATAATGGTCTTATTGTCCTTCCTCTCTGTCTCTTCCGTTGACGAATTTGTCGATTCAGCTGTCGTGTCTTCCGATTTCTGTGTGGATTTGCCCCCACAGGACAACAAAAGGAACAGGGAGAAAAAATAACAAAGTTTTAAGAGTGTGTGCATGCTGCCGAGGTCTAAATATCAAAATCATTTCCTTATTTTGTCCTTTATGCCTTTAGGCATTTCAGAAAAGGATTATGACAAAGATATTAAACGTTAGCCACCTTGGGAAGACGTATACCAGTGGTTCCAAAGAATTAACGGTATTGGACGATATATCCTTCGCCATAAACGAGGGGGATACCTTTGCTATTGTTGGTCCCTCGGGGAGCGGAAAGACCACCTTATTGGGACTTTGTGCAGGACTGGATAAACCAGGTACGGGTAGTATTGAACTTTGTGGAACCGAACTTCAATCCCTCAATGAGGACGAAAGGGCATTGTTGCGCAACCAAAAAGTGGGGTTCATTTTTCAGGATTTTCAATTGTTGCCTACCTTGACAGCCCTGGAGAATGTAAGCGTACCCCTGGAATTGCAGGGTGCCAAAAATGCAGGCGTTGTGGCCAGGGAGCTTTTGGAAAAAGTTGGATTGGCCGGTCGCTTAAACCATTATCCCTCACAACTTTCCGGGGGGGAGCAACAACGTGTCGCTTTGGCCAGAGCCTTTTCGAATAGCCCCTCGATTTTATTTGCCGACGAACCTACAGGAAATTTGGATGAGGAAACGGGCGAGAAGGTGGTACAATTACTTTTTGAGCTCAATAAGGAAGCCGGTACCACTTTGGTAATCGTCACCCATGATTTGGACCTTGCCCGAAAAACACAGCATATTCTAAGACTAAAGGGCGGAAAAATCTTGGCAGAGGAAAAAGCGACGGCGTTGTGAGCAAGACCGATCGAAATTTGAAGACTACGGCAGGTACCCAATGGTTGTTAAAGATGGCCTGGCGGGATGGTAAGGCCAGCGGCAAACGGTTGTTGCTTTTTATGGCCTCCATTATTTTGGGCATCGCGGCCGTTGTATCCATCCAATCCTTTAGTGAAAGCCTCAAAGAGAATATTGCCCTGCAATCCAAGGCCCTCATGGGTGCCGATTTCACCATAGAGACCAAGCAATTGCCCACAGAGAAAGTCCAGGCCCTTATTGATTCCTTGGGCGCCGAGGCGATGGAAGTAAAGTTTGTCTCCATGGCCGCTTTTCCAAAAAGCGGGTCGACCAAATTGGTGGAAGTTCGCGGTATAGAAGGTGGTTATCCGTTATATGGCGATTTGGAGACCTATCCGGAGAATGCCGGCGACACCTATCAGGAGCAGAACGGAGCTTTGGTGGATGCTACCGTTATGTTACAGTTTAACCTCAAAGTGGGGGACAATATTAAAATCGGGGACGTTACCTTTCCCATTATAGGACGCTTGGATTCCGGTCCGGGAACTACGGGTGTATTCAGTTCGATCGCCCCGCCGGTATGGGTACCCTATGGATCCATTGAGGCAACGGGATTACTGCAGACCGGAAGCCGTATTGAATATAATTATTTTTTTGAGGCCGATGCGGATACCGATTTGAGCACGTTGAACGATAAATTGGATCCCCTTCTTGATGCCGAAAAGGCCGATCTGGATGTCCATACGGTAACGAGTAGACGTATGGGCCGTAGGTTCGGGAATGTAGGCAAGTTTCTGAATTTGGTAGCGTTTATTGCCTTGTTATTGGGCTGTGTGGGTATTGCTAGTTCGGTACATATCTATATCAAGGAGAAGTTGCGTTCCATTGCGGTGCTTAAATGTATTGGTGCTACCCGAAAACAGACGTTCTTGATTTACCTTTTACAAATTGCAGGATTGGGACTTTTGGGTGGAATAATCGGGACGGCAGCGGGGTTGATTCTTCAGCAGTCCTTTCCCGTGCTTCTACAAGATTTCCTGCCCTTTGAAGTAGTGCTTTCACTTTCGGCAAAGCCCATTTTCATGGGATTGTTACTGGGTATTTTAATGTCCGTTCTGTTTGCACTGTTACCTTTGTTAAGTACATGGTTCGTCTCACCCTTGCAGGTTCTCCGCATTCAGGAAGGAACCCCGGTTCGTTCCCGAAGGGCGGTGGCACTGGTCATGGCCGGTATTCTGTTGTTCGTTCTAGGATTTGCCCAATGGCTGTTGGATAATTGGAGGTATTCCCTCTATTTTGTACTCAGTGTATTGGCCGTTTTTTCAGTTTTAGGTGGATTGGCCAATTTGCTCATGCGCGGAGTAAAAAAATATTTCCCGACCTCATGGGGATTCACCGCCCGTCAAAGTCTGCTAAACCTCTTTCGCCCCAATAACCAGACCTTGGTCTTGATCTTGGCCATTGGGGTCGGTGCTTTCCTGATCAGCACGCTTTACTTTAGTAAAGATATCCTATTGGCCAAGGCTAGGGTGGAGGATAGTTCACAGAGTCCCAATATTATTCTCTTGGATGTACAGACCGAGCAGAAGGATTCCGTGGCCGAGAGCATCTTACCCAAAGGGCTTCCGGTCATCGACAATATTCCGATTGTTACCATGCGAATCCATAGCATCAAAGGGCGGGGCGTAAACGAACTTCGCCAGGACACCACTTTGAATATGAACAAATGGATCCTTAACCATGAGTTTAGGGTCACCTATCGCGATTCCTTGATCGATTCGGAAATGCTTACCAGTGGTGAATGGATTTCCCAGGCCAATACGGACGCTCCCATTCCTATCTCCGTGGCCGATAACATTGCGAGGGATGCCAAGGTGGTGGTCGGGGATACGATATTGTTCAATGTGCAGGGCGTATTGATGAAGACTTTTGTAGGGAGTGTACGGGCCGTGGATTGGGGTAGGATGCAACCCAACTTTTCCATACTCTTCCCCCAGGGCATCTTGGAAAATGCGCCCCAATTCCATGTATTGACCACCAGGGCCCCCGACGAGGCCGCTTCGGCACAATTGCAGCGAGAGTTGGTCCGTAAGTTCCCCAATGTTTCTATTTTAGATCTACGCCAGTTGCTCGGGATATTGGAGGGTATTCTAGATAAGATTTCCTGGGTTATCAACTTTATGGCCTTTTTTAGTATCCTTACGGGAATTATTGTGCTCATTGGTTCGGTGCGAACCAGTAAATACCAACGTATTCGGGAAAATGTTTTGTTACGTACCTTGGGAGCCAAAAGCCCCCAAATCCTAAGAATCACTGCTTTGGAATACTTGTATCTGGGTGTTTTGGGAAGTACCATGGGCATCTTGCTCTCCCTCTTCGGGGCGCAACTATTGGCACGCTTTGTATTTGAGGTACCCTTTGTTCCCTCTTGGGCACCCTTCCTGATTTTATTACCGGGCATTACCGCTTTGGTGTTGTTGATTGGCTTGGGCAATAGCCGAAGTGTCATCCAGAGTCCACCTTTGGAAGTACTTCGAAAAGAAGGAGGTTAGCGTGCGTTATATCGAGAACGAAAAATTATTAAACTAAACCTATATCATGAATTACAGGAATATCCCCAAAACTGATCTAAAGGTGTCCGAAATTTGTTTAGGTACCTGGGCCATGGGCAATGATTTTTGGGGCGATGTAGATGACAATGCTTCCATAAAGACTATTCATGCGGCCCTGGACTCCGGCATCAATTTTATCGATACGGCTCCGGCCTATGGCGCCGGACATGCGGAAAGTGTGGTAGGTAGGGCCATAGAGGGACATCGTGATAAGGTAGTCATCGGAACGAAGACCGGGGTTACCCGTACTTCGGACAGTTTTTTACGGGATCTTAGACCCGAGACCATTCTTAGGGAAATCGATGAATCGCTCTCGCGTTTAAGAACGGATTATATCGATTTATATCAAATACATTGGCCGGATGTCAATACTCCCTTGGAAGATTCCCTGGAGACCCTTATAAAACTTCAGGAGCAGGGCAAATTCCGGTATTTGGGAGTTTCCAACTTTACGATGGAGTTGATGGAACAGGCCAAGGACTTGGTCAATATCGTAAGTCTACAGCCCAACTATTCCATGCTCCAACGAAAGATAGAGGAGACCTTGGTTCCCTATTGCCTTGAAAACGAAATCGGCCTTATCACCTACGGTACCCTTGCAGGTGGCTTGTTGACCGGGAAGTATCGGGAGCTCCCCAATTTTGAGGAAAATGATAATCGCAGTCGTTTTTACAATTATTATCGGCCCGAAATCTGGCCGCAGATCCAGGGACTTTTGTCACTTTTGGATGGTTTGGCGGAAAAATATGGATGCCCCGTTTCCTATATTGCCATCGCATGGGCCTTACAAAAACCGGGCATTGTTTCGGTATTGGTCGGGGCCAAGAACGAAGACCAGGTGATTTCCAATGCGGCTGCCTCCGACATCAGCTTAGCGGAAGACGAGGTCTTGGAAATAGACCGGTACATTCGAAAGGAATTGGCAGATGTTGCTTTTTAGCAGCAAAGATTAAGGGGTCAAGGAATATCCCTTTATAGGATTTTCGGTGGTTATCAGATCTATTTCCGCTTGGGTAAATCCCAACTGTCGAAGCCGTGGAAGCAATAGTCTATCTATGGTCTGGTAGGGATCATTCTTTCCCTTATCAAAGGGTATGAGCTTAATAGTACCTTTTTCATCTGTAACGCCCCAGCCATAGTCGTGAGAAATCATAAGTCGCGAAAGTAGCTGGTTTTCCTTCAGAACACGTATCATGTTTACATAGCTATCCAGTTTTTCGGAACTTACCCCATCCAGACTGATCCACACCCCTTTTTTGGCAAGGGCCAGCCTTTCTTCATCCTTTCCATTTTGGGCGTGGACCCATATCATATTTTTACCATCAACGTCTGCCGCTGTAATAATTTGATATTGTGAAAGGGCCGCTTCCCCATCACCGGTATGCATGGCCATTTGTAGGCCACTTTTTTTGTGAAGGAGAATCGCCGCTTTTAACAATTTCTCCTCAATGGCATCCAAAGGCCCCTTTCCAACGCCCAGTTTTATGAATCCGGGCCGGATGCCCGTATCCCCGATACCTTCCCGCCATTCCTTTTCCCAGCGTTCCGCCAGGGTTTCACTACTTTCGGTATAGGCATGCTTGGGCAGGAATTTCTTGTTGACCGCGGCATAATAACCCGTATTAGTAACGATTTTAAGACCCGAAAGCTCGGAAAGTGCCTTGAGCAATTCCACATCCCGACCAATATAGTTTGGGGTACATTCAAAGAACAGGCCATAGCCCCTTTCCTGTAGTTTTTTAAGATGGGGTAAAATGGTAGTTATAGCCATTTCCCTAGGGTAACGGGGTTGGGGTGCTATTTCCGCGCCCAAAAAATCCGTAGTAATATGTTCATGGGGTAATATACGACCTAGATTTCCCAAACCGATTTTTCCGGTAACCGTCATAATAAAGGCACCTTTAGGTTCCTCTTGGGCTCTTAGGGAAATTGAACCCATTAGTACCAAGAAGGAAATAAGTAATTTAAGCAGTCGAATACGAGACCGCTTTCGATTCTCATCGTTTGGCAGGAAATGTCTCATTTGAAGGATACTTTCCATATAGAAAGTTATTAATTGTTATCCAGATGGGCAAAGCTTTGGACCGATGATTTATAACGCTATATTTAGAGCTTCAGCCGATTTGTCCAAGAATGAAAAAAGGACGCTTCAAGAGAAGTATACACAACATCCATTTGTACGTGGGCCTCGTCATTGGCCTGCTGTTTTTTATTATAGCGCTGTCCGGTGCATTGTATGCTTGGGAGGCAGAAATTAGCCATAGGATTTATAAGCAAAGCGTAGAAGCCCGGGATAACCCTTTCGTACCGGTCTCCCAATTGAGGGCCGAACTGGTTCGGGAGTTTCCCGAAGGGGACTTTAGGGCCGTTACCTTTCAAGGGAAATCTTCCGCTGCCAAAGTATTGATATATGCACCGGGTACCTATTACTATGCTTTTATGGATCCCTATACGGGAAAGATCCAACATTTACAGAATATGAAGGAGGGCTGGTTGAACTATTTGAAATCCTTGCATCGGAACTTACTTTTGGGCGATGTAGGACGGGCAATTGTGCATTGGGTTACGCTCTTGTCCTTTTTTATGGTATTGACGGGATTGATTCTTTGGTGGCCACACCGAAAATCACGTAGAAAATACCATTTTACGATTAACCTTAAATCCAAACCGGTAAAACTGAACTACGACTTGCACAATGTCCTGGGTTTTTATGCTTCGTGGATAGGAGTTTTTATTATACTAACCGGCATTTTTTGGGGATTTGAACCTATACGAAATGGGTTAAGGGTATTGACCCGGGAGAATGAGACGAAATATGACATTCCTGAATCGAATGTAGTTGGGAGTCAATCTTTGAATTACGATCCAAATCAAAAAGTGGACAGTTTGGCCACTGCTTTTTTAGGGCAATTCCCCGATAAACGTGTACGAATAAGTTACCCCCACAAGGAAACGGATGCGATACACCTAGCGGTGATACATCCCCAACAAGTTGTGTATAGCACAGATTACTATCATTTTGACCAATACACCGGTGCCTTGCTCCAGGGTAATTTTCAGAATGGTATCCACAGCGAGGCAAGTGCTTTTACGACCTTAAACGGACTGATCTATGATATTCATTTGGGAAACCTGGGCCACTTTTGGGGTCGCTTATTGGTGAGCCTTACGGCTCTGGTCTTGGCCTCCCTACCCATTACAGGTTTTGTCATTTGGTTGGGAAAACGCAAGACTTAGGGTAAGGTAATCTGAAGTCAGTTTTCTGGATAGTCAGATTGAGCGTACAAAAGACTATTCCTTTAGCTTTCCATACAACCATGCGTTGCGTAATTCCCTTTGTTCCGGAAAGGTCCAATGTTGGGTCTCTTGATAAACGTGCAGTTCCTTTTGGGCATCGATCAGGTTATAGGCCGCGAACATGGAAGCCGGTGGACACACATGATCGTTGTATCCCCAACTGTACCATCCCGGGACTTTTACGAATCGGGCAAAGTTGACCACATCAAAATATTTGGAGGTTTCTATTTTCTCGGGCTTATTGGTATACTCATCCACAAAGATTTGGGGCCAACCTCCAGCGCGACCGTGCAAAAACCCGGTCAAATCCGAAAGGGCAGGGTAAAATGCCGCTAAATAATCGATTCGTTCATCCAAGCCTGCAGTAACAATGGAAAGTGCTCCTCCCTGACTTCCTCCAGTAACCCCAATATCCTCACCATTAAAGCTTTCAAGGCTTTCGATAAAATCTACCGCTCGCACACAACCTAAATAAACGCGTCTGTAATAGGCATTGTCCTTATCATCCAGATTGGTGGTCCAATAGCTGTTCAGCGCCCCTTGCATCAGGTTATCATACACCTTTTTTTCCAGGTTTACCGGTATTCCGTGGATGCCAATGGTAAAGGACAGAAATCCAGCCTCGGCATCTGAGATTTCTCCATAGTAGGGCCTAATACCGGCCCCAGGAACCCGAAGGATTGCCGGATATTTTCCTTCCTTTTTAGGTCTACATAGTATTCCGTAGATTTTGCCCTTGATGTTGTCCAATTCTACATGGTAGACATCCACTTTGTCCGTACACCTTTCAGGTAGTAAGATCATGATAGGATTTATGGGTACTTCCGCCAAGGCGTCCTTGCCTTTGTCCCAGAATTCCTCAAAATCATTCGGTAGGGTAGTGGTCGGCCGTATTTCGTGGGGAGCAAAACCCACTGTGGTATAAGAGGAATACTCCTTGTCATCAACAGTCACCGTTGCCGTGCAACGTAGAAAACCGGGTTCATCCATTTTCTTGGCCTTTATTTTGGCCGTCCCATTTTTTAAGGATACCGTGCCTTCGTCCCAAATCTTTAATATTCGATACCCCGGATCGGGTTGTATTGTGTAGCTAATTTGAATGCCTTCCATAGGAACATTGTTCCGCAAAACGGAAATAGAGAATTCGGGCTGATCACCAATGGCATAGGTCCAGTCCGTTTGGTCGGGGGAAACGATTACGTTTACCAATTTCCTTTGGGGCTGGGCATGTACGTAAAAGGAGAGGAGTGCAATACAAACAAGGGAAAGATATGGTCTAATATTCATGTGGGATACTTTAAATGATGATTTAATCAAGTCCTTTGGAAATATACTAAAATGAACGGACACCTGGGAAGTAATACACGAAAGGTTTGAGTGGAATGGGAAATCTTGGATTGAAGGACTTTTGCACTTTGGATTCTTCGTAGTTTATTCCTTATGGTTGCTCCGAGTTACTTTTTAATACTCGCCGGTTTTTTACCGATGATATACAAATAATCCCCTAAATCATTTTCGTAGGACTCTCTTATTTGTTTGTGTTCTCCGGTATCCAGGTCCTTTCTCAAATCTATCAGCCCTTTTTCGACTTCGGCTCGATTCGCTAAGGACGAAAAAGAAGAAATTCCGTGCCTTACGGTATTATCAAAATAGATTTCAGGGTTTTGCTTCCCGCAATATAGAAACTTGTCCCGCAGGTCTGGCCTAATAAAATATTTTTCGGTTTTGTGCATTTCGAATCCGGCGCCTATCATTGCCTTTTCCACTTCAACATAGGACGGCATTTGGGCTATGGAATCGGACATCATTTTTGGAAAGTACCGATTTAACCAATAACCTTTCATTTGTTCCGGGGTGGACGTAAAAATTACGATTCTCCCTGCTTCCCTTAAAACCCTAAAAAGCTCTGAAAATCCCTTTTTTAAATCAGGCCAATGATGAAGGGTGAGTGAAGCTGTTATACCGTCTATGGAATCGCGCTCCAAACCGGTGTTTTCCACGGTACCGATGCGCCAAGAAATCTGTTGGTTCCGGTATCTGGCTTTTTCCAACATAGTTTCCGAGGGGTCGATTCCGATAAATCTGAGCCCTTTTTTTTGAAGGGTGTCCGTATAATTTCCTGTCCCGCAACCGATGTCCAGATACCGTCCATTCGAATCAGGATTTAGGTGATAGTGCAATCGCTCCACAAGATACCCGTCCGCCTTACGGGTTCGGTCATAATCTTGACCTATGGTATCGTATTTTACCTCCATAACTTGTTGGCAAAGGTAATGCTATAGATTGATTTGGGAGGTGACATCCTGCAATTTCGTTTCCCTCTTTTGGTACGACTATTAGCACTGAAAGCCATTTGGTTTGATAACATTCGGCACATAAAGCACTAAAAGGAGTTTATGACTATTTAAATCGAAAGTACATCTATTTTACTACAAAAGTCGATTGCAAAAGATCGCTTTCCGCGGATGAACTGCCCACATAAACTTCGTAGGCCATGTTTTCAACCTCCCAGTTTTCCGTTTTCGGGTTATACCACGTAAGGTCTTCTACGGCAACATCCAGTGTAACCTTTTTGGTCTCACCAGCTTTTAGGTGAACTTTTTTGAACCCTCGCAACAGTTTTACCGGCCGATCGACCGCTGAATTGGAAAAACCCATATACAATTGAACTACCTCCTTTCCGTCTACCTCACCTGTGTTTGAAACATTTACTTCAACCTCCAAGGGTTCGCCCAAGGAGATTTCCTGGGTTTTGACAGCGAGTGAATCATAGGCAAAATCGGTGTAGCTTAAACCGAAGCCAAACGGATATGCCGGGGTTGTTCCTTTTTTGTCGAAAAGGGTATACCCGTGATAGTACCCGTATGTGAAATTTTTGGTATAGGGTGTAAAAGGAGGGTAATCCTTTTGCGCTTTGGCAATTGAAAAAGGCAGTTTTCCACTGGGATTTGCATTCCCGTAAAGAATATTGGCCAGAGCCGTTCCCCCTTCCATACCGGCATACCAAGAAAACAATATAGCCGGTACGTCATCTTCCCACGTAGACATATCAATAGCGCTGCCGCCCACATAGACCACCGCCAGGTTATCGTTCATGGGATGTAATGCCTTTATCAGCTTTTCGTCCTGTTCCAACAAACTTAAATCCTTCCTGTCACCACCTATAGTAACTTTCCCAAGGGATTTGCCGGCTTCCGCCTCCTCCTCCATCTGTTCCCTACTAAAGATAATGTATTCCCCTTCGTCTTCATGGGTAAAACCGACGACCAGAACGACGTCGTCAGCATTTTGGGCCAGTTCTTTTGCTCTTTCAAGATCACTTCCATCGTCCAGGATCACCTTGTTTCCTTGGGCCTCTTGCTGTTTTTTTATGCCCTCAAAAGGAGTTTCCACATATAAGGGGGTGGAATCACTACTGCCACGGTCACCCGTGTTTTCCAAGTCCGCCAGTCTACCGATTACGGCAATCGTTTTCCCTTCTTGTTTTTTAAAGGGCAATATCCCCTCATTTTTTAGCAATACCATGCTTTCCTCGGCCGCTTCCCGGGCAAGCGCTATGCTGGAAGGTTTGCCTATATCACTTGTCGGATAGTTGTCCTGGTCATTGACCAATGCATATTTTAATCGAGTGGCCAAGGACCGGGTCACGATTTTGTCAATATCCGACTCCGTTATCTCACCGTTATCCAAACCTTCCTGAATGACCTCCGGAGTGTATACTTGTTGAAATGGCATCTCTACGTCGAGTCCGGCTTGTACCCCTTTGATACCATCATACACGCCCATTAACCAATCCGTGGTTACAAAGCCCTCAAAACCCCAATCATCACGTAAAATATGGGTCAGCAATTCCTTATTGCTTCCACAGAATTCCCCGTTTACCGCATTGTAGGCACTCATAATAGATGCGGGCTTACCTTCTTGAACCGTCTTTTTAAAATGCGGAAGGTACACTTCATGTAGTGTTCTCTCATCCACTTCCACATCGACCACCCATCTGGAATTCTCTATACTGTTCAATGCGAAATGCTTGGGACATGCCATTACGTTGTGCTTTTCCAGACCCTTAACGGCGGCAACCCCGAACTCACCCAATAACCATGGGTCTTCCCCGTAGGTTTCCTGTGCCCGTCCCCAACCGGGATGCCGCAATAGATTAATGCATGGCGTGGCAGCATAGTTAACCTTATTGGCCCGCATTTCAGAGGCAATGACCTGATTGATACGATATTCCAGATCGGGGTTCCAACTCGCCCCACGGGCCATACCTACCGGAAACGTAGTCACGCCTTTGACATCCTTGCCCAACACCCGCGCTCCACGGGGGCCATCGGACAGTACCCAGGGCGGTATCCCCAGCCTTTCATTTTCACCAACATAAATGTGGGCAAACCGCTTCTTGACCAGAAAATTGGTCGCCAGCTTGGCCATCCCACTGCCAAAAGGTTCCCCATACATCTGATCTACCTTTTCATCAAGACTCATCTCCGCAACCAGTTTTTCGGCGATCTGCCTGGTATCCGTATTTGCGAATTCCTTTTGAAGATTCTCTTCGGAAACATAAAGCGAAGGCCTATCATAGTTGAGGTTAATGATTACGACAATGCTCAGGACTATTAAGATCAGGGCAATTATAACGCCGAACCACTTGAGTACTTTTAATACGATTCTTTTAAATTTAGACTTGGCCATATTTGTGTCATTTTGCCACAAATATATAAAATGTGGCACTTTGCCACAAATTTTTACCTTTGTATTTATGGACGTGCAAAAATTTTTAGATCACGGGGAAGAACTTTATTTGCCCAATGTCTCCGTGGATATCGTTATTCTCGGTTTTAAGGAAGGGGAATTAAAGGTTTTATTGCTGGAATTTGAAGGAAGTTGGGCCTTACCCGGTGGCTATGTGGGAAAAGACGAATCCGTTTCCGATGCGGCCGTAAGGGTATTGGAGGAAAGGACCGGGCTGCGACAACCCTATTTACGGCTTTTTCAGGTATTCGGGGATGGGGATCGAAATTTTGCTTCGGAATTTGAACGATTGTTAAAAGCGGCAGGGTATACTTGGAACAAGGATTTATGGATAAATAAACGCTTTATATCGTTGGCCTATTATGCATTGATCCATATTGAGGACGCCCAACCTACAGGCGGCATCTTTTCCCAACCCTGTGCTTGGCATAATTTGGATGATTTGCCCCCCATGTTGATGGACCATGCCAAGATAGCACTTGAATCGCGCGCACAGCTGAAAAGGGATATCGGGATGGAACAAATTTCCTTTAACCTCTTGCCCGAGGAGTTTACCATGCCCCAATTGCATAAACTACACGAACGCATTCTTGAAAGGAAATTGGAACGGAGCCGATTTCAAAAGAAAATGTTGTCCCTGGACATATTTGAACGGTTACCGGAACCCAAGGCGGACGCGCCGCGACGCAAACCTTTTTTATATCGCTTCAAAAAAGAAGGTTGACCGAGATACTTATTTGTTTTTAACACCACAGGTTTTAGAAGTAAAAAGGTGTATTAACCTGTCAAAGGTATAATGGCACTGCTATGATTTCGTAATGATGGGTTCCCAAACCACCGATGAAAACCCTCATTTTTTCGGTGAGTTGAATTGGAATGGAATTCCATTCAACGGAGCTTTTTTACACTTCATCCATAATAGTTACACTGACCGAAAATCGGTGTCGTTCAGCGGTTTACAGGGCATCCCAGCCTGTAATCGGGGTTATCTTTAAGTAACCCAATCGCACTGACATGAAGTCTATTTTAACCTTGCTTATCGTCCTTCTCTTCGGAGCTATGGCTTTGGCACAAAATACACAAACCGATGTTAAAGTGGAGTCTATTGAAATGGGTGTTGTTCTGGATGGTAGCCTTACTTTTCCTGTCGCTACTTTCCAAGGTTCGCAACCCGTCCAAGACCAAGTCGCGCATTTATACAAATTCCGAAATGCAAGAGTAAAGAAAGCCCTGTCTTTCCGTACCAAAAAAAATAAAGCCAAATTAGCCTAAAGGTTCCCCAATACCTTAACCTTAAATCTATAAGCTATGATCTTTGCATTTATTACCGTTTCAACTCTTTTAATTGTTGCGTATGTCGCCATCTTTCCAAAGACCAAAGGGGTCTTGAGACCTTTAAAACTACCGGTACGCAAATAAGGAATACGATTAGATACTACACCCTTGTTTCCCTTATAGCCCGGGAAACCGAAAAAGGAACCGTAGTACGTATATCAAGTAATGTTTCCAACTGCCACTTTTTCATGTTAATGACATGATCTGTTCCCCTTCCGTCAAAGGAAGGGGAATTTTGTTTATTCCCTTACCCCAGGTTGTAGAATTTTATACCCTTTTTTTTGTTTTTCCAAGGTGACCATTTCCTTTACTTCGTCCAGTAATGCCTTGGCATCATAGATAATACCGTCCTTGATGGTATATTTTACCCCGCCTACACGTACCACTTCATTGTCCTCCGTTAACTTAATGGCCCCTGTGCCATAGAGCACTTTTAAGTTTTTCAAGGGATTTTTCTCTACCACTACGAAATCCGCCAGTTTTCCAATGGCCACTGTGCCTAAGGTATTGTCCACACCTAAGGCCTCGGCCCCGTTCAAGGTAGCTGCACGGATAATCTCCAAAGGGTGGAAGCCTGCCTCGCGTAATAATTCCAGTTCCCGGACATAGGCAAAGCCGTACAATTGAAAAATAAATCCGGAATCGGAACCTGTGGTGACCCGCCCACCCCGATTTTTATATTCATTGATAAAGGCCATCCACAATCTGTAGTTTTCCTTCCAGGCGACTTCCTGTTCGGTGCCCCAATCATGCCAATAGCTGCCATGTGATATCTTGCTGGGCTGATAAAATTCCCAAAGCGAGGGGAGCGTATAGGTCTCGTGCCATTCGGCGCGCCGTGCCCGTTGTAGGTCCCTACTCGCCTCGTAAATGTTGAAGGTAGGATCTAGGGTGAAGTCCAGCTCCAAAAGCTCGTCCATCACGGCGTTCCAATGTTCGGAGTAGGGTTTAGCGGCCTGGGCCCAAAGTTTTCCGGCGTTTTCAAAACGATGTTGTTCGTTCTGATAGTTGTAGTCCAGGGGATAGTCTTGTACCGTGCGTTCATTGAACAAGGCCTCAGGTAGCCCGTACCAGTGCTCCATACTCGTAAGTCCAGCGCGCGCGGAATGCAGAACGTTCCATCGGGCTACACTTAATTGGGCATGATGACAAGCGGAGCCCAATCCCAATTTTTTATTTTCGTCCAGGGCAGCCTCCATAATTTCCGGTTCGGCCCCGAAGAATTTAATGCCGTCCGCTCCCTCCTTGGCATTGGCCCGTACCCATTCCCTGGCCTGTTCCGGTGTAGTGATGGGAACCCCTTTTAAGGGATCAAAACTGGCACTGGTCTGACCAAAACCGGTATAGGCAAAAATACGGGGCGCCACGATTTCATTCTTTGCACTTTTGCGTTTTAGGTCAAGGGCAAAATCAATTCCTCTACCGCTTGGTTCCCGAACCGTGGTGATTCCATGGCCCATCCATAGACGAAAGACATAATCGGGTTCCGCTCCTTGGGCCACTCCCCCAATATGGCCATGCATATCGATAAATCCCGGAAGAAGATACATTCCGGAGCAGTCCAACTCTTTTCCCCCTGGTTTTAATAAAGGTCTTTTACCGGCATTAATTTTTACACCCGGATAACCTACCACTTGAATATCCGTGATTTTATTGTTCTCCACTACGATATCAATGGGGCCTTGCGGAGGAGCCCCATTCCCATTGATCAATGTAACCCCTCGGATAATGAGTTGGGTATGCGGGCCGTCGCCTTTAGCGGATTGGGCGGTGTTTTGGGCTACACCGATGAAGAATAGAACTAGGGGGAGTAGTTTTGATTTTTTCATTTTTGGTTTTTATGTTTTCATTGCGAATCCGCTTGCTATGGATGAAGCAATCCGTTTAGTTTGCTTCACTACGTTCGCAAATACGTGCTTGCTAATCTTCATTGGGCACATTGATTTTATCCCCCAAAAAAAGGGCGTTCAGAAACAATCGATTTGTACAGTACCAAGAACCCCTGAAATTGGGATTGTCCGCAAAGAGGATAACCCGACCGTTCCCAAGCTTGCTGACCAGCAAAGAGGCCGAGGGTTTTAAAAACTCCTCCATATTCTTTTGGGTAATAAACCCGTCTATATGGGGTTCCTTGGCATACTGGGCCACGGTGGCATAGGCATTCTTGCTGGGTGAGAGCCATATCTCATTATTCTTATAAACTGGAATCTGTTGATCCCGGTAGCCAAAACCTAAGGGGTGGGTAGTATCCAGATCTACTTTAAGGATAATACCGCCTATCTGTTCCTTCCCGATATTTTCCGGTGCGTCCACATAGGATTTTCGTTCTACTATTGCCGTAGAGTCTTTTTCGGATTTGGTCAGTTTTTCGAGCACCAATTTCTTTTCAATGGCCCATTTGGCCGCTGTACCAATGGTAATGAGGGTGTTTCCTTTGTTCACCCAATCCTTGATTTTATCCAGCTGTTTCTGGGTGAGGTCATATGTACCGGAAACCATGACCAACACATTGTATTTATCAATGTTTGCCCTATTAAAATTACGCATCGGGATTTTGGTTATAGGCATACCCACTCGGGTATCCAGTAAATGCCAGACTTCCCCGGCCTCATACGAACGTACTCCTTGACCAATAAGCATAGCGGCCTTGGGAGCCTTTATCGTCTTAATGTTACGACTACCCAGATCGATGCCCTTTATACTATAGCCTGTAGGAACCCCGTACGCCGGAACCTGAAATTTTTGTTGCGCCTGTTGGATAATCCGGTAAACTTCGTCGGTTGATTTCTTTTGGAGGGATACGGGTACTACCAAAGCGCCATAATTGAATTCCTTTCCGTTGGGGCCGATTTTCGCCGTAAAAGGTTTAAAGGACGAGGAAACCACCAGACCGTTGTGCTGAATCTGGTTGAGTAGGGCAGGGGCATTGTAATCGTCCCAGTCGATGATATAGGCGTAGTCCGATTTTTGTACAGGAGCCAGGGAGGTCAAATTATCGGTCGATTCCACTTTTTCGCCTAAACTCACGGAATTTAGCGGTTGGTACGCCATATTGTAAAAATTGGCCACAGACCAGGCGGAAGCATCGTAATATACACTATCCCGATACTTTTCATAAGTTTCGAACATGGACTGTACCATCCGATATTGAGGCTGCCTTGTGGGCACTACATAGTTTTCGCCTGATTTATATACGTCTATTTTATGTAATAAAAGCTTATCGATAAAAGCCTTGGTACGGTTGGCATCATAGGCGTCCCCAAAGGAATATCCCCTTATTTTGCTCTTACCCGCATTGGTCAGGGCGCTTTTAAAGAAATCCTGCTGATATCTGCGCAAATAGGCCTTGTTTTCCACGGCCGCCTTTATGGTGGCGATGCTTGTCGTATATTGGTTACGAATAGTAAACGGAAAGGTGATTTCGCCATAAGGAGTTTTTTGTCGATGGCCCCGGCTACTGGCCTGCTCAAAGAGTAATCCCAGACCTCCTTGCAGGTCCGGATAGGAGGAACCATAACCGGGATATGTCCCATCAAAGGCCTCTTTAGTAAAATAAAAGGAACCGATACTATCCAGCGCTTGGGCAAAATAGTTCCCGAACATTTCGTTGAGGTCTTCATAATTTTCCTTGGGCATAATAGGGTTGAGGGAACCGTTGGTTTTCATGGGCTCAAAAAAGTAACTGCTCTGTGTACCCATTTCATGAAAATCCGTCACAACGTTCGGATACCATTGGTGATACCAAACGAGTTTTCCACGACTTTCCGGATGGATACCCAAAAGCCAGTCCCGGTTCAGATCAAACCAATAATGATTGGTTCGTCCCACGGGCCAATATTCGTTATGTTCGGCATCCTGTGGATCGGCCACTTCAGGGCTTCCTTGATACATGTTGACCCATTGTGTATGCCGATCGCGACCATCCGGGTTGATGGTAGGGTCTATAAAAAGGATGGCATTTTTGCGATAGTCTTGGATTTCCGGATGGTTTGAGGCCACTAGAGTATAAGCCGTCAACAAAGCCGCCTCGGAGCCTGAAGGTTCGTTGCCATGCACATTATAACCTAAATTGATGAATATGGGAACAGCGTCATAATTGGAAACATTTTTGGAGGGATCGGTAAAGGCCAAATGTTGCTGTTTCAAGGTGGTTAGATTTGAAAAATTCTCTGGGCTTGTAACCGTTAGGATGACCAACTTGCGCCCCTCATGGGTTTTTCCATATTCCTGTAGGGAAGCCCGATCGGACACTTCGGCCAATTTTTGCAAATAGGCAACAATCAAATCATGGCGGGTGTGATGCTCCCCGATACCGTACCCCAGAAATTCCTGTGGCGTCGGAATATCAGTGGCGAAGGGATGGAATTTTTTGTAGAAATAATCCTGTGCCTGAAGCGTGCCACTGCACAACAGTAGCAAAAAAAAAGTCTTTTTGAGCATGAAAAGATGTTTTTGAATTAGTCGCTTAAATATAGGGATAATGGTGCAGAATGCCCCTACAGGACAGATAGATAACCGGATTATTGCCAATGCTCTAAAATACTGTGATTTCTATTGTATTGGCGATGATTCTGCCCGAGAATTTCGAGGTTTTTGGTAATCACGCCAAGGACGGTACCTTTTGGTGGATTTCCCGAAACTTTACAATATAATAAGTACCTTTTTTGGTGGCATCCCTGATTATGGAACCCCGTAGCTGTCGGGCCAGATTATGGATAAGTTTCAATCCCAGGGATTTGGTCGTTTTATGGTTCATGGTTTCCGGAAATCCGATACCGTTATCGCCTATATTAAGCTGATATTCCCCATCATCGCCCCTTCGTAATTTGATAAAGATTTCCCCTTTGGAATTATCCACAATACCATATTTCAGGGCATTCGTTACGGCTTCATTGATCAATAACCCCAAAGGTATCGCGGTATCGATATTTAATTTGATATCAGGAATATCAATATCCAGCGTAATATTACTACTCGTTCCCTTAATGGAGCGCACCAGATATTCGGCCAGTTCCTCCACATAGGATTTGTATTCTATTTTGGAAAGATCTTCGCGCATATATAACATCTCATGTACCATGGCCATGGAGATGACCCGATTTTGACTGTTCTTTAGGAGTTCCTTGGTCTGTTTGTCATCAATATTCCGCGACTGAAGGCTTAAAAGACTGGATACGGTCTGAAGGTTATTTTTTACCCGGTGGTGTACCTCCTTCAACAGAGTTTCCTTTTCCTTAATTTTTTCTTCCACCTCATTTTTAGTGGTATAAAGCTTATGATGGACTCGCAATAGATTTTTTCCGAATACCCCGCCCAAGAGGTAAACGGAAAATAATACGCTTAACAAAGCGAATAGATTCTTGGAACTTTCCGGTACCGCATTGGCTGCAAAACTAAAATCGGCTATGCTCTGCGCATAAATAAGTAGGATAATGGATAAAATAAGATAGAGGTACAGGGCGCCATACGTCTTTGTACTAACATATCCCGCCACAACGACCAGTGCCAATACGAATATGAACGGACTATTGATGCCTCCACTATACAAAGTAATGGCAGTGGCCCCCACAAGAGCCATAATGGAAACAATATTATAGGCGAGTGCTAGATTTTTATGATATTTATAGAGAAAGGTGTTTAACAAGTTGAGTACACCAAAGACTAAAAAAACATAGGGAATGACCTTGGTAATATCGAGTACAAAGAAGCAGAGCAAACAGAAGACCAAGGAACAAATGGAAGTGAAGTAATTTACTTTGAGTACCAATTTGGCCTTGTCCCGTAATCGTTCTTCCATTCCCTTAGTGTACTGCATATCCAATTGTATTAGATACCGATGCTGTTGGCGTATGCCATAGAAAGGGTAGGTCAGGTTAGGGTTATACCGTAAAACTAACCATGTTTTGATATATCTTCCAAATGGTGCCGCTACTATTTTAGATGCAGGGAAGTTTTTTTTGTCTTTTGACAGAACATACTTTCGATACAATACCGGGACTGTACCCTAAGAGACTTGTTCGGATTTTAATGGCTTACCGTCAACTTCTTTTAACCTTGGGTTTCAAATCGGTCAGATCGGCTATTTTAATGGGCTTGCCTCTTTCAATACTACGGCGTGCACCCACACCTATAAGAATGGACATGGCTCCGTCCCTGACACCGGCCGTACGACCAAATTCGTCCTTGGTTTCAGGGGTCTTGAAGATTTTATCATGTAGCCTTTTGTCACCACCCCCGTGACCACTTTTCTCCATAGGAACTTCTACGGTCTCATGGGTCTTCCAAAGCTTATGCAATATTATAGGCTCATAGTAGATTTCATCCTTGTTGGTCTGTGCCATTTCCTTGGCGTGTTTTTCGGCCTCATCGGTAGTTTCGTTCTTAAAATATGGGATATCCTGCCAAGCCTCTATCCGGCCCTCCGTACCATTAATGCCAACGCGCCAACCCTCATATGGGGAATACGTGGTTAATGAATAGTTTAGTATGGTATTGTCCGCATACTTTACTTGCGCCGACATTTTATCATAGATGTCGATTTCCTCGCGGAACAGACAGTTGTCACGAATGTAACCGTCCTCGTGCTCATGGTCCACATAAAGCTGTTTGCTGAATTGATCCTTAGTGATGTCCCAATAAAAATCACATTTGGATTGATACTCGCAGGTACGGCACTTATCGCCACGGAAAGGCCCGTTCTTACCATAAAATTCCAGATCCCCATAAGCAAATACCTCCTCTGGTTCGGAGTCTATCCACCAGTTAAGAAGGTCAAAATGATGGGTCGCCTTATGTACCCAAAGGGAACCCCCACTTTCCATCTGTCCGTGCCAACGTCTAAAATAAGAGGCCCCATGATAGGTGTTGAGGTACCAGTGAAAATCTATAGAGACCAATTTTCCAATGGCATTGTTGGCCAAAAGTTCCTTTACCTTAGTGGCGTAGGGGCTCCATCTATAATTAAACCCGACAATAAGGTTCTTATCGGACTTTTTTTCGGCATCCAAAATCGCTTGACATTTGGTCTCGTCCGTGGTCAACGGTTTTTCCGTGAGTACATCACATCCCATTTCCAACCCTTTGATGATAAACTCATGATGGGTGGAATCCTTGGTAGTTACAATGACCAAATCCGGTCTTGTACTGGACACCATTTTCCCAAAGTCCGTAAAGGTAGGGCAGGAGACCCCGATATATCCTTTTCCGTATTCCAGCCTACTGGAGTTGATATCGCTCAATCCCACAAACTCCAAAATATCGGAGTACTCATCCATTAAACGTTTGCCCCAAAAGGTAATGCCTCGAATGCCCGTACCGACCAATGCTACTTTAAGCTTTTTGGAGCTACCAAAATCAAATGCATGTAGGGGCAGTGCGGAACTGGCCGCCAACATACTTATGGAAGAAAGGAATTTACGTCTGGATGTTGTCATTTTTGAAAAACTTAGGTTTGTTTTAAAGATATTGAATTTTTGGATTACCTAGGTTGAAGCCTATTGGATTTGAACGAAAAAGACCACCTTTTGGGTTATTTGCATAAAAAACGGCGGCCTATTGGCCGCCGTACAAATATAAAGGCAAAACTTTTTAGTCTTCGGTAAGCACCCATTCGCCTTTGTTGATCAAAGGCTCGGCCTGTTTATATTTAACGGTCTTGCTTTCTCCGGACATGATGTTCTTGATGGTAACCCTTTCGTTCCTGCCAATTTTAGGGCGTTCACGAACAATTGTCTCCGTAACCTGGGGCCTTTGTCCTTGGGTCTGACCGGCCGCCCTGTTTCTGGCCGCTAACTCATCACTATTGGGAATTTCTTCCTTACTGGTCTGAAGATTTTCCTTGGGCCTACGAACGTTTCTGGCCTCCTGTATTTCATTGGGGTTGGCCGTGGGCAACTCCCCCTTGAACAGGAACGAGACCACTTCCCGGTTTACCTTGTCGATTATACTTTTGAAAAGTTCAAAAGCCTCGAACTTATAGATCAGCAAAGGGTCTTTCTGCTCATGGACCGCCAATTGTACGGACTGTTTCAATTCGTCCATCTTGCGAAGATGGGTCTTCCAGGAATCGTCTATTATGGCCAGGGTGATGTTCTTTTCAAAATCGGTGACCAATTGCTTGCCGTCACTTTCATAGGCATCCTTAAGATTGGTCACCACATTTAAGCTCTTTACACCATCCGTAAACGGTACAACGATGCGCTCAAATTTATTGGCATTGTCCTCATATACCTGTTTGATTACCGGAAAAGCAGCCGCCGCATTGCGCTCCATTTTATTTTGATAGTACTCATAGGCCGCTGAGTATACCTTGTTTGCGATTTCTTGAACACCCAATTTTGTAAACTCCTCCTCGGAAATCGGAGAAGTGATAGAGAAATATTTAATGAGTTCGAACTCAAAATTTTTGTAGTCATTGGCCGCCCTGTTAGTGTCGGCTATAACCTCGCAGGTATCATAGACCATATTGGCGATGTCTACCTTTAGGCGTTCACCCTGTAGGGCATGCCGTCTTCTTTTATAGACTACTTCCCGCTGCGCGTTCATAACGTCGTCATATTCCAACAAACGTTTCCGAACGCCAAAGTTGTTCTCCTCTACTTTTTTCTGGGCCCTTTCTATGGATTTGGTCATCATGGAATGCTGAATGACCTCGCCTTCTTCCAATCCCATCCTATCCATCATTTTGGCCACACGTTCCGAACCAAAAAGCCGCATTAAATTATCTTCCAAAGAGACATAGAACTGTGAACTTCCGGGATCTCCTTGACGCCCGGAACGCCCCCTTAGCTGTCTATCGACCCGTCGGGAATCATGGCGTTCCGTGCCCACAATGGCCAATCCACCGGCTTGTTTAACGGCATCCGTTAGTTTAATGTCCGTTCCCCGACCCGCCATATTGGTGGCAATAGTTACCACTCCGGGTTTACCGGCCTCGGCCACAACATCGGCCTCCTTTTTATGCAATTTGGCATTCAGCACATTGTGTTCTACCTTTCTAATGGTCAACATCCGGGAGAGCAGTTCCGAAATCTCTACCGAGGTGGTACCGATCAAGATCGGTCTGCCCTGCTGGGAGAGTTTGGTCACCTCGTCAATAATGGCATTGTACTTTTCCCTTTTGGTCTTGTAAATAAGGTCGTTTCTATCGTCACGGGCAATGGGTCGGTTCGTGGGGATTTCCACAACATCCAATTTATAGATTTCCCAGAACTCGCCGGCCTCGGTAACGGCGGTTCCCGTCATACCGGCTAATTTGCGGTACATCCTAAAATAGTTTTGTAGGGTTACCGTGGCAAAGGTCTGGGTAAGGGCCTCTATCTTTACATTTTCCTTGGCCTCGATAGCTTGATGCAATCCGTCCGAGTACCGGCGCCCGTCCATAATTCGGCCAGTCTGCTCGTCTACAATGAGTACCTTGTTTTCAATGACCACGTACTCCACGTCCTTTTCAAAGAGTGTATAGGCCTTTAACAATTGGGTCAAGGTGTGGATACGCTCACTTTTTACGGTAAAATCCTTGAATAGGTCTTCCTTTAGCTCGGCCTCTTTTTCGATTTCCAAATTTTGGCTTTCGATCTTGGCGATTTCACTACCGATATCCGGCATCACAAAAAAGTCCCGATTCTGCTCCCCGGAAAGATAATCTATCCCCTTGTCCGTAAGTTCTATTTGGTTGTTCTTTTCCTCAATGACAAAGAGCAGATCTTCATCTACTTTGGGCATCTCCCTGTTGTTGTCCTGCATATAGAAATTCTCCGTCTTTTGCAGCAACTGTTTTATACCCTCCTCACTAAGAAACTTGATCAGGGCCTTGTTCTTAGGCAAGCCCCGGTGTACACGTAACAGTAGAAAACCACCCTCCTTGGTGTCGCCCTCTGCAATCAGTTTTTTGGCCTCCGCCAGAACCCCGGTCAAATGTTGACGTTGTTTTTGGACAATTTCAGAAATCTTGGGCTTTAATTCATTGAACTCGTGTCGGTCGCCTTCGGGAACGGGACCCGAAATGATCAACGGGGTACGGGCATCATCGATCAATACGGAATCTACTTCGTCCACAATGGCGTAGTGATGGGGACGTTGCACCAAATCCTTTGGGGTATGGGCCATATTATCCCTTAAGTAATCAAAACCAAATTCATTATTGGTGCCGTAGGTGATATCGGCATTGTAGGCGGCCCTCCTTCCGTCCGAGTTGGGACGGTGGTGGTCTATACAATCTACGGAAAGCCCGTGGAATTCAAAGAGGGGTCCCATCCATGCACTATCCCGTTTGGCCAGATAATCGTTTACCGTCACCAAATGTGCCCCTTTTCCGGCCAGGGCATTAAGATACAAGGGCAATGTGGCCACCAAGGTCTTTCCTTCCCCAGTCTGCATTTCCGCTATTTTTCCTTGATGTAGGGCAATGCCCCCAATGAGTTGTACATCATAGTGCACCATATCCCAAGTGACCTCTTTACCGGCGGCGTCCCAGGAATTTTTCCATACGGCATCGTCACCATCCAAGGACACGTAGTCCTTTTTTCCTGAAAGTTCACGGTCAAATTCCGTAGCTTTTACGGCAAGGGTCTCATTTTTGACGAATCTCTTGGCCGTTTCCTTTACTACGGCAAAGGCTTCGGGAAGGATATCATTCAAGGTATTTTCGGATAGTTTGTAGACCTCTTCCCTGAGTTTGTCTATTTCCGAATAAATTTCCTCGTTTTTATCTATGTCGTCGGAGGCTTGTACCTCCTCTTCCAATTGTGCTATTTTATCGCTGGCCTCCTTGCTATCCTCTTGAATCCTTTTTTTGAATTCCACGGTCTTGTTCCGTAACTCATCATGGCTCAACCCTTCCAATTGCGATTCAAAGGATTTTATTTTTACGACCAAGGGCTGTAGTTCCTTTACGTCCTTTTTGGATTTATCGCCCACAAAGGCTTTTAGAACCGAATTTAACAAACTCATACTGGTATGATATTATTATCAAAAATCATGGTAAAATCAAAAAGTACAAGTGACCATGATTTGCATTAAACGTGTCTTTACTTTTGGGACACCTACTTTGTGAACAAAAGGCATTCCAGTTTTTAAAATCGCCTAAAATGCAGGGATTTGCTGCCAAAATTACATAAAAAAAAAGCCTCGATAGAGACTTTTTTGTTGCAATTGCGTTAATGTTATCAATATTCGTCCTCGTTCCAGAGGTAATCTTCCTCGGTAGGATAATCAGGCCATATCTCTTCAATGGATTCATATATTTCCCCACCTTCCTCTTCCATAGATTGAAGGTTTTCCACAACCTCCAAAGGAGCACCAGTACGGATGGAGTAATCTATTAACTCATCCTTGGTAGCTGGCCATGGCGCATCACTTAAATAGGATGCTAATTCTAATGTCCAATACATGGTAATAGTTTGATTTTAATTTTTTGCAAAAATAAATTTTAAAACGACATTGTCAAGCTATTTCACAAGTATTTCAGCCGTTTTGCCTATTTATTTTTGTTTTAATAGTTTGATAACGAAGAAATAATGAAATTATTAGAGAAAGACAAATTTAACCGATGAAAATTTAACTTTTGGGCCCATCGACCGTCTTTCACTTTCCTCTTTCGGGAATCCATTTAACCTCTTCTGCCTGTGAATCTTTTGACAACTTTCGTGCCAATACAAAGAGATAGTCGGAAAGTCTATTTAGATATGACAAAACATGCTCATCAAACGGTTCTTCCTCATGCAATTGAACGGCCAAACGCTCTCCCCGCCTGCAGATAGTTCTGGCAATATGGCAGTATGACACGGTTGTATGGCCTCCTGGTAGAATAAAATGTGTCATTGGCGGAAGCGTTTCATCCATTTTATCCATCTCATTTTCCAATAGTGAGATATCGGCACTTCCTACCCTCGGAATATTCAGTCTTTCCTGCCCATTTTTTAACTGGGCCTTTTCCGGATCCGTGGCCAAAATAGCGCCGATCGTAAATAATCTATCCTGGATCTTGGCCAATATCCCCTTGGTGTGTTCATCTATCTTCTGGTCCCGGATCAGGCCTATCCAGGAATTGAGCTCGTCCACGGTACCATAGCTATCAATTCGCATATGGTGTTTGGCGACCCGCGTTCCCCCAAATAGTGCCGTGGTACCATCGTCGCCCGTCTTGGTGTATATTTTCATTTTTACAAGTACAAATTCAAATTCAAAAATCAACTACAAACCCAAATAACAAGTGTCAAGTTTGTAGTTTGGGTTATTGGGTTATTTGTTGGCTGTTAAAAGTTAATCATGGCTTCATTGAACTTTGAACATGGAACCTTGAACTGCATATTGTTCGTACCTCGTATTTCGTACCATGTATTTCGTATTTCCTGAAACCACAAACCAAAAACTGAAATCGCCTACTCCTTTTCCCCGTCTTTCTTCCTATGCCGCCCATAGCCATCCATGAATTTTTTGTCCCTTCGGCGTCTGGACTGTCTCTTGTTGTAAATCGTAATGAAAAGATAGACCACAAAGAGTATCCCAAGTACGGTATAAATTGAATAATCCATAATACTTTCCTTAATATTTAAAAATACGGGATCATATCCGAATTTTAAAATGTTCCTCTGCCTGTTCTTTTCTAAAGAATACGGCGCCACAATAAAAGAAATCTAGGGTTACGGTAACGTGTGCCCATTTTTTGATGTTTTCCCAGTATGCCTCCGTTTTTTTGTTTTTATGGATGCCGTTAATCAATAGCATGCTATCATTATGTACCATATTTCCAGATGGACCGTATTTTTGATGGGACGCTTCTTCCGGATGCTCCAAATAGATGATATCGTACGGCTTTCCTTCGAATTTTGTTTTGGGCGAAATTTCTCGGATCACATCTTTTAATACAGGGTTCCCGTCGGAAAGTAGAATTACCCTGGCATCAAAATAGATAATGCTTTTTAACAGCACATCACGGACCTTGTTGCCTCTGTATTTGGGTTTGGTATATAGAGATCGGGTAATGAAATTATAGACAAACGGGGAATGTACTCCATGTTGATTGTTGGAAACAAGCAGGAATTTTAGGTATTTGAAAAGGCTTAATAACAACGGTATTGTTCAATTGGGCCACTATCTCCAAAGACAAGGCCAGTTTTCAAATGTAATGGATCTATTTGGGCAGACTTAGATTCTACCTACTCAAGCATTGCAGATAATTCAAACCAGCGTTCGGTTTTTTGGTCTATGGCATCCGTAACTTTCTGTAACTCTATGGACAGTTCGTCTATTTCCTCCCCACTAAGCGAGGCATCCATAAATCTTTGCTCTATTTCAATTTTTTGATGTTCCAATTTTTGGATGTCCTTTTCCAACTTTTTGTACTCCTTTTGTTCCAAATAGGAGATTTTGGATCTATTGTCTTCTGTTTTCCACGATTTTTTAGGCCGTGTTTCGGAAGCGTCCCCCTTTTCCTGCCTTGCTTCACTAATTTTACTGTCCTCATAGGCCCTATAATCGGAATAATTCCCGGGAAAGTCCTCGATCATGGCATTGCCCTTGAAGACAAAGAGGTGGTCCACAATCTTATCCATAAAATAGCGATCGTGGGATACCACGACCAAACATCCGGGAAAATCAAGCAAAAAATTCTCCAAAACATTGAGCGTTACAATATCCAGGTCGTTGGTGGGTTCGTCCAAAATCAAAAAATTCGGATTTTGGATGAGCACTGTACAGAGGTAAAGTCGTTTTCGTTCCCCTCCACTTAGTTTTTTGACAAAATCGTACTGCTTTTTACGGTCAAAAAGGAAGCGCTCCAATAGCTGTTGGGCCGAGATTTGGCGACCTTTTTTCAAAGGAATGTAGTCGCCAAACTCCCGAATGACATCAATAACCTTCTGACCTTCCTTAATAGTAATTCCTGCTTGTGTATAATAACCGAATTTAATGGTATCCCCAACCACTATTTTGCCACTGTCAGGTCGATCGATACCAGTAATAACATTCAAAAATGTGGATTTTCCGGTACCGTTTTTCCCAATAATCCCAACACGTTCACCTCTCGTGAAGGTATAGTCGAACTTTTCCAAAATCAGTTTTTCTGGAAAGGATTTGGAAACCTTATGAAGTTCCAGGATCTTGCTGCCCATCCGCTCCATATTCAATTCCAGTTGTATTTCATGTTCCTTCCTCCGCTGGTGGGCCTTTTCCTTTATGGTATGGAAATCATCGATACGGGATTTGGATTTTGTGGTGCGCGCCTTGGGCTGCCTTCGCATCCAATCCAGTTCTTTTTTGTACAGACGTTGGGACTTATGTCGTTCCACCGATTCCTGTTCCAAACGGGCTTCCTTTTTTTGCAAATAATAGGAATAGTTGCCCTTGTAGGCATATAGCCTTCCGTTGTCCAGTTCCAAAATTTCATTACATACCCGTTCCAGAAAATAACGATCATGGGTAACCATAAAAAGGGTCATATTTTCCTTTATAAAGTATTGTTCCAACCATTCTATCATTTCCAGATCCAAGTGATTGGTCGGTTCATCCAAGATGAGTAGGTCCGGTTTGTTGATCAATGCATTGGCCAATGCCAAACGTTTTTTCTGCCCTCCGGATAGGAGTCCCACTTTGGTATCCAAATTTTCCAGTTTCAACTTAAAAAGAATCTGTTTGTATTGGGTCTCAAAATCCCAGGCATCATGGCGTTCCATAGCTTCAAATGCCTTTTGATAGGCGTCTTGATCATCGGGTTGCAGCAGTGCCCTTTCATAATTCGCAATTATCTGGAGCACTTCGTTATCGGATGCAAGGATGGTCTGCTCTATGGTGAGTTGGGGATTTAGATTCGGTTCCTGTTCCAGATACGAGATACGGAGCCCTTTTCGGTAATTTACCTGCCCGGTATCAGGAGCGTCCTGTCCGGAAAGAATATTTAGGATCGAAGTCTTTCCAGTACCATTTTTGGCGATCAAGGCTATTTTTTGATCTTTGTTGATGCCAAAGGATATATCCTGGAAAAGTACGAGTTCCCCATACGCCTTGGCTATATTTTCTACAGTGGTCAGATTCATTCTTTACAATGTCCTGGAATTTCGAAGTTGTAGTAGTACGTAGAAATAACGAACTCCCAAGGCCAACAGGATAGGTAAAAGCAAGGGTGAGAATACCTGAATCTTAAAAAGTCCAAAAACAATCATCAAAACCAAAAACCCCATGAGTACTTTGAGATACCCGGCTAGCCATTTCGGGGCTACCTTTTTTCGAATCAGGAAAAAAGATAGGACCAAGTTTAAAGGAAAGGCCCATAGTATATTAAAGTTGCCGACCGTGGCGGTATGATCTGTTAAAAACCAAAGGTAAAAAATAAGACACCCGGCCAATCCGGTGATAACAAAAAGTGCGAAATCGAGCCAACGGCTTCTTTTGTTCTTCTTAAAATCGATGAAGGTGGTTATCCAAACTATGGCTAATACGATCAAAAGCCAAAACAAGGGTGTCAAGAAAAAATTGTTGTTCTCCTTGACGGGGAGCGTCTGCAAAAGTGTTTTGGTAGCATAGGCAATAGGTTTTCCCCCCAATTGGGAACCCTCCAATTGTTGCATTACATAAATAGGCAAAAACATATGCTCCTTAGGTGAAGCTATTTTATCAATAACGGATCCCAAGGCCAGATCAATTCCGAAAGCCGACCAAGAATTCGTCTCCAGATGCTGATGGATCAATTCCCGAAACGTATATAGATTTTTTAAATACCCTTCCTTTAATTGTAATTGTTCGCCATATACTTCTCTAAGAACATCCCAAATCTTTGATGCGCAATTGTCATAGAAAAAATCATATTTGTACATTCTGTTTTCTGGCCGGTTGTTTACTTCCAAAAACCGGAACAGTTCTTGGCGCTGCGGTAGGGTGAGATCTAGGATCTGTTCCTTTACCCATCGGTTTTCGTACTTGTAGACGTTCAGAAAACGATCCATCTTCTGTCTACTTAACGCATACAGCAATTTGCCCTGTGCAAATTCAAAATAGAATGTTGGCGGATTAAAATCAAAGGTTCCATAATTGTACACCACGTCTATTCCAAGGGATGGGTCATTTACCCTAAAGGCGCTATGGCCAAAGGTGGTATACAGATCGCTTCCGGAACCACAGGTAAGAACGCTTATTCTGGATAGTGGTGAAAGCTGTACCTCTTGGGAAATAGCCCCAAAGGACAAACTAAAGGATAACGCTAACAAAAGTGCTTTCAATCGCATAGTTTGCAAATGATGGTAGTTGAGCAAATATCCGAATAAATAAGGACTAATCCGATTGCCCAAAAATTGTCTTATTTTTACGGAAACCGACTCTGATGAAACGGCATATTCCCAATTTGATTACCCTATTGAACGTTCTTTGTGGTTGTATAGCAACTGTATTTGCCGTGGCCAATATATTGGAAATGGCGGCCCTTTTTGTTTGCTTGGGTATTTTCCTTGATTTTTTGGATGGATTGGCCGCTCGACTTCTACGGGTAAAAAGTGAATTGGGCGTTCAGTTGGATTCCTTGGCGGACATGATTACAAGTGGTTTGGTGCCGGGTATCGTTATGTTTCAATTACTGAATATGTCCGAGCTGGGTGGATGGAATATGGCCTCCAATATTTCTTGGGCCAGCGATTCCGACTTTTCTTTCCTGCCTTTTTCCGGATTTTTGATTACTTTGGCCTCTGCCTATCGTTTGGCCAAGTTCAATATTGATGAAAATCAGGTAAACTCCTTTATTGGGTTGCCAACGCCTGCCAATGCCCTGTTGATCATCTCGCTTCCGTTGATTCTTTTGTACCAGAATAATGATGTGCTTAACGGAATTATCCTAAATCAGTGGTTTTTGATCAGCTTGACCCTTTTAAGTGGATATTTGCTAAATTCAAGAATTGAACTTTTCGCCCTTAAATTTGAAAATTGGGGCTTCAAGGATAATGCCTTGCGCTACATTTTTATTATTATAAGTTTGGTTGTATTGATTACCATGCGGTTTTTGGGCATACCCCTGATAATTGTATTTTATGTCTTGGGCTCTTGGGTACAGAATCTGACCGTTAAAAACAGGTAGAAATTGGATAGCATTGAATATATAAAGTTTAATAAGGCACATTTTAGCGAATGGCGTAAAATGTCCATGGAGTTGTTTCCGGGATACGCAATGGATCATTTGGAAAGGGACTTGCACCAGGTCATCGAATCCGATAATCAAGAGACTTTCTTCGCCAAAGGTAGGGAAGGGATCATCGGTTTTATCAATGTATCCATACGTCACGATTATGTGGAAGGCTCCAATTCCTCACCAGTAGGTTACATTGAAGCCATTTTTATAAAGCCCGATTACAGGAAACATGGTGTTGCCCGAAAACTGGTGGATTTAGGGGAGCAATGGGCCCTGCAAAAAGGATGCACACAAATGGGTTCGGACACATGGGCTTCCAATCAACACTCCCGTAAATTTCATTTGGGATTGGGTTTTAAGGAAGAAGAAACCTTGGTGCACTATATAAAAGATCTAAAAAAAGACTCGTAATAGTCTTTTGTAGGTATCAGTTTTAAAAATCCAATTTTTTCTTTCGAAGTTCGAAATTTTGACCCAAGTAGACTTTTCGAACCATTTCGTCCGCGGCCAAATCTTCAGGAACTCCCGATTTTAGAATGCCACCCTCGAACATAAGATACGAACGTTCCGTAATGGCCAAGGTCTCCTGTACATTGTGGTCCGTAATAAGTATACCAATGTTTTTATTTTTCAACTGGGCCACGATGCGCTGTATGTCCTCAACGGCAACAGGATCAACACCGGCAAAAGGTTCGTCCAAAAGGATAAATTTTGGATCCGTGGCGAGTGCCCTGGCTATTTCGGTACGTCTACGTTCCCCTCCTGAAAGTAAATCCCCCCGGTTTTTTCGGATATGCCCAAGACCAAATTCCTCGATTAGGGATTCCATCTTCATGAGCTGCTCCTTTTTGCTCAACTTGGTAAGCTGTAATACACTTAGGATATTTTTTTCAATACTTAATTTTCGAAATACCGAAGCTTCCTGTGCCAAGTAGCCAATACCGTTCTGGGCCCTTTTGTACATGGGGAAGTTGGTAATTTCCATATCATTCAGGAATATTCTTCCATCATTAGGTTTGATGAGGCCCACGATCATGTAAAAGCACGTGGTCTTTCCTGCCCCATTGGGCCCTAGCAGACCAACAATTTCACCTTGGTTTACTTCCAGTGAAATCCCCTTCACTACTCTTCGGCCCCGGTAGGCCTTCATGATGTTTTCCGCTCTTAGCTTCATTTCCTCGGTTTCATCTTTCTGGTTTCTTGTTTCAAGTTCGGGACACCTTTATAGTTCATTTAGCATAAACGAAAACAAAAGAAACAAGAAACTTTTGAAACGTTTTAGTATTTAGGTCTTTTTTAACCCTGTGGGCGAGGCTTTTTGTTTTGCTTCCCTTTTTGCCTCACGTTTTAGGACCACCTTGGAAATATAGATGCTAACCTGGTACAAGATCAATACGGGTACGGCCACAATGATTTGGCTGGTCACGTCCGGGGGGGTAATTACTGCGGAAAGGATCAAGACGATTACCAAGGCGATTTTTCGGTACTTCTTCATGATTTCGGGGGTTACCAGGCCTACTTTGGTCAAAAAGTAAATGATTATAGGCAGTTCAAAAAGAATACCACAAGCAATGACAGAAGCCCTGACGTTGGCAATAAAAGAGCTAATATCAATTTCATTGGACACTTCTTTGCTCACCTGATAGGTTCCCAAAAAATTGATGGATAGAGGGGCCACCACATAATATCCGAACAAGACCCCTAAAAAGAAAAGAAATGAAGCCGTAAATATAAATCCCTTGGAATGCTTGCGCTCATTAGGGTGGAGCCCAGGGCTTATAAACTTCCACATCTCATAAAGCACATAGGGGAAACCTACAATGAAACCGGCCCAAATGGAAGTCCAAATATGGGCGGAGAACTGTCCGGCCATGGTGCGGTTTTGTATGGTAAACGGGAGGGAGTCGGCACAAAAATCGGATTCAAGGCCAATGAATGTGGCTGCTTTACAGAATAGGCGATAGGTTGGGAAGTTCATCTTCTTAGGCCCAAAGATAATGGTGTCAAAAATGAAGTCCTTCATCAAGAAAGCGACACAGCCAATAAGGACAATGGCAAAAGTGGAACGTATCAAATGCCAGCGCAACTCCTCCAAATGGTCCAAAAAGGACATTTCATTAGGGTTTTTATTTGTCTTTTTTGCCATTAGAGTATTCCTTCATTGATTAGATTGTGCAAATGCACTACCCCCACATATTTTTTTCCCTCCACGGCCAATACTTGTGAAATTCCATTGTTCTGCATTAGTTCCAATGCCTTGATGGCCAGGACATCGGTTTCAATGGTCTTTGGATTCGACGTCATGATGTCCTTTGCCGTAAGTCCATTGATGTTGTCGTATTTATTCAACATTCTTCGAACATCCCCGTCCGTGACGATTCCTACAATTTCATCGTCCTTTATAACGGCACTTGCGCCGAGCATTTTTTCGGAAATCTCCACAATGACCTTTTTTACATCGGTACCCATCTCAACTTGTGGGCGTTGATTGTTTTGGGCAATATCCGCAACCCGTAAATAAAGGCGTTTCCCTAGGGATCCTCCGGGATGGTACTTGGCAAAATCCGTACTGCTAAAACCCTTGAGTTCCAATAGGCATATGGCCAGGGCGTCTCCCATGACCAATTGGGCCGTAGTACTCGTGGTGGGGGCCAGATTGTTTGGGCAGGCTTCCTTCGCCACAAAAGTATTTAGGACAAAATCGGACTGCTTCGCTAAAAATGAATCCAGATTACCGGTCATTCCGATCAATTTATTTTTGCCGCGCTTTATGAGGGGAACCAGCATTTTAATTTCAGGGGTGCTACCACTTTTAGAAATACAGATGACCACATCGTTTTCCTGTATGGTACCCAAATCGCCATGAATGGCATCACCGGCATGCATAAAAACTGCCGGAGTACCCGTGGAATTTAAAGTTGCCGAAATTTTGGAGGCGATTATGGCGCTCTTTCCGATACCGGAAACGATTACCCTACCCTTGGATTTTATGATGCATTCGACCGCACTTGGGAAATCGTCGTTCAATAAAGAGGCCAGATGTCCAATGGACTTACTTTCCGTATCAAAAGTTTTTTTTGCCAAGGCAAGTATGGCTTCGTTTTTGCTCAATCTAAAATGTATAAATTGTAGATAGTATTCCTAAAAGAGTGCTATATTTAAGTTTACAAAACTACGCAAACTTAATTTTATGGAATACTTTATGTTTTAATAAAGTTAAATTGAACAAAAAGCGTTTTAAATTTCAAAAATACGTATCTTATGTAATTGAAATTTTGACTACGCGTTAATTCAACAGATGTAAAATGCAAAAAAACGGTATGGTTTCGAATGGACTGGACCTTCATGCCTCTTTAAAAAAATACTTCGGTTTTTCGCAATTCAAAGGACTTCAGGAAGGGGTCATCAAAAATATAATCCAAGGAAATAACACTTTTGTAATCATGCCTACCGGTGGTGGTAAATCATTATGCTACCAACTCCCCGCATTGATGCAAGAAGGGACGGCCATAGTGGTTTCACCGCTCATTGCCTTGATGAAAAACCAGGTAGATGCGCTCCGGGGCGTTTCTTCGAATAACGGGGTGGCCCATGTACTCAATTCCTCCTTGACCAAAAATGAGGTCAAACAGGTAAAGCAGGATATTACCGAAGGTATAACAAAATTACTGTACGTGGCCCCGGAATCCTTGACCAAGGATGAATACGTAGACTTTTTACAATCGGTAAAGATTTCCTTTGTTGCCGTGGACGAGGCACATTGTATCTCCGAATGGGGGCATGATTTTAGACCGGAATATCGAAACCTGAAGACTATCGTAAATCGTTTGGGCGATGCCATACCGCTGATAGGACTTACTGCTACGGCTACCCCAAAGGTACAGGAGGATATCATAAAAAATCTGGGCATTATGGATGCCAAGGTCTTTAAGGCCTCCTTCAATAGGCCCAACCTTTTTTATGAAGTACGGCCCAAGACAGAGAATGTAGATGCGGACATTATCCGATTTGTAAAGCAAAATACGGGGAAATCGGGAATCATTTATTGCCTAAGCAGAAAACGCGTGGAAGAGCTGGCACAGGTATTACAAGTGAATGGTATCAGCGCGGTTCCCTATCATGCGGGATTTGATGCAAAAACACGTTCCAAGTACCAGGACATGTTCCTGATGGAAGAGGTGGATGTAGTAGTGGCGACTATCGCCTTTGGAATGGGCATAGACAAACCGGACGTACGTTTTGTTATACATCATGACATTCCCAAAAGTATTGAGAGTTATTATCAGGAGACGGGCCGTGCAGGTAGGGACGGTGGTGAAGGTCATTGCCTTGCTTTTTATTCGTACAAGGATATCGAGAAACTTGAAAAATTCATGTCCGGAAAACCTGTGGCGGAACAAGAGATAGGGAACGCCCTTTTGCAGGAAGTGGTCGCCTATGCAGAGACCTCCATGTCCCGAAGAAAGTTTATGCTGCACTATTTTGGGGAGGAGTTCGATGAAATAAACGGTGATGGGGCGGATATGGATGATAACACCAGAAACCCCAAGGAGAAACAGGAGGCCAAGGAAGATGTAATAAAACTCTTGAAGGTGGTCCATGGGACGAACGAAAAATTCAAATCCAAGGAAATCGTAAACACATTAAGGGGTAAGGTAAATGCGTTGATATCCTCTCATAAAACAGATGAGAAACCGGTCTTCGGCATTGGTTCGGACAAGGACAAAAATCATTGGATGGCACTGATACGTCAGGTCTTGGTAGCCGGACTCCTAAAAAAGGAGATAGAACAATACGGGATTTTGCACGTAACCCAAAAGGGTGAGGATTTCTTGAAGGCGCCCACATCGTTTATGATGACCAAGGACCACGAATATAGCAAGGCCTCCAACGATGCGATCGTAAGTGCGGCGAGTAAAGGTGGTGTATCCGATGAAAAACTACTGAAACAATTAAAGGCCTTAAGGAAGTCCCAGGCAGGTAAGTTGGGAGTTCCTCCTTTTGTTGTCTTTCAAGACCCCTCCTTGCAGGATATGGCCCTAAAATATCCCATTTCCATGGAAGAATTACTGAATATCCATGGCGTAGGGGAAGGCAAGGCCAAGAAATATGGGAAACCTTTTGTAGAAATGATAGCTACCTATGTAGAGGAGAATGATATCGTTCGTCCAGATGATTTGGTCGTGAAAAGCACGGGGGCCAATTCCGGTCTAAAGCTTTATATCATTCAAAATGTGGACCGCAAATTGCCCCTGAACGATATTGCATCGGCCAAAGGCCTTGAAATTCCGGATCTGATCAAAGAAATGGAACAGATCGTATTTAGTGGTACCAAATTGAACCTGGCATACTGGATCGATGAAATCTTGGACGAGGATCAGCAAGAGGAAATACATGACTACTTTTTAGAGGCCGAAACGGACAATATAGACGATGCCATGGAGGAGTTTGAGGGGGATTACGAGGATGATGAATTACGGTTATATCGTTTGAAGTTTATCAGTGAAGTGGCCAACTAACCCTTGGGGAAAAGCATTATTCCAAGGGGCTTTCCAGGAGCTGTATCGTCATATCCTCCGTATTCAATCGGGCCTTAACCCCAATGGGAAAGGTAAGGTTCTGGGGCACATGGCCAAAACTCATCCCATATACCGAAGGTATTTTTAAAGGCCCTATTCTATCCATAATCACCTCTTTTAAACTAAAGGAATCAGGATTGGTAGATGAATTGCAGCCTGCACTTGCACCAAAAAGTATACCCGCGGCCTTGGAAAATGACTTACCTGCCAGTAACTGTGTCAACATGCGGTCTATGCGATAGGGAGCTTCTTCAACATCCTCGATACAGACAAGGGCATTTGTAAAATCAATTTCATGGGGTGTTCCGATGAGTGCATTGATAAGCGTTAGGCTACCACCTAACAGTCTACCCTCTCCTACACCAGGAGTGATGACATAACGTTCGTATTCGGGATTCTCCTTTAATCGTCGATTTTTGATTTTGGCATTTTGGATAAGTAGTTGATCTTTAGGATGCATCACCACTCTTTGTAATTGTTCAATACTATAAGGGTCGTTGAGTGTACTCCCCACAGGACCATGAAAGGTAATAAGTCCGGTTTCCTTAAAGATACCGTTCAGAAGCGCCGTAATATCGCTAAAACCGATGAAGACCTTAGGATTTTTTTTAATGTTTTCATAGTCTAACATATGCATAATCCGTGTACAACCATATCCTCCTCTGGCACATAGAACACCGTCTACATCGGGATTGGCGAACATATGATTTACATCTTTGGCCCTTTCGGCATCGGTATTACTAAAATAGCCATGCTTTGACAAGATACGTTCCGTATAATAGGGAACAAGACCCATTGCCCTTAGCGTAGTTTTTGCCTCTTCCAGAACTTCTTCATTTATGGCATAGCCAGGTGCGATTAAGCCTACTACATCACCTTTACGTAATCGTGTGGGGAAAATACGTTCGTCCTCGAAAATAAAATTACTATTGCCGAACACCTTATTTGGGAGCATTATTGTAGCCGATATACCAAGAGCCGAGCCAATAAATTGTCTTCTTTTTTGCATGAGTTTGTATAAAAACAACCTCAAAGTAATAAATTTAAACAAGACCAAATACGCAAAAAAATACTTTTGAAGTCCCTAGGTTGCGCGTAGATACATGCAATATAGCCCCTACTACTTACGAAAATAGAACACTTTGATCATAAGTCAACTTTGAAAAATAGCAAAAGCCGTTGAAAAATGTATTCTCCAACGGCTTTTCATATGTATTGTTATCCGGTAGTTTTACGGAGCGGAGGCCCCACCTCTGGACTTGGCCCTTCTCAATTGCCGTTGTATCTTTTTGATAGCGGATTCAATGGATTTTTCAGGTTCTATAATATTATATTCCCCCCAGAAATCGGGATCTGAAAAACCGCTGGCAGCCTCGGCCAATATAATGGAGGACTTGATCCTTTCCTTCGATTTTGGAAATTCACTGGTCAAATTTTTCTCCCAATCGGTTATGGCCATTTCACACGTCATGCTATAAACCGAGTTGAACAGCCTTTTGTCCCAATCTACCTTGAACTCCAGTAGCACATTGCTATAACCATAGTACCACTTGCCATTTTTTTCCCGATAATCTACCCTGTAAGCCACCTCTCTGGGCCATACCCTGGCGTTTGAAGGTTTTTTCCGAACGAACATTCTAGCAGCCAAATTTTTGTCCGTTATATTCAGTGAGAATATGGCACTGGTAAGGATCTTGTTCTCTACATCAATATACAATTTTCCTTTATAAAGTGGTTCCAGGACACTTCTGTGCTGTTCAAAATTAACTACATAAATGAGCTTTTCGTTGACCCTAGTGGAGCGATCAAAACTGAATACATACTTATCTATGGATTCTTCGGTGAAGATGTATTCCGGATATTTCATAACGTCCACGAAAAGGGTATTGAAAGGCCCACCCTGAAGTTTTAGGGCTATTGTATCCAATTTGCTATAATCGGTACTTTTTCTGGACTTATATAACTGTACGGCGTCCCTACGTGGCGATGTATAAGGTGTTTTGTAGATGTTGACCACTGCTTCCGACAAGGAAACATTTTTCCTTCTCTTTTTTATGGTCTCCCTATAAAAAGCCGTCATTAAGGTAGGGTCGACAAAATAGTTATCGCCCTTTCTTTTTAAGGTTTGTCTAACCAACTCCCCGGCATCCTTTGGAATTTCAATATTGACTTCCGAGAGCTCCATAACGGAAACCTCCATTAGTATCTTGTTGTTATTGCTTCCAAATTGTGCCAGGGGCACTATCTTGTCCTTATACCCCAAGAAAGAGACCGTAACATTACCTTCCGTTATCTCTTTGGGCACTTTTAAGGCAAACTCACCCTCGGTGTTGGTAATGGTACTGATATTGGTTCCCTCAATGGTCAAGGTGGCAAACACCAAGGGTTTTTTATTTGACGCATCCATCACCTCTCCCTTGTACTGATTGAAGGAGATGTCCTGTTGTTGGTCATCCTGGAAAAAAGCGGATGCCTTATGTGTTCCGGTTACCCCAATGAGAAACATTACCAAAAATGCCGCCACTAGGGATTTGTTGGGTAATTGTATAAATTTTTGCATCGTGATTGATATTTGGTGCTCGACTAACAAATTTAACTCTAAGGTAGTGATTTTTAACGAAATACTTTGTTAAAAAGATGGTAATAAACCATACTTTATTTGTATATTTTGGACATTGGGCCCGGTATTCCTCAAATCCAATTTTTAGGTTAAAATTAAACTGGAAAACAGCCATCTACCGTCATCGAAAAGGTATTGTTCTTGACGCTATCGAAAACGCTAGGAATTCCTGATTATTGGCCTATTCCACTGCTGAAGTGCCCTTCAGTTCACCCAATATTTTTTCCAGATGATTTCGAATGAGTGAAAAATGGCCTTCGTTCTCCAGCGTATGGAGCTTGGAATTGACCAACTCCGAATTTAAGTAAATACCTCTATGGTAAGGGGACATCTTATCCGCGGTCCCATACCAAAGATGAATGGGAGCATCTATATCCTCGATTCGGAAGCCCCAATCGTTAACATATAGCTTCCACTCCTGAACCACACCCTCAATACCGTTTGTATAGGCCTCTACACTGCCGTCGATGAATTCCCATCCATATTCCGGTCTCCGGGTCATAATGGCCCTATCCGGTACCGGAAGATAATTCTGAAACTGTTTTAGACGGCTTTCCGGTTTTTTTAATAAGGTCTTAAAATCGTTATGGATTACCTTTTGTAGTCCGTTGTCATTTTTTTGGGAAGCCAGCCAATGGATGAATTTCACGGGAGGCCACATATCCTTTAAGCTACCTTTGTAATCATAAGGTGCAGCTCCACAGACTATGGCGCTTTTATATATCCTATTGGGGATTTCATGGACACAGGCCAATACATGGGGCGACCCGCCGGATAGGCCAAAAACTGAAAATTTTTCCAATTGTAACCCATCGGCGAGTTCGGTCACGTCCTTGGGCCAGTCCAAGAAGGTTCTGTTTTTCTTGAAGGAAGATAATCCAATACCCGGCCGATCAGGGGCAATGATCCGTATTCCCATGTTTTGGGCCGTGCTATCCATAAATGCAGAGGATAACCTGCTTTCCTGTCCACCATGAAAGTAAAATATTGGAAATCCCACCGGGTTCCCATATTCGGCATATCCCAATGTCCTACCGTCTCTTAGGATCAATTTATTGTTGATTTTCATTTCCGGCTTTATCGTTGTATTTCCCGGGCTCGGTTGAGCAGGAATGCTCAAGCCGGAAGTGGACACGGGCAATAGAAAGAAATACACATATCCAAAAATGGGAACTAGGACAAGAAAGGATAGTATTAGGATAAGTACAATTTCCAATTTACGCTTTATGTTTACCTAAAAGTTTTCCTTTTTATCTTTTATCCATGGGATTATGAGTCTTGGAAGAGGCCTTGACCAATCGGTGGATTTCATTAAGTTCAGTTTGGCTAAGATGCCGCCATTTCCCTTTGGGAACATCCAGATTCACATTCATAATACGGATACGCTTTAGACTTTTTACCCGGTATCCCAAGTATTCGCACATACGGCGTATTTGCCTATTTAAGCCTTGCGTCAGTACAATCTTGAACTCACGTTGACCAATTTGTTCCACTTTACATTTGCGGGTTATCGTGTCCAGTATAGGCACCCCATTGGCCATTTTATATACAAAATCGTAATCTATGGGCTTGTTTACGGTGACGAGATATTCCTTTTCATGGCGGTTTCGTGCCCTAAGGATCTTGTTGACAATATCCCCATCGTTGGTCAAGAAGATAAGGCCTTCGCTCATTTTGTCCAAGCGGCCAATAGGAAAAATACGTTTAGGGTAGTTGATATAATCTATGATATTGTCCTTCTCCACTCGGGTATCCGTGGTACAGACAATACCTATGGGCTTGTTAAAGGCCAAATACACCGCTTTTTCCTTTGGTTCGGAAATAAGTTCCCCATTCACACGTACGCTGTCGTTTTCTGAAACCTTGGAGCCCATCTCCGGGATTTTCCCATTAACGGTCACCCGGCCTTGCCCGATAAGCTTATCGGCCTCACGTCGGGAGCAGTAACCGACTTCACTCAGGAACTTGTTGATTCGAACGGGTTTTGGATCTTGCACCTGAAATTATTTGGAATTCGCAAAGATAGCGTTTTTGATCGGTCACTCTTAAATAGGTATGGGACGCTACCATAAACGTACAAAAGAGGGCGGTACGGCTCAAGGAAGTTTCCTTTTAAAGGTGATAAACCTCCGTTTTTAAGGTTTCCGAGTCCAAGATAAGAAAGGTGGCCGGAATGGTCTTCAAACTACCGCCATGGAATCCCATAAGTGTCCCGGGATTTATAAAAAGCGTATCGTTTAGGGTTTCATGGGCAACCAAGCTATGATTATGTCCGTAGCAGACTACATCGAATCCCCCGTGTTTTGCCAATAACCTCGCTTTGTCCGGATAATGGTTCATGGCGAAGGATTTCCCGCCCAAGTCTCCCCTAAAGTATTCCCCATGTATGTTTATATTCGGGTAGTCCTTTGATACGTTGATCAAGGCGGCAACATCACCGTCATTATTGCCCAAGACCATATGGACAGGTCGCGAATAGGCTTGTCCGAGCAGTTTAATGATAAATGGGGAGCATAGGTCTCCGCAGCATAATAAGGCTTCTGTAGCCTGTAGCTCAGGCTTGGCAAGGGCCTTCTTAAGGTTGTCTACGTGATCATGGATATCTGAAACAATAGTTATTTTCATGTTGCGGAGAATTAGGTTTGCTTTTACGAATTTAACAATATTAAACCATAAAAACTTGTACGTACAAGTTGCTTTGGTTATCTTTAGCCAGTTCCATAGTAACTCGGATAAACCTACCTTTTCCCAACATGAAAAAAAAGATAAATAGACGAAGTTTCGTTCAAAAGTCGAGCTTGGGTTCTGCAGGAATGCTACTATCACCGGGTATCCTACAATCGTCTTTCAAACACCATAAAGCCCAAAAGGAAATTCCCATATGCGCCCATCTCTGGATTTATGCCAGTAAATTTCCCCCAGACTGGGATTGCACCCCTGTTTTGGATACCGTATTTTCAGATTTGAGTTATGCGGGTATTGCAGGTGTGGAACTTATGGAAGGCCAATTGCGCCATGAAGATTCCGTAGAACGTCTAAAGGGGCTTGTAGAAAAATATAGGTTACCCGTTTCCGGATCTTCCTATGGGGTAGGTTTTAAGATGTGGGATAGTGCCCAACATAAAGCAATTATGAACGACATTAAAACTGTCGTCCCACGATTGGCGCGGGTAGGTGGGAAAACATTTGGTATTTCGGTGGGATCCAAGAAAGACGGTCTTAAGTCCGATGCCGAACTCGATGCGCAAGCGGTACTTTTAAAAGAAGTTAGGTCTGTTTGTCAAGACAACGGTATAGAGGCCAATTTGCACAATCACACCTATGAAGTGGAAAATGATATGCACGACTTAAAGGGAACCTTGGCGAGGATTCCCGATTTTAAGTTAGGCCCGGATCTCAATTGGCTGATTCGGGGAGGTGTGGATCCGGTAGACTTTATCAATACCTATGGACCACAAATTGTATACCTCCACATTCGGGATCAGTACAAAGATGGTACATGGTCGGAATATGTGGGTCAAGGCGATACGGATTTTGAACCGATTGCCGCTGCCCTTAAGAATCAAAATTTTGAAGGGAAAGCAGCAATAGAACTGGCATTTCCCAATGATTTCACACCTAAAAATGAGCTAAGGGAAGATTGGAAAATGAGCCGGGAATTTGTGGAAAAAACTTTTGGTTGGTAGAACAATCATAATAACCCAGCTCCCAAGCATAGTATCATCTTGGAACTGGATAATTACATTAAAATAGAATAAGACCGTAATGGCTATCTTTAAAAGATTCTTCAACAAGTATTGAACCAAAACAATGACACAATTATGAAAATCGCCATGCTGGGTTCGGGCTTTATCGCCCGCTTTTATGCGGAATCGCTACATGCACAAAGACGCAAGGATTATGTGATTATGGTCTATTCGAGAAACCAGGCCAATGCCGAACGTTTTGCCAAGGACTATGAACTGCCCTATTACAGTACCTCTATGGAAGAGGCCATCTCGCACCCGGATGTGGATGTAGTGTTGATTTCCTTGCCCAACCATTTACACGAGGCCGCAGTACTGGCCTGTGCCAAGGCCAAGAAACATGTTATTTGTACAAAGCCGCTTGGGCGCAATGCACAGGAAGCCAAACGTATGCTTGATGCAGTGGAAAAGGCAGGCATTTTTGGAGGCTATTTGGAAGACCTTTGCTATACCCCCAAATTCTTAAAATCGATGGAAAGCATAAATCGTGGGGATATTGGTCGCATACTTTGGACAAAATCCCGCGAAGCCCATCCAGGTCCCCATAGCGATTGGTTTTGGGACAAGGAAAAATCCGGCGGAGGGGCCATTATCGACCTAGGTTGCCACTGTGTGGAAATAAGTCGAAACTTTATCGGGAAGAACATAAAACCGATCGAGGTCATGTGCTGGGCAGACACCCAAGTACATCCCATAGATGCCGAGGATCATGCCATAGGACTGGTAAAATATGCGAACGGGGCCATTGGGCAGTTCGAGGTAAGTTGGACGTTCAGGGGCGGAATGGACTTACGGGACGAGGTCATGGGCACCGAAGGTACCATTTGGGTCAATAGCTTTTTGAGAACGGGATTTGAAATGTTCACTACGGGAAAAGGTGGTGATGGTTATGTGGCCGAAAAAGCGGAATCGAATGCAGGCTGGTTGTTTCCGGTCGGTGACGAGGCCCATGAATTGGGATACCCGCACATGTTTACGGATATGTTCACCGCCATAGAGGAAAATCGCGACTCCTTGGAAACCTTCTATGACGGCTACGTAGTCAACGCTATCTTGGATGCCGCTTTTAAGTCGGCCGATAGCAAAACATGGGAACCTGTAATTTTGGAGGATTGGCGTGGGGATGAACCGGAAGAGCATCAAAAAAATTGGGAATCTTACGATGATGACCACTATCTGATCAAGGAGGAAATTTTACCGAACGGGGATGTCACGGTCATTTTAAAGCACAAAAAAACAGGGAAAGTTTCCAGAAAAGTGACCCTGGCCTAGCTTTTCATTCTATAGTCTTGCATCTAACGTCTCATGTCTAACATCTAACAGAATATGTACATCAACGGAAAGGCAATTGCCAAAAATACCTATGACGCCATAGTTATTGGATCGGGAATAAGCGGTGGCTGGGCAGCAAAGGAACTCTGTGAAAAAGGATTGAAAACCCTGGTGTTGGAACGCGGCCGAATGGTAAGGCATATAAATGATTATCCTACGGCAAGCATGCATCCATGGGAGTTTAAACATCGAGGGGCCATTCCTCAAAAGATAAAGGATGAAAACCCTGTAGTGAGTCGTTGTTATGCCTTTAGCGAAGCTACGGAACATTTTTTTGTCAAGGATACCGAACATCCCTATGAACAGACGAAACCTTTCGACTGGATACGGGGATATCAGGTGGGCGGTAAATCCTTACTTTGGGCGCGATGGACCCAACGTTGGAGCGATCTCGATTTTGAGGCCAACGCCAAGGAAGGTATTGCAATCGATTGGCCCATACGGTACGAGGACATCGCTCCATGGTATAGCTATGTAGAAAGATTTGTGGGCATAAGTGGGAACAGGGATGGGCTTTCGGTCATTCCGGATGGTGAATTTCTACCGCCCATGGAAATGAACTGTCTTGAAAAACATGTGAAGGAACAATTGGCAAAACAGTATGACGACCGCCACCTTGTAATTTCAAGAACCGCTAATCTCACCACCAAGCATAACGGAAGAGGCCCCTGCCAGTATCGTAGCCTATGTAATCGGGGTTGTCCGTTTGGTGGCTACTTCAGCAGCAACTCCGCTACACTTCCAGCGGCGGAAAAAACGGGGAACTTGACCATCCGACCTTTTTCCGTGGCACGATCCATAATTTACGATGAAACTTCGGGGAAGGCCACCGGCGTGCGCATTGTAGATGCCAATACCAAGGAAAACATCGAATATTTTGCCAAGATTATCTTTGTAAACGGTTCTACCTTAAACTCTACCCTTTTGCTGATGAATTCCGTTTCATCACGTTTTCCGGATGGAATGGGCAACGATTCCGGCGAACTGGGCCACAATTTGATGGATCATAACTATAACTGTAAAGTACAGGGAGAATATGACGGTTTCAAGGATAAATATTATTCCGGAAGACGACCGACCGGAACCTATCTAGCTAGGTTTAGAAATTTTGGTAAGGACAAACAGAAAGATTTCAAACGGGGCTATGCCTATGCCGCAGGAGGTTCACGATCCGCGCAGAGCGAGCTGAGCAAAACGGTTATTGGCGAAACCCTAAAGACCGACTTGACTCGGTTGGGCCCCTGGAAATTTGGTTTTAACGGCATGGGCGAATGCCTCCCCTATCACGAAAACAGGATAACCTTAAGTAAGGACAAAACCGATGAATGGGGTATGCCTTTATTGAACATCGATGCGGAATACAAGGAGAACGAGACCGCTATGACCAGGGATATGGTCAATACGGCAATGGAAATGCTGGATTCGTTGAACTTTAAGAATATAGAGGATAAGAAACAGGTACGGAATATAGGCCTGAACATTCACGAAATGGGAACTGCCCGAATGGGCCGTGACCCGAAAACCTCTGTGCTCAATGGAAACAATCAAGTCTGGGGTGCCAAAAACGTTTTTGTAACGGATGGTGCCTGTATGACCTCAAGCGCCTGTCAAAATCCATCATTGACCTATATGGCCTTGACGGCCCGAGCTGTGGATTTTGCAGTGAGCGAATTAAAAAAAATGAACCTCTAAGCGATACTAATGCTACGCAAAACTTTTATCAATCGAATGGCCCTAGGGAGCGGGGGTACGCTTTTACTCCCGGCAGCAGGCCTATTGCAGGGTTGCGAGTACAGGCCAACTCTACGTACCGCCCTGACCGATGCCGATATTCCCTTGCTGGATGAATTGGGGAATACCATTATTCCGGATACGGCATCCTCCCCAGGAGCTAGGGCCGCTAAGATTGGAGAATATATGTTGCTCATGTATGAGGATTGTATGCCCCAGGAAGAACAAACTATCTTCCTGGACGGGATTAACGAATTGGATTCGAGAGCGGCAAAAACTTTCTCATGTTCTTTTGTTCAGGCCGATCCCTCCCAAAAATTGAAGCTATTGGAGGTGGTACAGGACGAGGCGTTGACGTATAATCTGAAAAGGGAAAATGAAGAAGAATCAAAGCCCCATTATTTTGACCTTTTAAAGGGTTTGACCATTTCCGGATACTTCTCTTCGGAAATTGGAATGACCCAAGCTAGAAATTACCTTCCGCTTCCTGGAAAATTTGAGGCCTGCATGCCTTACGATCGGGATGATAAACCCTGGGCAACCTAATAATTATGGACTTTAGGAACACCTCATATATCGTTATGGGCGGCACTACCGGAATGGGTCTTACCGCGGCCAAGGCATTGAAAGCCAATGGCGCGAATGTTCTCGTTGTCGGAAGAAATCCAGATAATTGCAAAAAAGCGGAGAGAACCTTGGGGCATGGCAGTCTTTCATTGAGTGGGGATGCCGCGGCCCCTGAAACCATAAAAACTGCAATACAAATGGCCCATAACGCTTTTGGAAATATTACCGGACTATTCCACGTAGCTGGGGGAAGCGGCCGTAAATGGGGTGATGGTCCTTTGGACCAAATGACCCTGGACGGTTGGAACAAGACCTTGGAACTTAACCTGACCTCCTTGATGCTTTCCAACCAGGCCGTAATTCAGTATTTTCTTGAACACAAAAAAGAAGGGGCTATTTTGAATATGGGATCTGTATTAGGTTTTTCCCCATCTCCAAAGTATTTCGTTACCCATGCCTACGCCGCGGCTAAATCGGCCATTATCGGTTTTTCAAAATCCATTGCCTCCTACTATGCCCGGCACAACATCCGCGTTAATGTTATTGCGCCGAGCCTATTCATTACCCCCATGGCGAAACGGGCCGCAGAGGATAAGGAGATATTGGAATTTCTGAAGACAAAGCAACCATTGGATGGAGGACGTGCAGGAGCATCCGAGGATATCAATAATGCCGTGTTAATGTTCCTGCATCCAAACTCCAAATTCATTACCGGACAGGTTTTGTCCGTCGATGGGGGTTGGATTATTAGTGAGGGACAATACAATTCGTCTTTGGAGAAATGACAACGCACTATTTGGGTATCGATATTGGAGGGACAAAAATTAAGACCGTTGTCCTCAATGGGGAAGGTGAAATCTTGGATCAAGATGAGGTTTTGACCGAGGATGATTCTATGGACGCAGAACTTTGGAAGAAAAAAATAATTGCACAAATTGCAGAAAAGACCCACCGATATGCTGGAAAGGATGACGGATTGCTGCAATGTGCGATCTCGGCTCCCGGTCTGGTCGACAAAAAAAACCAGATGATACTCCACATGCCCGAACGCCTACAGGGCATAGAGAATTTTAATTGGTCCGAAGAATTACAGCGGGACATCAAAATCATCAACGATGGGCATTCGGCCTGTCTGGCCGAATATGAATCCTTCTATAGGGGACAGGGAATACAACATATGCTGATGCTTACTCTGGGCACCGGTGTTGGTGGAGGCATTATTATCAATGGGAAATTGTATCAGGGAAACCTACAGCGGGCAGGCCATGTGGGCCATATGACGGTTGCCTATGATGGCGCCCCCACCATGACCAATATGCCAGGGAGTTTGGAGCATGCTGTTGGTAACTTTTCAGTTTCCGAAAGGACCCAGGGACGATACAGAAGTGTCCGCGAACTGGTGGATGCCTATAAAAACGGGGAAGAAAGCGCTACGGGATGGTGGTTGGAATCCGTTCAAAAATTGGCGGTGGCACTGGCTTCTCTGACCAATATACTTTCCCCGGAGCTGATCGTTTTGGGAGGAGGCATAACGGCAGGTGCCAAAGACGTATTGATGGAACCCTTACGGGATTTCATGACCCGCTATGAATGGCGGCCGAAAGGACATAAGATAAAATTAGAGGCAGCGAGGCATGGTAGTTTCGCCGGTGCCATTGGGGCGGCCTTTTTTGCCAGAAAAAACAATAGTTAATCAAGAGATAAATGAGCGTTACAAAACAGTATTTGGAAAAAGGAAGGGATATCATTTCCACGATAGAAAGACAGGAGTCCGTAATTCAAGAAGTGGCGCAACTCTTTGCCAAGTCCATTTTAAATGGTAGAATGGTACACTTGTTCGGATCGGGGCATAGCCGAATAATGGTGGAGGAAATGTGGCCGCGTTATGGATCTTTCCCAGGTTTTAATCCTATAGTGGAGTTGTCCCTCTCCTTTCATAATCTGGTGGTGGGTGCCAACGGACAAAGACAGGCCATGTTCCTTGAAAATGTTCCGGGACTTGCGGCACGAATCCTTCGAAACTTTGATACCAGCCCAATGGATACGGCACTCGTTATCTCATCCAGCGGTTGCAATGTGGTTCCCATAGAAATGGCCGAGGAATTCCAAAAACGAAAAATCAAGGTAGTGGCCTTGGTAAGTAGCCTTCACTTGGAGGGCAGCACTTCGAAAAAAGCCGATGGAAAAAAGTTGACCGATTTTGCCGATTATGTTCTGGATACCGGGGCTCCTCTAGGTGATGCTATGATCTATCTAGATGGGCTCGATTCCCCCGTGGCACCCGGTTCTACTTTGGGTGGAGTTTTGATTATAAACTCGGTCAAGGCGGAAGTAGCCAATATCCTCCATAAAAATGGGAAATCGCCAAAGGTCTTGAGTAGCGGGAAAATAATCGGGGAAAAACGGGCAATGGAACTATTCGAATCGGCCTATGACGAGCATGCCCATTTAATGGCAAAATTGTATGAAAATGTAGGGCCTCAAAACTAATCGTATGCACTTTACCTCAAAAATCACTAAAAACTATAAAACGGATATACTTATTATCGGGAGTGGAAGTGCCGGATCTACGGCGGCAATCGCCGCCTCCCGAGGAAAATATAAAGTAACCCTAGTAGAGCGTTACGGGTTTCCCGGGGGTACCTCCACACAAATGCTCGATACGTTTTACGGTTTTTTTACCCCGTCCGATACCCCAAAAAAAATTGTCGGAGGGATACCGGATAAAATAGTGGATACCTTGAATACATCAGGAAATGTGTTTCTTAGGCCCAATACGTATGGGGCCGGAACAGGGGTTAATTATAACCCTGAAAAACTAAAACAAGTTTGGGACATTATGTTTGTAAAAAGTGGTGTGGAAGTCTTTTATCATTCTACCTTGGTGGCCGTAGAAAGTATAGGGGAGATGTCTACCTGCATCTTTTTCCATAAGGGAATGGGCTTTTTTTCCATAAGTGCAAGACGTGTAATCGATGCTTCGGGTGATGCGGATTACTGCCATTGGGCCGGTATTCCTTATGAACTTGCTGGAGAAAAGGAACCTGCCCAAAGTATGACGACCACCTTTCGCATGTCTAATGTGGAACATGAGGTCTATGAAGCAGCGGGGGGCAAGAAAATGCTCAAGGAAAAAATGGCGACCGCATATGAAAAAGGGTCGTATCCCCTGCCTCGAAAGGAGGGATCCGCTCATGAAATGTGCCAACCCAAATGCATATCCACCGTTGCCGTAAAAGTGGTTGACCTTAATCCTTTGGATGTGGAAGGCATTACCCAAGCGGAAATCGAGGGGCGCAAGCAAGCCTTTATTTTTGAGGATTTCTTTAGGGCCGAGGTTCCGGGCTATGAAAATGCTAAAATAATAGGACTTTCCCATCAAATTGGTGTTCGGGAAACCCGACGTGTCTATGGTGAATACCGATTGACCAAAGCGGATTGTATGTCCGCGAAAATTTTTGATGACCAGATTTTTCTCTGTGGTGCACCTATTGAGGACCACCGCAAGTCCGATGACGGCAAATCGGAGACCTTTTGGCAATATGTTCCCAATGGGGGAACTTATGGTGTCCCGTATGGTACCATTGTTCCAAAAGAAAGTACAAATGCCTGGGTGGTGGGTCGATGCTTTTCCGCCACACATGATGCCCATGCATCCTGTCGTTCTATGGCCCAGACCATGAGTATGGGGCAGGCCGCCGGTATTGCCGCGGTACTTTCTTTGAATTCCGACCAAGAACCCAAGCATATAGACATCCCAAAACTACAGGATTCCCTAATTAAACTGGGAGCTGTTTTGGAAACACCAAGTAAGATTGCGGATATCTCCCGTAGTGGATGGGCGAATAATTAAAAACTATGCAACAAGATTTTTTTAGAACGGTTTTGGGTGATAGGCCCGTCACGGAAATGGGGCTTACCTATGCCCACGAGCATATTGTGATCGAGGATTGCTATGTTACCGCCAAGCATCCGGAGTTTTTGTTGAACGATGTCCCCAGAATTTCTACCGAGCTTACCAGTTTTTACAATGCCGGGGGTAGAACCGTTGTGGATACCATGCCGGCGAATAGTGGCCGAAACATTTTGAAGTCGGTACAGGTGAGTCAATATAGTGGGGTAAACATCATTGTGCCTACGGGTCTTCACTTGGAAATCTACTATCCAGGGAACCATTGGCGCTATTCCAGTACTGAAGATGAGTTGACCCGACTTTTTATAGCCGATATTGAAGAGGGCATCGATCAGTTTGATTATTCCGGTCCTTTGGTCAAAAGAACACCGCATAAAGCAGGACTCATTAAACTAGCTACAGGAGACGATTCTTTTACAAAACATCAGGAGTTGATTTTTAGGGCCGTGGTCAATGCCCACCTGGAGACCGGAGCCCCGATATTGACACACACCAATTTTGGTAGGCAGGCATTGGAGCAAGCCCTGCTTTTTGAAAAACTGGGTGCAAAGTTACAACACGTTGTATTGTCCCACGTAGACCGCGCGATGGATGTTGACTACAATAGGGCCGTCTTGGACGTCGGTGTTCGGGTTGAATACGACAGTGCTTTCCGATGGAAAAAAGGACAGCCCAATTATACCCACAATCTTTTGGAAAAATTACTGCCGGATTATCCCGAACAGATTACTATGGGCATGGATATGGCCAAAAATGCCTACTGGCAGAGTTATGGTGGCCAACCTGGGTTAAACTATCTTATTGAAACCATTCCTGATTTTCTCAAATCCAAGGGATTGGAAGCGTACTACCAACAAGTGTTTTTTGAAAACCCAAAGATGTTGTACGCATTCTTTGGCGCCTCCTGAGCGAATTACAGGAAGTAACTATTTCTAATCGGGTATTCCCTGGTATTGCAATACAGATCCCCATAAAGGTTAAGGCCTGCTTTACTGGTCCTAAACCGCACCGAAATATGCAAAATGGAATTCCCTTCGGAAATCCCCAGATTTTGTGCGATATCCTTGGTTGCGGGTATCGATCGTAATTCCTGTTCCGCACCCATTATCTCAATCAGATATTCTTGACTCAGGGTTTTAAAAAAAGAACCTTCTACAAAGTCATCCGGCTTAATGATCTCCAGGGCATTGAGCGAATACCAATTATTTTCCAGAACCACCGGCCGATTGTTGATATGCCGTACCCGCTGAAAATAGACACACTTGGATTTTTGCTCCTCTTTTGTGAGGGAAAATGCTATGGATGGATCCCAATCCGTAATTTTTGGTTCCTTGGTCAGTATCGTTTTTACCTCATAATCGATAGCGCCCGAAAATCCCTTTATTGTCAATAATCCCAAGGATTTACGCCGTTCCAGGACTTTACTGCCCTTCCCATGCTCCTTTTCGATGAACCCTTCCTTCATCAGTTCGTCAAGTGCCTTTCGTACGGTGGTTCTGGTGGTGTTGAACTGATGACAAAAACTGTGCTCTGAGGGCAGATAACTTCCTACAGGATATTTGCCAATTTGTATCCGTTTCTTTATATATTCCTGAATCCGTTGGTATTTTTTCGTTTTTTTCAATAGTAGAGCCTCACGGTTTAATGGGCAATATACGGTATATTGCAAACTTCGGCCAAATCCGTTAATCTGCAATATTGCCTTGGTCACAAGTCTATCGGGAAAGGGTGCTACTCAAACCAAGGTTCGTTTAGTTTACCTGTGCTGTGCTTTTCACTGAATCATAAGATTGGACCTCTCTAATCCATATTAATTTCATTCAGAAATTGAATTGTATTCTTTTTAACGGCTTTCCCTTCCGTTCCCCACCAAACAAAATGACCCCCTGCCTTTACGTATTCCAATTTTAAGTTTGGAATCATTTCTTCCAATCTTTTTGGATGATCCATGCCTACATCAATGTCGATTGTAGAATGTATGGCATAAGTCGGACAAGTGATGATAGTCCAATCCACCTCGCCCAGGTTTTCAACTTTGTTTACTTCGTCCATCATTCCTTTGTATAAATCATTCATGGGTGTCATGGAGGCAATGAACGCCATAAATTCTGCCTTGCTTTCAGGGTCTTGAACGATTTCCCTTGCAATTTTTTGCCTTTCTTTTTTGTTCAGATCTGCTTCGGTTTTTAAGAAGGTTTCGATAGTCATTTCCGGAAACAGTTTCGCCGAAGTTTTCAGCATCCAGGAAATGAGTTTCTTGCCGGACTTTTTTAAGACCAATCTTCCGAGCAGGGAATTGGCAGATTCTTTGTTCACTTGGTATTTGCCAGTTACGGCGCTCCAAAGTACCAACGATTTAGTTGGATACTTGGATGTGTAATACAAAGCGGAAAGACCTCCCATTGAGATGCCAAACACATTAATTTTATCCTCGATATTTAAAGACTTAATTACTTCATGGTAAATGTCGGCTTGTTCCTCGATGCTACTGGCAGCATTTACCGGTAAATCATAATAACCCGGTCTATTGATCGATAAAACCCTGTAGCCTGCGTCACAGATCCACTCGAAAGCTATAGCCCCCATAAAACTGGCTCCTCCACCTGTAGAGAATAAAACTACTTTGTTATTTGATGCCCCCATATCCAGGTACCGTACCGGGCCGTACTTTGTATGGGCAGTTTTGTAAATCAGGTTACCATAGCCATTCATATTTCCATTTTACTTAGTATCAACGGCATTTATGGAATTATGCTCGCGAATTTGAACTCCCATGTTTTTTAAATCCTCGATTACCCTTCTTTCGTCAACAACATGGCCCATAAGATATAGGCCCGGTCTATGTATGGTATGGTCCAAGTATTGATTTAGACAGGCTATTATGGCATAGGATGAAAAATCAAATGGATCAGAAGAATATGCCGTCAATGAATAATTGACCTTTTGGCCATTTTTTGTTCCGTTGGCGAGCAGTTTAAATTCTACGCCGGGAGAGCCCTTGAAGAATCGTTTTACGCCCCAATGCATCAGTTTGGCAGAAAGCTTCTTTCCCGCTCCCTTTTTTATAGAATTCATGATTACTGAAAACGGAAACACCACATTATCCACAAAGTAGTTGAAGCCTGCGATATAAACACCCATATTGTTGATGTCCAATTCCTTTTGCAGTGGGAATATTTCCCTCATTTGAGAAGGGTAGCATAGCCGTAACCCAAATTCTTTGGAGAATTGAACTCGTATTCCATCCTTATACGAGGCCTTTTTCCACTTGCCATCCTTCGATATTTGAGCATTGCCTTCCGTAATTTCGTGAATTATCTCATAAGTGGATTCTGGTTTTCTGAAGAGGGTGTTCATAACCATGGCCACATTTGCGCTTATATAGTTATCAAATTTAGTTTTCGCATACTTTATAAATGGAGCAGGGAGACCGGGATGAAAGCCGGCCTGAGTGATGAAGATACGTTGTTCCGAAATAATTCTTTCTTGATAGGCTTCAAGTTTATCAACAACGTCCCCTCGGATTAAGATATCGATTACATCGGTATCGGTTTCGAGGGCAGCCTCGGCAATAGTGCCCATATGATCAGGGGTGGTAGTAGTGACGATTACCAAATCTACTCGACTAAAAACACTTTCCAGATCTTCTCTTTGGGTGGCATCCGCATAAACTGTTTTGATTTGTTTATCCGGATACTCGCCGAGTAGGATTTTTGCAAAGCGATTGGATTCATGTAGGTTCCTACCCCCTATGGTAACGTCGCAATGGGTTAGTTTAAGAATATTTCTTGACAGTGCCCTTCCTACACCACCGTTTCCTCCCAGAATTAGTATATGTGGCCCCATTGATGTATCAATTCTTTTCCTTTGAAATTAGGTTTCGGGCAGCTTTTGAATAGTAGATTAAAGATAGTAAAAGGATGCCAAATTGTATTGGTACTTGCGAAAGTTGATTACGATTCCTATTGTTCTTTGGTTATGCAAAGTAAGCCTTGAACGATAGGAACAGCCCTACCAGGAACAATACCAATAACAAAAGATTTGAGAACAAGGATTTTTCAGGTTGTTTTTGGGTAGGGAAAAACATTCTGGCAAGTCCGAGCAGTATAAACAACCAACCGAATATTGTAATGACGAGCGTCCAGTCCATAGACCAATGATTATGCATTCGGATGACAATTAACCCACCTATCAATAAGACCAAGCCATTAAGATATACTACCGTGGGATGGACGTTCTTCCAAATTTTGAAATTTAAATATTCGGACGAGGCGATGGCCATTAGTATCGGCCCAATTACGGCCGCTAGGTTTAGGGAAACTTCCATTTTCAAAATATTCAGTCCTTTTTGGGGATACAATCCATTTCAAGGGAATTTGTCAAAATCAGGTCTATGAAATCCGAACAATTCGTGGTCGAAAAATGCATATAGGGGTTATTTGTGGTGTACGCAAATATCCTCAAAATCCGATTACCTAGGATGTATAAACGGTCTCTTTTTTAATCCCGAGACGTTTCATCTTGGCAAACAAGGTTTTGTCCTTCATATCCAAGATTACGGCCGCGCCCTGCGGACCGCTCACACGGCCCTTGGTATGCTGTAGTACCTTGATAATATGATCCCGTTGAATTTCCTCAAAGGTCTTTAGGGCAGTATCTTCCTTTATCTTGGATTTCCCGTTGGGCAGCCAACTTCCCGGAAAAAGAGTAGTTCCCTCTTCAAGGATTACCGCCCTTTCAATCAAGTTCTCCAACTCACGGATATTGCCGGGGAAGGAATACCTAGTAAATGCATCCAAGGTTTTTTTGGAGATTTTACGCAATCCCTTTCCTGCTTTTGCCGAATACTTTTCTAAAAAATACTGTGCCAACAAGGGAATGTCCTCCTTCCGCTCTCTCAGCGGGATATTATGAATGGGGAAGACGTTAAGGCGATAATATAGATCTTCCCTGAATTTTCCATTTTTGACCATTTCTTCCAAGTCTCTGTTCGTAGCCGCAATAACACGCACGTCCACCTTTTCGGTTTTTGTACTTCCTAAAGGGTCGAACTCTCCTTCTTGAAGCACCCGTAATAACTTAGGTTGCAGCCCCAAGGGCATTTCACCGATTTCATCCAAAAAGATGGTACCACCATTCGCCAACGTAAATTTTCCTATCTTATCGGAGGTGGCCCCGGTAAACGCCCCTTTTTTATGACCGAAAAGCTCACTCTCGATGAGTTCATTGGGCAAGGTGGTCACATTCACCTTGATCAGCGGGCGTTCGTTGCGTTTGCTATTTTGATGAATTCCATTGGCCAATAACTCCTTTCCCGTACCGGACTCCCCCGTAATCAAAACGGAGGTATCGGTTGGGGCCACTTTCTCCACTTCCTTCAACACCTTCGCATAGCTCTCACTGGTACATATAATATCATCAAAATTGATATTTCGCTTTATCTCGGTCTGTAAGTACTCGTTCTCCTGTTCCAATTGCCGTTGTAGCGATTTGATTTCCCCAAACGCTTGGAACAATTGTTCCTCCTTTTTCTTTCGTTCCGTAATGTCCCTGACGATGGCACAATTCAAATCCTCGCCTCGATAACAAATGTGGTTGGCCGTGATGTCCGCCTGAAACTTTGTGCCATCTTTTCGGGTGACCAACCATTCAAAGCGCAGTACCTTGTTCTTGGCAATATCATCCATATGCTCTCCCCACCACTCCTTGGTAATGGACGAATCCAAATCAAAAATGAAAAAGCTTTCCAGTTCCTTCGGACTAAAACCCAAATGCTTGGCAACGGAATTACTATAATGCAACAGCTTGCCCTCCCTATTGTACACATAGACTAGGTCTTCTGCATTGTCCAGGATTTCCTTATATAGTTTAAGGGCATTTTCACGTTCTTTTTGCACGGTCACATCCTCATAGGCCCCGATGACCTTAAAAATCTTTTCGCCTTTCAGGATGGCCTGGCCCTGACATCGGATAAAACGCGATGGGTTCTCACGGGTCTCCAGGATCTCATCATAGGGTTTTGCGTGGCGCATGGTTTCCTTGAGCAATGTTTTTAACCGTTCCGGTTCCTTGAATTGATGGATGATGGTCCCTGGAAGCAGATTTTCCTTATCAGCGGTACCAAAAAGTTTTAACGCTTCCTTGGTTACGATAAGCGACCCGTCCTGAAGGTTCAGTTTCCACCCGCCCACCTGGGTCATTCGTTCCACATGCCCCAAAAGGTTCTTATAAAAACTGGAATCGGAAATGTCATTGATCAATGCGCTAATCAGATTTTTTCCATTATTTGAGAAAAACTGCGCAAAAACTTCGACTTCATATAGTTTTCCGTCCTTTCGCTTATGGGTGTCCTTGAAGTTGACCACCTTCTTTTCCCCAACATCTCTCCAGTGCTTTTCCCACTCCATTTGGGTCACGGTGGGATTTAGGTTAAAGATACTGAGCTTGCCCATTTGTGATCTGCTATAACCTAACCGTTTAAAAAACAAGGCATTGGCATATACAATCTGCCCCTGTTCATTGAACCAGATTACTTCGTAGGGAAGCTCTTCCACCAACCATTGGTTAATGATTTCATAAGCGACGGAGTCGGACATTTTTTTAAGCTTTTGCACCTTAAAAATAGGTTAAAAGTTCTCATATATCAGAAAAATCTAAAAAAATAGCAGTTCGTTTTTTGGAACAACACCTCAAACTCCCTGTAAATAAGGGAGTTATTGTTTTGGTACAGAAATGGCACATGGAAGAACGAATTCAAATCAAAACAATGGAACGAAAGGAATTCATAAAAAGAACGGTCTTGGGAGGGTTGGCCTCCACAACTGGAATTGTGGTCTCCGCAAACCCGAAAGAAAAGCAGCATTCCCGAGAACCTTTAAAACAAGTAGGATTTAATCATATAAAAAACATGGAAACAAAAACAAAAACTACCGTATTGCATAAAGCAGAAACCCGTGGGGATGCCAATCATGGATGGCTACAATCCAAGCACAGCTTCAGCTTTGCGAACTACTACAACCCAGAACGTATGAACTTTGGCGTATTGCGGGTGTTGAACGATGATACCGTTGCCGCAGGTATGGGGTTTGGAAAACATCCCCATAGCGATATGGAAATCATCTCCATTCCCTTGGAAGGCGATTTGAAGCATATGGACAGTACAGGCCGAAGCGAGATCATCAAACAAGGCGATGTGCAGGTCATGAGTGCCGGAAGTGGCATCCAGCATAGCGAGATGAACGCCAACCGAGAAAAACAGGTAAAATTCCTCCAAATCTGGGTGATGCCCAATAAGGGTGGGGTAACGCCGCGCTATCAACAGATTACCTTGGAAGAAGGAGCACGGCACAATAAACTACAGCAAATCCTTTCGCCCAACGCCAATGATGAAGGGGTATGGATCCATCAAGATGCTTGGTTTCATTTAGGTAAGCTAGAGAAAAACACCGAGTTGGAATATCAAGTCAAAAAAGCTGGCAATGGGGTCTATGCCTTCGTGATAGAAGGGAATGTAACCATCAACGGACAGTCACTCAATAAGAGGGATGGCTATGGCCTTTGGGATATTGAAAACATTGAAATCACGGCCGATTCCAAAGCTGAGGTATTGTTGATGGAAGTACCCATGAATATCAAGTAATTAACAATTAAATCAAGTAATAACCGTCTAAAATGACATCAAATACATCTAAAATGAGAACTTTTAAATTATCTATGCTAACCCTATTCGTAAGTGCCCTAACTTTTGGACAATGGACGCAGTATGCTCCAAATCCTACAAATGATCCCGCTAACGCCGCGGAGCAAGTTTTACACCCTGGAAACCATGCTCTGCTGCTTATCGATCATGAGGGTCAAATGGCTTTTGCCGTAGAGTCGCAGCCTATTGAAGAATTGCGCAACAATGCCGGTCTGATCGCCGGTGCCTCAAAACTTTTCAAGGTGCCAACGATTATAACTACAGTGGCCGAAAAACAATTCTCAGGGCCAATTTTTCCGGAAATCAGGGAGTATTACCCAGATGAGTCGACCTACATTGACAGAACGACCATGAACTCTTGGGAAGACAAGAATTTTGTGAAGGCGGTAGAAGCTACCGGAAAGAAAAAATTGGTTATGGCCGGTCTTTGGACAGAAGTATGTATCAATCTTGCCGCCTTGTCCGCCCTCGAGGATGGATATGAGGTATATGTCATCTCCGATGCCTCCGGGGCTGTATCACAAGAGGCACATGACATGGCCATGGTACGGATGATCCAAGCCGGGGTAATTCCGATGACCTCCATGCAATACATGTTGGAAGTCTATAGGGATTGGGCGCGTTCTGACCAGTACGTGGAAGTAAACGAGCTTGCCAAAAGATATGGTGGGGCCTATGGTCTAGGTATTGATTACATCAAGACCATGCAGAAGTGGGCAAAAGAAGCAGAAAAGAAAAACTAAATCATAGCCCGCTATCGAACTAATGATATCGATAGCGGGTGAATTTGGCCGATTGAAAATTCTCTACGGGAATTCTGCTAACGAACACTTGTTTTAACCATAACAATTATCAAAAAACACCATGAAAAAATTTGACAAAAAGAATATGGATCGCAGGAACTTTCTGAAAGGATCGCTCGCTGCTGGAGCCTCTACACTGGTCATGCCCTCTTTATTTGGAAATGGATTTTCTCAAATCAAAGGGTCGGCCGATTTAGTGGTACGGAACGCCAAAGTAACAACAATTGATCCCAACATACCTTCTGCAGAGGCTTTTGCCATTAAAGATGGGCGCTATTATAGGGTTGGTTCCAACAACACGGTGTCCGAATTAATAGGAAGAAACACAAAAGTTATTGATGCAAAAAATCATAGGATTATCCCAGGGTTAAATGACTCCCACACCCATGGTGTCCGTGAAGGTTTGCATTATGGCCTGGAATTGAGATGGGATTGGGTAAGTTCTGTGGAAGAAGCCTTGGCAATGCTTGCAGAGGAGGTAAGGCATACCCCAAAAGGACAATGGATACGGGTTGTTGGTGGCTTCTCTTGGGAGCAGTTCAAGGAAAAACGCATGCCCACTTTAGAGGAAATAAACAAGGTGGCCCCTGACCATCCGGTTTATATCTTTTACCTCTATGCCTATGGTATGCTGAACAGAAAGGCTGTTGAAGTCTTAAACTACGATAATGAGCCCATCGACCTTTATTACAAGGGAAGGATAGAAAAGGATAGATATGGTAGGGCTACGGGTATTATTACAGCCGCTCCTTCTGGCTTAATTATGTATAAAACGCTTACCAAGTTACCGGCGAAATCCAAGGAACAACAAATACTGGGTACCCGTCATTTTATGAATGAAATGAATGTATTGGGGCTTACTTCCATTTCTGATGCCGGTGGTGGTGGCATGCAGTATCCTGATGCGTATGACGTAATAGGTGATGTACATAAACAAGGTTTGTCAACAGTGAGGGTAGGTATCCACACTTTTCCACAAGTTGGAGGGCGTGAATATGATGACTACAAAAAATGGATAGGGATGATAAAACCAGGTGATGGTGATGATATGTACCGATTCATTGGTGGTGGTGAGAACATCGCATGGGCAGCATATGATTATGAAATTTTCGCCCAGGAACGTCCTAACCTGGAATCCAACGTAAAGGAAGTGGCCATGCCTATTTACAAGCTGTTGGCAGAGAACAACTGGCCTTGGAGACAGCATATCACATACAATGAATCGGCAGAAATACTTTTGAGTATTTATGAAGAGGTTGCGGCTGCTGGTGATGGTACGCTTCCAAAGGGCACATTTATAGACCATGGCGAAACCTTTTCGGAAAAAACGCTAGAGCGCATTGCCAAACTCAATATGGGGGTGGCTATTCAAAACAGAATTGCTTACCAAGCCGAAGACTTCGTCAAAAGATATGGGGCGGCCAAATTGGCCCAAACACCACCTATCAAGAAAATGTTGAAAATGGGTATTCCTGTCGGTGGTGGAACCGATGCCACGCGTGTTAGTTCATACAACCCATGGTACTCTATTCACTGGTTGGCAACAGGTCAATCTAGGGGAGGCAGACAGATGTATGGGGAAGACAACATTTTAACCAGGGAGGAAGCCCTAAAATTGTGGACCACAGGTTCTGCATGGTTTACAGGTGACGAAGGGCGCAAGGGTGCTATTAAGGAAGGGCAATTGGCCGATTTTACCATCCTTAACCAGGACGTTATGGAAGTGCCGGATGCCTTGATTCCACGCACACATGCCAAGTTGACCGCAGTCGGCGGGAATGTAGTGCATGCATACGATGCATTTGAAAGATATGCACCGGCACCGCTACTTGAAGTAGCACCCGACTGGTCCCCCCTTTATCGCACAGGTGACTTTAGAAAATTGTATTTGAGTTAAAACCTATTCTTTAAAAACAATAATCGATAAAAATTAAAACAAAAATAGATATGGAAACAATAGTAAAAACAAAATGGAATTTAGATACCGCCCATTCAGAAATTGGGTTTAAGGTAAAGCACATGATGATTTCTACGGTAACCGGTCATTTTGAGGATTTCAATGCGACCGTTACTACGGAATCGGATGACTTCAGCAATGCGGACTTTGATTTCGTGGCTTCCGTTGGAAGCATCAACACAAAAAATGCAGACCGCGATAACCACCTAAAGTCCAATGACTTTTTCAGTGCGGAAACCTATCCTGAGATGACTTTTAAGTCCACTTCATTCGACGGCGAAAAAATGACCGGGGATTTAACCATTCGCGATGTCACCAAAAGCATTGAATTGGATGTGGATTTTAACGGCATAGCGGTTGACCCTTATGGCCAGACCAAAGCCGGATTTGAAATGAATGCTACACTTAATCGTAAGGATTTTGGCCTTACTTGGAGTGCGGTTACGGAGGCCGGAAGTGTCGTTGTTGCGGATACCGTGAAATTGGTAGTGGCATTGCAATTTATAAAGCAATAATCCCTAGGGTAAAGGCTGTCCAGTATACATTGGGCAGCCTTTTTTATTATCTGTAATCCCATAAAAATCCAAATTCATGAAAGCACAGGTACTCTATATTGTCCTAGCCGTTGTTGCCGGTGCTATGCTTCCCGTACAGGCCGGGTTGAACGTGCAATTGGGGAAATCCGTACAACAACCCATCTTTGCGGCATTTGCCTCCTTTTTGATCGGTTCATTGGGCCTATTGGTGTACCTGTTCCTTTTGAAATTCGACTTTGGAACAGTATCGCAGACTAGAACCGTATCCCCAATGGTATGGATTGCCGGGATTTTGGGAGCCTTTTATGTTGCAGCGGTCATTATTCTTGCACCAAAGCTAGGTACGGCCCTTACCTTCTCGCTCGTGGTCACCGGTCAGATGGTCGTTTCACTGATACTGGACCATTACGGATTATTGGGCTTACCTGTCAAACACATGAACTGGCAAAGGCTTCTGGGCGTGGCGTTTTTGATAACCGGGGTACTGTTGATACGGAAGTTTTAAATGAAAAAATGGCATTTTATAGTACTTTTTTTAGTAGTTGAATTTGCTGCCCGTGGGCAACGGGAAAATCCTGATTTTAGTTTACTTCGGCAGAACGACGATGTGTCTGCATGGCAGGAAAAACAGGACAAGAACCTATATGAGGGAATGAAATGGATTGATCTGGGAGAAAACAATAGTTTGAGTTTTGGGGGAAGCTATCGATTCCAGGCAGAGGCCTTTGTCAATGAGCAGTTCAGTAGGGAAGAAGACCAGACCGATGTCTGGTTCCTGAATCGGTTGATGTTTCATAGCCATCTTAGATTGGGGGAGGCATTTGAACTTTTTGCCGAACTGAATTCCAGCACCATCACCAGTAAGGAGAACCTATCCCCAGTGGACAAGGATGAATTATCCATTAATCAACTCTTCGCAAAGTACCGGTTCAACAATAGGTGGAGTTTGCTGGCGGGTAGACAGAACCTTCGTTTGGGAAGTGGTCGTCTTGTTGATGTACGGGAAGGCCCCAATGTGCGATTGTCCTTTGACATGGTCTCCTTGGATTATGAAAGCGAGAATACCACCCTAAGGGTATTCTTTGGACTCCCAGTACAGCAGCAACCCGGAGTCTTTGACAATGATTTTTTAAAGTTCACGGAGAGTATAGGGGGACTTTATGCCACCCAAAGCTGGGGGAATGCCTTGAATTTTGACGTTTATGCCCTGTACAAACGAGAGGATGCCAAGACATGGAATTTGGGCACGGCGGATGATAGAAGGACATCCCTGGGGTTCAGACACTTTGGTGAATGGAAAAATTGGCGTTTCAACAACGAATTTGTATATCAGTTGGGTGATTTTGGCGATCAGGATATCACGGCTTGGACGGCTTCCTTCAACATTGAAAAATCCGTCAACTGGTTCAAGGAAGATTTGAATATTGGGGTAAAGACCGAAGCCATAAGTGGGGACAATGACCCCAATGATAATACCCTTAAAACTTTTGATGCCCTATACCCGAGAGGGGCCTATTTTGGAAGGGTTGCACGTTTTGGGCCTTCCAACCTTGTTGATGTACATCCGTATGTTAACGGAAATTTTGGGAAGTTCTCCCTGGAACTGGACTATGTAGCCTTTTGGAGGTTCTCCAGATCTGATGGGGTGTACAACCCGGCCTTGATTCTGGAATATCCATCCTTAAATACAGAACGATTTATTGGACATCAAGTAGGAACCATTACCGGACTGGAATTGAATACGAATATTGTCTTGGAATTGGAAACCAACCTTATATTCCCAGGAGCCTTTTTAAAAGAAAGCGGCTTGGATGATATCCTATTACATACGGTATTTACCATGGAGTTTAAGTTCTAGTCGATTCAAATAGATAATCTCATTTCGCTGAAAGTCCACTTCCTAATTCTCGCTCAAATACTTGTGCACCAAACTAATGGACATGGAACCTTCCCCTACGGCCGATGCCACACGATTCATGGCGCCACTACGGACATCACCAGCAGCAAAAACTCCGGGTACGCTGGTCTCCAAAAGATAGGGCTCTTGGTTTTTCTTCCATTTCAAGCTACCATTTTGATGATCCAAAACTTCCCTTCCGGTGACCAAAAAGCCCTTGTCGTCCTTTAGGAAAAGGTCACCTGTCCATTCGGTATACGGTTTGGCCCCTATAAAGATAAATATGGCGCGTGCCTCCATTTCTTGTTCCTCATTATTCTGTTTATTTCGCAGTACTACGGTTTCCAAGTGGGAATTTCCTTTGGCCTCCATAATCTCGGAATGGGTAACGACCTCAATGTTCGCAGTATTGTTGATTTGGTCGATCAAATAGGAACTCATGGTAGACACCAATGAATCCCGCCGGATAATGATATGGACCTTCTTGGCATACTTTGAAAGGTACATGGCGCCCTGTCCGGCACTGTTTCCACCCCCTATAACATATACCTCACCATCTTTACAGGTATATGCTTCGGTGGTCGCCGCACCATAATATACTCCTGCTCCGGTCAATTGCTCCATCCCTTTGTTGGATAACTTTCGGTAATCCACTCCTGTAGCAATAACCACGGTCTTGCTCTTTACCTCACTATCATTGGAAAGTGTCAAGGTCTTATAGGAATCCTGTATTTTGATGGCCTTAACTTCCACGGGGGATAAAAACTCGATACCAAAACGTGTGGCTTGGGTAATGGCCCGTCTTGCCAAATCGGAACCGCTCAACCCCTTAGGAAAACCCAAGTAGTTCTCAATACGTGAACTGGTTCCTGCTTGGCCGCCTGGGGCCTTTCTATCGATAAGCAGGGTATTCAGTCCTTCGCTACCTCCATATACGGCAGCCGCCAAACCTGCCGGTCCTGCTCCTATGATGACTACATCGTAAAGGTCTTCCCGGGCTTTGACATTCAACCCTAATTTTTCGGCAATAGCCGTAAGTGCCGGATTTTTCAAAAGACTCCCATCTTCAAAAAATACCGTTGGAAAGTCCTTGTCCTGCAAATGGTTACTTTGCGCCAATTCCTGGGCCACGTCCTCGTTTTCAATATTGAGAAATTGATACGGGAACATGTTTCCCGCCAAAAAATCCTTGATGTAGTGGGTATTGGGTGAAAACTGATAGCCTACGATGCGCAATCCCGAAAATGGTGGGGAATAATGCGCCAACCAGTCCTGGAGTACATCATCGATAATGGGGAACAATTTTTCCTCGGGCGGGTTCCAGGGTTTCAAAAGGTAATAGTCCAACTGTACATCATTGATAGCCTTAATGGCCGCATCAGTATCCGAATAGGCCGTAAGTAAAACCCGTTTGGCCTGTGGAAAGGAGGCCAAAGCCTGTTCCAAAAAATCCACCCCCAACATTTCCGGCATCCTTTGATCGGATAATAGAAGTGCCACTTCATCGCCTTTGTTCTTCAAGGAAGTGATCGCTTCCAACGCCTCTTTGGCAGAGGTCGTGGCCATAATGCGGTAATCATTTCGGTAACGCGATCGCAGGTCACTCCTTATGGCGGACAATACTTGGGCGTCATCATCTACAGCAAGTATAATGGGTTTTTTCATGTATTCTCTTCTTCTGAATTTTGGCCAATGGGCAAACAGACCTCAAAAACAGTTTCCCCAGGTCTTGAGGTAACCTTCACCTGCCCATTGTGTTGTTTTATAATTTTTTGTGTCACATCCAATCCCAAACCTGTGCCTTTTCCCACTTCCTTGGTGGTGAAAAAGGGCTCAAAGATTCGGTTGGCATGTTCTTCGGGGATGCCATGTCCATTGTCCTGAATGTAGACGTAGGCAAAATTCCCCCTGCCTTTGGTCCAAATGGTCAATTTCCCGCCCTTGTCAGGCAGGGCATCAATGGCATTATCGATTAAGTTGGTCCATACCTGATTCAATTCACCGGGCAACCCTTTTATTTTTGGAAGGTTTTGATCAAACTGGGTAGTCACTTCATGGCCTACCTTACCAATTTTATGGTTAAGTACGTTCAACGTACTTTGAATTCCTTGGTGAATGTCCAACAATTGAAAATCGAGACTTTGATCCATATAGGAGTAGGTCTTTACCGACTGTACCAAGGTCTCTATCCTTGAGGAGGCCTCCTTGATATCGGTAACGGTCTTGTGCGTAGTCATGTTCTGTACAATCCACTTTAGGACAGGATTAAAATCCTCCTCCCGAAGCAGGGACTTGACGAATTGCAGATCCTCCGTATTAAACTGATACTCTACCAACAGAGGTACCAAATCATATTTGTCGTCCAAACTACAATCGGAGAACCAATCGTACAAATCATCCTCCAGGGTGTTTTTTTCCAATAAAGTAAGTTCAGTAGGTTTCTCCTCCAATTTCTGGTACATGAAGCGATTAACCTCATCAATGGCGTCGTCATCCGTCTTAATCTTGATCACCTGTTTGAAATCGGCGGGCAATCCCATCAAATGTTGTTGCAAGAGTGCCGCACTCCGTACCATGGCCGAAGCTGGATTGTTCAGTTCGTGGGCCAGACCTGCGGATAGTTTTCCCAAAGCGATCAGTTTTTCATTTTGGACTTCAATATGGGTGATATTCCGGATACGGTTGTTCATTTCGTGTACCAAAACCTCGGTCAATTCATAGTGTCTCCGTATCAGTTCTTTAAGGTGATTCCGATGTAGTTTGCCCACTGTCCCGGGTGTCACCGCAATAGCGAAACCTGAGGCTTCCTTGGCCCGTGAAAAAGGTAAAAGCCCTGAGATGTCGTGCTTTTGGAGCCTTCCAAATGCCTTGCGACTGTTGTTCTGCATTAGGTACAGCTCAAAATCCCCTTCGAAAATAAGCATGAGATGATCAATGGGACTTCCCCTTTCGAACAGGTAGCCCCCCTTGGGGATTTCAGCGATCTCCAAATGTTCACTTAGCCATTGAAGTTGTTCGTCGGGGATACTTTGCAAGAGGGGAAAGCGTTGGAGTCCCTCAAATGTCTTATTGTTTTTCATGACCAAAAAATCCTTTCTTTTCCATACAGGAAAGATAGCGAACTTATGAGAAAACTAGGGCTTTGTTACTTGCAATTTATGCTTTGCCCGCCTTTGGTCACCAGATTGAATTTTATGGCATCCCTTCCGAATCGGAACTTTCTGATATACTGCATCTTTTGAATCAAAACCGTTGAAGCGGAATTCTGGATGAATATGGGCCGACCTAACTTTTGCGGAAGTAGTGTCGGATTTCTTAGGTAAGGTCCGGTCTACAAACCTTTTGATATGCCATTACATGTTTACAAACTCGAACCCTGCCAACGGAATGTTGCGGAGATCCCTTTCCGTTTCATTGAGTAGAATACCATATTCCAGATGGGCCTTTAAATTGGCCAGCCAAAAGGTCCAGCCATTACTGCAACCAAAATGGATGTTTAACCTACTCTGCTCATCTATGGGAATATCATATTGTCTTAAAGTTAGTAGGCATACATTTCCCTGGTCTTCTATATGTACGGAAACTTTGCTGTCCGCAAAAGAAACCTCCAGGAAATCGGTACCGTTGGCCTGTACTACCTTTCCTTTTTCCAAGGGATCCCAATTGTGCCATCCCCAAACATAGTCGTCACCGGTCTGCATAGAAGCCTCGGCGCTACGCGTTTGACCTTCTGGGGAGATGTATTCGGCCTTCCTTAAGAACCAGGAACAGATACCTTCTGGAGTTGCCCAGCACCAATAGAGTTTTTCCCGGGTAGCTTGTATATAGATTTTCTTGGTGAAGGAATCAAAACTTAGCTTTTCCATAGTGTTTTATTTATTGCGCTTCAGTTCGTAATCATAGAGTTGTCTCCCCAATTCTGCCAAAAACGGGATGCCGATCCCATCATATTCGTACTGATTGTCGTTAAAGATGCCGTCCTTATTGACCAAGATAGTCGCCGAAAGCATGAATTCCACATCATTTTTGGTGTCCACAATATAGGCGCAGTCCGTAAGTGTACCATAGGCAAAGCCTACCTTGTTGTAAATTTTGATGTGATCGGGAATGTTTTCCTTGGTATCGCCATACAAAAAGAATTTACAATACCCGTCATAATACTCCACCGGATCGTAACCCACGGCCTTGGGTAAGGTATGCATTGTACTTAATAGGTACTCACGTTGCGACTCGGTGAGACGGAATTTTTCTTTTTCTGAAAACTTCTCCGGGAAAATGACCCTCTTCAAAACCCCGTGCTGGGCATCTATGGGATAATGATTCTTTAGGCTAAAGTCAAAAGGCCCCTCTAGTAACGAGTCTTCCTCATAAAACCCTGTTCCTTTTCTTATCTTGTTCAGTTCCAGCGGCCTTGGGGCGGTGTTAATGCTCCCCTCCAATGTGGCAGTAGTACTGTCGTTAAGATAGATTACCAAAGGTTTGGTGGTGACATCGTCGGAGTGGTAACCCAAACGATGGGAAATCCGTACCGGGCCAATACCTTTGCTTCTTAACCGATCATTAATCGCATCCTGACCTAAAAACTCCACCAAACGATTGTTGGCATGATTGTCACTTACGGCAAAAATTTCGGAAATGGCTTTCGCAAAAGTGGTCTCAACGGAATCACCTTCCACATAAAAACGGGTATCCCTGTGCAATGTATCAATTTCGTTCAGTTTTTCTAGGGCCAAGACGGCAATGGGGAATTTTACCGTGCTTGCAGGATAGAAATAGTTTTTCCCATCCACCTGAAAATCGTAATCTGTAAAAAGGATGCTATCCTTTATTCGATCTAGTTGGGTATACCGGATCTGCACTTCATATTGATCCACACTGTCCATGACCCTTTTTATATTCGGGTTTTCCGAGGAAAGTACCTTTTGCAAGGGATTTTCCAAAACTTGGGCATTGGAACAGGCGGCCAGAACACCGCACATAACAAGTGAAAAAAAGAATATTCTCATACCGGTTTAAGGTTTGGTGGGTTATCTTGATTATAAAATGTAGCTTTTCCCTATTGCGCTATTTTCCTTCTTTTGGAGGTTCCAAGGAAACCTCTTCATGGACTTCGCCGCGATGGGGCTTTAAAGCGTCCCTTACCTTGATCATTTCCGATTCCGGAACCACTATATAGGCCACGCTATGGACTTCGTTCATATATTGAAAACCGGTAAGGGTCTCTTCCAGGCCCTCCAGAGCACTATATTGCTTTAAATGTATTTCATGGTGTTCTGCCGTTTTATCCGCTACCGGCCCCCTAAAGTCCCAAATAAGTTTAATTCTTCTGCTCATTTTTCTACTGGTACTTATGAATCCGCTACGGAGACGCCCTTTTCCGCAAAGGCCTTGAAATCTTGGGCATATTTTTGGGATTGTTTTTTAAAGGCGCCGGGCATAAGGAAACCCATCAGTTTCATCATGAAACTGGCAAACTGGAATTCGGATTCGGATATCCATCGGGTACTATGTCCGTCAACATCCTTAAAATAATTCTTCTGAATGTTATGTACCCCTTTGGTATCGTAGGTGGCGTGAAATTCATACGGGAAATTGCTTCTAATGATCGTTTCTATGAGCACCATATCCCGTTTCCCCATTTTATAGCTTAGTTCCATTTGGGCCCCTTCCTCTCCCGGTGTGTCCGAGAGATGTTTATAGCCCACAAGGCCACGTTGCCAATGCTTCATATTATCGGGATTGTCCAATTTCCGGACAAATTCATCCAAGGGAATATCAATAGTGATTTCCGTAGTGTATTTCATGGTCGGTATAGTTGTTGCATTCGCCCTACTAATGTAATAAAATAAAAGAGGGCTGGCGGCCAAAAATGTGTTAATCCAAGGTTTATAACTTGTTAAGCACACTTTAATTTTTATTTTTGCGGGATGTTTACCCTTTTAAGCAATGCAAGGCTAGTAGTATTCCTTTGCCTTTTTGTAGTGCTCCTTACGTTGTCCTGCGGTTCCTATTTAAAGGAAAATGAGGAGAAAGTGCCATTGGCAAGGGTAGGGGAGCGCTACTTGTACAAGGAGGACGTTTCGCCCTTGTTGAGAAAGGGAATATCCCCCGAGGACAGTGCTTCCTTTGTCACCAATTACATCAATAATTGGGCCTCCAAACAACTGTTATTGGACAGGGCAAAAATTAATTTGCAAGAGGAAAAATTGGCCGAGTTCGATGCCTTGGTCGCCGATTACCGCACAGACCTATATACTAGGGCCTATAAGGAAGCGTTGGTAAACCAGGGAAGTGATACCTTGGTAAGCCCGTCCCAATTGGAAAGCTTTTATGAGCGCGAAAAGGAAAACTTCAAATTGAAGGAGAAGCTCGTACAACTTCGTTTCATTGAACTCCCCACCGAATTTTTGAATAAAGGGGAAGTCATAAAACGGCTAAAAAGTTTTAAGGAAGAAGATATGGTCTACTTGGATTCCATAGGAGTACAATTTCGAAAATTAAACTTCAACGATTCCATATGGATAAGAGCCTCTAGGGTCATAGAGGAAATTCCCCCCTTGACCCTTGAAAACCAGGATCGATACTTAAAAAAATCACAATTTTTTGAATTGGAGGATTCAGTAGGGGTATATTTGGCTAGGATAAACGATGTGCGTCAGGTCAATGAAATAGCACCTTTGTCCTTTATAGAACCTACCATCAAACAAGTACTTTTGAGCAGGAGGAAATTAAACTATATTCGAAAATTGGAAACGGAAATATTAGATGAAGCCATTAAACAAAATGAATTCGAGGTCTATGCACAAAATAACTAAATTCCTAGTTTTAGGGGTATTCCTATTTGCCCAGGGAACGGTATCGGCCCAAATGAGCACCGATACATCGGATTCCCAAACGGAGCCTACGGCCTCCCCGATGCAAGCTGAGGCCGAAATCAAAAAAGACTCGTCCGAGAGCTTTAAAAGAATAAAGTTGGATGGTATCGCTGCGGTAGTGGGTGATTATGTAATCCTGGATTCCGATATCGACAAAACACTGATAGACCTAAAAAGTCAAGGCGCATCCACAGAGGATATCACTCGTTGCGGGCTTTTGGGAAAGCTTATGGAAGACCGTCTGTATGCGCATCAAGCGGTGCAGGATAGCCTTTTGGTATCGGATGATGAGGTTGCCGCGACCACTGAGGCACAAATTCAGGAATTGGTCTCAAGAACCGGTTCAATGGCCAAGTTGCTGAGGTTTTACAGAAAAGATGACGAGGTCAGTTTGCGGGAAGAGATCAGCAAAATCAACAAACTTCGTATGTTGTCCGAAAAAATGCAGCGCGATATTATCTCGGAAATTGAGATTACCCCGGAGGAAGTACGGCAGTTTTTTAGTAAGATTCCCGAGGATGAACGCCCAGTATTCGGTGCCGAGCTTGAGATTTCCCAAATTGTAAAGCAGCCAAAGCCCACCGATGCCGAAAAGCAGAAGGTTATTGATAAACTCAATACCATAAAGGCCGATGTTGAGGACAACGATGCCAGCTTTAGTGTAAAGGCCATTCTATACTCCCAAGACCCGGGCTCAAAACCCAGAGGTGGACTTTACAACGGTATTACAAAGAAATCCGGATTTGACAAGACATTTAAGGACGTAGCTTTCAGTTTGCGGCAAGGCGAGGTGTCCGATCCCTTTGAGACCATGTTCGGTTTCCATATCATTTATATCGAGAAAATCAGGGGCCAGGAATTGGATCTTCGCCATATTTTAATTCAACCTGAGATTTCACAAGATGCTTTGGACGAGGCCAAGGCCGAATTGGATAGTATAAGACAGAACATTCTGGACGAAAAATTTACGTTTGCCGAGGCCGCATTGAATTTTTCGGATGAAAAGGAGACCAAATTTGATGGCGGGTTGCTACGGAACCCCACCAATTTTGATTCAAAATTTGAATTGACCAAAATGGATCCCACATTGTACAATCAGGTAAGAAATTTAAAGGACAATGAGATTTCCTATCCTATCTTCGAGGAAGATCCACGTGGGGGCGGGCCAAAGTATAAGATTTTAAAGGTTACCAACAGGTATGATGAACATGTGGCCGATTTCGCAAGGGACTATACCAAAATCCAACAATTGGCACTTACGGAAAAGCAGTATAAAGCCATAAAAAAATGGATGGACGAACATATTGAGGATACCTACATTAGCGTAAACGACAACAATAGGGAATGCAATTTTGCCAACAATTGGGTAAAGAATTAAGGGAATGTCAGACGTTACGGCGATCAATCAACTTGTAGAAAAACATAGTGCGCTAAAACAGGAAATCGCCAAGATCATTGTCGGTCAGGAAAAGGTCATAGACCAGATTTTATTGTCCATTTATACGGGAGGCCATTCGCTGCTGATAGGCGTGCCGGGGTTGGCCAAGACCCTAATGGTAAATACCATAGCCCAGACCTTGGGGCTGGATTTCAAACGTATCCAATTTACACCGGATCTTATGCCCAGTGATATTCTGGGAAGTGAGATCTTGGATCAAAACCGGAATTTCAAGTTTATAAAGGGTCCGGTATTCGCCAATATCATCCTGGCGGACGAGATAAATCGTACGCCGCCAAAGACCCAGGCTGCACTTTTGGAGGCCATGCAGGAGCGTGCCGTTACCATTGCCGGGCAACGTTATAAATTGGAATTGCCCTACTTTGTACTGGCCACACAAAATCCTATAGAACAAGAGGGTACCTATCCTTTGCCGGAAGCGCAATTGGATCGTTTTATGTTCGCTATAGAACTAAAGTACCCATCCGTTGAAGAGGAGATACGTGTGGTAAAGACTACCACCAATGACGAATTTCCAAAGGTAAAGGCACTTTTTAATGCCCAAGAAATATTGGAGACCCAGCATTTGATCCGTAGGATTCCCGTACCGGACAATGTTGTGGGGTATGCGGTTAATTTGGTCAACAGTACACGTCCCGTTTTGTCATCGGCCTCGGATTTTGTAAAGCAATATATTGATTGGGGTGCCGGTCCAAGGGCCTCCCAAAACCTTATTTTAGGCGCCAAGGCCAACGCCGCCGTACAGGGCAAGTTTTCTCCGGATATGGAAGATGTCAGGGCCGTGGCTATGGGAATTCTCAGGCATAGGATCATAAAAAACTACAAGGCGGAGGCGGAAGGTATTTCCGAGGAGGATATCATAACTAAGCTTCTTTAGGGATTTTTCCTAACTTTTCAGGATGAAAAGGGCAAAGGACAAATTTTCAAAACAATCCAAAGCATATAAAAAATTTCGTCCAACGTATCCGGATACCTTATACGGGGAAGTATTGAAATGGGTGCAAGCAAGGGATGCCTGCTGGGACTGTGGTACCGGAAACGGTCAGGTCGCTTCGGCACTTTCCCCATATTTTCGTACTGTTTTTGCCACGGACATCAGCCAAGAACAAGTCCAAAATGCCGGAAACCGGGACAACGTTATTTTTAAGGTCGAAAGGGCCGAAAATACGAGCTTCTCAGATAATCAATTTGATTTAATAACGGTGGCACAGGCCATTCATTGGTTTGATGTGGCTGCATTCAATAGAGAGGTCAAAAGAGTGGCCAAAAACGGATGTCTACTTGCAGTATGGGGCTATGGACTGCTACGGATCTCCCCGGTGGTCGATGAACTAATGGATCACTTTTACAAGGAGGTCGTTGGTCCGTATTGGGACAAGGAAAGAAGACATATTGATGCTTCCTATGACACCATTGAACTGGACTTTGAACCTATTGCCATGGATTCGAACTTTGCCATAACCGTTTCATGGGATTTAAGACGTTTGGAAGGATATCTCAATACATGGTCCAGTGTTCAAAATTATAGGGATCGGAACAAGGGCCAAAACCCTGTGGATGATTTCATGGATAGGTTAAGATCGGTTTGGGGTGAGACGGGGCAAAGGAATGTCAACTTCCCTATTTTTGTCAAGGCCTTTCGAATTGAAAAATAGCTACCGGAACGTTATTTTTCTTCCACTTTTTCGGGTAGATGAACCAAATTATGATTAAACCCATAATTTTTCTGCAATTCCCTTAAAATAGTTGCCTTACGCGTTCAAAAAATTTCTTTTGCCCCTTGGATTTTCTTAATTTTACTGAATTGCAACAATTAAAACCAAGAATAGAATGGCATTTGATATTGACATGATAAAAACGGTGTACGCCAACATCGGGGAAAAGGTAGAAGCTGCTCGAAAAATCGTTGGTAAACCGCTTACGCTTTCGGAAAAAATATTGTATTCCCACTTATGGGATGGCAAGGCGACCAAGGCTTTTGTCAGGGGTAAGGATTATGTGGATTTTGCTCCGGATAGGGTGGCATGTCAAGATGCGACGGCCCAAATGGCGTTGCTACAGTTCATGCACGCCGGAAAGCCCAAGGTGGCAGTTCCCACGACGGTTCATTGTGACCATTTGATTCAGGCCAAGGTAGGAGCTGAGGCAGATTTGAAAAGGGCGAATCAGACCAGCAACGAGGTATTTGATTTTTTGGAATCCGTATCCAATAAATATGGAATCGGCTTTTGGAAACCGGGTGCCGGGATCATTCATCAAGTAGTTCTGGAAAACTATGCCTTTCCCGGAGGAATGATGATAGGGACGGATTCCCACACGGTAAACGCGGGAGGATTGGGCATGGTGGCCATTGGAGTAGGAGGAGCCGATGCGGTCGACGTAATGGCAGGCATGGCATGGGAATTGAAGTTTCCCAAGCTTATTGGGGTCAAGTTGACCGGAAAGTTATCCGGTTGGACAGCGCCAAAGGATGTAATTCTTAAAGTAGCTGATATCCTTACCGTAAAAGGGGGTACCGGAGCCATTGTGGAATATTTTGGGGAAGGGGCCACGTCCATGTCCTGTACCGGAAAAGGGACCATTTGCAATATGGGTGCCGAGGTAGGGGCTACCACTTCCACCTTTGGATATGACGACTCCATGGACCGATACCTAAGGGCCACGGATCGGACCGATGTGGCCGATGCGGCATTGGAGGTAAAGGAGCATCTGACCGCGGATCCCGAAGTTTATGCAAATCCAGAACAGTACTTTGACCAGGTCATCGAAATAAACCTTTCGGAATTGGAGCCACATCTTAACGGGCCCTTTACTCCGGATTTGGCTACGCCTATTTCAAAAATGGGCGAGGCCGCCAAGGAAAACGATTGGCCTTTGAATGTTGAGGTGGGATTGATAGGTTCATGTACCAACTCCTCCTACGAGGATATTTCGCGGGCTGCCTCACTGGCCAAACAGGTAGCCGATAAGGATTTAAAAATGAAATCCGAATTTACGATTACACCAGGTTCCGAGCAGGTGCGCTATACTATAGAACGCGATGGATTTATCAATACGTTCAATGATATTGGGGCTACGGTCTTTGCCAATGCCTGTGGTCCTTGCATCGGGATGTGGGATCGGTATGGGGATAAGGCCGCCAATGGCCCCCGAAATACCATCGTACACTCCTTTAACCGGAATTTTGCGAAACGTGCGGATGGAAATCCGAATACATTGGCTTTCGTGGGTTCCCCGGAATTGGTAACCGCGATTGCCATTGCCGGGCGGCTGGATTTCAATCCCGTTACGGATAAATTGATCAATGAGGAAGGGGAAGAGGTTATGCTGGACGAGCCAAGGGGATATGAACTTCCACCCGAAGGTTTTGCCGTGGAGGATGCCGGTTACATCGCGCCCAAGGAAGATGGATCTGATGTTCAGGTAAAAGTTAGCCCCACTTCGGAAAGGTTACAATTGTTGGCTCCCTTTGAGCCCATAAAACCGGAACAATTACAGGGTATGAAATTGTTGATCAAGGCCTTTGGAAAGTGTACCACCGATCATATTTCCATGGCGGGACCCTGGTTGCGCTATAGGGGGCATTTAGATAATATTGCCAATAATACGTTGATTGGCGCGGTAAATGCATTTAACAAGAAAACCAACTTTGTAAAAAATCAGTTGGAAGGGGAGTATGGCGGCGTTCCGGATACCCAAAGGGCATATAAGTCACAGGGAATCAAGACTATTGTTGTGGGAGATCACAACTATGGTGAAGGTTCTTCCCGGGAACATGCGGCCATGCAGCCCAGACATTTAGGAGTCGCCGCGGTATTGGTGAAGTCCTTTGCCCGTATCCATGAAACGAACCTTAAGAAGCAGGGGATGCTTGCGTTGACTTTTGCCAATGAGGATGATTATGACCGTATTCAGGAGGATGATACCTTCAATTTTGTGGATATTGCCGATTTCGCCCCGGACAGGCCACTTACCATTGAGGTGATTCATGCCGATGGAAGCAAGGAGAACATAATGGCAAATCATTCCTATAATGATGCACAAATTGGATGGTTTAAGGAGGGCTCCGCATTGAACGTAATCAAACGGGAAAATGCCTGAATCAAAATAATTTGAATACAAAACTCCCGATCATTGGGAGTTTTTTGTTTGGGTGTAATATGAAACGAAGTACAATACTCACACTTTTGGTCATTTCCTTGGTTTTGGCATTGTTCGTAACACCCTTGGGTTATCACGGCAAAGTATGGTTGAATCAACTGTTTTCAGTCGCCCCGGACATAATTCCAATCTCGAAGCGGGACAGGCTGTCAGATTATGATTGGAAGCTCAAGGATGACCAATGGGATTTTTTCAGTTTTGAAAAATCCAAGGGAAATGTGGTCTTTATCAATTTTTGGGCCTCATGGCGGTTACCTTGTGCAGCGGAACTCAAAGGTATTCAGAAGTTGTACGATGTCTACGGGGACAAAGTGGACTTTTACATCATAACCAACGAGGAACGACCTCCTGTGGAAGAATTTATGGAGGTAAAAGGTTTTACCTTTCCCGTCACCTATTTAATTATTGGTGGGCGTTCGCCAATTCTGGTTTTGGAACCTCCTGCCTCCTATATCATAGATAAGGATGGGTATATAGTGGTAAAGGAAGATGACATTACGAATTGGAATACAACATCGGTTCACCAATTATTGGATGAACTTCTAAATACCGGGACATAGTGAGATATTCAAAAAAACACGTTTTTTTACGCCTTTTGGTCCTGGGTACTTTGGTACTGTTGTTTTTTACCCCTTTAGGGAATAGGGTCAAGGCAAAATTAAGCGGATGGGTCGCCCAAAGCTCTGCAATGATCAAGACGAAAATGCAGCCCCCTTTGGATTCCTACGTGTGGGAATTGGAGGATACGGATTTCAATACGTTTAATTTTGAGGCCCAAAAAGGAAAAGTAGTATTTCTTAATTTTTGGGCAACATGGTGCCCGCCCTGTGTTGCGGAAATGCCAAGTCTTCAAAAATTGTACGACGCATATAAGGACAAAGTTACTTTTATGTTCGTAGCTAGGGACGAACCGGAGCGTGTTTCCAAATTTTTGAACAAGAAAGGCTATGACCTGCCGGTTTATTATTCCAAGACCCAAGGGCCCGATGTCCTGACGTCAAAGGTACTTCCTACTACGTATATCGTTGACAGGAATGGAAAGATAATTCGTGCCGAAACAGGTTCTATGGATTGGTACAGTGAAGAAGTTAGGAAAGAATTGGATGGTTTGATTAGTGCCAAATGAACATGGGGGCCGATCAAGTAACCACACTTACCTTTTTCAGATATTCCAGTTTAAAGCAAAAACTTTGGGCCTTTTGGATGATGCAATTTGCGCATGGCCCGTTGTCCCGTACCAAGGGGCTTCAATTTTATAAATTATTGGGCAGTGGAAAAGTAGGCTTTAACCCCTTACCGGATTGGTCTGTTTACGGTCTCTTACAGGTTTGGGAGAATGAGGAAAAGGCGAATTCCTTTTTTGATACCTCAGATTTAATGGAAAGCTATCAAAGAAAAAGTACCGAGCAATGGACACTCTATATGGGCAACATTAGTGCCAAGGGCAAATGGTCCGGAAGCAATCCCTTCATTGAAAGCAATACGTTAAGTGAACACAATCCCTATATTTCGGTAATTACACGTGCTACAATAAAATTGAGATGGTTGATCAGGTTTTGGAACTACGTTCCAACCTCTCGGCAACCTTTGACGACTAACAAAGGGCTAGTCTTTACCAAAGGCGTTGGTGAGGCACCTTTTATCCAAATGGCTACGTTTAGTATCTGGCGGGATAAGGAATCGCTTATGGATTTTGCTTATCGAAGCAAGGCACATCGGAAGGCGATTGAAAAGACACGACAGCTTGATTGGTATGGGGAGGAAATGTTCAGTAGGTTTCAGCCCTATAAATCAATGGGTACTTGGAACGGGAAAGACCCACTGCCGGAATTAAGGACTTATCTCAAATAAAAGAAAAGGAAAAACACCAACTGGGACAGATATATATGGATGGAAAAAAGTCTGTTTCCCTGGATATCCAAAGCCCTAAGAATAAACTGAAGTACCAAGGCCAAAAGGAACCAGGTCACATAATTGGGGTAGGATGCCAAATTACCCTCAAAGGTCCAAAAGTCCAAAAGGTGGGAGCTTTGTTCCATAAAAAAATCGAGTGCCACCATCAATAGTGCCGCAATTAATATTTTTAAGGTTTTTGATATTGAAAGATAATCTACTATTCCTGCACAGACAAAGGTGAGCAGTGCCCAAAGCGCCCCGATTAGATAGGGTACTCCATCCAGCTTTGGACCAAGATTAGTGCCATATTCATAGTTTCCAAAAAGTATCCCGTAGTTTACCCCGAGCCATTCCGTAAATATCCCACATGAAAAGAAAATGAGAAAGGCCAGTAGTCTTTTGACGGTATGGACCGGGTATACCCAAAAGAAGAGTACCAAAAATATAATAAGGTTCAAAGGGGTCTTTTCAATGAACCACTGAAAATGGCCCAATGCAATGCCAATAATAGCGGAGATATGAAAAAGCCAGATAATGCCGATGGCCAGTCCCACTTTGTTTTGTTCCAATCGTTCAAGCATGGTTTAGTGGTTTTGGTGCCAGATCCCCTACGATTTTGGCGGAAAGCAAACAAAGTGGAATCCCTCCTCCGGGATGTACCGAGCCCCCACAAAAAAGGAGATTTTTAATGGAGGAGGTAAAGTTGGGGTGACGTAGAAAAGCCGCAAATTTGGAATTGCTCGCCGCTCCGTACAATGCACCTCTATAGGAACTAGTACTGGATGCTATACCTACCGGGTCAAGAACATGCTCTACGGTAATCAAGGATTCCAGGTTTACCTGTAGCCGGGCACTTAGTTTTTGTATGATCCAATGACGGGCCTTTCGCTTTAAGGAATCCCAATCCTGACCATAGTCCCCGGGGGCGTTGATCATCACGAACCAGTTTTCATGGCCTTCAGGTGCATCCGACGGCTCCTCTTTGCTGGTGATATTGATGTAGACCGTAGGATCTTCACATAGCGTTCTTTCTTGGAAAATAGCCTTGAACTCCCGGGAATAGGAAGTACTGAAAAAAATATTGTGCAGGTCCAACTCGGGAAAGTTCCTGGAAATTCCCCAATAAAAAATTAGGGCGGAGCTGGAACGTTCCTGTTGCAATACGCGTCCGGGCTGTTTTTGCCCCTGTAATAGATTTTTGTAGGTGGGATATATGTCCATATTGGACACCACCAGATCGGCTTTGTGAAAACCGGATGCGGATTCTACTCCATTGACTTTTCCTTGTGCTACATTGATACGGTCCACTTTAGAGTCAAAACTGAAGCGAACATCTTGTGATATGGCCAAATGGTAAAGGCTCATTGCTATAGTATGCATTCCGCCTTTGGGAAAATAGGTGCCATAATGCATTTCCAAATGGGGAATCATAGACATAATACCCGGTGTTTTAAAAGGAGATGAACCGTTATAAGTAGCATATCTATTGAAGAGTTGAACCAGTTTGGGATGTTCAAAATAGGTTTTGTTGACCTCATCCAAAGAGGTGTTGATGTCCAGCTTCCCGATTTGGGAAATGGCCTTTATCGTATCCTTGGAGATATAGGAGGATACTTTGTGCAATGATTTTTCCAAAAAAAGTGGAGCGGTCAATTCATATTTTCTGCGATTTTGTTTTAGATAGTGCCTCAAGGATTTTTGGGAGGTGCCGAAAGCTTTGCAAGCGTCCTTTACAAAAGTGTCCATATTCGAGTTTACCGTAAACCGAGTGCCATCGTTCCAAAAATAGTTGCATACGGTCTCTTTCTGGAAATAGGAAAAATACGGTTCCGGCTTAACATCAAAAAGCTCAAAAAGCTCGGTAACCAAATGAGGCATGGTAAAAAGGGAGGGGCCAAGGTCAAAACGATAGCCCTTCTTTTCCATAGCATGAAGTTTGCCACCGGGATACGGGTTGGCCTCCATTACGGTGACCTCGTATCCTTTTTTCCGTAATCGTAGCGCAGAGGCAATACCGGCAATACCGGATCCAATAACAATGGCATGCGCCATGAGCTATTTTTTGAAGTACTTAAAGGGAACGAAAAGCATTCCAAAACATTCACCGTCCTCCTTGCCCAAATGCTTATGGTGTATCTTATGGGCACGTCGTATGCCGCGGGCGTACCAATTGTTGGCGTTTCTAAAGAGTTTAAAACGCTGATGGATAAAAATATCGTGAACCAGAAAATATGTGGCGCCGTAGGCCATTATACCCAGCCCTATGGGCCATCCATACCAAAACCAACTGGAAGTCGCTATCATGATGAAGGACATGCTTACAACAGCATAAAAGATAAAAAAGGCATCGTTCCGCTCAAACCAAGAGTCATGGTCCTTTTTATGATGATCTTTATGTAGGCTCCACAAAAACCCATGCATAATGTACTTATGGGTAAACCAGGCCATAAATTCCATGAAGCAAAAAGTTCCGATAAAAATGATAATCCAAATTAGTGCTGTCATCCTATACCAAATGTAATTTATAATTCACATAAGATTTGGCCAATAAACCTATTTTCTGATAGTTTGGAACCCGTATCCGCGTATTCTTGATTTCCAAGGAGGGCGTTTTCTGCAACTTTTTTAGAAGTTCATAGTAGTATTTATAGGCCGTATATACACCAAATTTGGCTTCTTGCGGCAACTGTAGAATTCCTTCATATCCTTTTCTGAAATCGTTCTTGATATCTTCCACTATTTCGTGTTTGGAGGCTTCATCCAACTCGTTTAGGTCGGTATTCGGAAAATAGGTACGGTTAAGGGTTTCAAAATCCTCCTTTAAGTCCCTTAAAAAATTCACTTTTTGAAAAGCGGATCCCAAAGCCATGGCCGAATCCTTCAACTGTTCGTACATTTGTTCATCGCCCTTAACGAATACACGCAAACACATAAGACCCACCACATCTGCCGATCCATAAATATAGGCCTTGTACTCCTCATCGGAAAGATAGGTGCTTTTGGTAAGGTCCATACGCATGCTCTTCATAAATGAAGCTACCAAATGATAGGGTATTTTATACTTGTGATAGGTATGTTGAAAGGAATTCAAAATAGGGTTTAGGCTTATTTTGTTTTCCAACGCATCGTCCAGGCTACTTTCAAAATTATCAAAAAGCGCCTGTTTTTCATAATCATGGAACGTATCCACAATTTCATCCGAAAAACGTACGAACCCATAAATGTTATAGATGTCCGATCGTATGGAGGCGTCCAACATTTTGGTGGCAAGCGCAAAGGAGGTACTGTAGGACTCCGTTACAATTTTGCTGCAACTATAGGAAACTTTATCAAAAATCGCTTTCATACCCCTTTCATTTTTGTTTGGCAATTAATTGAGATACCAGTTTCCCTGAAATCAATGAGGGGGGTACGCCCGGTCCTGGAACCGTAAGTTGTCCTGTAAAGTAAAGATTCCTTACTTTTTTGCTTTTTAACCCAGGTCTAAGGAAGGCCGTTTGCAGTAACGTATTGGCCATGCCATAGGCGTTTCCTTTGTATGAGTTATAGGCTTCCACAAAATCCTTTACGCAAAAGGATTCTGTAAAAATGATGTTCTTTTCGACTTGTTGCTTGGTAATTTTTTGAAACCGCTGCATGATTAGGTCAAAATATTGACTTCTCAATTCCGGGGTATCTTCCAGACCTGGGGCGATGGGTACCAGGAAGAAACCGGTCTCACATCCTTCCGGGGCCATGCCACTATCCGTTATTGATGGAAAATTGGCATAAAAAAGCGGGTCGGAAGGCCACTTGGGCTCATCATAGATTTCTTGCGCATGTCGTTCAAAATCGGTATCAAAAAACAGATTGTGATGCTCCACATTTTTCAATTTCCTGTTGAAGCCAACATAGAACAACAATGATGAAGGCGCAAAGGTTTTGTGCTCCCAATAGGTCTCGGAGTATTGTCTATGAGCTTTGTCCAGTAGGGATTCCGAATGATGGTAGTCCGCACCGCTCAATACGAAATCACTGTCTATCTCATTTCCATTGGTGACAATTCCAATGCAATTACTATTCCTTACGCGTATCTTCTCTACCGGACTGTCTGTAAATACGGTAACACCCAACTCTTCCGCCAAATTGCGCATCGCCTTTATAATCTCATACATTCCCCCTTTGGGATGCCAAGTGCCCAGTCCAAAATCCGCAAAATTCATAAAACTGTAAAAAGAAGGGGTTTTACTGGGTTTGGCGCCCAGGAACAAAACCGGAAATTCCAAGGTGGAAACCAATTTGGAATTTTTAAAATTCTTTCTTACTTCCCCGCTTATGGTCTTAAAAAACTGGTCTACCCGCAAGACAGTATCCTTGGTGACCAATTCAAAAGGCGAAATACCGGGGCGAAGCACCACATCGTTTATGGCTATTTCATAGTTCCGTTGGGCCTTATGGATAAATTTGCGCAAGGGTACCGAACTTCCGTTTTCTATGCGCTCAAATTCGGCACAAATCTTATCCATGGTGTCCCCAATGGTGATTATGTCATCGGAAAAAAAGATTTTATAAGCCGGACTTAGTTTTTCCAATTGGTAGAAATCCGATGTTTTCTTTCCAAAGTCGGCAAAGAACTTGTTGAAAATATCCGGCATCCAGTACCAACTGGGGCCAATGTCAAAGGTGAAACCATCCCGTACCAATTGCCGTGCCCTACCTCCCACGGTGCTGTTTTTCTCATAGATTTCAACATCAAACCCCTGTTTTGCCAAATAACATGAGGCCGATAAGGAGGAAAAACCAGAGCCGATTATGATAACCTTTTTGTTCATTGCAATGGGGGATAGGGCGCTCTATTTCAGTTACAATTCATTGACGACCTGCTCAATAGAGGTAAATGTCCGTATAAAATCCGGGTGACCGTCTTCCCGCAGATATCGGGTTTGATGGCCCAACAACCATAGCCTTGGCTTTTCGTACCCGGCCATCATTTCCGTAAAATCCTCAACATAGCGTTGGAGTTTTTCCTTGGAAGGAGCTACGGTAAAATAGGAAACAAAATAGAGGTTGTTAAAATACTTTATCACATCCTTTAAGGTTTCCAAGGGAACGGTCTGTCCTAGGTAAATGGATTTATAACCTCGTAGTATAATTTCATAATTAAGGTACAAAAGACCAATTTCATGAATTTCGTTTTCCGGTAGGAAGGGCACAAATACCTTATCGGTCTTGGTCGGCTCCAAGTGTTGGAGTTTTTCCGTGTTGATCAGGATTTTCTGTTTGATAAGACTGGTGATAAAATGCTCATGTGCCGGACTTATGGTGTCCGTTTGCCAAAGTAGTCCCAGCTCGTTCAAAAGCGGTATGAATACGTCATAAAAAATATCCCTGAAGGATTTATCCACCAACAAGCTGTTATAGGTATTCAAAAATAGGGTCTGGTCAAAATTTACCATGGCCAGTTTAAAGGCATTTATGGCATGGTTCTTAACACTGTTTTTCGCAACAATTTCCTTGACCTTCAGGGGAATATCCTCTTCCTGGATCTTGGCTATTTTGGATATTTTGTAACCATTGTTATACAGTAAGGTAACGTTCAATAGTTTTTGCAGGCTACTAAGACTGTAGGTCCTTATGTTGGTACTTGTCCTTTCCGGTGACAGTAATCCATATCGTTTTTCCCAAATACGTATGGTATGTGCTTTTATTCCAGATAGGTTTTCCAGATCCCTAATACTAAAGAACTTCTTTACATTGTTCATACTTTACAAGAAAAGTTTAAACAAATTTACAATTAAATATAAGTACTTGTATGGTCTGATTGTTAAAATTTCAGTAAAAAAAGCCCTCATTTTGATAAAATCCCCGGAAAGATGTGGATATCGGGGTTCAATTTTTCAATAATTTGATATATTTAGCTTGTCCGTACAACTTGATATGAACCGATTATTTCAAAGTTTGTCTATGGCACTTTATGGGGTACACTTTGTGTAGGGCTTTTTAAAAAGGAATAACACTATAAAATTAAAAAAAGATGAATAGGATATTCGGCCTAATCTGTGTGGTTTCAATGATGGCAGTTTCCTTTAAACAGGGGAAGAAGCATAATGAAACATCGCCTGTGACCCAGGAGATGACCATGGGGAACGATGATTGGATTTCCTTAATGGATGCCAGCTTATGGAGAGGCTATAATGAAGATTCCCTTCCCGGCAATTGGCAGTTTAAGGACGATATCATCGAATGCTATGGAACAGGAGGGGATATTGGCGGGGACATCATCACCAAGGATACCTATGATAATTTTGAACTGAGCTTGGAATGGAAGATAACGGCTGGAGGCAATAGTGGTATTTTTTACCATGTGGTGGAGGACACTGTATACAAAGCACCTTACGAGACGGGAGCTGAATATCAGTTGTTGGACGATGATGGGTTTTCCGAGCCCATAAAGGAATGGCAAAAAAGTGGCGCAAATTATGCCATGCATGTAGCGGATAAGGACAAGAAACAGCTGAAACCTGTAGGGGAGTGGAATTCCTCCAAGATAGTTTTTAACAAAGGAGAGGTAGAGCATTGGCTTAATGGTGAGAAGATCGTTACCTTCAATAAATTCTCGGAAGACTGGAAAGAGAAGAGGAACAGTGGCAAATGGAACGATTTTCCGGACTATGGTAAGGCCAATGATGGGTATCTGGGTCTACAGGACCATGGTGCGGGAGTGTGGTTTAGAAACGTTAAGGTCAAAAGATTGTAGCTGATCTAAAGGTAGGGAAAGCGGGAAATAAAAAATGCCATGGCAAATTCTGCCACGGCACTTGAGGTGCGCACGAGAAGACTCGAACTTCCACGGCCTAATGGCCACTAGCCCCTCAAGCTAGCGCGTCTACCAATTCCGCCACGTGCGCTCGGTTGAAAATGAAGGGCAAATATAACAAAGTATTTCCATAGATCGTTCGGATAATTGGATTTGACTTTTGACGATTGTGGAATATTGAAGTTATACCGATTCTTGAAAAATTGCTATTTGACTAAGTTGATCTATGGGAAAGATAAAGGAAATGTATAAGGGAAAAACTTGCTTACTGTTAGTGTTCCTGGGCGCGCTCGTTATGGGCTGTGGAGTGGACAAACCTAAGGAAGTTAAATTGGCCGAGGCCAAGCTGCCCGAGGTCATCGACTTTAACTATCATATTAAGCCCATCCTTTCGGACCGATGTTTCGCTTGTCACGGACCGGACAAAAATAATCAGAAAGCCAGTTTGAGGTTGGATATAGCCGATTCGGCATATGCCGCATTGCGCTCGGGGGCCGGAGTTGCCATTAGACCGGGCAACCTGGGAAAGAGCGAGGTATATCACCGAATGGTGGCGACCGATCCAGATCAAGTGATGCCTCCTCCGGAATCGAACCTCACCCTCAGTCCAACAGAGATTGCGTATATCAGCAAATGGATAGAACAAGGTGCCGAATACAAACCCCATTGGGCCTTTACCAAACCTGAAAAAAAGAAAGTTCCCAAAGCAGGCAAGGATTGGGCCAGTAATGAAATCGACCATTTTATAGCGGCCAAACTGGAGGAAAACGATATTGAACCTTCCCCGATGGCGCGGCGGGAAGTATTGATACGCAGGTTATATTTTGATCTGACCGGCCTACCGCCCTCGGTGGAAGAGGTAAAACGTATTATGGCCGACGGTGCCCCGGATTACTATGAAAGATTGGTCGATAGCCTATTGGCCTTGCCTTCGTACGGCGAACGAATGGCGGCCCATTGGCTGGACGTGGCACGTTTTGCGGATAGTGAAGGATACTTGGACGATTTTCACCATGAGATGTGGCCTTATCGCGATTGGGTCATCGATGCCTATAACCAAAATTTGCCCTATGACGATTTTGTCCTTTGGCAGGTAGGAGGAGACCAAATTCCCGAAAGTACCCATGAGCAAAGGTTGGCCACGGCTTTTAACCGTTTGCACAAGCAAAACTCCGAGGGCGGAGTCATACCGGAGGAGTTCCGGGTGGAATACGTTGCCGACCGAACCAATACCATAGGTACGGCCTTTATGGGCCTAACAGTGGCTTGTGCCCGCTGCCATGATCACAAATACGACCCCATATCCCAAAAGGACTATTTTGAGCTGTTTAGTTTTTTCAATAGTACGGTGGAGCGAGGGGATGCCATATTCGCGTACAATTCCATCGAGAATGGAAATGATGCCCCACCTGAACTTTCCATGAATGCGGGACCTGTAATGCCAGTGCCCGGGGAAGAAAGTGTTGCGAAACTATGGGAATTCCTGAAGCGTGAGATTAAGACGAAATCGTCCCATATTCAGGAGGAAGTTGGGAAAAGGAAGCCATTGGCCCTGGAATGGGCAAGTTCCGATCCCTCCGCCAAAATTATGGAAAGCATAGCGGATGATGCCACCATGGTGCATCTCGATTTTGACCAATCGGCCAATGGAATAAGCCGAGATCGTGCAAAAGGTTCCAAGGACGCGAAGTACCATGGGCATGCCTTTGTCCCAGAGAAGAAAGGTCTGGCTTTGGAATATCAGGAAGGGCAATTGATAGCGGACGGAAGTAGGATCAGTTTTGAGCGAACAGAACCTTTTACCGTAAGCTTTTGGATCAAAACCCCCAAGAAATTTGACGAGGCCCGTGTTTTCTATAATGGTAACGGTCGCATACAGGGTTATCGGGGTTGGGACGTGGTATTGGACAGTACCAGGTTGTCCTTTAGGTTAAGCCATGCACATCCCTATCAATCCTTGGACCTTCGTTTAAAGGAAGAATTACCACTAAACGAATGGCAGCATTTTGTATGGACCTATGATGGCTCCAGTGATGCCAAGGGTATGAAAATCTATCAAAATGGACAATTAAGGGATCCGGAAATTCTCCGGAACAATGTACTCAGATCCACAAAGCCCTATACCGACAAACGTGCTACGGTCTATATGCATTATCAGGGCCTTATTTTGGGGGCCAGCCATTATGACCAGCATTTTGATGGCGGTTTCCTGGATGATGTTCGTATCCTGAACGTCGAAGCGGGAGAGCTCATGGCCCGATACTTGTATGATGCAGAAAGGGGGAGGGAATCGTTCCAACAAGCTATGGCTTCCACATCGGAGGCAGCAACGGAATTTTATACGCTCCACTTGGATGAAAAGCTGAAAAAAGAACGGGACGCTTTGCGTGAAATTCAACTTCGCGAGATCCAGACGATGGATACCGTTCAGGAAATCATGGTGATGGGCGATTTGGATAAGGAACGGCCTACCTATATTTTAGATCGGGGTCAGTATGATGCCCCGACCGATAAGGTAGGGCGCGATGTTCCCGAAACCATTCTACCTTGGCCGGAAAATTTACCCCGTAATAGATACGGTCTGGGAAAATGGCTGGTACATGAAGACAATCCATTGACGGCCCGTGTCGCCGTAAATCAAATATGGTATTTAATGTTTGGCCAAGGATTGGTCTCTACCAATGAGGATTTTGGCAATCAAGGGGCCTTGCCCAGTCATCCCGAGCTTCTGGACTGGTTGGCCGTTGATTTTATGGAAAACGGATGGGACGTAAAACGACTGGTCCGGCAAATGGTCACATCGGCCACATATAGGCAATCTTCCGTTGTACGGGAGGACCTTAAGGACATTGACCCGGATAACATCTTATTGGCAAGAAGTCCTAGATACCGGAGGTCCGCAGAAATGGTGCGGGATAATGTCCTGGCGGCCAGTGGCCTCCTTGAACCAAGGATAGGCGGGAAATCGGTTTTTCCGTACCAGCCCGAAGGCCTATGGCGGGAAACGATAACCCATGCCTTTTTCCCGGATTATGAAGTGGATTATGAAAACGGCTTATATCGACGTAGCCTCTATACCTTTTGGAAGCGGAATGTTCCTGCCCCCGGTATGCTGGTTTTTGATGCCTCCAACCGAAGTGAATGCCAAGTGGAAAGGCAGCGCAGCAACACACCACTTCAGGCACTTGTGCTATTGAACAGCCCACAGGTTATCGAGGCCTGTAGGGTACTTTCCGAAAGAATATGGAAGGAAACATCGTTTGACCTACCCGGTGCCATTGATGGAGTTTTTATGGCATTGATCGGAAGGACACCCACACAAAACGAAAGGAACATATTGACCCGGCAGTATCACGAAGAGAAAGATTATTTTGCCTCCAAGCCTACCGAAGCGAAGAAATTTTTAAGTATTGGGGCGATGGAACCCGCTCGCGAAATTCCCATAATAGAAAATGCGGCATTGGCCCGAGTAGCCAATACGGTCTTGAATTCCACGGAGGCCTATTACAAAAACTAGAACTATGGATTATAGCAAGGACATCCAAAAAGCAAAATACCTGCAGAACAGAAGGGAATTCCTTCGTACCACGAGCCGGGGACTGGGCAGTCTCGCCCTGGGCAGCTTGATTTTTCCGGATCTATTGGCCTCACCGGGCCCCAGGGATATCAAAGCGGCTACTTTGAGCAATGGTGGAGTCCTTTCGGGCCCACACCATACACCAAGGGCCAAAAGGGTCATTTACCTCTTTCAAAGTGGTGGGCCCAGTCAGTTTGAGCTTTTCGATTATAAACCCGAGCTAATGAATCGCTGGGGAGAGGAAATTCCCGACTCCGTCAGAAACGGTCAACGCGTATCCGGTATGCTGGCCGCGCAATCCAGTTTTCCGTTGGTGGGATCCAAGTTCAAATTTCATCAACATTCAAAAACAGGGGGGTATTTTAGCGAATTGATGAAGCACACTTCCGGTATAGCCGAGGATATCTGTATGATCAACTCCATGTATACCGAGGCGATCAACCACGAACCGGCAGTGATTTTTATGCAGACCGGGTCACAACAGGTAGGAAGACCCAGTATGGGTTCCTGGATGAGCTATGGATTGGGAAGTTCCAATGATAACATGCCTTCATTTATTGTACTGCTGTCCAGAGGGAAGGACAGTGCACAAAATCTGAACATGCAGGCCTGGAATAGCGGATTTTTACCATCGCACCACCAAGGTGTACAATTTAGGTCGGGTTCCGATCCCGTATTGTATTTGAGCAATCCTATGGGAATAGATAAAAAGAGTAGGAGACGCGAATTGGATTACCTTTCCCAACTGGAGGCCGAGCAAAAAAAGGTATGGGGCGATCCCGAAATCGATTCAAAGATCAGCCAGTATGAAATGGCCTATCGTATGCAGGCCAGTGTTCCGGAGATTGCGGATCTTTCCCAAGAACCGGATTATATCTTTGATATGTACGGTAAGGATGCCCGTATCCCTGGTACCTATGCCTACAATTGCCTTATGGCCAGAAGATTGGCAGAACGCGATGTGAACTTCATCCAACTTTACCATATGGGTTGGGACCAGCATGGCAACCTCCCCACGGAAATCGTAAAAATGGCCCGATCATCAGATCAAGCATCCGCTGCTTTGGTGAAGGATTTAAAACAACGCGGTCTCTTGGAGGATACCTTGGTAGTTTGGGGAGGTGAGTTTGGAAGGACTAGTTTTTCCCAAGGAAAGTTGACGAAGGATAACTATGGCAGGGACCATCACCCAAGAAGTTTTAGCATGTGGATGGCCGGCGGGGGCATCAAACCCGGAATGGTGTACGGGAAGACCGATCCCTTTGGCTATAACATTGTTGAAAACCCGGTCCATGTACATGATTTTCAAGCGACCCTTCTGAATCAGCTGGGTATTGATCATGAGCGGTTGGTCTTTAAGCATCAGGGAAGGAGATATCGGCTTACCGATGTACACGGACATGTAGTAAAGGATATTCTCGCTTGATTAATACTTGATTTTGAATAACCTTCAATGTTGAATACATGGAGGCCCTATGGATTTAAAGCCATAAGAAACCTTATTATCCGTTTTCTAATTTTAATTCACCTAAACCTATCTACCATTCGTCTACAGTTATTGTCCATCCGTCTATAGGGCCAAAGCAAAAATCTCTAAAATTTTGAAATTTATCATGGAATTCCAAGGCACAAAAACATGAATATCCTATTTATCGAAGATGATAATATTGAGCTTATGAAGTTAAGACGGACGGTCTCAAAGCTCAAGCTCAAGCACGTTATTACCGAAGCAAGAAATGGCGAGGAAGCCTTACAAAAACTGAAGTCCGATAGCGCTCTCCCGGATATTATCCTCCTGGATCTGAATATGCCCAGAATGAGCGGGATAGAATTCCTAAAAATTCTTAAGGCGCATGATACCCTAAAATACCTGCCCACGGTTATCCTTACAACTTCCGAAAATCGGGCCGATTTACTGGAATGTTATAAGATCGGAATTGCCGGATACGTGATAAAGCCCCTAAAATATGAGGAATATCAATCCAAACTGCAAAGGGTTTTGGAGTACTGGGATGTTAACGAACTGGTAAAAGGCTAACAGAAAACCCGGTTTCACAACAAATTTTCTGTCATAGGTGATACTTTTCTTACTTTTATTTTTGAAATTAAATCAAAATGAAAGGAATTGTTTTTACGGAATTTTTGGAAATGGTCGAATCCAAATTCGGTCTGGAAACAGTGGATACCATTATTGAAAAAGCGGATCTGCCCTCGGAAGGGATATATACCTCGGTAGGTACCTATGATTTTAATGAAATGGTAAGCCTTATTACCGGTCTGAGCCAGGAGGTGGATATCCCTGTTGGAGATCTTATTTACACTTTTGGGCTTTATCTTTTCAATAGTCTGGGCAAGGCCCATCCGGAGGTAATACAAAGCTATAAATCACCTTTAGGACTTTTGTATTCCATTGAAGATCACATTCACGTACATGTAAAAAAACTATATCCGGATGCCGAATTGCCCGCCTTTAAAATTTTGGAAAAGACGGATACTTCAATTTCCATGATCTATTCCTCGTCCCGGGGATTATATAGGTTGGCCCATGGCTTAATCGAAAAAACTTTTGAACACTTCAATGGCAAAGCGGATATCACCTATCAACTCTTAAAGGAAGATGGTACCGAAGTTAAATTTGACATTGTCCAAAATGGACAGTAAGGAAGTCGCTCTTCTTAAAAAAGCGCTTGAGCGCCAAAAAAAGGCACGCCAGCAAGCGGAACGGATTTTGGAGGAGAAATCCAAGGAGCTCTATGATGTAACCCACCATCTAAAACAGGCCAACAGCAAGCTGGAAAACCTTCTTTCCGAAAAAGCCTCTGAAATGGACGGGGTTTTTATCAACATCATTGACCCCTATGTAGTAATGGATTTGCAGGGCAATGTAATCAATATGAATACATCGGCACGGGATTTTTTGGGTTATGACGAGCAAAAGGAACCCATTGATCTTTCGAAACTGGTACACCCGGACTACGTTCAATATACGGCAGAATCCTTTAAATCCTTATTGGAAGTAGGAACCCTTAAAAACTACCGATCCAAAATACGAATCAAGGACCAATCCGAAAAATGGGTACAGATCAATAGCAGTCTTATTTATGATAAAGCGAACAAACCCATAGCGGCCCAGGGCATCATAAGGGACATTACACGGGAAATGGAGATCAAGGAGTTGCTTGGGGAACAGCGAAAACAACTCGATATCATCGTGGAGAACTCTCCGTTGGGTATCGTACTAGCGGATAAAGGAAAAATTATTAAGACCAACACCACCTTTAGCGAGTTATTGGGCTATGATTCCGATGAATTGAACACCATGTCCATACGGGATATTTCAGTTCCCGATAATGATGATGATACCCAGAAAATGATGGAGAAGATGAACAGGGGCAGTTTGGATAAGTTTGTGATCATTAAAAAATATCGTAAAAAAGATGGCTCCGTTTTATTGGCCAAGACTTCCGTAAGTGCCGTTAAGGATTCGCATGGGAATATGGAGTACCAAGTGGCCTTGATAGAGGATATTTCCAAGGAAGTAGAGGCCGAGGAACAGTTGAGGGCCTCAGAAAATAGGCTTTCCACCTTAATTGCCAACCTACAGACCGGGGTATTGTTGGAAGATGAAAATCGAAAAATAGCCTTGACCAATCAAATGTTCTGTTCCCTTTTCAAAATACCTGTAGCTCCCGAAAATTTAAAAGGTGCGGATTGTAGTAATGCCGCGGAACAGAACAAAATACATTTTAAGGATCCAAAAGGTTTTGTATCAAGGATCGAAAGCATCCTAAAGCAGCGGAAACTTGTACTTTCCGATGAATTGGAAATGGTGGACGGAAGAATTTTGGAACGCGATTATATCCCCATATTCAACAATGGGGTGTACAAGGGACACTTGTGGACCTACCAAGATGTTACCCTGCGTAAGAATTTCAAGAAGAACCTAGAGGCCGAAAAGGAAAAATACAGTAATATCATCGCCAATATGAACCTAGGGTTGATAGAGGTGGACAATAATGGAATCATCCAATTGACCAACCAGAGTTTTTGCCAAATGAGCGGGTTTGCCGAAGAGGAACTTTTAGGGCGGCCGGCCATAGATGTACTAAAGGTACAGAATAGGGAAATTGTAGAAGAAAGGACGGACAAACGGCTCAAAGGTATTTCGGATTCCTACGAAATCGAGGTACTCCATAGAAACGGATCTACGCGGCATTGGCTTATAAGTGGTGCACCGCGTTATGATGATGCCAAAAATGTCATCGGTTCCATTGGGATTCATTTGGATATTACGAACCAAAAGCAACTGGAACTGCAAAAGGAAAAGCTATTGCAAGAATTGGAAAAGAGTAACCAGGGGCTACAGGAGTATGCCCATATCGTGTCCCACGATCTGAAATCCCCCCTTCGTAGTATTAGTGCCCTTTCCAGTTGGTTAACGGAAGATTATCACGATATCCTGGATGATAATGGAAAATTCAACCTTCAACAAATACAGGAAAAGATAGAGGGTATGGATAATTTGATCGATGGTATTTTGAAGTATTCCAGTATCAACAGCGATACCTTGGATACCTCGGCGGTAGATCTCAATACCGTGGTACAGGAAATACGGGAAATCATTTTTGTACCGGATAACGTGAGTGTAATCATCATGAACCCCTTGCCCACCATCACTGCGGATAAGACCCAGATACATCAGCTTTTTCAAAATTTGATTAGCAATGCCGTGGTCAATATTGAGGAGGAAGAGGGTCTAGTGGAAATCAGTTCCATAGATAGAAAGACCCACTGGGAATTTAGCATTAAGGATAATGGAGTGGGCATCCCCAAGGAATACCATGAAAAGATTTTCAAGATTTTCCAGTCCATTGGCAATGAGGAACGTTCCACGGGAATTGGCCTTTCCATCGTAAAGAAGATCATAGACCTCCATGAAGGAAAAATTTGGCTGGAAAGTGAAGTCGGTTGTGGCACAACCTTTTATTTTACCTTAAAGAAATAGTATGCAGGAGAAACCCAATCTTACCTATATAAAAGAGCTTGCCGGAGATGATTTGGCCTTTGAACAAAAGTTTATCGATATTTTAAAGAAGGAGTTCCCAGAAGAAACGGCTATCTATATAAACCATATTCAAAATAATGAACCGCGGGCGGCCGCGGAAATCGTACATAAGCTCAAACACAAGTTTAATATTTTGAGTATGGAGGAGGCCTATAAGTTGGCGGTGAACTATGAGGAAGAGCTTAGGGCAGGTCGTACCGAGATGCATCACAGGTTCAAAAGAATTCTAAACACCATAAAGGACTATCTAAATACCATCTAGCATGAACTGTATTATTATTGATGATGAAGCGGCCGCACGGGCCATTGTAAATCAGCTTTGCTCCAAGGTTCCGGATTTGGACGTTATTGAGGAGTTCGACAATGCCATTGACGCCATTAAGTTTTTAAATCAACAGGATATTGATGTGGTTTTTTTGGATATCCATATGCCCGGATTTAGCGGAATAGATTTTGTACAGACCTTAAAGAATCCGCCCAAGGTGGTCCTGACCACTTCGGATACCGACTTTGCCATTGCCTCCTATGAATATGAGGCCATTGTGGATTATCTGGTCAAACCGATTACCAGTGAACGTTTTGAAAAATGTATTGTAAAGGTCAGGAATTCCTTGACCCAACAACCCAAGGCATCGGCTACGGAACCATCACCGGAAATAGGGGACGATCTCTACATCAATATTGACCGGAGGCTGATTAAACTAAACTTAGGCGAGATTTTGATGGTCGAGGCCAAAGGAGATTATATCGACATTAAGACCGAAAAAGAGGAGTACCACGTACATACCACCCTAAAGAAGATAAAGGAAAAATTGCCCGATCATCTCTTTTTGCAAATTCACCGATCCTATATCATCAACTTTACCAAAATCATTGATATTGAGGATAATAGCGTCTTGATTGAAAAGAACGTCATTCCCATTAGCCGCTCTAATAGACCCGAGTTGATGCGCCGATTGAATCTTCTGTAAATCTACTCCCCTTAGGAAAACTACGATCTGTCCATAGTTAAGTGCCACTGGTCTATCTTGGTCGTACCAAGGTCGTTTCTATAGGTATATTTAGGGTAGAAAAGAAGTGTAACCCTAAATCTTTTACCTATGAAAACTTTTATACTTGTTCTTGCATTGAAAGCATTGGTAACTGGGCTTAAAACTGTTATAAGCTCCGTGGTTGTAGGTGTCGCCCTGTCCATGGCAGGCTTGTTATAAATAGCTTTCATTGTGTAAAGCGCCTTTATCGGCGCTTTTTTTATTCGAAAAGAATTCCTCGGGCTCTGCCCCGGGGTTTCCGGTTTCACCTCTCCTTTGGAGAGGTCAAAACCACGTAAGTGGTTTTGGGTGAGGCAAAATACAGAATTTCGGTTTTTGATCCTTAGGCCAAAATAGAACCTGCGAAATACCTCTATGGCTCTGCCTTGGGGATAGTCGGTTTCAAGAAATTCTTTATTACCTGAAAATCAACGCTATTCACTTGCGAATATCTTATCTACAAAGACAAACGGTTCAACTACAGTAAATGACCATCCACCGAAGTTGACCATAAGACCCTTGTTTTCGTTCGGATATTTGTTCCATAAACTAAAACCTACTTAATATGAAAAATTTTTTACTTCTATTGGCAACTTTGACCTTTCTCGGAACGGGTTACGGTCAGAACTATAATTTCTTGGGGGAGTATACCTCGGACGGTACCCCAAAGTATTTTGACGAAAAGGATGAGGTATCCCAAGAGACTCTGGATCTGATAGCGGATGCCCTTCCCGAGGGATTTCCCGTTCCGGATTACAATCCGCAATATATTACCTCCGGGTATGATACGGATATCGTAATCAAGGAAACCGCCGATGTTTGGGTAACCTTTGTGGGTGAGGGTGCCGGGTATAAGAACGTACTCGGATTTTATACATACGATACGTCCAACCCATCACTGGAAGCACCCAGTCCGGAGGAGATTACCATTGTTTTTCCCAATGTCTCCGCCAAATACAGTGGAGGTAGCCTGGAGGTGGGCCATAAGGTAAAACTTGGCCGTTTCTCTCCCGGTACCTCTATAGGTTGGGTATTATTGGCCAATGGATGGAAGGGAAGAGTTACCTCCGGTCTTTGGCAATTGTATTCCGGTACGCAATATAATCCGGAGCGTGAGGAAAACCTTCGCTATCATAATGTTTTATTGAACGACCCAGACAATGAGCGGATTATTTTGGGATTTGAGGATATCCGAAGGGATTATGCCAGTTGTGACCAGGATTTTAACGACGCCTTGTTCTATATTACCGCTAACCCCTACACGGCCATTGAAACCGCCAATTACAATAAGATTACGGACCACGCGCCCGTAAGTTCGGGAAATGATGGTGGTCTGGAAAGTAATGGGGATTTGGCCCGTTTGATCGCAAAGCGAAATTTTGACCGTAACAAGAGCAACAGCTTTAAGAACACCAAGAAAAGGCAAAGCAAATACGACAAAAAGACGTATAAGTCCCTGGGGGCCAAATCTGGCCAACTGGATGCCTATTTCCCTTCCTCCGGGATGTTCGGTACGGAAACTACCTATGTATCCAGTCCGGAAGATTTGTTGAACATCACCAATGCGGAAAACATCTTTTCCATTGACTATTATGAAGGGACCAGTCGTGTTTCTGCGGCCTTGGCCACCGAGACCAAAGGTAAGGTTTATAACCATACCAAGACCATTTGCGATAGATTGAACGATTCCCAATTGTTGGATGTCCGTACGGTTACCCTTCAGGGTCATGAACTCGTCTATTCCCAACTGCAAAGGGCCAACGGATCCGTGGAGTACGCCTTGACCTTTTCGATTAAGAATGAAGGTACCTCGCAACGTCTCTATAGCTTGTGGAATCTGGATGCCTATCCTAAAGGGGACTATCACAACTTTCAGGTATGGGGCAATAGTATGGGTCAGGTAACTACCTTGGTGAACCATATTCTAAATACCTTGTCCCAGCAAAAAGAATTGAAAACGTTTAAGGGAACGGACATTCTTCCAACCGTCTTTATCAAAAATGGTTACTACAAAGCGGGAAAGTTACACCTAAATGTGGTAAACAAAGTAGGCGCAAGCTGGTTGAATATCGATGGAAACTATAAGGTGAGCGAGCAGAAGCAGGAACGCAATCTGAACAAGATGATTACCCTAAGCGGTGCCTGGGAAGAGGAAGTGATCGTAGATACCGGATATTTGTTCGACATAGGCATATCCATATTGGCCGAGAATTCCTATCAGCATGATGCCATGTATTTGGCGGATGGCCCTTGGGGTGCCGATATGAACCCCAATGTGGATGCCATAGCCGCGTTCGAAATCAAGGAACATTCAGAGGCCATGCCCAAGGAAGGTCATTCGATTGAGCGCAGTGTAAGCGCCAAGGGCGAGGTACGGGAAACCATCAATATTTTCCGAAACCTATTGGCCGGGGATTTGCAATTGGATGTTACAGACTATAACTTTTTACGGTTCAACATTCAAAATGATAGGCCCATAGAGGTTAGCTTGGTGACGGATGCCACGGATCGGTGGGAAGAGCGATTGCGATTTGCCTTGGAACCCCATACCGATATCACGGCCCAAAGTATCGCTTTGGCCGACTTCAAAAACCATGAAGGCAAATCCATGGACTTTACCCAAGTTAAGACCATTGTATTCTCCGTACAGGGGGATTACCAGACCTATGCACCCTTTACTTTGGAAATTGAGGGTATGGCATTAACGAACTCGGATGTCCCCCAAGAAGAAGAGGAAGAGGAAGAAGAAACGGATAAAATCGTGACCATAGCGAATTTTGATTCCGTGGAAAGTGTACAGGTAGACCCAATCATTGAGGAGGTGGAGTTAAAACATTACCCCAATCCCTTTACGGAATATACGGTGGTAACCCTACCTGCCGAAACGGAAAAGGTTGCTGTAAGCTTGACGAATATTGGTGGACAGATTGTATACCAAGACTATCTAGGCACCCAACAAAACAAAAGTGCGGTACGTTTGGAGGTACCAAGGCTACATCCCGGGATGTACGTGTACACCATCATGGACTTTCAAAATGGGAGAACCTACCGTGGAAAATTGATTAAGGAATAGGCAAGACCTTAATATTGATTGGGATCAGGAGTGATGTTTTTAGTGCGATTCGGCCCCGTCTTAGGACGGGGTCGTTTTTTTTCTTTTTCTCTGTTGATTATCAGCTCATTGAAAAGCTATTTATAAGATCCTCCCCTTTTTAAGGGGAGGTGCCGACAGGCGGAGGGGTTCCTAAATAAACAGTACATTTAGTACATGAACAACAAGCTACACAATCGGAAATACCTTAAGGATTTCAGGAAGGAATTGCGGAACAATTCCACCAAGGCTGAATCGAGGTTATGGAAGGTCTTACGCAAAAGGCAGCTCGAGGGCAGGAAATTTAGAAGACAACACAGTATTGGCAATTACGTCGTGGATTTTTATTGTCCTGAAAAGAAATTGATTGTGGAGTTGGATGGTGCGATCCATTATAATTCGTTTAACGAAGCCTATGATTTTAAACGTACCCAGGAATTGGAAAAAATGGGTTTTACGGTAATCCGGTTTGAAAACAGATGGGTCTTTGAACAAATGGATATGGTACTCGATGGGATTCAAAATGCGTTTCGGAGCTAAGTTTTCCAACCACCCCGCCTGTTAGGCACCCTGTGCATTCCTCTCGCCCCGATGTTCATCGGTACTCGTCGGATGCAATATAAGGAGGGGAATCTTTACGAGATCCTTTTTATCTCTTTAGTTATCATATCAATTGAATAGTTAATTCAAAGGTTCTCCCCTTTTTAAGGGGAGCCCGCCTGAACGGAACGGGCAGGATGCTGAAAGCAGAGGGGGTCGAACCGGGCACCACGCCTAAAAAACCTATCCTATGGAAAGACGAAAATGCCCTTTTGTGGACTTTTCTTTGGATACGGAGCAAACGCCTACTTATGTTAAGGAGGAAAGAAGTAGAAATAAATTGTGGTATTTTGCTAAGTGCTTTGACATCAATGTGTATATTTCCCCAAATCGATAATGTAGGTGTAGTTGCGCTGGAATAAACCAGATAATCCATCTTTACAGTCTTGATAAACTCAAAATCCATAGCGGTACTCCCTTTTACGAATAGGAGCTCCGACCCCGATAATGAAAGTTTTTCGGACGGATTGACCGAAGAAATTATCAATTCCCTAACTGGAGTTTCCGGTTTAAAAGTAATAGCAAGAACTTCATCTTTTGCGTATAAAAATGTAAATGAGGATGTTCGGAAAATTGGTGGGGAATTAAATGTCAGTCTCATTTTAGAAGGGAGTATACGCAAGTCCAAGGATAAAATTCGGATTACGGCACAACTCATTAGAACCTCGGATGGATTTCATATCTGGTCTGAAACTTTTGATAGGCAACTTCCCGAAATATTCGAACTACAGGATGAAATAAGCCTTTTAATAGCGGATAAAATCCGGGAGAACTACGGTCATCTGGATGTTGGTGAACAGCTCTTTAAAGTTAGTACTAGGAATGTTGCCGCCTATCAGCATTACCTAAAGGCAAAACAATTGTACAATACTTGGGATATGACGGGTTTTGCCAGTGCCGCCAAGGAATATGAAAAGAGTATAGCAGCAGATCCGACCTTTGATCTACCGTATTTTGGAGCTGGATTAAGCTATAGTTTTTTAGGTTCCTGGGGAACCATGAAAAAGGAAGAGGCCTTTAAGCGGGTGAACCATTTTTTTAGTGCCGGGAATATGCTCAATATTGCGTCCAGTACACGATTTTACAGCATAGCCAAACATTTGTTTTGGGGATTGTGGGAGTTTGACAAAGCCTATAAATCATTGTCCAAGGCCTACGAAATGCTCCCTCAGGACGCCTCCAACAATGAGTTTATGAGCGAAATGAATGCCTTGGTCGGTAATTTCCTTTTGGCCAAAAAACATATTGAGTCCAGCATTGAGATTAATCCCTTATCACCAACACACTACTACACCAAGGCGCAAATTTTATTTTTACAAGACCAACTATCGGAAGCCATAGCTATTTTGGACAAGGGTATCGCCATAGACCCGACATTTTCAATATCGCAAGAGTTGCGCATATCCTGTTCCATCTTATTGGGCCATGAAGATACATTTAGAAAGGCATTGGACTCCTTCAATTTAGACACCGGCAAATTGTTTCATGCCCTATATCGGTTGGTTCATTACAATCAGGATTTTGATGATGATTTACTGCAAAATGTTTACACCTCCCGGTTTAAGCCCTTGCTCGCATGGGATCTTTATGTATTGGTGCACAAGAAAAAATACAATGAAGCACTGGAACTTCTTCGAAAAAAGGTTGAAAATAGAATGGGCCAGGTACTCTATTTAAAATATGATCCTTGGCTAAAGCCACTTTACGGTAATGAAACATTTAGGGAAATCGTGTTGGGCAGCTGTCCTAAAAACAACATCATAACAGCAAGCCCGGACAAAACCAGAAGTATCCGCCTCACAGGATCGGAGGCGGAAGAATTCAGAGAAAAACTAATGGCCGTAATGGAGTCGGAAAAGCTATATCTGGAACCAAAATTGGGACTCAAGGATATAGCGGACAAGGTAGGTCTACATCCGAATAAATTATCCTGGCTTCTCAATGAAATACTCCATAAAAACTTCTATGAATTTGTAAATGAATACAGGCTCAAGGATTTTCAGACTAGGGCCATGGATTCAAAGAATAGGCACTTAAGCATCTTAGGCCTGGCATTGGAAAGCGGATTTAATTCAAAATCCGTGTTCAATGATTTTTTCAAAAAAACGGTCGGCCGGACACCCAAGGACTGGCTAAAACAACAACAAGCACAATGACCCAAAAGTCCTGATGCGCATTCGTACCTCCTAGCAAATTAAAAGGACGACCGATACCCCATCTGTTTTGCAGTTTTGTCCTGTATAATTTTAAAACGCAAAATCATGAAAAGAATACACTTCAAAAACGTCCTAGTGGCTGGATGCATCGCTTACGCCATTGGAGTAGCGGCATTTTTAACCTCATTCTTTATTCCAGTGATGTCGAACCCGGAACATCAGGCCAATGTGGTATTGGCATTTGCCATAATTCCGGCTGCTATTGTCGGGGCAACCTATTATTTGAAAAGAGATCAAGACACAAGTGGAATCGTATTGGGAATCGGTATGTTTTTGACGACCATGCTCTTGGATGCACTGATTACGGTGCCATTTTTTGTAATCCCCCAGGGGGGCGACCACATCGGTTTTTTTACCGATCCCGGTTTTTGGGGTATCGCATTGCTTTATGTAACTGCCGTGACCATTTACGTAAAAAGCAAAAAAAATTCCGCAGTGGCCAAAAAATGAAGCTATGAAGAAGTTAGTAATACTTGCCCATCCCAATATTGACGCATCCATAGTGAACAAAGCCTGGAAAACAATGTTGGAAAAGAATGCCAAGGCATTTGTAGTGCATGCCTTATACGAAGTCTATCCAGACCTAAAATTCGATATAGCAAGAGAACAAGAAGTATTGGAGGCATTTGACGAAATTATTTTTCAATTTCCCATCCATTGGTATAGTACCCCCTTTGCCTTGAAAAAATATATAGATGAGGTATTTGCTTACGGTTGGGCCTTTGGTCCCGAGGGAGACCGACTTAAAGGGAAAAAAATAGGCTTTGCGGTCTCTACCGGCGGCCCGGAGGAGTCCTATAATGCACCAACGGGCATTTCGGTAAAAGGTCTTTTAAACGACCTCCATTTGACCTTTGAATATTGTGGTTGTGAGGTAACGCACCTCCATGTGTTTTATGGAGCAATGTTCAACTATGAAGCTAGATTACTGGAAGAAAATACAAAACGCTATTTGAATACATTCGCAAATAGCAATTGATTCGGATAGCTACTGTAATCTTTATAGCGGTTTGGGGGAACTCAAACCGTTTTTTGTGTTTCCGAACACCTCAGAGGCAGAAAAAGGAGGGAAAGCCCTTTTGTATAGGACAAACCTGTAACTTTGTGTGGCGCAGATAATAGGGAATACGGGATGGCATTGAGGTATTCCCATAATGGATGTATAATCAATGATCATATACCATTGTTAGCTGTTATTGAGTACCACAGAAATTAAACTATCGAAATTGGACATATCAGTCATAGGTGACTTATTCGTTACCATTCCAAATGGATTAGTCAGCATGAGAGATGACAGAAAAAAAGACGCTTGGTCAGTTGATGTGGATTCATTTGAACTCTCCAAATTCCCAATAACTCAGGAAATATATCAAGCAGTAACCAACGAAAACCCCTCCACTTTTAAAGGTGATAGGTTACCAGTTGAAACGGTTTCCTGGATAGAGACAGTGAACTTCTGCAATATTCTTTCTGAATTAATAGGTCAGGATAAATGCTATAAAATCGACCTAGATTCAGAGAAAGTAACAATGAATTTATCATCAAATGGATTTAGACTACCAACAGAAGCAGAATGGCAACATGCTTGCCAAGCAGGAACCCGAAATATCAGATATGGGGAACTGGATGAAGTTGCGTGGTTCAAACATAACTCTAACAATCAAACTCAGGAGGTAGGACAAAAGAAACCTAATAAATGGGGGCTTTACGACATGCTTGGGAATGTTTGGGAATGGTGCTCAGACATTTATGACGAAACAGTTTACGGAACATACCGTGTTTTTCGGGGGGGCGGTTGGTGTGACCAAGAAAGAAGCGTCATGGCAACTACTCGAAGAAGAAGTCATCCTTTCTCCTTTAAAATTGATGACTTAGGATTCAGAATAGCTACAAACACGAAGAAATAACAACAGCTAATACTATGTATAAGGAATGTGCTTATGGGCATTCTACAGTTTGCATCAGTATCGTCCATGAGTCTGCCGCCGAGAAATATTTGTGCGGTTTGGAGACCTACGCTCCCCGGGAATTTTAGATTTGCGAGGGATGTCGGTATCCGAAAGTTTGTGAGCATCGGTAGACTTCACTACTTTAATGCTATCCACAAAATGAGAGCACACGCTTTCTACATGGACGTTATTGGCAATTAGGAAATTTAGAGTCCAGAGTTATGACCAAGAAAAAAACAAAACAAATATTTAGAATAGTGTTATTGCTGGGCACGGCAATTTCCTTATTCTTTGTGCCATGGCTTTTGGTCAAGGCATGGATGCTTCCGCTACCGGATACAGTCCAAGAACAGTTGGATGAAGCTATTGGTCATGGATTTGATGGAATGATCGTTTATGTAGACCAAGCTGGTAAACCATCGCAGTATTTTGCTTCCGGTTGGCATAATCGAGAATCCGAGATACCCGCCAATCCAAACGCATTGTTTAAGATTGCCAGTATTAGCAAGCTATACGATGCTGTGGCCGTTACCAAATTGGTAAGTGATGGGCGGCTTTCTTTGGACAAGACCATCGCGGATTATTTACCGGAACTTGTGGGAAGAATTGAAAACGCTGATAAAATTACCTTGAGGTTGATGATACAGCATAGAAGTGGCATTCCCAATTTTACGGATGCACCGAATTTTTGGGCAGCTCCAACAGAGACCTATGAAGAAGGTCTTGCATTGATCCTGGACAAGCCGGCCAACTTTGAACCCGGTGAAGACTATGAATATTGTAATACAAATTATCTTTTGATCAATAAGATTATGGATGATGTTCTAGGTTATGGCAACTTTCAATTCATACGGGAAGAAATTTTAACTCCATTACATCTCAACAACACCTTTAGTTCCCTGAGCGAAGTAAATGTAGACCATGTGATGAGTGGCTATCATGTAGGATATCCCCATGACTTAAAGACAAGCGATCATGGTATGCACGCCACAGCGGAAGACGTGGGTACTTTTCTGAGGGCATTGAACGATGGCTCATTGTTTAAACCGGGAGAACAGGAAATATATGCTTCCATTTATGAGTATGAACACGGCGGTTGGGTTCCCGGTTACCAGAGTTTCGCAAAATATCACAAAGACCTTGATGCTGTTGTTATCGAGTTCTACAGTACAACCGATCCCAAACTGTACAATTGGAACTTGTCCGAAATCATAAATAACAGAATAGTTAAAATTCTAAAAAGGCAAAAAGGCTCATAACAGGGTATAAAAGGTATTCCCGCTTGCCTGCCCTCCGTACGACTCTGGGAGGCGGGCCGGATGGGTAGGAAAACGCCATTTATACCGACCGCTATAACCTGAATAATGCAAATTAAGGAACTAAAAATATACGCTCGGAACTTCTCGAAACAAGTCGAGTTTTATGCAAAAATAATCGGACTGACCCTAATAGATATATCCGAAAACCAAGCAGTTTTTCAAATAGGTAAATCAAAACTCAAAATTGTTGGGAGCGACAAATTCAAACCCTATCACTTCGCCATAAACATTCCTTGTAATCAAGAAATCCGGGCTTTAAAGTGGCTAAAGGAGCGAGTAGAAATCTTAAAAAACGGGATACACGAAATCCAGGATTTTGACTTTTGGAACGCAAAAGCAATCTACTTTTATGATAGGGATCATAACATTGTAGAATTTATAGCCCGAAAGAACTTGCAGAATGGAACGGAGGAGGAATTTGATGTGAATTCGCTGCTTGAGATTTCAGAAATCGGAATACCTGTAAGTGATATAGAAACCATTTTTAATAGATTAAACGCAATGGCAAATCTTCAAAAGTATGATGGTGGGTTTGAAAGGTTCTGTGCAATCGGAGATGAGAACGGACTGTTCATTTGTATCAATAAACAGCTTAAGGATTGGTTTCCAACAGGGGATAAAGCCCATTCCTCAGCTTTTGCAATTAAATTTAAGGAAAACGAAAGGGATTACGACCTAGAATTTAGTAATGGAGAAATAAAGGCGATAGCTAACGATGAATACGACAAAGGAAAAAGTACTCGAATTATTTGAAACATTCGGAACGGATAAAGATTGGAAATCATTACTGTCAAGTGAGTTAAAATTCACTAGTCCCATGGACAAAGTAAGTGATAAATACAAATTTATTGAATTGGATATCCAATTTAGGCAATTGGTACAAAAGGCTTCGGTTAAATGGATAATCACAGAAGGAGAGCAGGCTTCTGCGTTGGTAGATTATGATATGGCATTACCAAGTGGATATTGCTTAAACATTACCTTTTCAGAAGTAATCAAGTTAGATGATAACAAAATAACATCAATTGAAGTTTTTTTTGATACAACCAAATTTTACGGGTTTTTGTCAAAAATGAAAAAAGAATAAGATAAAATGCTAGAACCAAACTTAAGATGGCCATAGTTCATCCCGATCTCGAGTACTCGGGAGGGACGAAATCATGGCCTAGACCATAAGCAAATATATTTAAATGAGTTACGACCTTTACTTTTATAGGAAAAAAGATAATCCAATTTCAAAAGAGCAAATTCAATCGAAATTCAAGGAAATGATTCCAATTGATATTAGTGAGGTAGACACTCAAATACATTACGAAAATGAACACACCGGAGTTTATTTCTTGATAGATATTAATGAACCAAATACTGAAAAAGAAGATATTGAACTTTTCGACAATTTCGAGGGATTTGAAAATACAGATATAAGTGCATCTATCAACTTTTTGCGACCAGACTATTTTGGCCGGGAAATATTTCCAATTATTAGTTCAATTTGTGAAAAGTTGGATCTATATGTTTTCAATCCACAAGAATTTAATAAAACAAGGGAACTTCCATTAAAATGGTTCTCATCTGAACTTATAGAGCATTGGACCGACCATAACGCTCAAGTTTCGAAACAACAATTCACAGAATTGGAACTCAAATATTACCCGAAAGATAAATCGGATAAAATTTGGGAATATACGAGCATGATTGAGACACTGGAAAATGAAATTGAAGCGGACGTTTACATACCGAATCTCTACATGATTATGAACCAAGAGACCAAGGAAGTTTTTTCATATATGATTTGGACTCAAAGTATTCCCTTTGTTTTACCAAAAGTAGATTTTGTTGTTCTCGTCAAAAGTTATAGAAAACTATTCAAGAAAATAGAAGAAATCGGAATAGTGAAATATCAGGATATTATTTCAAAATTTTCAGACAAGTTTGAGCATTTAGACAATGAAAAAGTTGATTGTTTGATTTTAAAACCAAAAAATGCAGATTTAATAAAAAGGGAATTCAATTTATTTCCAATCTGGAAACCTATTAAAGATTTTGGACCTCAAGTTGGACTTGACAATTTTGTAAATAACAAATAAAAATACATTTGAGAACATTATGTATAGCGCATTGCGGTCAGAGTTTTCATGCTTCTACTTAGCTGAGCACGAGCTCGGAAATTCCAACCTGATTCTCTAATTTAGAGTTACTGCCAAAAAGTCCTTTGAAAGTTTTCAACAACGAAGCCATACAAGGGACCATTATACATTGGTACCACTGTAACAAAAACAAGGGTTGGTTGTCTTTCAATAGAATATTGAAAATAACCCACCATGAAACCCTTTTTTCTCCTTTGTATTCCTTTGTTTTTTTTCGGCTGCACAGAAAAAATTCCTGAAAGCAAATCTAATGCTAAGGTCAGCCCTTTAAGCGCTAGGCTTGACGAGCTCATTCAAACCCAAAAGCAATCCTTTGATGTACCGGGCTTGGCCGTAGGCATCATAAAAGAGGGGGAGATTATATATGCCCATGGGTCAGGGGTCCAGTCATTGGACAAAGGCGATACACTGACCACGAAATCACTTTTTCATATGGCTTCGGTTTCCAAACCGTTTGTGGCGACCGCCATCATGCAACTCGTGGAGCAAGACAAAATTGAGCTGGATAAAAAATTGACCGATTATCTGCCCTATTTCAAAATGAATGATCAACGTTATACGGAAATCACCATCGGTCAAATGCTAAATCATACCTCGGGCATTCCTGACGTTGAGGACTATGAATGGGACAAACCCCAATATGATGAAGGGGCGGCAGAACGGTACGTTAGGACCTTCAAATCGGAAAAACTGGATTTTTCTCCGGGAACAGAATACAATTATAGCAATGCTGCCTTTGATATCCTCGCGGATGTTATTGCGAAAGTTTCCGGGATGACCTTTGAAGCCTATATGGTAAAACACCTATTTGAGCCCATTGGTATGACCAACAGTACATTTTACAAACCCGATGTCCCGGTAGAATTGGCTACGGCACCGCATGTCTTGGGAGAAGGACTAAAAATTACAAAAGGAAATACATATCCCTATAACAGAATCCATGCGCCAAGTTCAACATTGCATTCCAATGTGGAAGATATGCTATTATGGGCCAAAGTAAACCTAAACCAAGGAACCATCAATGGGAAAGAAATATATACCCAAGATTCCTATAAACGGTTGACATCGGGCCAAGTACCAGTTTGGGAAAAAGATAGCGTTTGCCTAAGTTGGTTTACCGGGTGTGTTGGGGATTTTAGGATGCTTAGACATAGTGGTGGCGATGTAGGGTACAGCACATTTTTTGGGTTTATCCCGGAAAGGAAATCGGCGGTGGTATTGATGGCCAATACGGATCTCTTTTGGAGTGCAAATGCAGCCACTCACATCCTGGAAACTGTGCTTTTGGACGAAACCAAGCCTTGGAAGGGCCCCATCCACTTTAAACTAAAGGATTATATCCTAAATGCCGGAATAGAAAAATGCAAGGAGGTCTATTTTAGCGAAAAGGAAAACTTCCCGGAAAAATACATCTTTGAGGGTTGGTGTTTGGATGATTTGGGGTATTGGTTATTGGACAGGGGCTATCCTGAAAAAGCCCTGGACGTATTTCAATTTAATCTGGAACTGGAACCCGATGATTCCGGTTGGGTGGATAGTGTTGGTGATGCCTATCGCGCTTTAAATGACAAGGAAATGGCCATACATTGGTATAAAAAGGCCTTGGAAATGAATCCCGATCAAGACTTTTCTCGAGAGAAACTGAATGCATTGACCAAGAAGTAGTATCCTACTTTTAAATGCTTAGTTCCGTAACAAGGTATAGCAGCGTAGAACAACCTTCAGCGATTTTTGTGCGACGGATGGATATATAAGACCGTTGGCCACAAACGTAAGGGACAGTGCACCTAAATTACGAGGGCTGGAATATCTAAAGCCCACCTTTTACAATTCAACCCGCCTTGACGATAATCCAGCATAAACCGCTTTCCAAGTCAATGGATTAGTTTGATTTTGCACCCATACTAATCTAAAAACTGGAAAGATGAACAAACTGACTTTAAAACAAATCGCAATTCCACTGGTTACTTTGGCCATAATTTGTTTCATGTACTTTGGGCCCATCACCAGGACCATATTTGAAAACCTGATTATTTCTGCGGTAATAATTATCGCTAACTATATTGAATACAACGGAAAACCCTTTGCTGCACTTGGGTTTCAGCGCGAAAAATTCAATGTAAAGAACCTATTGGTTTTTGCCCCATTGACAGCATTTGGCCTATTTGTTTTCTACGTCTTTGCTTTAGTTCCTGGAATCGAGATGCTCACTGGAGTTCCTATTACCTATACAAACACGGCCCAATTAAAAGGTAATCTTCCAACTACCATCACCTGGTTATTGGTAATTTGGGCCACTGCGGCGTTTGGAGAAGAAATTATTTTCCGTGGCTATTTTGTGCGGCAGTTCGTCAAATTCTTTGGCGACAGTAAAATCAGTCTTCTTATTAACATGCTCATCTTTTGTAGCTTCTTTGGATACATGCATATGCAACAAGGAATCACGGGACAAATTGTTGCAACTACGGTAGGAGCGCTCTTTTTTATCATATTCTACCTGCGCAAATACGATTTGTGGTTTATGATTATGATACATGGCTTTTTTAATACCCTAGGCATACTCAGTTTTTACTTTGGATTGGCTTAACCTTCTTTATTAATTTGGTTACCCTTGTTGATGGATCGCTATTTTTATAACCTAGTGGAAAAGTATAAAGCCAGGTGTCCATAATGGCTCTTATGAAAACAGCTAAGGAAGTTTCTCTTAAACCCAAAAACCTTCCCGTACTAAACCTGGACACCTATCCTGCCCAAGAACAACCGTACCATTTTTGTAGGGGGGGCTTTTATATAAGGCAAACCTTTAACTTTGTGTAGTACAGATACTAAGGGAATATGGAATAGCAAATTGAGGTATTCCCATAATGGATATATGATCAATAATTATATACGTTTGTTAGCTACAATGACTTGAAAAAGTTCACGCAATAATAATTAAGAACTTCAAATGTTAAGAATAAAAATACTATTTCAACTTTTTATAATATTACTGTTACCAATTGAAAATTTAGCTCAGGAAAATGAAGTAACCACTGGAAGTAAAAATGGAACACTTATAGCAATTGGTGGTGGAGAAATTGGACACACAAGCATTATGAAAAAATTTCGGAAACTTGCTGGCGGAGATTCCGCAAAAATAGTCGTTATACCAACTGCGTTTGTTAGGAACAATGAAATAGATACTATGTTACTAAAAAGAAATTTCAAAGAATACGGTATACCTAATTTTACTATTTTACATACAAGCGATTCTACTGAAGCAAATACAGATGAATTTGTTAAGCCGATTAAAGAAGCTGGAGGTATTTATTTTACTGGGGGTAGACATTGGAGAATTGCAGATAGTTATTTAAATACCAAAGTACATAAAGAGTTATTAAAATTATTGGACAGAGGTGGTGTAATTGCTGGTTCGTCTGCAGGCGCAACTATTCAAGGTTCTTATTTAGCAAGAGGTGATACAAAAAACAATCAAATAATGATGGGAGACCATGAAATTGGATTCGGATTTATTTCAAATATTGCTATTGACCAACATGTTTTAACGAGAAATCGACAGTTTGATATGTTTACAATCTTAAAGAACAAACCTAAACTTTTAGGTGTCGGAATTGATGAAAGTACAGCTATTATGGTTAAAGGAGATATTCTGGAAGTTATTGGAGAAAGTTATGTTATTATCTATGACCAATCGTTCTGGTCAATAGAATCCAATCCATTTGATGAAGATACTATTAAGAAACTACCAAATAAAGACCAATTATTCTATTTTTTAAAAAGTGGAGATAAATATAATTTAAGAGATAGAAAAGTCATTCGGAATTAAATATTATATATCGTCACAGTAGCTAACAAAGGCTGTAAGCAATGCGGACTAAAGTGCTAAATCGAAGCTTCCGTTTATTTTCCCGCTCGCAGTTTAGCTATTTATGAATAGAAAAATACAAAATATAAAAACGGCTCGCTATCGTTTGTGTAAGATTGAAAACTACCGATTTTGAATCCCGCACTACTCATAGCCGAGACATTTGTGTTTGTAATAAGATACTCAGAACAACGAAAAACCAGATAATGAATACACGTGTATGCATAATTTTACTTCTACTCGTTATATCGTTTTCTTGCAATAAAACTTTACCAGAGAAATTCTTAGACGGAATTCTGGAGGTTCCTGAAAATCGGAATGACCCAAATTCACGTACCCTTAAATTAGTTTACAAAGTATTAAAAGCGAAAAACCCCGATTCATTAAAAGCACCTGTTGTTTTTCTGCAGGGTGGCCCGGGAGGAGCTACCCTAATTATGGAAAAAATGTGGGATAATCATCCTTTTAGAAACGATAGGGATATTGTACTAATGGATCAACGGGGAACGGGAAAATCTGAAGCGAACTGTATCAATATTGGGGAGGCCCTTTTTGCTGTTATGGCAAAAGATTACAACATAGAGGAAGATTTTGAAGCTACGGAGATTCTATTAGCAGAATGCAAGAAAACCATCCAGCAAAAAGGAGTTAATCTTGAAGGGTACAACAGTAGGGAAAGTGCCTCTGACTTTGAGGATTTACGCAAAGCATTGGGCTATAAGAAATGGAATCTCTATGGAGCCTCCTATGGGTCAAGGTTGGGGTTGACCATTATGCGGGATTTTCCCAAAAGCGTTAGAAGCGCAATACTATTGGGGGTTTTTCCGCCGGAATCCAATATTTTTGGAGATCGGGTACGAAGTATTGATAAATCCCTTTCAATGGTTTTTCAAAAATGTGAGGATAATAAAGATTGCAACAGACGATACCCCAATCTAAAAGAACGCCTGCGAGAAGTATTGTTAAAAATGCAGACGGAACCTTTGCATTTTGATTATAAAGGTAATCCGTTCGTTCTTAATTCCCATGATGCCTTTCTACTACTCTTTGTATCGCTCTACGACCGCCATTCAATTGCTAATACCCCTTTTTTCATCGAGGCCTTAGAAAATGGAGAGCCTAAACCCATCATTGAATTTTTAAAGGCTTTCGAATCCTTTTTTAGCCTCATAAACTGGCCAATGAACTATTCTGTTGATGCTTATGAAGAGCTTCCATTCTATGATGAGTCAGATTTAGATATAGCGATAGAGCAATCTGAGTTTGGTTTTGCCTTTACTTTTTATAAATCAGCCGTCAAGTTATTAACGGATTGGCATTCCTACCGAGCCACAAATATTGAGAACCAATCTGTCGTTTCTAAAATTCCTACATTAATGGTATCGGGCGGTTTAGATCAAGTCACCCCTTCAAGTAACGCAACTGGAGCTCTTAAGTATTTGACTAATGGCTATGAAGTCATTTTTCCAGACGAGAGCCACCATTTTTTGAATCCATGTCTTTTTAAAATAACCGAAGAATTTATAAACGACCCTTTCCAAAAACCGGAAATAGACTGTAGTTCCGAAACGAAACCCATTGAATGGAATTTGAGCAGGATCGTTCAATAGAAAAAACAAAAAACGCTTACTCGTTTTTGAGGATAAGAGGTAGAGGTAAGAAAATCAAAATTTACCTATAAATTTAGAATCGATCATAAATTGAAATAATGGCCAGAAACCACTATTGTTTATAAACAAACCGTCATTCCCCAACCTTGGCATAAAATACCGGTTTTTTGGTAAACAACCATTTCAGTTTTAATCCAATCTCGGTAAACTCAAAACCGGCGGCCGTAGCCGAGGCAATGTTGCTGTATTTTCCATAAAGGTCGGCGCTCAACTGTTTGGAAAATTGGTGTTGTAGTCCGGCTTCGGCCCTAAATAGCGTCGTATTCGGGTCGTCCTCCACTTTTTGTAGGCCCGTGGCCGCACTGGCCCTATATCGGGTCTTTTCGGAGATTTTTCCACGGATATCCGCAAACAACTCTACCGCCTGGTATTGCTCCGGGCTAAAATAGACCGTAGGTAATTGCTCCCTAAAGGTGATGTACTGGTAGTTGATTCCCAATTTTAAAGCGGGCTTTTGAAATAGCGTATAGTACAGGGAGGTAAACAGCAGGTCCCGGGTATTGGCATCGCTCTGCTCCGTATGGATTACCTGGGTATACCAGCCCAAATTAAAATTGGTCCCTAAATTGTAATTGAGGCCATAATGGTTTTGTACGATCTCCCGTTCGATCAAATCCGCATTAAAATTCTGTACCTCCCTTTGATAGCCCAGAGTCAGGTTTTGCAATTTCAAGGGCTGTAGCTGTAGCTTTGCCTCCAGCACGGGTTGGGTATAGGTATCGGCCAAAAAACGGGAATTGTTGAATCCGACCACGGTTTTCAATAGGGTCTTGGGGAACAGTTTATAATCCAGCCCGGCCAGTACCAAATGGGAATTGGCCGTATTTCCGGTTACCGTATTCTCGGTAGTGCGATAGAAATAGGAAACCCGGGTCCTAAATTTGGTGGATATCGGAACATCAGTGGTGGTGTTGGTATAAAAGGCCACATTATTGCCATTATCAAAGGTATAGGCCGCATGCTCCTCAATACTGGGGGTATACATTAGATTTAGCTTTTCTACGAACCCAAGGGCATCCTTTTGGTTTTCATAGATTTCCAAGGTCTGGAAGGCAGCCCTGTAGGCCGGCAAGATGCGATCGCTGGCAAATAGGGCATTGGCACGGCCCAAATTGCCATCAAAGGAAGTACTGTCCTTTACCAAAATGGCGTTGTAACTTTCTTCGCTGGTCTTTGCATCACCGGTATACAGACCTAAGGTAGCTTTTAGGGACAGGATCCAGTTGCGATCTGGATAGACCTGGGCCAGACTATCGATCTGTTTCCGGGCCTTGCCAAATTTCCTGTTCCAGATCAGGGCCCGTACATAGCGCTCATAGGTACGTTCGGTCAGCTCATGATCGCTAAAACGGGCTACATGGGCCTTGGCCGTTTCAGCTATCTGCAAAGCGATTTTTTCATTTTCTCCAATATGCTCGGCCAACGCGATACCGTTTAAAGCGGTAATGGAGTCCTTGGGGGTCGTGGCATATCTTGTATAGGTTGCTTTGGCACTATCTACCTGCTTGGTGATCAAGTACAGGTTGGCCAAGTTCAAGAGCACATCCTTATCTTCCGGGAAATCGGCAAAGATACCCTGCAATAGCGCTTTTCCTTGCGCATAATCCTGGGCATTTACAAATGCGTTGGCATACCCTAATAGGATATATTTCCTGGAAATCTTGGCACTCCCGTTTTCCGGGGCCAAAGCGATGGCCTTATTGATCCAAAACAGGGCGGCCTTGTATTCCTTTAGATTACTTAAGGTATTGGCGTAGCCCAAAACGGCCTCGAACCGTTCCGGGTAATCGGCCACCAATTTTTCATACAAGGGCCTGGCAGTCGTATAATCTCCGGCCCACAACAGGGATTCGTTGTAATTTACAGCGATTTCGAAATCCTGGGGATAGGTTTTCAGCAAGCCCCCGAACAGGGCCTTGGCCTTTTGGGGCGCTCCGTTGAGTCCAACGGCCCTTCCGTAACAAATCTGTGCGGTCCTATTTTCGGGATCCGTATCCAAGTAAGCCTTAAAAAAAGTTTCGGCCTGTTGGAATTTTCCATTTTCCAAATACGCAAATCCATTTTCCAGGGATTCCTGGGCTTGGCTCGTCAAGCTAAAAAGGAATACTAGGGTTATTAGTCTTACGGTTTTCATAGGTTAAGTTTTAAGGATGCAAGGCCGTGATTTGGTTCGCCTTATATCCTGTTACTAAAGCTGTTGTAAAGTTACGGCGGACCTTTCCGTACCGGAAGTACGATACCCGCCATTCGTCTACAGTAAACCGCCATCCACCTAAATCGGGGGTTGTGGAACGGCGATCTGTGGGATATTTGCCTTGATAATGCAACAAAAAAGCTTAACCTTAAAACCTTATAAAATGGCTTTACAAATCACAGAAACCCGTAGAATGTTCTCGGTACATGGTGTACTGAACCGTGGCAATGCAGCGATCCTCAAACGTCATATCAGCAGATTTCTGCATCCGAACAAACCGCTGATCTTAATCCTGGAACGCGTATTGGACATCGATACGACTGCTGCAAAAATCTTGCAGGAATTGCACCTCCATGCCATGCGCTCCAATCAGATCTTATCCATTATCGGTATGGAGAACGGGAATATCCTTCCGACGTTAAAGGCGACAAAAACCGCATATATTTTAAGTCATGACCGCGTTTAGGATAGCACTTAAAAAGGTATCCCCGGAACAACTGTTCATGGGTAGCGTACTTCTGGTAAACGGAGGCAACTACTTGTACAACTTATTGTTGGGCCGGTTATTGGGGCCCGAGGTCTTTGCCGAGGCCGCCCTATTGGTAACCTTGTTGCTAGTGCTGTCCTTTTTGGGAATGACCTTTCAACTGGCAACGGCCAAATTTGCAGTTTTGTTCTCGGATACGGATTGGGAGGCCTTTCAGAACATGATGTACCGGTATGCCTTGGGATTTGGATTATTGATTGGGATAGGGCTTTTTGCCTTTGCGGGGAACTTGCAACAGCTGTTCCAGACGGAGTCCGACTTGTTGTTCAAAACCTTTGCCGCCGGGATACCCATGTACTTTTTTATGTCCGTCAACCGCGGGAAGTACCAGGGGCGGCAAGATTACAGGAATCTTTCGGTAACCTACCAAACTGAGATGTGGAGTAGGCTGTTGCTTACCTTGGGCCTACTTTGGTTGGTGCCTTTGTCCCCTGCATTCCTGGTAGCCTTGGGTATCGCCTTATCCTTCGTTTTTGGGTTGATTCCGTCCAATTTTAAATTAGGTTCCCTGTTTAAAAAGATATCCCTTTCAGCAGACCATAAAAAACAGGTCACCCAATTTATGGTCTTGACCGCCTGCTATGAATTCACACAGATCATCATCAATAATAGTGACATCCTATTGGTAAAACATTACTTTGAGGCTCTGGATGCCGGATTATACGCCTCTTTGGCCTTGATCGGTCGGGTGGTCTACTTTGTGGCATGGATGTTCGTGATGTTGTTATTGCCCGCCGTAGTCCAAAAACAAAAGGACGGAGAAGCCACGGCCCCAGTGCTTTTCAAATACGTCGGATATATTTCAGTATTGTCCTTTTCCATTGTGTGTTGTTGTGCCCTTTTTCCCGAATGGATCATCCAAATGATGTTTGGGGAAGCCTATCTTTCTATGGCACCTTTGTTATGGCAATATGCCCTGGCCACTTCGTTATTTGCCATCTCCAATATTTTTGCCTACTACTTTTTGTCCTTGGACCATTATGTTCCGGTCATGTTTTCAGGAATCCTGGGAATCTCCCAAATTGCTTTGATTACCTTTTTTCATAGCAGCTTGTATATGGTGGTACAGGTTCAGATCATAGCCATGGTGGCCTTGTTGGTGGCCCAAATCATCTACTTTGCCCATAAGAACATTATGCAATGACCAACGCATCTTAGGATCAATTGATAAAGCCCAGCGGATATTCCCTATCCCTGAGCTCTGTATTTAGAACCCCTCCGCCTATCGGCACCTATGAGTTCTCTCGCCGCCAGTTGGCGGTTCGTCGGACGCAATCAGAGGGGAGAACTTAGCTATTCACCTTTGTAAAACATATTACTAGTCCCGTACTTGGGACATCCTTGCATTCCTATTGCTTCAGAACTAGTTTTTGGATTTGAGTGGAGGGAGCGCTTTTCGTTCGGATAATTTAGCTCATCCCTTCATTGTTTCCATTCACCTACAGCAATCTTCCATCCACCGTAAAACACCCATAAAATAGTGGGTTTCGAAGGATATTTGTATCAGATTCGTAACCGAATATCAATTTAAAACTTAACCTTATGCGACTAGCAATTGTAACGGCGTATCCGCCCAGTAAAGTAACCTTGACCGAATATGGATACCATTTGGTAAAACATTTTAGGCTTCAGGAAGAAGTGACTGAAATCATTCTTATTACGGACAAAACCGAAGGCGAGAAGGATCTCTCTTTTGAAGAAGAGGGATGTACGATCACCGTAAAGGAGTGTTGGAACTTCAACGACTATCTAAACCTGTTCAAGATCAACCAGGCCATTTCGGAAACCCGACCGGATGCCGTATTGTTCAACCTTCAATTTTTGAAGTTTGGCGATAAGAAGATACCGGCCGCTCTTGGCCTTATGTTACCGTTGATCTGTAAGCTAAAAGGTATCCCTACCATTTCCCTGTTGCACAATATCCTGGAACAGGTAGATTTGGATAACGCGGGGATTACGACCAACAAATGGCTTCAGAAAATCTATAATTTTATTGGAAGCACCTTAACGCGATTCGTCTTGGCTTCCGATGTCCTGGCGGTCACCATTAGCAAGTACAAGACCATTTTGGAAAAGAAGTACAAGTCTAGAAATGTGGCCTTGATTCCCCATGGGGCCTTTGAAACACCCCCGGAACCGGACTATAGGCTGCCTGAGGGCCCAAAACAGGTCATGGCTTTTGGAAAGTTCGGGACCTACAAAAAAGTGGAGATTATGATCGAGGCCGTGGAACTGATCCGCAAACGGACCGGCGAGAATATCGAAATCGTGATTGCCGGTACGGACAGCCCCAATACCCCTGGGTATTTGGATGCCGTAAAAGAGAAATATAGGCATGTATCGCAGATCCGGTTTACCGGTTATGTAGCCGAGGAAGATATACCCAAGATTTTTGGTGAAAGTGCCGTAGTGGTCTTTCCGTATACCTCCACTACCGGAAGTTCAGGTGTTCTGCACCAGGCGGGAAGCTATGGAAAGGCCGTTGCCTTGCCGGACTTGGGAGATTTGAGCATCCTGGTGAAGGAAGAAGGGTACAAAGGTGAATTTTTCGACCCTAAAAGTGCCGAGTCCCTGGCCGATGCCATAGCATGTGTTTTGCTGGATGATTCCTATCGAATCCATTTGGGCATGACCAACTACAAAGCGGCTTGCTCTTTACCGATGTCCGACATTACACAGATGTACGTAGACTATTTTAAGGCGATCCGACTTTCAAAATCGAATGGGTTCACTTTGGATATTCCACGCATTGAAGAAAAGACAAAGGTTTAAAATATAGGTTAGGTTAAGTGAAAAGGGGAGTAGCCTGGTTAGCTGCTCCCTTTTTTTGTTCTGGCTTTCCCAATACCCTTAGGATAAATAGCATACGGAGAACTATGGGAATAACTGTATATCCCCTATCTTTACAACCTGATTTACGATTACTAACATACCATCCGTGTCTTTCCGTAAGACCTTTGCCTTATCGGCATGAATACAATCGGGGAACCCTTTGTTTCCTTGGATGGTCATCCCTTTTTTAGAATCCTATTTTATATAACGATCACCTTGGATCGTAAAATCAAATGCTTTATCCTAGGTATCCGATAAAGCCGTAATCGTAGTAAAATGAATAGTAAATCGTTAATTAGTAGAGATATAGAACTGTTTTATAACCGGGCATCCGAAGAAACCCGATTGGAGAAAGGGATGGGGATCTTCGAATTCGAACGGGTGAAATCGCTCATTTCAACCTATGTGCCCTTTCCATCCTCCAAAATTATTGACGTGGGCGGGGGTACCGGGAAATATGCCGAATGGTTGGCCAAAAAAGGACATACCGTCCATTTGGTGGAACCTATTGAAAAACATTGCGTATTAGCCCAAGATCGGGCGGATAGGCTAAGGAAGCCTTTTATGGTCCATTGGGGAGAGGCTCGGAATTTGAATTTTTCCGACAACTTTGCAGATGTTGTCATATTACATGGGCCGCTGTACCATCTTCAGAAAAAGGAAGATCGGGCAAGTGCCATTCGGGAGGCAAAACGTGTGATACGGGAAAATGGCATTGTCCTGGGTTTTGCTATAAATTATACGGCCTCCACTTTGGCCGGTCTTTTTAATGGATTGATTCATAAACCTGCCTTTTTTGATATGTGCCGAACGGAATTGACAACCAGTGTCCATAATCGACCCGATACCTTTCCCTGGCTTTTACCGGAGGGTTTTTATCATAGACCGGATAGGTTGAAAGCGGAATTTTTAGAGCAGGGATTGGCGTGTTTAAACATGCATGCCGTTGAGGGTATGGTCTGGTTGGATAAGGACTATTTTGCAAGTTTGAACCATGAAAAGAAGCGGGAAAACTTGATGGGACTTTTAGAAATTACAGAAAATGATATGGGACTCTTGCCTTTTAGTCCACATGTGATGATCGCGGCAAAGAAAAAATCATGACAGACAAATTGAAATACTACGAGGCCTTGAAACTGGATAATGGTCGCCTGGACGAAATCGAATTGGGAGAAAGATTGGGCATCAGTGAAACTAGAACCCGGGAATTGATCGCTATCCTATTATCCGAATATAAGATAATGTACGCAGCAAATGGATATTGTAACTATAGCATCTTTTCCAAGGCGAGAGCCAGAGTCAATGGCTGGCAGGAAACAAAAGTTAGTCGGTAAGGCCAAAGACGGAATGGGCCGTTTTGGGTCGGCCTTCTTTGTCGATAATCCCAAAATGTCGCTGTTTTCCCTTGCGCCAGGGCAGGTTCCCGACAACGGCTTTCGGAATGGTTTCAAAATCGTACAATGTCCAGAGCATAAAGGGAAGGTCGTGTTCTTTTAGCGTTTCCTGCATTTGGGTTAAATAGGTCGCCTGATCTTTCTCCGACCCCAAATAGAGGTTCCACAATCCGTCATATGAAGAATAGCCGTATTCCTGTAACAGAATGGGCTTGTTGGGAACCGAGTTTTTAAGTTGGGCGAAGGCTTCCGAAAAATCCGCGGGTTCCAAATAGTAATGAAAGGATACGAAATCTACCATTTCGGACAAATGTTCCGCCGCCAGCGGGTTGGACCAGCCAATGGTAACCGGATGTTCGGTATCCCATGTTTTGATTTCCGAAATCATTTGGGCCAACCAGGCCTTGACCCTTTCCTCACCACGAGTCTCAAAATCCAGGTCGGGTTCATTTTTGATATCCCAGGCCAGGAGTGCCTCATGTCCCTTTAAGGCCTTTACGATTTGTTCGGCATGTCTATGGGTAAGCGTCCAGTTATGGATGGCATAGTCCCCATAAAAATCAAAGAGCGTTACCATAACCTTCAAGCCGTTCTTTTCGGCCAGGTCCAGGGTTCGCTTCAATCGTTCCAGTCTATCTTTCCGTATTGTTGCCTTACCAAAATCGGTATAAGGCACAAAGATGCGGATGGTATTTAGATTCAACTTCCGTATTCGCGAAAAGTCGGTATCGATGATACTTTCATTGAACCGTTCCCCGAACATACGCCATGGGGTCTGTTGCGGATAATAATTGATGCCCCTGATTTCTGATATGGAGCTTACCGATGATATAGTATTTAGGGATGATGTAGCATTCTCTTCGATTGAGGCTTGCTCCACCATATGTCGGATTCTCCAAAATCCATCTTCCAACAGCAGCATCACCTGATAGGAAGCCGTGTTTTTTTGGTCGAGCAGTACTTTGTCTTCAACATAGATTTTTTCATAGCGCTCTACATTTGTATCGGTCAGCACCACCATTTTGCCATCGGCACTGTAGAATTCCAATTTTGGCTGGTGCCGTACCGTTGTCGTTTGTAGGGTGGTGCCGTTGGCCTTGTTCAAATCAAGGATCTGAACCAATTTTATACGGGCGCTGTCCGTGTAGTAATCCGCTATACCGTAGGGATTATTCGTTTCCAGGACCAGGTTTCGTACCCGCCAGGCCTTTAGATAATCGCGCTCTATCTCCTTTAAGGTCTGTGTTTCCATGGGTCGACCTTCATAGGATGAGGTATCCCATTTAACTTTGGGAAGATAATCGGTGGAGAGCTCTTTGGATACATGTAGCATGGCAGAACGATCGGCCCCGGTATTCAAGTAAGACCATACAGCCCCAATACCGAAAAGAATAAGGCCGTTTACCGCCAAAAAAGACAGGATCAGCAGAATGCGATATAGGCTACGGTTTACTTTCATTTCAACAATACATTCATTCTTTTGATTGTTCCCGCCACTTCAAGAGTCAAGGTATAGGAGCCATTGGGATAAAAATCCTCCAACATCGTGAATTGGGCTTTTCCCAGTCTCGAGGTCGTTCTTTTGGAATCCAAGAGTGTCCCCTTTTCATCTTGTATGCTTATACTAATTGGCATCCCATCCGGTATCCATTGCCCCATGAAACCCTGCATTTCTTCAATCTTGAGCGTTCTTCCATTTTCGGAAAGGGAAAGCTTAAAGTCCTTAAGGGCCGCTTCAAAATCTACGGTAATCGTGTTGCTTTTTGCGGCTCCGGTGATATAGGCGGTTACCTTCCAGGTCTCAGCCTCTGTGGGGTGCAACAAACGGGCCTCTGCCACTCCGTTTATTGTAGTTCCTATGGTCTGGAGTACCCTACCTTTTGCATTCGTAATTGAAAATGAAACCAAGGTACCATTGCTTTGGATATTCCCGAAGTCATCTTGTATCGCAGCGGTGGAAAAAGTGATGATTTGGTTTCCATCGGCGTATGGATGGATTCGCTTATGCGCTATCTGAAAATCGACGGGATGGGCCGGGTTTACCAAGGTCGAAAGCTCCTTGCTATGGCTGCCATTACAGCTAGCGGTAACCAAAATACGTCCTGATTTTTCGGTACTATGGATATTTTTCCAACCTATCAGATTCCTTGAAAGCACGGGGCGGTGTTGTACCATATCCCCATGGTGATAGCTATAGGCTATTTCCGTACTATCGGATAGGGGATTGTCATAGATATCGGTAGGGGAGGTAACGAACATGGAAAAATCGTTTTCTCCGGCAATCATGCTTTGAGGCCCCAAATAGGATTCCATAATGGTTCCCTTTTCGGGATTGGGGAGGATGGAAATTTCTCCCTTGTCATAGACGACCTCATTTTGTACTAATTTCCAATGACAGATCCCCGCTCTTTGACGGAACACCTTCGGCAACCGAAACGTCAATTCGCTATCTTTCCATTCAGGATCAAGGACTGTACTTCCCCAAGTATTGGAAACCACCAAATGGATAGGGTCCGTTACTTCTCCCTTGAAACAAACTTGGATGGTATCTCCGGCGAAAAATTCACTTTTTAAGGCCATCCGTTCATAAGAAACAGGGACTGATGGGTTTTCGGTATCCGCCTCCCCACATCCGAGCCAGAGCATTAAAAGGACAAGTATGTATGGTGTGTGTTTCAAATTATCTGGGATTTCCGATATAACCGTTTATATCAATTTTCAAAAACTCAAAGCCATCCCCTGGATAGGGCTGCAATTGCTCCCGGGCATGGGAATGGAATCTATTCGGAAAAACCTTTTCCGAAATGGATGCATTCGGTAATCCATTTACAAAACAGAGGTCTAGACTACTGTTAATAATGGATAAATCGGTCAACCGTAAGGGCGCATAATCAAAAAACTGTTTGCGTTGTATGCGCACTCCCTCTTCCAAAAAGTGATGGTCTACCCATAACAATTCCTTGTCCTTGGAGTAATAGGAAAACAAGAGTTGGGGTACGGTCACTTCCTGTATTCCAGAATTGAAGAGTACACCACTTATACCACTTTCCGTAAACTTTAGGTCTTGCAGGCCAATATGTTTATATAGGTCGGTTACCGCTACATTTCCTGCACATTGGAGATTGAATTTGGTGGGCTGTTCCGCCAAGGCCACGGGAGTAAACTCATCGGGGTCAAAAGTAGGGGGGAGGGTATCTTGGGTCGACGACCAGGCAATTCCCTCAAAATCGATTCGAAAGGGGGTGGTTTCCTTAGGCATCAATTTATGTTTTATATGATACTTGGCGTTGTGGTTGGCCAATTCGGTATCCTCATCATTATACAAAGTGGCCTTGATGACGACATCTGCGGGAATATGATCCACATTCTGTAGTTCGCCCACAATACTATAACTCCCCTGAAACTTGACCAGTTTGGCTTGGAGCACCTCTAGGACGGGTTGTTTCAATACATCCTCATGATGCGTCTGTTGGGTGGTTATCCGCCGCCTACCCTGATTGTAAAAGGCAGTTCCATTTGAGGAAAATAACTGATCTGGTGGTAGGTCATTGTCAAAGGCGGTAGGAACTATATACCACTTGCCTCCATTTTTTAAAAGGGTGTGGTAAAAAGTCTTCCTCACCTTTTCCAAGGGTGTAATCCACTGCGTATACACTTTGGCCCTTGCACTGGTCGGGGTTTCATCCAAAAGCTCAACGCCTATGGAGTCCAATTTTGCATAGGAACTAAGGATACCATCGGTAACCGAGACTTCCAGCATGTATTGCGACAAACTCACATCGTCCTCCGGGTTCAAGTAGGAATGCGCCCTCTTGAACTCCTTAAAGTCCAGCGCATCATAGTAGGCCGTTACCACATTTTTGGGTGTTATTTGTGTGGCGTTATCTAGATAAAAATGATACCCTCCGTAACCCAGCATACCTATTAAGAGAAGTGCCCAAATATGATTGACCGTAACCAATGGTTTTGAAAATCCCTTATAGGCAACAGCATAGTTGAGAAATTCCCCTTGGGGCAAAGGTTTGGATTTTAGTATACGGTACCCCACCCATTGAATGTTAATCAAGAAAGCCAATATTACGCTGAGAAGCGGAAGAGTGCCCCACATAATCTTTAGATATATGGGCACATCCTCTTTGGGTAGTATGGCCGGTAGGGGCGGAACATTCAATTTTTCCCATACCATAATGCCGTTTTCCAATTGTTGCAGGCGTTGCCAACCGCAGAAATACAAAATGGGGTCATAGAACTTGTCATTGGAAAATATGTACTTCAAATTGTATTTCTCTGGGACGGTCAAGAACTGTTGTAAGGAACCAATACCCTCTACGCCCCTGAACTTAGAGTTTTCCAGGCGTTCTATGGCCCGGGTGGTCAGTTCGGGAAGCCTGCGGGCCGAGTGATAGTTGCCATCCACCGTCATGGCGTTGGTCTGTGCGGACAGCCAGGCCATTTGGTCCCCGAATCCCAAGGGCAGATACCGCCACTGGTCATGTTGATCCTGGTTTAGAAAATTGACAATAGGCAACATCTTAATTTTTTGAGGTTGCGAAGGCCTAAAATAATTGAGGCTCATGGTGAAAATGACCATGAGCAAAATTCCCGATGCGATACCCCCTCCAAGAATACGATGATATACGGCTCCAAATCGATTTTGTAAATAAGTCCTGAAATCTCCTTCTACCAAACGATAGGCAAACTCGCCAAAGATGGGCAGAGCCATTATGGTGGCCCAAAGTGTAAAACGATCCAAGGTCAAGATGTTGAAGGCGGTCTCGCCAAGTACAATTCTCGGGATAGGGGTAGTGCCACCGGTACCTAAAAGTGTAAGTGCCGCAAAGGATAATCCAAAGAATAGATAGCGTTTGCTAAAGTATCGGTATAGGATATAGGGCAGGACAAAGAGTAATATGCCCCAGGGTACCAAAAAGAAGACCAAACCCGAGGAAGTTACCTCCAAAAAATTATCTCGGGAACCATGGGGAATCGGTACTTGTGTAATGGGGTTTTTCTTGGAGTTGATCCAATAGGGCAGTATGCAGACCACAATGAGCACAAGTGAGGAGAGGCCAAAGCCTACAATTCTCCAAATCCCTTTTTTAAACTGTACTAAGAATACTTTAAACGTTATGGCCTTTGTAGTTGATACCTGATCTTTAGCGGCGTCCATAAGTACCATACCGATCAATGGAAAAATAAAGAACACCATGCCAAAAATTGGTGTTACATGATGGGAAGTTACCGTAACCGCAATCAATGAAAGGCTGGTGGCCAAATACCGGTACTTTCCTGTCTTTATCCAGAGATAGATTTCAGGTAGGGCATGGAGCAATACGGACAGTCCGATGATACTCGGTAACTGGCCAAAGATGTGCAAGGTTTCTATAAAGGTAGACGAAAACACGGCCAAAAGTGCCGTATAGCCTGCGACTTTTCGATCTGCCGTTATCAACAGTCCAAACCGATAGGCCCCTGTGATAAAGAGTAGTACGCCCAATAGGGCAATGGTGAACATCCCAAATTTTAGGCCGCCGATATACGACAGGATCGCTATGGACTGATGCACCAAGGGTGGGTAGGCCTGTACCGTAAAACCCGTATACCAACGATAATCCCAAGGTTCGAACCAATTTTGGGCATAGTGATCGGCAAAAAAGAGATGGATCAATGCATCATAGGTGGTCTCCAGCGTAAAGAATATGCTGGAACCATGGAAGGCCACCCCAATAAAAAGGGCCAAAACAAGCAATATATTCGTTCGGTGCACGGTTATAGCTATGTAAGAAAATATAACATTATAAAAGTAGATATATTGTGGATCAACTTCGTAATCACCTATCGGACAATAGAATCCATTCGTCTACGGAAAACCGCGATCCGTCTTTTGTCGGTTCTAAAAGGCGTCAAATGCCACTACATTTGGTCTATAAATAATAAAAAGCATAACCGAATTTTATTTAAATCTTAACCTATGAAAATCTTAGCAATAGACGACCAGCAATTGATCCTACTTTCCGTGGAAAAACGATTGACGGAACTGGGGTATGAAGTAGAAATCGCAAATTGTGGCCAAACCGGAATAGACCTTTACGAATCGTTTCAACCGGACTTGGTATTGGTAGATATCAACATGCCCGATATGTCCGGCCTACAGGTGGTGAAGCATATCCGTTTTATCAGGGACTCAAAAACGCCCATCTTGGTCATGTCCGGAAATACGAACGAAAGCGTAATCATGGACGGCTTTACCTTAGGAATTGACGATTATATGAAGAAACCGGTAAGCCTGGATGAAATGGCGGCCCGTATAAAACGCATCATCGGTGTACCCAAATCAACGGGGACCGCGATAAACGAGTATGGTGATACCCGTATGTTGCAAAAGAACTGTGTTGGTGTGGTCATTCCCTGTTACAATGAGGAAGAACGACTTTTAAGTTCCGAATTCAAGGCGTTTGCCCATAAAAATCTGGGTTACCATCTCTGTTTTGTAAATGATGGCAGTACCGACAATACCTTGGCCGTTCTGGAGAAATTAAAGGAGGCCAACCCCACCAACATCAGTGTGTATAACTGTGAGAAAAATGGAGGCAAGGCCGAAGCGGTTAGGCAGGGCATGCTACATTTGATCACCGACCAGCAGTTTGATTATGTCGGTTTTTTGGATGCCGACCTATCTACGGACTTTCGGGATTTCGATGATTTGGTAAAGACCATTGAAAACTCGGATTTCAAAATAGTCAGCGGTTCGCGAATCAGTCGAATGGGAGCGGATATTACCAAGGAATCCGCCCGAAAAATAATCAGCAAAACCATCAATCTTATCATCCAAACCATCTTGGGCATGCCTTTTAAGGACACCCAATGTGGTGCGAAGATTATGGATAGGGAAATTGCCGCTACCGTATTCCAAAAAAAGTTTATTACCAAGTGGTTGTTCGATGTGGAAATTTTTATGCGAATGCGCAAATTCTATGGTAAGGACGAAGCAAAGCGATTAATTTGCGAACAACCCTTAAAACGATGGATACATGCGGATGGTTCCAAACTATCCATGAAGGACTCCATTAAAATTGTGGGACAATTGGGTCAGATAGCCTTTCACTACCATCGATAAATCATAAACCCATCCATCTAAAAAAGGTCAAAAGCTTTAGGTTTTTGGCTTTTTTGCATGTATTACCTCCGAATTCTTTGGAACATTTCCACATAATGATTGGAGGGTTTAAAAATCCCTGCACTTTCATTATAGAATTCCTTTTCAATGGGATAGATACCGTTCCGGGTCTGCGTCCAACTGGCCTGTGCCATTGGATGGTACCCCATCATGGTATCCCAGTTCTTATAATACTGATGACCATTGGTTTCCTGTAGCCCCAGATCCATTTCAGGAAAGGGAGGGAGTCTCGCAGCGATGGATTTGTTCCAATCCACCAGTATGGGATTTACGGTAAGATCGGCACAGAAACACGGAATATTTTGTTCAAATGCCAATTGGGTAATTTTCATGGTCATACTCAAGGTTTTCGCTATGGCCTTGACGGCGATGGATTGATATCCTTGTTCTATACGTTTGGCGGCATCCTGTGCGGTATGGGCACTTTCATCAGCTGCAATGCGAACACCAAGATCACCTACAAAAGCATCATTGAACTCGTCAAAGGGTTCCTCCAAAACGGCGATTTGATCCAGAGCCTTTATTTTGTCCGCTCGATCCAGAAAACGCTTCAGGGTATCCTTGTGCCCGTATCTTCCATTGGCATCAAAGTAATAGGGAATTTTGCCATTTTTGGTATACGGGGTTTCGTAGTTCCCGATTGCCTTATGCAGGTCCGTAAGGAAATCCATATCCTTTTTGATCATTTCCTCTTGAGTTCCGGATGATCCGGTTTTCAATTTCATAATAAAGTAACCCTTATCTGCTGCTGCCTTAATTTCGGAAACAGGGGTACCAACGCTAAAGGAGGGGATACTGGCGACCTTGGTGTGTCTATGGGACAACCCCGATCTGTATTCCTTAGGAATCATGGCATCAAAATCTGTAAATCCGTTGTGGTCAAAATAGAGCTTCCACAGGGCGTTATCCACACATACCAGGGAATTGAGCGCAAATGTTTTTCGCATATTCGGATTTCCTGAAATCTTCTTGCCATAGGCCAAAATTTCGGGGAGCAACTGATCCAGGACTTCCACGGGACTGGTAAAGGAAACACCTTTCAACATTTGGATGGCCCTTTCGCTCATGGCATACATGATGGCGTTTCCTCCGTTTTCAGAGTGACCGAAAAATACTTTGGAATCCGACCAGAGCACACCTTGTGTACCTAAACCGATTGCAGTGCGTCCGGCATCGCTTTTAAAATAGCAGACCGTTTGCCAAATTTCGGAAACCCCACTTCCTTTAAATCGATAGGGTTTAATCAGCGGTTCCCGCTCAAAGTTGGAGTCTACTTCCTCAATTTTGATTTTTACTGGTTTTGTATTCAAAGGATTGTTTTTTGAATTTGAAAAAGAAGGCATTGTCGTGAATCCCAAGGCAGCCGTAGTACCGTTAGTAATAAATTTTCTACGCGACATTTTTCCAGAATCCTTGGGCATGATGTGTTGTTTTTATTACAATGTCAAATTAATGAAATTATCGGACTTGCCCTTGGGCTCGCATTAGGATTGCTTAAAAATCCTTTGAAAGCCCTTTACGACCAGTAATGCAATGAATCCTACTACCAGACCTACGATAAATTCTCGAAGCAGCGATGGAAGACTGGGCAGAAAATGATGTAAAAAAGCTATGTTATGGACAAAGATTCCCCCGGCGACCAAAATCAGGGCAATAGTGCCAATAACGGATAGCCCCTTTATGACCATGGGCAATGCTTGTACCAGTATTTTCCCAATTACATCCGAAATACTATTGCTCCGCCCATTGAGGTTGATCAACCGGATTCCAAATTCATCCATACGGACAATAAGGGCCACAATGCCATATACCCCTACCGTTGCGATGATTGCAACCACGGAAACCACTATGATCTGGGTAGCCAAAGGCTCTTCCAAAACCGTACCTAGGGCAATGATTACAATTTCCACGGACAAGATAAAATCGGTTACTATGGCCTCCTTGACCCGCTTTTTTTCCAGTGCCAGGATTTCACTTTCCGTTCTTTCCTGTACGTAGACTTTTTCATGGGATTTTTGATGGGGGAAAAAATACTCGTAAATCTTTTCCCCACCTTCATAGGCCAGATAGATGGCTCCTAAAACCAAAATAAGGGTAATGGCCCAGGGTAGAAAAGCGCTGAGCAAAAATGCCGCCGGAAGAATAATGAGTTTGTTTAAAAAAGATCCCTTGGTGATGGCCCATAGGACCGGAATTTCCCGTGAAGAAACGAATCCGGAAGCTTTTTCCGCGTTTACGGCCAGATCATCCCCTAATATGCCCGCTGTCTTTTTGGTCGCAATCTTGCTCATTGAGGCAACATCGTCCATAAGGGTTGCGATGTCGTCCAGTATTGCAAAAAATCCTGATGCCATTGTAGTCCTATAACTCCGAATAAAGGATGCTTTCTTCACAAAAGTAAATCAATGTCTGGGAACTGATAAATCCAATTGGAAAAATCACGATGGAATACATCGAATCCGACCAGGGTTTGCAAGCTGTAAGTAAATTGTTCTTTTACATTGAAAAAACCAATTCCTTAACCTAGGTTTAATCTACCTTTTTTAGGAACCTTATAATTTTGTCATACCCATTTGGGGAACGTTCTTAATATTTGAGTTAGTAGTAAAAGCCGATACCCCACTATCGGCTTTTTCTTTTGGCTTTAGCGTGTAATTTTCTTTAACACGGTTCAAACTTCGATAGGTAGTTTCTATAAATATATCCTTTGTGCTTTGGGCCCTAGTTAGATATAATAAGCTCTGAAAGTGATTTTTTATTTCCTTGAAAATCCAATAGACAAATGGACGACCCCTTATCTTTATTGGATTGCACCAATATATACAACCCATCAGGCGAAACCGAAAATGCCAATCCATCACTTAATTTCGTAAGGATTGAACTTTCTAATTTATAAGTATAAATCTCCCAAAAACCGTTTCCATTGGAATTGATCAATAATTGTTTTCCATCGGGATGCCAAAGTGGTAGATTATAGCCTTTACAACTGCATATAACCTTTTGGCCTACACTTTTATCCACCAAGTATACATCAAAGTTTGTATTGTTTCCATCGCCGTCATGGATAAAGGTGAGAAGTTTACCATCCCTTGAAAATACCGGGTCAATGGAATTGTTGGGAAGTAGGGAGTGCTTTTTGGTTTCACCTGATTTTGTATCCATAGTGTAAATTTCAAACTTCCCATTTTTATTCGAACCAAAGGCCAGCTCTCGACCGTCCGTGGACCAGTGAAAATTTCTGTCGTCGTATCTTCCCGTGGTAAGTTGGATCACATTTCCACTACTCAGATCCTTTGTGCAAATTTTGACAAAATTTTCCGGTGATGGACAGCTATAAGAAATGCCCTTACCGTCTGGTTTCCAATCAAAAAAGAAGGGAGTTACGTCTTGTTTTGCATGTACTAATTTTGAGTTAGAACCGTCCCTATTAATGGTGAACAACCCCTTTCCGGATAAAAAAAGAAGTTGGTCTTCCTTGGGGGACCATTTAAATTGAGTTATGTCCGATGTTAGGTCCGTAATACATATTGAAGTCAAGGTTTTAAATTCCGATATATATAATTGATATGAACCCTTTTCATTGGACAGGTAAGCAAAGAATTTTCCGGATGGGGACCAAGCTGGACGGATATGTTGTGTATTTTTTTCGTTGGCTTGGGAATACAAGCTGCAGCATAAAACAAGGAAAACTACAAGGCTGGGAATGGCTCCTGCAAAACTGGGTTTTTCGGGAAAAATTGACTTCGACATAGGATGAGTTTCTTTTCAAAAATCCAGACATGACCCAATGTGATACATTTATCCTGGTTGGACGGTTTTTTGATCAAAAAGAATGTTTTTATTGATGTATATGTACATTTTGAAGGACTTGGTCAAGCCTGGGAAGAGATTCTGGGTTCTCATCAAGTTGAGGTATAGGATCTCATAAACTCTTTTGGGGTCATCCCGGTAACCTTTTTGAACATCGTATTGAAACTTGATTTCGAATTGAATCCCGCCTTATTTGCAATGGCCTCAATGGTGATATTGCTATTGACCGGATCCACCATCAGATTTTTAACCTCCTCTATCCTAAATGTATTTACATATTCGTAGAAGCTCTTCCCGATTGAATTATTGAGAATCATGCTGAGGTACTTCGGGTTTACCTCCAGATTTTGTGCTACCTCGTTAAGACTGAGTTTTTCGTTCAAATAGATTTTTTCGACGCGCATTAAGGACTCCAATCGATCTGTTATGCTATTCAACTCGGCTTTGGTGATGGATACCAATCCATTTACACCGTTGTTGGTTTTGTTCAACAAAAAGAATTTGGGGTTGTTCATTACTTCAAAACAGATCCAATAAATGAATAGACCAAAGGATATCCACAAAACTTGATAAAGCAAGGTGGCGATTCCGAAACTATAGATCCAGTAGTTGACAAAGATCAACAGGCCCCAAATGATTAGGATACCGAGAAAGGTATAGTTGAATCGCAACAACCAAGCGGACAATGTATGGTTTCTAAGGGCATGCTTGGACTTCCACTTCTTAAATACCCCAAAGGAAATTGCAAAATAAATCAATCCAAAAAGGACCGCGATACTTTGTTCATAATGACTTATTACGACCTCGAAAGGGGAATGCATTAACTCCCGCTTTGTGGATTCTTCGGTCAGGCTGGTACTAAAATACCATAGAAATATGATCAACCCTGGGACAAAGTGCAGGAAGTAAGGCCTTTTAAATCTAAAGTGGGTACTTAGGACACTTTTGTTGTAGAAATAGAGAAGGGGACCTAAAATTACGATAAATGAAATAGGTGTAAAAAGGGATTGAAAGGAATCGGTCATACCGTAGGGGACGCCGAAAAGCTGATTTTTCAATCCATACAAGGCCAAGACTAGGACAATCGCGGCCAAAAAAGGATTTAGGAATTTTTTTCTCCCTAAACCAAGGGATAGGAGGGATAACAGTCCAAGGGCAAGACCCATAAAAAAAGCGGGATAAATGAGCTTAGGATAGATTCGATTGAAGGTGGAGTTGGTATAGGTAACTTCGATCGTATTGGAAATACGCCCTTTTATCCCCAGCGGTTCCTCTATCAAAGGCATTCCGCAAACCGTACAGGCCCCTGGGGCACCAAATACCAAATGGTCATTGGAACAGCCACAAGGCGGGCAAACGTATCTTTTATCCTGAATGGATCCGCTTTCCTGCTGAGCCAATAAAAATGATGGGGAAAAGCCAAACAATAGTACTAGGCAAAGTATTTTGAACAATGTAAGCTTCATGATCCCGGCTAGGTATGTCCTAAAATAAATAAAGCTTTTAAACCAACTAAGTTTTTTTTAATAACATTTTCTTAAATCATCAAGGTTTTACCAAATTGGGGATCGTATTTGTCCACCTAGGTATTTATTTGATTTTCAGCATGTAGTACGGTTTTGAGTTCTTTGAACGTTTTTTGTACATCTAGTTCCATAAGTACAAAACCTTACGGTCGTTTCATGATTAAAAACAGTTTTGACCCTATATTTTGATAAAAATCGATCATGAAACAAATCCAGCAGTTGGTTCTACTATGCTTTGTTTTCTTCTCTGCTGATGGAAATGCCCAGAAGAATGAAATCCCCAAAAAACGAAATGTAGCCATATTTCTCTATGAAGGGGTCGAGGTGCTGGATTTTAGTGGTCCGGCAGAAGTGTTTGCGGCCTCTTCCGTTAAAACCAAGGAAGGCCAATGGACCTCACCATTTAATGTATACACTGTTGCCCATGGTTCGGGGCTTATTACGAGTCAGGGCTTTTTGAAAATCATGCCCAATTATACCATAGAAAACTGTCCTACCCCGGATATCATTGTACTACCGGGTGGGGCCACGAGTAAATCCAGAAAAAACCCAGAAGTAATTGATTGGATCAGAAATAGTTCAGAAAGGACCGAAATCTTCTTATCCGTTTGTACAGGGGCATTTTTACTAGGGGATGCCGGTCTGCTCAAGAATCGAAAGGCCACTACGTGGTACGGAAGCATCGAACGTTTAAAGGAGACCTTTACAGATACGGAGGTTTTACAAAATGTCCGTTTTGTAGATAGTGGAAAGATTGTGACAACGGCTGGTGTCTCTGCGGGCATTGATGGTGCCTTACATATTGTGGAAAGACTTATTTCCAGGGGTGCGGCACTGGAAACGGCCAAATATATGGAATATGATAAGTGGCATCCCAATGCGGGCTATGTGGTAGGAGAAGAATAAGGTTTTATGGGACAACCAAATATTGAATATTATGATTACGAATAGAATATATATGAAACCATGAAAAAGCTGTCGTTCCTTGCCTTACCTATTTTACTTCTTTTAAACTGTAAATCGGAAGGACAAGAGTTGGAAGGCCATATCGGAAGACCCGATATTTCACCGGATGGAACGAAAATCGTATTTATTTACGCTAGAGATGCATCAAAGGATGTTTGGGAGATCTATTCCGCAGATATTGACGGCAAAAATGTGAGACAGCTCACGACCTTTCCGGAAGCCCGAATCAAAAAGGGACCGGTTTGGTCACCCGATGGTCAAAGTATCCTTTTTCATGCCGATATTGAAGATGGAGCTCAAATCTTTATCATGGGTGCCAATGGCGAAAACCTGTACCAACTAACACAATTACCTGGATATAATGTAGAACCTATCTGGTCGCCCACGGGCGGTGAAATCATTTTTAATTCCATTCTTGAGCAGGGCAAAGCGAAAATGTTCATTATGGATAGGGACGGTTCACGGATACGGGAACTTTACAATCCCGAGGGTGAAAACTGGTATCCCCGAAAGCTTAAGGGCGATAAAATACTCTTTACTTCGGATTTTAAACAAAGGGATACCCATAATGTTTTTAGCATGAATTCTGATGGGTCGGATATTCGACAATTAACTTTTCTGGAAGGTATCAATTGGTTTCCTGAAATTTCACCCAATATGGACAAGATTGTCTTCAACTCCAACAAGGATGATCCAGAATTGAGGGATTCCGGGAATTATAACCTCTACATAATGAATACCGACGGAAGCGGAATGGAAAGAATTACCAATTTACCGGGCCAAGAACTCCATGCAAAATGGCATCCTGATGGGGATAAATTGGTTTTTGAATGGCACGACCCAACTTCAAAAGGTCTATACCTATTGGAACTGTCCACCGGTAACATACGTAAAATACGGCTTATACCGTAATAGGGAAGTTTACAGGCATTCTTTTCATTTGCATTCCATACGTTTTGAGATTTTTATGAGCAGGATTATCTACTTCGCTTGGACTTGTTGGCGGTTTACTCAAACGTTCGTTCCCAAAATCAATTAAAGTGTTGTCCGCTTCTGGATGATAGGGACTCGGTTACCCTTCTTAAAAACTGACTACAAGTAACTGATTTGGTGACGTGTTGTAGAAAAAAATATCACAAAACAGTAGAATGTAGAAAAAAAACTATAATACATTGTTTTTTTATAGATTAAAAACATAGATTTGTTTGGATTCAATAGTTAACGGATAGGCCGAACACCGACCCGGGAAAACTGAAAAAATCCTATGGAAATAAAACACTTAATCGGCTCCATGGCCCTAGGTTTCTTGATTACCGGTATTGCCATGAAAGCCTGTACTTCCGACATCTCTACTTCCCTTACCATCGAGAATTTGAAATGCGAATATTTGATAAACCCAACGGGAATTGACGTTTCACAGCCGCGTTTAAGTTGGGAGCTAAAGTCCAAGGAAGAAGGCCAGGGCCAAATCGCCTATCAAATACTGATGGCCAGTGATTCAATAGCACTCTCCTGCGACATGTCCGATATCTGGGATTCCGGTCGGGTTAAATCGAATCGGAGCGATCAGATTGTTTTTAGAGGAAGGGAATTGCAATCACTACAATCATATTACTGGAAAGTAAGGGTTTGGGACATCAATGGGGATTTGAGCGATTGGAGCCCCATCCAACATTGGTCTTTTGGTCTTTTGGACAAAGCGGAATGGAGGGCCGGCCGGATGACCCCGTAATGGGGACATTTACCAAACCTAGAACATGGAAAATTGTTTGGTAATTACCTTCCATCCATCTTTAAATTTGTATAAGGTAAGATAATCTACATATTTTAGTTTTTTCTCCTCATCAATACGCAGTTTGACCATAGCGGTTTGTCCTTCAAAATCGATGACTTCAAACTGCCAATCATAGTTTTTTAGAGGTAGATTTCTGGCCCGGGTCGTCTTGATGTTTTCGATCCACTTCGCTCTGGACGTTACATAAAATTCGCCCTTGTACAATACGTACATGGCAAACTTCTCATGAAAGCCTTCCTTTATTTTGGCAAGGTCATCTTCAAGATATAAAGGTTCTATATAACATTCGGTAATGACCTTTACAATTTGTTCTTTTTCACCCAATTCCTGGGCATTACAAAAGGCGCAACCTATTGTGCATAGAAAAAATAGGAGGATAGGCGGAATACTTATTTTCATGGATATGACTTATTGTTTCATCAACAATTTATTTTAAAATGCCCAATAGGGCATAGGATCCGAATACCCAAATGTACGGATAGAAGCAAATGGACTAAAGTTTCCCTATGGCCAAGTTCATGCTTAGACTTGAATTGTGAAATGTATGTGCTTCTTTTCTTTATATTGGATAGGTAAGCACTTTGATTATAAATCGAGCACTAAATCTTTATAAATATTTTCCTTTTATATAAAATGTAGAGAAAGAGCCAAACCAGGGCGGTTGCCCCCAAGGCTGTAAGTACCTCATGCCATTTCTCGGGAAAGATGTCAAAGAGCCCTCCGAACAACGTGGAGGAGGTATATGAAAAGTCAATAAAGCGATAGGCCAAATAAACGGTAAGGGAATTGAGCCCGATGACCTTAAAAAAGAAAGCCCATTTTTTAAATCCTTTTACATCGATGATATAGTAGAAAAGGGCCAATATCAAAAAAGACAAGCCACTAGTGAGCATTATGAACGAACTGCTCCATAATCGCTTGTTGATAGGAAAATGCATGTTCCAGATAAGCCCGATGATAACGGCCACCACTCCAATTAGAACCAGGTTAAGCGTTTTTTTGCCCGCGGTGGCATTGCTCCGAAGTGTATCCCCGGCCAAGCTTCCAAAAACAGTAATGCAGAGTGCCGGGAATTGGGTGAGTAGGCCCAACTCGTCATAGTCGCCCTGCTTAAGACGTCCAGGTAAGAAGGTACGATCGAACCATCCCACCAAGTTGCCCTCAAAGGAAAGATCTCCCGCTCCATAACCAGGTATAGGTACAAGGAATAGGGCGGCATAGTAAGCGGTAAGAATGCCCGCAATCCAATACAATCTCTGGAGCTTGGAAAAATTCAGGTACAATAGGGTAGTGATAAAACAGGCAAATCCGATACGGCCCAAAACACTGCCCAAACGTATTTCGGAGGGCTCAAAGAAGGGAAACGGACTGTTCTTGTAGAGAAGCCCCAATCCAATCAGAATCAACATCCGTATAAACACCTTTTTGTACAAGTTGGCCTTCGTGAGTCCTAAGGCGAGTCCTTTGTTCAAGGAGTAGGAAAGTGAGACTCCGGCAATAAATAGGAAGAGCGGAAAAATGAAGTCGTAAAAAACAAAACCGTTCCAAGGTACATGCTTTAGTTGATCGGCCAGGGTATCTACCCAAGACATTTCCGTTTTTCCTTTTAGGAGCACCAAAAAGGTTCCGCCACCGGAGATAAAGAGCATATCAAAACCTCGTAGGGCATCCAATGAAAGTAGACGGTGGTTTTTTTTGGTGGTCATAGGTGCAAGGTATCCTAGTGTTAAATTAAGCATACTTTAGCCGTACCAAGCATTGCTCTTTTTGTCCCGTACTTCTTTAAAAAATACTTACGTAGCTAATGCTATGCGCGAATTTTTTGCATTGCCCGGAACAAAAATATCGGCAACTTATACGACACAGTACACTTAACTTAACACTAGCTATGAAGATATGACGTTTTTTCTTAGTATGGTTAAAAACGGTTTTCATTTGGCCATTGTTTCCGAGTTTTTACTGTGCTCTTGGAGACTGTAACAAATAGAATTGGTTCAACTCTATTAAATGTAATTTAATAGCCTCTTCAAAAAGAAATCGTATGAGTAGATTTTTTAGCATTTTAATGGCTGCATTGTTTGTCTTGGGATGTTCCGATTCCAAGAAGGTCGAAACGGTCAAGAAAACACGTTTTTCAGAAGAACTTTCAGAACTCAAAGAATACTTTCAGATACCGGGACTAAGTGTTTTGGTCGGTAAGGGAGACCAAATCCTTTATGAGGATTATATGGGAATGGCCGATATCGCCCAAGAGATTCCCATGGATTCAGTTACGACTCTTCCCATGGCTTCTTTGACCAAGATATTTTCGGCCATAGTCCTGATGCAATTGGTAAATGAAGGTAAATTATCCTTAAGCGAACCAGTAGGAAATTATTCGGACAACGCAACCGTGGGCGACTCTATAAAAATCGCACACGCCTTGTCCCATACCTCCCAAGGCATCCCCGGGCAACATTTTTATTACAACAACAGCCGTTTTATGCTTTTGGGAGACGTCATGGACAGTGCAAGTGGGAAGGATTTTAAGACGAATATGTATGAAAGGATAATCACCCCCTTAAAACTTAAAAACACCTATTTGTTGCAAGATTCCCTGCAACTGGTGACGGAAAAAAGAAAGGTAGCCCAGCCGTATTTTTTGGGTGGGGAGCCCCAAGGCGGGTATATGACCAAAGAATCCAATCCAGGATTTATCGACTACGGATATTCTACGGCGGCCGGGATTTCATCCACAGTTCGAGATCTGTTCAAATTAAGTAGGGCACTGGACAAGAATATCCTGATTTCGGAGGCTTCCAAGAATACCATGTTCAACCCGTTCCGTCTCGGCCTACCTTATGGTCTTGGAGCCTTTACCCAGGAGTTTGGGGGTGAAAAACTGGTATGGGGCTATGGTCAATATGATTGTTATTCGAGCTTGTTTTTAAAAGTGCCCAAGCGGGATTTGACCTTTATCATTGCGGCGAATAACAATCTTATGAGCGACCCGGCCCGTTTAATTGCCGGTGATGTCACTTATTCCTTATTCGCATTGAGCTTTTTAAAGAATTTCGTCCTTGACTTGGAGGAAGAACCTCTTTTTGAAGACCAAGGCACGCTGAAAGCGTTGGAAGATAGATTAACCGAAAAGGGCAAACGGGAATTCATTCGTAAAAAACTGATGGCCCAATCCTTGGCAGCAACCTTTATGAGTAGATATGACGAACATGAAAGTGAACTAAGTAAGCAAATCCTGAATCGGTTTTTTATACATTTTCCCGATTACCAGAGTTATGGGGATTTGGTCTTACTACGAAATTTGTATATGCTAAAATTCATGGATCATATGCGGGGTAAGGAAGAATTTACAGATTTCGATAATCAATTTGAGGAGGTAGGGGAACTCCTATTGGAAGCGGACAAAGACAATCCCTATGCCAATTTTTATATGGCCAATTTTTTTCAAATAAAGGAAGTACCGGACAAAAGTCTGAAATACTATAAAAATATTGTAGAAGCCAAAAACTTCTCGCCCTGGTGGTATACCCAGGAGGCAGAACAATGGATTGAAGCGCATGTTACTAAAGACTAAAATCCTAAATTTAGACCTATAACACGGTTAGCCTTGTTCATTTTCACGGATTGGGATTACAAACCTGGTCCCAAGACCTATTCCTTACTAAAGACCATGCAATGTTGCCAAGGCAGATTGCCGATATTTTCTTCCAATTTTAGTCCTGCAGCCTGCATTTCCTTAACGGCCTGTGCCTGGGTCATTTTGTGCAGCTTTTTAATGGGAACCCGATCATCTTCACCGCGATATTCGATAAGAAACAGTTTTCCATTGGGCCGTAACGCCTTTTTTAGGGAGGCTATCATTTCAATGGGATAATTGAACTCATGGTAGACATCCACCAAGAGTGCCTTGTCTACTGAATTTTTTGGGAGGTTCACATTTTTTTCGCTTCCTTTTATGAGTTCAACGTTTTTGACCTTGCCTTTTTCTTTTTTCCTGCGCATCTCGGCCAACATTTCATCTTGAATATCCACGGCATAGATAAGACCATTCTTGGCCATGGTCGCCATTCTAAACACGTGATGACCTGATCCAGCACCAATGTCGGCTATGGTATCACCAGCTTGGATGGCCATATTCTCCAGTAGATTGGTAGTATTTTCCTCGTCCTCTCGTTCCGTACGATCTAGCCATCCCATGCCTTGGAAACCCATGACATGGGCAATTTCGCGTCCCATATACCATTTCCCGATTCCGTTGCGGTCACCTTTTTTAAAGGTATAGCTTTCGTCGGGTTTGGTGTCCTGGCCATAGCACAGGTACAATGAGGATAGGGAAGCAAGCAGGAATAAAAGGTGGATGTTTCTTTTCATGGACAATCTTGAATATCCCCAAGATAATGAATTTGAATTACTACCCTTTTGAAAAATATGGGGACTCAAAATGAATCGGTATTTTATCGATTTAGTTGACGGTATATCCATTTTTTGTAAGATTTTCCCGAACCTTGTCGTTCTCATCGTCCCAAACTAACTTAAAACTTACTTGCCATGCTATTGAACATAATCGTAATCGATGACTCCCCCATGCAGCTTTTGATGTCCTCCAAGTTGATACAACAAAATAAACGATTGAAACTTTTAGGGGCCTTTACCAATCCTTTTTTAGGATTAAGGGCGGTAAATACTATGGATGTGGATATTGTGCTTCTGGATGTTGAAATGCCGGAAATAGACGGATTCTCACTCAAAAAAATGTTCAAGAAACCGGTAGAGGTGATCATGAACTCTACGAGACCGATATTTGAACTTCAGGCGTATTCCCAAGGAGCGATCGATTTTATAAACAAGCCCCTAAACGGCAAGCGATTGGACAGTGCCGTGTCTAAACTAGTACAAGAAGTTACTGTTTTTGGGGATCCGGAAAAGGTATGTACGGCATTGGCGAGTTAGTAACGGTCAACACAGAAAAGTTCTTCAAGTAGATAAAAAAAACCGGCGACAAAACGTACACCGGTTTTCCAAACTAACTCAAACTAAACTAACTACAACAAGATAATTTGTATTTTAATTTCGTTTATGGGCAACTATTCCCCATTTCTTTAAATTTAATACCCAGGGTTTTGGGTCAATTCAGGGTTTGTTTGTATCTCGGAATCCGATATGGGCAATAGCAAATGCTTTTCTTCAAAGGTCTGCCCAAAGGTATTTTGCCTTCCTATCAAATCGACAAAGGTAACATCGCCATCGGCCCCGGCGGGATATTTCCTTGTCCGTACCATATCGAACCAAAGTTTTGAGTCGAATATCAGCTCCCGATTTCTTTCCTTCCAGACCTCTTCCACAAAATCGCCTACCGAAAGTCCGGCAAGTCCCGCTCGTATGGTTTCCGGATCCGTGGTCCAATAGGCCCTGGCCCGTATCTGGGTAAGGTAGTCAACGGCCTCGGCGGTTACACCCTCCGATTGTGCTATGGCTTCGGCAGCGACCAATAAGGCCTCTGGGTAGCTGTACACCCTTAAATTCTTGGCGGACTGTGCGGTGGTAAAAAAGACCTCCTCGTCCAACCAGATATAGGGGGTTACCGGAAAGGTAATCTCATCGCCGCCCGTAGTAGTAAAAGTGGTATGGAAATACTGCTTTTCCTGTGCCCTAAGGTCTAGAGTCTGGTCATACTGTGCATAGAGTTCGGGCCTTGGGCCGTAGGCGTTATTGATATTCGCATAGGCCGACCCCACACTACCGCTGGTAGAGGCGGGAAACGACCATTGCGGATAGGGAAATGAACGGATACCGACTTCATATTCAATCTGATAGATATAATCTTCGGCTAAAGTCTTTGCCCTTCGCATTTTGTTATAGGCGCTATTTTCCAAGATAACGTTCCCATCCCCGTCCCTATCATGGGGGATTAGGGAGAACGCGCCACTATTGATGACCGCTCGTGCAGCTTCCGCGGCATTGGCATAGCGGTTGTCCGACAAGGGTGCCCCGCTCATGGTCAAGTAAACATCCGACAAGAGCATTAGGGCAGTTTCCCTAGTTATACGAAAACCGTTGTTCACCATATTGCCATTGGGTAGGCTTCCTGCCGCAGTGGCCACGTTTAAATCGGAAACAATAAGGTCATACACCTCCGAAACAGGGGCGCGGGGTACAAAAACCTCTTCCAGGCCACCCACCGGTTCGGTTATCAAGGGTACGTCACCGAACATCCGTACCAGATAAAAATAAGCAAACGCTCTAAAGAAACTGGCCTGTGCAATAAGGTTATTGCTTTCTACTTCAGAAAGACCTGGCGTATCCGGAATATTCGCAATGGCCAGATTGGCCCCTGAGATACTTTGATAAAGATTCTGCCATATGCGATTCAATGTAGCATCTATTTCGGTAGGGGAGATGGCCAATTGCTGGGCAAGGTCTACCTGACGTTCCTGACCACTAAACTCATTGTCAAAAAAACCGGAGAGATACTGGAGATACATAGCGTCAGAACCCCTAAATACGCCTTGACTGATATACATATCGGGAGCCCCGTTTTGATACAGAAAGTTTACGGCACTTTCAGCTTGACCGGGCTCCGCAAAAAATTGATCAACGCTTTGCTGGTCCCGTGGTTCCTCTTCCAAAAAGTCGGAGCAGGACACCATGAATAGCATGAGACTTAAAAAACCTGTTATTTTTAGATACTTCATAGCTATTAAAATTTAAGATTGAAGCCTAGGGTAAAGGTTCTAGGCCTTGGATATTGAAAAAAGAAAATATTCTGCCCGAATTGGTTATCATTGGAAGATCCCTCGGGATCAAATCCCTGAAAACTGTCTGACTGTAGCACAAATGCGTTATCGACACTTCCATATATCCGTAGCATGTTAAGGCCTATGGAGTTTACGAAGTTATCGGGTAAAGTATACCCCAAGGTAAAGAGATTCCCACGAAGATAGGATCCATCGGCTACCCAACGGCTATCTACTTGGCTGTTCTGACCCGAAGTTCCTTGATTGCGGATTTCCTGAACCTGTGTGTTCTGGTTCTGGGGCGTCCAACCCTCTGTAAGGATGGTACGCAAACCATTGGCGATACCGGATCGATCCTCTGTGGAATGATGGGCCTGCTGTAATATATCCACATCAAAAACAAATTGAAGGTCGGCTGTGAAGTCAAATCGGCCAATACGGAAGTTGTTGATAAAACTTCCGGTCCATGTCGGTAGGCCATTCCCGATAATGGTTCGTTCGGTTGAACGTCTGGCTTCCCCGGGCAAGGCGCCTACAGCTGCCGCTTCCGCCGCTTCATCCGTTCCCCAGATACCAAGGCGTTCCAATCCCCAAAAGGAGGCCACGGGTTCCCCTACCCGAAGTATGGTATTACTACCGGATACAAAGCCCGGACCAGGAAAGATATCCTCGTCATTAGCGCCCAATTTCTCTATTCGGTTTACATTATAGTTCATGTTCAAAACCGATTCCCAAGAGAAATTCTCTTTTGAGTATACAGAGCTTATCGATATATCAGCACCTCTATTGGAGATAGAACCAATGTTATCACGGATATTATCAAAACCGGTAGAACGGGGTATCGGTCTTTCCAATAGTAAGTCTTCGGTGAGCTTATAGTAATAATCCAGTTCCAGATTGATCTTGGGATTGGTATTGGTACTTACTTCTACTCCCACGTCAAATTGGGTCGTGGTCTCCCAACCTACGTCCGGGTTAGGGATACGGGTTACAAAACTATCGTTGACCCGTTGCCCATTGATCAAAGCCGTACCCGATTCTATGGTTGCCAGGGTAGAGTAGGGGTCTATTTCCGTATTCCCGGTTACCCCATAACTCGTCCTCAATTTTAACTGGTTTATAAAGGAAGATTCCGATAGAAAGTCCTCTTCGGACAAGACCCAGCCCAAACCTATGGAGGGGAAAAATCCGTATTTATTGTTTTCACCAAAGCGGGAAGATCCATCGGCACGCCCGGTCAAGGTTATTAAGTATCTATCCTTATAGGTATATCCAACCCTCGCAAAATAGGAGTTGATGGACCAAGCATTGTACTCAGATCTTGGTACATCTGGAATACTTCCCGATTCTAGGCGATAAAAGGACAGGGAATTGTCCGGGAAGCCTTGGGATCTGGCACGGAAACTAAAGAATTCACGTTCTTGCCAACTGGCTCCGAGAACCGCATTGATCCTTGAGTTTTCAAAGGATTTGTTATAGGTAAGGAAATTCTCCTGTTGCCAAAAGGTTACTTTCTCTTCGGTCAAAATCGCCTCTCCCAACGGGGCGGAAATGTTGATTAAATCGTTCGGAGAAAAAAATTGGAATGTACGGTCCTGTTTGTCTACCCCGAATTGGGTCTTAAAAGTGAGACCTTCGGCAATGTCGAACTCAAAGAAGACATTTCCAAAAATTTGGTTTCTCAAATTACGCCGTATTTGGGTTTCTAGGACATGAACCGGATTGGCCATGGCCTCCAAATTAAAGTTATCGGTTATGGTACGGCTATTGGACCAGCTACCGTCCGGGAAACGTACCGGAAATATAGGCGGCATTTCGATCATAGTCCGTCTCGGCATTTGGTTTCCTCCATCTTCTTGGTATGCATTTTCCTTGGTATAATTTACCAGCAAATTAGCTCCAAAAGACAACCAATCCTTTATTTTGGTATCATAGGCCAATTTTCCGTTCCAGCGCTCCAAATCGTTGTTGAGCATGATGCCCTCAATATCCGCAAAGTTCAAAAAGACCCCCACGGAGGAGTTCCCGTTTCTTTGCTGAATGGAGAGCTGATGGTTGTGCGTAATGGCCGTACGGGTGGCCTCTTCTTGCCAATCCGTATCGTACAAGGGATTGCCCTGGGCATCAAAAAGCCGGGGATCGTCCCGGGTCAAAATAGGTGCTACGGTTACATCATCGCGATATTTGGGCGTATTGGCAAAACCTGTCTCTACCACTTCAAGAAATTCTTCCGCATTAAGTAGATCCATCTTTTTCCGCAAGGTGCCCGCGCTCATAAAACTATCATAGGAAACCGTTATGCCATCGGTCTTTGCCCCACGTTTGGTGGTCACCAAGATTACGCCGTTGGCCCCTCGAGCCCCATAAATGGCGGTAGAGGAGGCGTCCTTGAGCACTTCCATACTTGCTATATCGTTTGGATTGAGAAACTGAAAATCCTCCATAACCACCCCGTCTACAACAAAGAGGGGATCGGAACTGGAGTTAATGGTTCCCAATCCGCGAATTATGATTCGGGGAACTGCTGTGGGACTTCCGGAATTCAGATATACATTGGCACCGGCAACCCGGCCCTGCAAGCCTTGTATGGCGTTGGCCACGGGTCGCCTTAGCAGATCTTCCCCAGCAACACTGGAGACCGAGCCGGTTACGTCGGATTTTCGCTGTACCCCATATCCTACCAATACTACTTCTTCAAGCTGTGCGGTATCGGTGGTGAGCGGAATTGACATTTCCTCACCGGGGGTGGCATCCACCTCTTTGGTCACAAAACCGATATAGGAAACTTGTAGGACGGCATCACTGTTTTCAAGGGAAATCGTAAATTTTCCATCAAAGTCCGTGACCACGCCGTTTTGTGTACCTTTTTCAACAACGTTCGCTCCGGGTAGCGGGTCTCCGTTAACATCGGTCACCGTACCGGATACCTGAAGTTGTTGGTCTTCCTCGGTTTTTTCTGCCGGGGGAACTACCTTTACAGGTTTCGGTACGGGAAGTGAACGCAAGATGATCAATTTTCGTCTTAGCTTATAAGAGATGTCCGTTTGTTGGAACAATCTTTTTAAAACACTGGACAATTTTTCATTCTCCGCAGTGACCGAAACCCGTTGATCCGCATCAATTTCATTGTTCGTATATACAAATTTAAAGTCGGTTATGGCCTCTATCTCCTCCAGCACTTGCTGCATGGTAGCGTTCTCAAAGTTTAAGCTTACCTTGGTCCGTTGCGAGTAGGCATTGGCATGCACGGACAGGATGGAGGCTAGTAAAAGAAAGAGCGTAAGCTTCAACGCTAGACTTATTTTTATGGAATTGAACGTAAAAAGTCGAATTCCTTTTAATTTTTCCATATTTTTAAAGGATTTTAGTTAACTCGTATCAGTTGATTACTAATCTATCGGGGAATGGTACCAGCATTTCCCGATTTTTTTGTTGATTTTTTTGTGTTTACTTCATTGGCGGTTGTATTTTAAGTTAGTCTAATTTCTGGGTTTGTTTATAAGAACTTCATTTCCATCGACCTCAAAATAGAAAGGGATGATTTCGCTGAGCGACGCCATGACTTCCTCAATGGTCTCAATATCATAGCTGGCCGTAAATACCTTATCATTTAGGATGGGGTAATTATTGGTAATGGATATGTTATAATGCCGCTGTAGTTTGGGAACAATCTGTTCAAAGGGGGTTCGTTTTAACACCAATCTTCCATGGATCCAAGAAGTGTGAAGCTCCGTATCAACGGCTTCCATGGCCATGGTATTGTGGGTCTTGTCCCAGGAAGCCATGTGCCCCGGCTCCAATACCTTGGAGTCGGTAGTCGGGTTGCCCTTCTTGGAAAGACCCACGGATCCCGACACCAGGACCGTATTGATTTCCTTGTCCTCTGGATAGGCTTTTACGTTAAAGGTGGTACCCAGCACCGTTACGACCAAGCCATCACTGCTAACGATAAAAGGACGTTCGGTATCCTCGGTTACCTCAAAAAAGGCCTCACCGGTCAAGAAAACCTCTCTATGTGCTCCTTTGATAAATTTGACCGGATACCTTATGGACGAACCTGAGTTGAGATGAATTTTTGTCCCGTCTGAAAGCTCTATCCCGAATCGCTTGGCATATGGGACCGTTAATGTATTATAGACCAGTTTTTCTATTGAAGCCGAGTCCGAATAGGCCAGGTTGGATCCTTTTTTGGTGACCACCAGGTTTCCCTCTTTATCTTTAATTTGGGAAGACCCATCCTCGGAAAGCACTTTGATCTCCCCGTTTTCCAATTGTAGCGTAATAGCGTCTTTATCGGGCGGCGGCATCGTATTTTCCTGTGTTTGTACAGGGTTGAACAAATACCAGAAAGCGAAACCTAAAAGCCCAACAAAGATGGCCGCATACTTAAAAATGGGTCTTGCCCAAAGCCTTCTTTTTTGGGATACGGTAACGGGCTCTATTTTTTGAAGTATTTTGTCCCAAGCGGCGATTTCGTCCAAGGTTTCCAATTCCCTAAGATCCTTACCGGATTTCTGGATAAGGGTTATCCGCTCAAAGATTTCCTTGTTTTCACGGGATGAATGCAACCATGATTCAAATTCTTTCTCTTCTGCCCCGGAAAGCTTGGAGGTCAGTTTTTTTACAATAAGTTTGGTTATTTCCATAGTTGGTTTTCATGGGTATGTAAGATATCCCACTACTATAAGGACACCGAATACCATAAAAAGGGTGATGTTAAAATTGAAAAAAATCAAAAAGAAGCTACCGCAATTGAGAAATTAACAACAATAGCAGGAATAATTGAGTGTCCTGCAATTCCACGCGAAGGATCTTGTAGGCCTTTTTCATATGCGATTTTACCGTATTTACGGAGATGTTCAGGGTTTCGGCAGCGGTACTATATTTTTGGCCTTCCAAGGCGCAAAGTTCAAATACTTTCTTGCATTGTACCGGTAGATTCTCTATGGCGCTTTTAATTTCTTCATCATGGTCAATCCGTTGCGGATTTTCATATTGGGGGAGTTTGAGTACTTTCTCCGAGATGGGTTCCAATTTTTTTGATTGCCTGATTGTATTGAGACTGGCATTTTTGACCGATTTTTTTACATACCCTTCCATATTCAGTATGCTATCGTCCTGCCGTTTTAGTAAGGAGATAAAAACATCCTGTACAATATCCTCGGCTTCGTCAAGATTGGCAACGTAGCTGTAGGCAATTAAACAAAGCTCTTGATACCGCCTTTTAAATAACCCCTCTACCTCGTTCAGCCACTTATGATCCATGTACGTAAATTCAAAATCCTAATACAGACCCGCCCCTAATGTTATGAATAAAAAAACGATTTCGTGTGTCTAAAAACTTTTTTAACACAGAATCGTAAATCCCAAATCCAAATAAAGCCAAGATACAAAATAATCCACTTTTTTTCATCTGGGAACAAGGCATGGGGTAAATTTTGATTCCTGTGAAAAGACTTTTGGTGATGCCTCTTTTTACAATGTAACGTTGACCCCTATATTATCAATATTGGGATTATCAAGCCCTTTTTACTTCTTAGGCTTTCAATTGGGCGACTTTAATTTATCCGGATACCCCTAAATATTCATACATTGCAATAGTATCCCCTCAGACGTTTATGTTGTTGGATTTAGTGGCTAAACGGGCTGTTAGGGCAATAACCAAACGAATAAACTAATTTAATGAACTGCCAATACTAAGAGTCATGCATATTAAAAAGAAATATACCGCCTCCGAGATGGCCTGGTGGACCCGATTTGAGACCTTTCTCTTCCTTTTGATTATAGTGGTTTGGGTTGCCATCTATTATTTTTTCGATTTGGGCTGGATAAAAATTCCTTGGACTCCTTTGGCATTGATCGGTACTGCCGTGGCCTTTGTCATCGGATTTCAAAATAATTCGGCTTACGGAAGAATTTGGGAAGCCCGTAAGATTTGGGGAGGCATTGTCAATACCTCCAGGACCTTTGGCATGTTCGTACAGGATATGCTATCGAACGAAAATACCCAAACTCCCTTGACCGAGGAGCAACTGCACAGCGAAATTAAAATCCTTACATACCGCCATATCGCTTGGATGACCGCCCTGCGGCATGCGATGCGTATGCCCAGACCTTGGGAAACCAGTATAAGCCATAGAACCAATCAAGAATGGAACGTACGTCCACCCGAACTGGATTCCGACTTGGAGGATGACTTAAAACCTTATATTTCGGAAAGGGACCGGGCCTATGTATTGGATAAGAACAATAAACAGACAGCATTGCTGTACCTACAGTCCCACCATTTAAGAAAGCTTAAGGAGCAGCAGGTGTTATGGGAGTTCTCCTTTTTGGAACTTGAGGCTGTACTTCAGGAATTGTTTACACTTCAAGGCAAAAGTGAACGTATCAAAAATTTTCCATATCCAAGACAATTCGCTACCCTCAATCATTTTTTCATGTGGATTTTTATCTTGCTCCTTCCCTTGGCTTTGGTACCCCAATTCATTGAGATTGGAAATGGATTTTCGGATACCCATCCCTTGGTCGGCGATCTATTTGCTTGGTTGTCCATTCCTTTCTATATCATTGTTGCCTGGATATTCCATACGATGGAAAGAATTGGGAGAACGGGTGAAAATCCGTTTGAAGGAACCGCAAATGATGTTCCCATTTCAACGATTGCCAGAGGTATTGAAATCGACCTACGGCAAAACCTGGGAGAGCCCGACGAAAAAATCCCGGATCAATTCCCGGTTAAACACGATACACAGTTTTGATATGTATTTTGAAGAACACTAAGCATGTACTCTCAAATTTTGACCCATAATCGGATTCATTCCTAAATATTCCAAAATATGACCAAAAGAACCTTGTTTATAGCCTTTGTCGTCTCTCTGGGAGGATTTTTATTTGGTTTTGATGCCGGTATCATCTCGGGCGTCATGTCCTATGCCGGTCCCGAATTTGATTTGAACGATGCCCAGACCGGTTGGGCCGTAAGTTCGCCTTCTTTTTCTGCAATGATCGCGATGCTGATATCCGGCCGTCTCAGTGATAGGGTAGGACGAAAAAGGATATTGATTATTGTTGCCTTTTTATATGCCGTTTCGGCACTTTTTTCCGCTTATGCCTCTTCCTACGAAATGCTGTACATCGCACGTATGATAGGTGGTTTGGCATTCGGGGCCGCACTTATATTGGCACCGACCTATATTGCCGAGATTTCCAATGCCGAAAATCGCGGAAAATTGGTCTCCATTCAGCAATTGAATATCGTTCTCGGTTTTTTTGCCGCTTTTTTAAGTAATTATTACTTCAATAAGATATATAGTTCAGGGGATTCATTTCTTACGGAAGATACGGTTTGGCGATGGATGTTGGGTGTTGAGTTGGTGCCGGCCCTGCTCTATTTTATATTTATGTTCTTTGTGCCAAGGAGCCCGCGTTGGTTATATATGCGAGGCAAGGTTGCGGATGCGAACCTCGTTTTGAAGCAATTGCACGGCCATGAAAAAGCCAAGGAAGAGATCGACTCGATCGAAAAAAACATTCGTGAACAAAAGGATACCACCAAAGTATCCATAGGAGAATTGATAAAGCCGGCCCTTCGATTTATTTTTATGGTTGGCCTTGTCATTGGAATTCTACAACAGATTACGGGTATAAACGCCATATATTTCTATGCCACGTCCATTTTTAAGCAAACGGGTATCGGTACGGACGCGGCTTTTACCTCGGGGGTTTTTTTGAGTTTTACCACTGTGGTTTTCACTATAGTCGCCATGTTTTTGATCGATAAGCTCGGAAGACGGCCCTTGCTGCTTTTTGGCATTGCGGGTATTGCCATAAGTATGCTTTTGTGTGGGTATGGATTCAATAACGCCACCTATGAATTGAAGTCCTCAGAAATCGCGCAGTTGGAAAATGTTGACAAAAACGCTTTGACCCGATTCGCGGATAAGAAATTTGATAATGATGTTGATTTTAAGAATGCCATGAAATCAGCTTTGGGAACCCAAGTATATGCAAAAAACGAAGGTGTTTTGATCGAGGCGGCTACCGAAATGAACGCCACCTTGATTCTAATAGGAATCTTAGGATTTATCGCCTGTTTCGCTTTTTCCCTGGGTCCTGTAATGTGGGTGCTACTATCGGAAATGTATCCCAACAAATACAGGGGGTTGGCCATAGGTGTCATCGGTTTTGTAAATAGTTTTGCCAGTTGGCTCGTACAGCAAGTGTTTCCTTGGGAACTATCCAACTTAGGCAATGCCATGAGCTTTTTTATTTTTGGAATGATTGCCGTAGTCGGATTTTTCATCCTGTTTAGAATATTGCCGGAAACCAAGGGGAAGTCCTTGGAACAGCTTGAAATGGAATTGATAGGACGATGAATTATATACAAAATCCAATATTGCGGGGATTCAATCCCGATCCGTCGATTTGTAGGGTAGGTGAGGACTATTACATCGCTACATCGACCTTTGAATGGTTCCCGGGGGTACAGATCCATCATTCCAAAGACCTTAAGAATTGGAAGCTGATCGCCCGACCGTTAAATCGTCCCTCTCAATTGGATATGAAGGGCAACCCGGATTCCTGTGGGGTATGGGCGCCATGCCTCTCCTATGATAAGGGTACTTTTTATTTGGTATACACCAATGTACGCTCTTTTGACGGTGTCTGGAAGGATACCCCCAATTACTTGGTCACCGCAAAGGATGTCAAAGGCGACTGGAGCGAACCCGTTTATTTGTCTTCCAGGGGTTTTGATGGCTCGCTCTTTCACGATTCCGACAGAAAAAAATGGTTTCTCAATATGCTGGTCGATCATCGAAACGGTAAATTTTTTGGAGGAATAGAAATGCAGGAATATGACCCGATTGACCAAAGATTGATCGGTAAAGTGCATTATCTTACCGAGGGTACGGCTTTGGGCCTTTCCGAAGGCCCCCATCTGTACAGGGAAAATGGATATTATTATCTGGTACTGGCGGAAGGAGGTACGGAATATGGTCATGCCATGAGCATCGGGCGTAGCAAGGATATTTTTGGCCCTTATGAGTTTCACCCCGAAAACCCTTTTGTATCCGCAGCGGCCAAAAAGGATCACCCGTTACAGAAGTGTGGACATGGGGATTTGGTCCGGACCCAAAAAGGCGATTGGTATGCCGTTTTTTTGGTAGGGCGACCTTTAACGACCCATGGGAATTGCACTTTGGGGAGGGAAACGGCTATTGAGGAAGTCATTTGGAAAGAGGATTGGCCTTATTTAAAGGAAGGAGGATGTATACCCCGTTTGAAAATTCCGGCTCCCGATCTCCCCCAATTCCCTCAAGAAACGAATTCTGACAGGGTCATTTTTGACCGAAAAGAAATCCCCTTGGATTTTCAATCCTTACGCATACCGATTACCGACGATTGGCGTAGCCTTACGGCCAGAAAGGGATTCCTAAGGTTATATGGTAGGGAGTCCTTGAACTCTTTGCATCATCAAAGTTTACTGGCCCGAAGAATCCAAGATTTTCATGTGCAAGTGACAACCTCCATTGATTTTCGACCGGAGAACATGCTACATATGGCCGGTCTGGTATTTTATTACAATACCGGTCATTATCACTATGCCTATATCACTTCCAATGATTCAGGAACCCAAAAGTACTTGGGTGTTATTTCCTCGGATAATTTCAAAATGAGCTTTCAGGAAAAATTGGTAGCGGTGAGGGATGAAGAATCCATTCTCTTACGGGGCGAAATGAATCGGGACAAGCTTCAGTTTTATTTTGGACTCGGGGAAGACAAATTTGAAAAATTGGGTCTTGAACTGGATGCCGCTATCTTATCGGACGATTACGTAAGGGAGGGTAGCAATCGGTATCGCCCTGCCTTTACAGGAAGCTTTGTGGGTATTTGTTGTCAAGACCTTGCCATGAATATTCATCATGCCGATTTTGAGTGGTTCGAGTATAAAGAAATAAACCCAAAAAAATGAAAATAGGAGTTATATGCTGCTTGGCCTTATTACTGGCATGTGGCGAAAAGCAGCACAGAAAGACAGATTCACTATCTCTGGAAATTGAAAAGGAACAGGTTCGCAAACGTGCGAAATTTGAACCCAAGGATGGCCAGGTACTGCTCTTCGTTGGCCAAGAACTGGAAGCTGTCGGAGGACTGGATGAATATAGCAATGGCTATTTGGATCATTTTGATACGCCCGCCGGTTGGACCACATATACCAATATCAATCCCGGGGAGAATTCTTTTGGCCGCATTATGGAAGGGTTGGACGGCCTATATGAAACCCATGATTGGGGCGATAACGATTACAATGCTACCCTTCAATTAAACGACCCCGATTATGCGAACATGGCCTTGGCCATTGGGCTGCAGTTTGTAAATCATGAAGAGAAGGTTGCCGATGGTACCCACGATAAGTACATTGATCGGTTGGCCAATTTTCTTTTATCCCTGGGGAAACGCCCTGTTTTTTTGCGGATAGCCTATGAGTTTGATGGAGAGCCATGGAATCATTATGACAAGGAAAGCACCATAAAGGCTTACAAAAGAATTGTGGATAGGTGTAGGGCAAAAGAAGTAACCAACACGGCTTACGTATGGCAATCCACGGGTTTTATGTCTCCCAATGCTGGTGATTTGGAATCGTGGTATCCGGGAGACGATTATGTAGATTGGTTAGGCTTTTCATTTTTTAACCGATGGGCCGACCAAAAAATGATTCCTTTCGCTAGAAAAAAAGGAAAACCTGTTTTTATTGCGGAAGCCTCACCTACCATTTCGGATGTTGATGCCAAGACTACGGGAAATACCCTGGAAACGCAATTGGGCAATCCCAAGCAGGCCGAAGAGGCTTGGCAAAAATGGTTTGTCCCGTTTTTTAAGACAATAGATGATAACCCTGATGTGGTAAAAGCGGTGCACTATATCAACTGTCATTGGGATTCACACCCCATGTGGTATGAAAATCCAACATTTAAGAGAATTGATGCCCGACTCCAATTGAGTGATTCCATCAGTAAACGATGGAGAACGATTACCGCTCGATCCAAGTATATCAAATCCTCCCAGGATTTATATGAAAGACTATATAATAACAATTAAGGGAGGTGACGTTGAGACCTGTCCTCGGGTACTATAAGCAATAACTTCCCATAGCTTCTTTTGGCGGTTCCTTTTTTTCGATATAAATCGATAAATCACTGATGCAGGTCATTTTGAGGTTTTTGGCCCGATTGTACTTTCGGAAGGATGAATTAATTGTTTAACCTAAAATATAACGTTATGTCACTAGTAAAGTATAGAAGAAGGCCTTTTGGAGGTCTTATGACTAATGATTTCTTTGATATGGACGATTTTTTTGACAATCGTGGATGGGTTCGTGACATGCTGCCCTCTCGTTTTTGGAACGGCAAAACTGTTGAGCCGGCTTTAAATATTAAGGAAAGTGAGGACAAATTTGAAATTGAATTGGCAGCGCCCGGTTTTTCCAAAAAGGACTTTAATGTAACCATTGACGATGGCTGTCTCAATATTTCGGCGGAAAAATCGATGGAAGAAGAGGAAAAGGAAGAAAACTATACCCGAAGGGAGTTTAGTTACAACTCTTTTGAAAGATCCCTACAACTCCCGGAGAGTGTAAAAGAAGAAGAAATCAAGGCACATTATCACGACGGTATTTTGAGCTTTGATCTTGCCAAAAAAGAAGAAGCCAAGAAAAAACCACCTAAAGTGGTGAAAATAGATTAAAGACTTTTCCAATCTGGAATGCCCTCATGCCCAAACTGAAATTTGTCCATGTAAATAAGTTTGGTTCGGGGGCATTCCCCGTTCATAGCACTTTGAAGTTCAAATATATGCGCAAAACCCCGTTCGCTCTTTCCGCAGAAGATACTATAGCCGAATTCGCCAGTAGCCGCGTACAAGGATTATCAAAAAAGGAAGTCGAAGCAAGATCGGAAAAATATGGTTTGAACGAAATACCCAGTCAAGGACCTAAACCAAGATACAGAATCCTGGCGGGTCAATTGATGGATCCCATCATTTATATTTTGACCGTGGCCGCCATCCTTGCCTTTGTTTTCAGTGATGCTTTGGAGGGCATGGCCATTATTGTGGTTATTTTGATTTCGGTGGGGATCGGATTTTTTATGGAGCTTCAGGCAATACGTTCCTTGGAGGCACTACGAAAACTGGGCCAAGCCAGGATTTATGTACTGCGGTCAGGTAAAAAAGCCAGGGTAGGGGTATCGGAATTGGTACCAGGGGATATTGTCCTTTTGGGAACTGGGGATATAGTACCGGCCGATGCTCGCCTCATCGAAGTTGAAAATCTATCCCTTAAGGAGTCCGCCTTAACCGGAGAGAGTATAGCAGTCAACAAAAATACGAAAACACTTCCCGATAAAACACCGATCACCGATCAAACAAATATGGTTTTCAGGGGCACCATGGTGCTGACCGGATCGGGCATGGCCATTGTGACCGCTACCGGCGCATATACCCAATTGGGAATAATACAACAAATGGGGATGGATACCAAAAAGATGGACACCCCTTTGGAAAAAAAATTGAACCAGTTGAGCAAATGGCTAATCGTGTTGACATTGTGCTTTGCCCTGTTAATAGTTGTTACGGGATACTTTCGGGGAAAAGACCTCTTGCTGATGATTGAAACCGGGGTGGCATTGGCCGTGGCGGCCATCCCTGAAGGACTTCCCGTTGTAGCAACCATTGCCTTGGCCCAGGGCATGTTACGATTGTCAAAAAAGCAGGTTATCATCAAAAAACTTGAAGCCGTACAGACTTTGGGGGCCACGGATATAATCTGCACGGACAAGACCGGAACACTTACCGAAGATCGGATGAAGGTACATACCGTGCTTTTTGAGGATAAATCCATGGTAGTGGGAGAACCCTGGAGATTCGGACACAGTGATTTTTTGACGGATCATCCGGTTTTCGAAACGATGATGAAAGCTTCAATTCTTTGCAATAATGCAACTCCAAGTTTAGATGATGGTCAAACTGATTCCATAGAATTGGCACTAATGGATTTTGCGGTTCATATGGGTTATGATCCCGTTACCATAAAAAAAGAACATCCCGAAAAAATGGAACTGCCCTTTGATGCCGTTCGTAAGTTCATGGCCACTGTTAACCAGGGCAAAGAAAACTTTCAGGTTTTTGTAAAAGGAGCGTTCGAAAGTTTGGTAGACTCTTGCGATACTATCATTGAAGATGGAAAGCGGAAGCCATTTAACAATGTAACGGATTGGGATAAAAAGGTAAACACTTTGGCATTGCAGGGTTTACGAACATTGGCGTTCGCGTATAAAGAAACCGAAAGCATTCTAAAAAAGGAAAACCTGTTTGCGAACCTTACTTTTCTTGGTATTATGGGCTTCATAGATCCTGCTCGCCAAGATGTTAGGCCTACCATAGGCATTTATAAAAAAGCGGGTATTCGGGTGTTGATGATTACAGGTGATCATCCTGGGACCTCTCAAAAAATAGCGCAAGAGGTGGGCCTATTGGAAAGCAATGTACCCCGGAACAAAATAGTGTTGGGCAAAGACCTTGAAAATTTGGAAAATGACGATCGAGAAAATCCTTCAGGGTTATTGGAAGCTACTGTTTTTGCTCGGGTTACTCCCAAACAAAAATTGGATTTGATAACACTATACCAAAAGAATGGTCATATTGTGGGCATGATCGGGGATGGCATTAATGATGTACCTGCTTTAAAAAAGGCGGATATTGGTATTGCAATGGGTATTCGGGGTACCGAGGCTGCGCGCGAAGTTGCGGATGTCATTTTGAAGAACGATAAATTTACCGCCGTAGAACTTGCTATTCATCAAGGCAGGGTGGTCTTTCAGAATATCCGTCAATTTGTAGTGTATTTGTTATCATGTAATTTGGCGGAGATTATTTCAGTAGGTCTGGCCGCTTTATTAAACCTCCCTTCACCACTATTACCCTTACAGATTTTGTTCCTAAACCTGGTGACCGATGTCTTTCCGGCGTTGGCCCTAGGTTTGGGCAAAGGTGAGGCGGATAGTATGGAGCAGCCTCCCAAAAACCCCAAAGAACCTATAATGCATAGAAAGGATTGGTATATGACAACTATATACGGTCTCTGTATAAGCCTTTCCGTACTGGGTATCGTTATCTACGCAAATTTTGTTCTAAAATTATCCCCTGAGATTATTAACAACATGGCATTCTATACTTTGATATTGGCCCAATTGCTCAATGTCTTCAATATGCCGAAACAGAAGCGGTCGTTTTTCATCAATGAGGTGACCAAAAACCCTTGGATCTGGGCAGCACTTGCCTTATCCCTTACGATTACAATTGTGGTTTACAACATACCTCCAACGGCCAAGGCACTTTCTTTGGAACACTTTCCTTTAGGACTCTTGGGCGTCACTATATTGTTCGGGTTAGGTTCTTTGGTATTGGCACAGCTGATAAAGTGGTTGCCGGGTAGTTTGGGAATGGCCCGTAGTGGGGAAAAGAATCATACATTGGTTTAACCGAAATCTACGATATACCGTAATTTTTCCTTGTTCAGGAGTATAATCCTTCTGGCATGCCCCATGGCAATTAAACCTTCTTCCCTAAATTCGGAAAGCGTCCGGATAGCCGTTTCCGTAGCGGTACCTATCATGCCTGCAAAGTCTTCACGGGGAATATCGATGCCCTCATGAGGTGCGTCTTTGATGATACCTTTCTTATATAGGCTTAGTAAGGCCATGGCCACGCGTTGACGAACGGAGGTATAGGCCATATTTAGCAATTGTTCCTGTACTTCGATCAGATTGTTGGAAATAATGTCCATAAACTTACGTGAGACTTCTTTGTTGTCATAGAGAAGATGTATAAAATCCGTTTTGGGAATCGCATATAACTCGGCATCATGTAAGACCATTGCGGATTCCAAATATGTACCCTGGTGGCCCAAAAGGGAAAGTTGCCCCATAAAATCACCTGATTTATTAATGCCGGTCACAAATTCCTTACCCGATTCGGTAGATTTATAGGTTTTTACCGTGCCACTCTCTACAAAGTAAAGGTCATGCGCATGATCCCCTTCCCTAAAGACAAAATCTCTTTTTTTATAGGATTTGGGGCGATACTCCTTGGTAATGTATTCCAAATTCAAATAATACGAGGCATCTTGAAAGAACTCATGGATTCCCTGTATGTTTTTAGAGAATTCCTTACGCAGAAAATCATTCTTTTTTAAACGACAGGCAATCGCGTCCAACAGTTCATGTTCTTCAAAGGGTTTGGTCAGGTAGTCATCCGCGCCTAGGTTCATACCTTTTCTCAAATCGGCCTTTTCGGATTTGGCGGTCAAAAAGATAAAGGGGATACTTGCCATATCGGCCTTTTCGCCCAATGCATCCAAAACCTGGTAACCATCCATAACCGGCATCATGATATCGCAGAGTATGATATCCGGATGAAACGTCTTGGCCTTTTCAATACCTATTTTTCCATTTTCGGCCGTGGTCACGGTATAGTTGGAAAGCTCAAGAATATCTGCTGTATTTTCACGCACATCCTTGTTGTCTTCTATCAATAGTACTTTTTTCATTTTTGTAGGATTGAGCAGTTTGTATTTTGTAATTTCCTTTTACCGTTTGTTCCACAGGTGGTTAGGTATCCATTTGTCCGTATTGTGGGGTAGCATTAAAATCCTAAATTCTTGCTTAATGCTTGTTCTATTTTATACTCCCTTTACCGGCTTACTCCATTGTTGGAGACTGGAATGCCGGAAATTCAACTTTAAAAATTGAACCTTTGTTCACCTCACTTTCAAACCCGACCGTACCTCCCATAAGTTCGGTATATTGCTTTACGATGTGTAGACCAAGTCCGGTTCCTTGTATATTGGTACTGTTATCCGCACGGAAAAAACGCTGAAAGAGATTATCCTGTTCCGCTTTAGGGATACCGATACCCTGATCTTTGACTTCTATGGAAACAAAAGCCTTTTGGTCTTTTAAACTCAGGGAGACCTCTTGGTCTTCTTGTGAATACTTAATGGCATTCGATACTAGGTTGACGAGGATATGGTGCATCAGTTTGGGATCCAAATAGACCATTATGGGTTCTACGTTGGTTTCCATATTGATTTTTTGACCTCGCTTTTTGGTAGGCCTGATTTCCTCCAGTATGGATTTTGAAAATTGTACAAGATCAAAACGCACGGGTTTTGGGGCTACCTTACCTTCTTCCAATTTGCTTAGGGATAGAAAATCGTTCAAGATGCCGACCAAATTCCTGACATTCGATTTTATCTGTTCTATATATTTTTCGCGTTTTTTTTCCCTACCGGGCTCGTTCTGTTTCTCGATTAATATGGCCGAGGACAATATGGCACTTAAAGGGGTCCTAAACTCGTGGGAAGCCATGGAAATAAATCGCGATTTCAACTCATTGAGTTCCTGCTCCTGTAACAGTGCATTGCGGATATCCTGCTCCGCTTTTTTCTGTTTTGTAATATCATTATAGACAAAGAGTGTCCACTTTACCTCATTATTGCCATTATTTAAGGGAGATGTATTTACCGTGTAATTTTTATTCCTAAACCGCATTTCAAAAGAAAGATGCTCGCCTGCCAGAGTCTTTTTTATATCTGCTTTGATACGTGCTATTCGCTCTTTTGAAAAAACTTCGACATCTTCTACATGTAGTCCTTCAAATTGACTTTTTACAAAGCCCAAACGGCGTAATTCGCCCCCGTCTATATATACAATTTTAAAATTGGCATCAAATACGATGATAACCCCTTTGGGAAAATTTCGTGATATTGCAGCGAACATGGCTTGGCTTGTCAATGCCCTGCTTTCTGCTGCCTTTGTCTCCAAAACCTGGTTCTCCAGAGTTAAATTCGTATCTACCAGTTTTTGCACCGTAGCCTTAAGTTCATCAGTGCGTTCCGCGACTTGTTGTTCAAGCTCCCTTGCATAGGATTCCAATAGCCACCTATTTTTCTCCAACTCTTTTCGTATGAGGTTCTGTTCTATGGCCATGGCCATAAGTTGGGCCAGATCGGTAACAACTTCTTTATGTAGCTTTATGGGCTTTTTAGGCTTTTTATGGTAAATGGCAAAGGTGCCCAATACCTCTTTTTTGGAGGATAAAATGGGAAACGACCAACAGGATCGTAGGCCATTTTGAAGCGCCAATTCCCGGTAATCAATCCATAAGGGATCTTTGGCGACATCTTTAGTGAAAACCTCTTTTTTATAACGCGCTGCGTTGGTACAAGAACAGTTATCCCTATTTACGGACATTCCATTCAAAAGATTAGTTATAGGTTGGGGTAGATGTGGTGCTGCCAATTTGTTTAAAATACCCTTCTTTTTGTTAAATAGCATAATCGAGGCCATGTAACTCTTCAAATATCCCTCAATGGCTTCTACTATAGCCAGACCAATATTCTCAAGGGGTTTGTGCTCCGCGATCATTTCTAAAATCTGCCGAATTTTATCCTTGAGCAGTTCTTCTTTTTTACGTTCGGTCACATCGTTTTGTACGCCAATAAAATGCACAAGCTGCCCCTTTTCGTTATGTACGGGGGTAATGGTAAGCTCGTTCCAAAAAAGGGTACCATCTTTTCGGTAGTTACGGATTATGGCCTGAGTGGGTTTTTGAGCCTTGATCGCTTTCCGAATAACATCTATTCCTTGCTGTTCACGATCATCATTTTGCAAAAAACGACAGTTTCTTCCTAGAACTTCTTCTTTATTATATCCCGTAATCTTTGAAAAGGCATGGTTACTATATATGATGGGTAGATTGGCATCTGCAGCATTCACAATGATGATGCCATTGCCCGCTGCCTCGAGGGCCCTATTTCTTATGTTTAATACATTTTGCACTGTTTTTGCCTCCGTAACATCTACCCCCGAACTGATTATACCCGTAATCTGGCCCGCCTCTTCTTCCAAAACAGCATTGCGCCAACGTATAAGTCTTTCTTGCCCACTTGCTGTCACTACCCAGTTTTCATAAAAATCCGGGGGAGTAAGATCACCTTGCATAATCTTTTTGAACAGTGAAAGGATTTCTTTTTTATCCCGTTTTGGAATAAAGCTATCGAACCAATTTTTACCAATTATAGTATCTATCGATAGTCCCAATACTTCAGAGCCCTTGCGATTGACCAGATCTATTCTGCCATCTGTATTGATAACCAAAAAAATAGAGCCTGCGGTATCTAGGTACTGGTGTAAACGTTGCTTCTCCTTGGCCAGGACCATTTCAGTTTCCTTGAGTTCGGAAATATCTTCCATAAAACCTTCCAACCTGTATATTTTACCTGTTTTATCGGTTACTCCCGAACCTCTTTCCCAAATCCATTTTGTCTTGTTTTCAGCAGTGCGTATTCTATAGGTAACCTGATAGGGCTCTTTTTTGGAAATTGATTGATGGATTTCTTTCCAAACCTTCGCTTTGTCCTCTGGATGAATCAATGCTTCCCAATGTATCGTTGTATTATCATAAAATTGCTCAGGGTGATAACCGCAGATACCATAACAGGCATCGCTGATAAATTCCATGGTCCATGGCTTATCTATCTTACAACGGTAAACGATACCGGATACATTGGCAATCAATGTGCGTAGCTTTCTATCGCTTTCGAAAAGGGCCTCGTTGGACGGTTTGCAATAGACCGATGCAATTGTACGTCCCTTGATGACGGTCGGGGCAATACGCACATCCAAAGGAAACGTTCTACCTCCCTTATCCAAGGCCAAAAGTTGAAAAGGCCTGGGATTGGCTGATTTTATTCGAATTTTATAGGTTTCCTTAAAACCATCGGAAAAGAGGCTCCCTATGTTTTTTTGGATCAATTCCCCTTTTTTATATCCGAACATCTTTTCCCCTTCAGGATTCACTTTAAGGATATAACCATCCGCATCCACTATGAAGAAACCCGCCAAAGAGGATTTAAAAATGGCTTGAAAGAGTGCTCTATCGGTTACGGTATTTGCCATAAGCCTTGTTTGTTATGTTCAATCTGGTGCTCCTTCGGTTCCCGTAGCCATGGGCAGGCTATATCTTGGGTTATGGGTAGAACCTGGTCTTTTATACGACTATGTTTCTTTATCTGCATCCACCCCTCGCAATTTGGGTAGTGCTTCAGGATAGTTGTTCTGGATAAACGCCATCAAATCCTCCCGTATCTTGCAGCGCAAATTCCATGCATCCGAGGCATTTCTAACACTGAAGTCTGCCCTCACTTCCATAGTACGGTTATCGATTTCGGTCAAGAACAGCCCTGCCCTGTTTTTATCCCATAAGATACTGCCTTTTAATAGTTCCATCAATTTTGTACGTAGCTCATTCACGGGAAAGGTATAGTCCAAATAAAAATAAACACTGGCGATCAGGGGTCTTGAATTAAACGTCCAGTTAACAAATGGTCTATCGTTAAAATAGTTAAGGGGCAAGACCAAACGTCTCCAATCCCATGTTTTTATTACCACATATGTAAGGGTAATATCCTCTACGGTACCAAACTCACCTTCGATGACTACCTCATCATCGATTTTCAAAGCCTGCGAAAAAGCCAATTGAAAACCAACAATGAGATTCGATATCGATTTTTGTGCCGCTACGCCAATGATGATACCCGCTACCCCAGCAGAGGTTAAAATAGTATTGCCCAATTGCCGTGCCCCTGGGATGTTCCATAAAATGGAAGCGATCGCAATTGTAATAATGATCGCCACCACAATACTTTTCAAAAAATGAAGCTGGGTCAATACTTTTCTTTCGCTTGCAATTTTCTGATCTTTTATCGCGAATTTTTGTTTAACTACTTCTTCCAGAGAATACAACAAGGTCACCAGAATCCAGGCCAGACAAATAATGACCAGGGCCTCCAAAAGTTTTTCCCATAAAATGCCCAGTTTAAAATAGGTCATCACAGGTACAAGAAAAACCAAGGGAATAAAAAAAAGTATGGGCCTTTTAAGCCGTAGCAACAATTGTTCCTTAAAAATCGAGGGCCGTTTTTTATGGTACAGCCTTAAAATAGCGGAACCGGCCCAACTTATTAGGAGTCCCGATCCTATGGCAATAGTCGGAACCTCGATATAGGCCAACCACGATTCTTTGTCCAACAGACTTGAAGAAAAGGCATCCATGGTTGTTTTTTGCAAAAGTAGGCTTGGGCCCCATTCCAGTAAATGATTTTGGTCATGTTAACAATCTTGAAAATGGTGCTTTCCGAATAGGGATTCCGTAGTTGTTCCTTAGCCATTCTTCTTTCTCCATATTACATAAATCGGGGATGGAAAATAAGACCGATTGCGGATATGCGGAAAAACAATAGTTAAAATGCACAACCTCTGACGTACGTCATTTTGGTGGATGTAAAGCCGCAATACCTTTAAACAAGATTACTTGAATGTTTAACCTAAAATTACGGATCATGAAAACAGATGCAGAAATTAAACAGGATGTGCTGGACGAATTGGCGTGGCAGCCCGATATAGACGAAACCCAAATGGGGGTCATTGTCGAAGACGGTATTGTTACCCTAAGTGGAGTAGTAAACCGGTATGGTAAAAAAATTGCCGCGGAAAAAGCGGCAAAAAATGTAGCAGGGGTAAAAGCCGTTGCAGAGGACATCGCGGTAAAATATGGTGATGATTATAAAAAAACGGACAAGGAAATTGCCAAGGCCGTTGTCAATGCCTTGGAATGGAACGCTTCCGTGCCCAAGGAAAAAGTTATGGTAAGGGTGGATGACGGTTACATTCATTTGTCCGGAGAGTTGCCTTGGGCTTATCAGAAAAAGGCGGCCAAACGTACCGTTCAAAACTTAATGGGCGTAAAGGGCGTAATCAACAATATTAGCATAGAACAAAAAGTGAAACCCGTAGAAGTGAAGGATCGGATTACCAAAGCGTTTGAACGTTCCGCTAATATCAATGCCAGTCAAATTGAGGTAAAGGCAGATGGGCATACGGTAAAGTTGAGTGGTACGGTAACCTCTATAAAGGAAAAGGAGGAAGCCGAAAAAGCGGCTTTCCGTGCTCCCGGTGTCTTGGAGGTTAAAAACGAGCTCAGAGTACAGTTTTATCCTTCATTTGTTTAGTGAGTATGGTGCTAGTCAAATTATGGTCAAGAATGATCTGGATCATTCCATTGGAGATTCATCTGGTCTAAATTTGACCAAATAGATTATTTGTTCAATTAAAAACTTAGAAATCATGACAGACAATAGTGGAAACATTTTATTGGCCCTTTTAACTGGAGCCGCTATAGGAGCGGGAATTGGAATTCTATATGCCCCTGACGAGGGCAAGGAAACCCGAAGGAAGATTAAGCGCAAAGTGGAGGATACTAGCCATGAAATTACGGAACGCCTTTCACATGCCAAGGAGGAACTGACCAAAACCGCCAAGGAAAAGAAGGACGCATTTGAGCAAAAACTAGAGGATACCATTAGCAATATGAGCTATAAGGCCGATGATATCATTGCTACGCTCGAACGCAAATTGGAAGAACTCAAAAAGAAGAACGCCCAACTACAGAAGTAACGACCCATGGCCTTTGAAGACTTGAAGAAGGATCTAACGGAGACAGATGCCGATGTTAGGTCCTATCTTAGAAATAGCGAAGAATACTATAAATTAAAAATCTTTAGGGTATTAATGGGCATGGTGACGACTTCGGCCCAAATGATACTGGTCGGTGCCATTGCCCTATTAGCCTTATTAATGCTGTCCCTTGCGGCCTCCCTGGTCATTGGGGAGGTACTGGACAGTTTCTATTATGGATTTGTTATCGTAGGAACGATCTATGTGTTCATTGCCGCTATTTGCTATTTACTGCGGGATAGGCTCAATGGCTCTTTATTGCGAAAATTCTCCAAACATTATTTTGACTGAACGATGGCAAAACAATACAGTTCGTTTTCGGAAATAGACCATCACCTACGGATTTTAAGCCTGAAACGGGAAATCGATAGGGAAAGTATCAAGCTGCATTTTAACCATGTAAAAAGCAATTTTTATCCCACCCAATGGGTAGGGGGGCTTAGTGGTACCCTAAAAAACATACTGCTTGCCTTAGCAATAAAAAAACTGTCACTGTTATTTCGTGGAACCCGTCCGGCTATTTCGGACAAGCAGATTACAGGTTCCTCCTCAAGATGATTCTAATCCATAACGGCATTGCCTATGGATTTTTTTATCACTGCTGAAGAATCCTTCACACCTTGGATTTGGCCGAAACACCGGTTGCCATTTTAAGCCAATTGGTGTTGGCCAAGGATTTTACTGCGGCATTATACCCGACATTAAAAATGGTATCTATATCTTTCATGGAAAAAGTATTGTAGTTCGCAAGGCCCTTAGGGGAAATAACAAGATTGCAATCTTTAAATTTATCCAGGGATTCCTTGGACATTCTAATTTTATAGGCCCTTTCCATTACCGTATACGAATGTTTTAAGTCTTTGATGCCTATTTTTTCAAAAGGATTTACATAGACCCCTACGATCTTGTCACAATACCTCTTGATAAGGTCAGTTGGAAAATTGTTTAAAATTCCGCCATCGGAATAGTAACCTTCCTGGATTTTAATAGGGGCGAAAACACCTGGAAATGCGGCTGATGCCAAAATAGGCCTAATAAGTTCCCCGCTATGGAAAACCTGTAAGGTGCCGTCCAAAATATTGGTGGCGGTTGCATAGAACGGTTTCTTCAAGGATTCAAAGGTATCTTCGGGCATATATCCCTTTAAATGGTCATAGAACTTTTCGGTATCTACGAATCCTGGCTTGCTCTTCGCGTATTTATCAAGACTAAAAATCTGTACGGTTCTAAAAAAATGAAGAATATCTTCCCAACCTATACCTGCAGCATACAAAGCACCCACAATAGCCCCTGAACTGGTACCGGCAATATGGGTGGGATAAATATCCATTTCTTCCAATGCCCTGATCGCACCGATGTGGGCCACACCGCGCATGCCACCACCTGAAAGTACCAAACCTATTTTCATATGCCCATTTTGCTTTAAAATGTTTACATCACATATACTTTGTAAGAAATCCGAAGAATTCCTTTTTAAGGTCTACATAAATCTGTCTTTGGGTTTCCATTCGGCGTCTAAACTCCAGGTGCTTCCTTGTCAACAAGGTATCCGGCATATCCCTTCCCGTTTGGGTTTGGGAGGCAATCCGGGCTTCATGTATTTCGATGTCTTCCTGTAGATTATCAATAATTCCATTATGTAGCACAAATTCATTTTGGTAGTGTTCCAATTGGGCTAACAGGTTTTTATCCGTTAAACGGCGTACCATTTCTTCCAACCGGTTTTTAAACGACCTTGACTCATCTTCCCAAAAAGCGAGTTCCGAACGCCATTGTTGGTGTTCAAAATGCAGGTCTTCGTTGAATAGCACTTGTTTTGCCCTTTCCATTTTTTCCATGATGTTATGCATTTAAAGCTATTGATTCCGCTCTTTTGGATTCAAACAAAGCAGATGTTGGTCGCTACCGTTCCTGTCTTACTTTTTCTGTGCTTCCTTCCAAAACTTCTACGCCCCTCTTTCCCAAGACTTCCTCTAGATCTTCTTTTTCAACAACTTCTTTTTTTAGTAGGAGCTTTGCCAGTTTTTCAAGTTCGTCCTTATGCTGTATGAGCAATTTCTTGGTTCGCTCATAGGCCGTTGTTACCAAGTCTTGTACTTCCCTATCTATTAATTGCGCCATGTTTTCGCTATAAGGCTTCCCCAGTACGCGCTCATTTTGCCCTGTGGAATCGTAAAAACTAATAGGGCCTATTTCCTCGTCCAACCCATAATAGGATACCATGGTATAGGCTTGTTTGGTTACTTTTTCCAGATCGTCCAGAGCACCTGACGAAGCTTCGTTAAAAATGATTTCTTCCGCAGCACGCCCTCCCAGTGAGGCACATATCTGATTCAAAAACTGCGATTTGGTCACAATCTGGCGTTCTTCGGGAAGGTACCAGGCAGAACCCAAGGATTTCCCCCTAGGTATAATGGATACCTTGACCAAGGAATCCACATGTTCAAGATGCCAACTGGCCACTGCATGCCCCGCTTCATGATAGGCCACGATTTCTTTTTCCTTGGGCGAGATTATCTTGCTCTTGCGTTCCAAGCCTCCAATAACCCGGTCTCGTGCTTCCATAAAATCTTCGAGCTCCACGATTTCCTTTTTCTTTCTTGCGGCGATAAGTGCCGCCTCATTGCAGATATTGGCGATATCCGCGCCGGAAAAACCAGGACTTAATTTGGCCAATAATGCAACGTCTATTTTTTTTGAGAGTTTCAAAGGGCGCAGATGTACCTTAAAAATTTCGGTACGTTCTTCTTTGGTAGGCAGTTCCAAATAGATGTGACGGTCAAATCTACCCGGACGTAACAGGGCTTTGTCCAATACATCCGGCCGGTTGGTAGCGGCCAATACAATTACACCGGTATTGGGACCAAAACCATCCAATTCGGTAAGCAATTGGTTTAAGGTGCTTTCCCGTTCATCATTGGCCTGGAAAGCATTGATCTTACCGCGGGAACGGCCCACGGCATCAATTTCATCGATGAATATGATACTGGGTGATTTTTCCTTGGCCCTTTTAAAAAGGTCGCGTACCCGTGATGCCCCTACCCCTACGAACATTTCCACGAATTCCGAACCGGACATTGAGAAAAAAGGTACTTGTGCCTCTCCGGCAACGGCCTTTGCCATCAAGGTTTTTCCGGTCCCGGGAGGCCCCACCAACATGACCCCTTTTGGAATTTTAGCACCAAGTTTGGTATAGGTTTCGGGATTTTTAAGGAAATCTACCACTTCCATAACCTCTGTTTTGGCCTCTTTTAGGCCGGCGATATCCTCAAAGGTTACCGTACTTTTGGTTCCTTTTTCAGTTAATTGGGCCGTGGATTTTCCAAAGTTGAAAAGCGGATTCCCGCCCGAAGAACCACGACCCATTCTGCGAAGTAGGAACATCCAGAAAAGAATAATGATTGCGAAGGGAAGTAACCAAGATAGGATACTACTCCAACTGGTTCGGCTCTCGTACGTTACACTGATTTTTTCACCTTGAGGGAAATCTTGTTGTGCCCTGTAGAGCTTATCCTCAAAAGTTTCAACAGATCCAATGTTCATCCGGTATTGCGGCCCTTGGGAAGTGGCGAAGAACCTTTCGGTCACCTCACCATTTTTTGAATCATTTAAATGATTTTTTTTGATGTAGATTTCAGCAACTTCCTTATTGATGATCACAATTTTTTCTACTGCACGTTGCGCCAAAAGCGAGTCTTCCAGAACGGACCAACTAATTTCCCTGGTATTGGAAGTAGGATTGGAAAGGATGGAAAACAGAATCAGAAAGCCGAAGAGCATCAGATAGAACCAGGAAATCCCATATCCCCCATAAGGTGGTTTTTGTTTCTGATTATCGGGGGAATCGGGTTTGTTCGTATTGGACGGCTGTTCCATCTTTGGAAAAATGAATTAGTGCTACGTGATACTTCATGCTTACTTCAAAACTATTTGAAATGTATCGGTCTTAAAATGATGTAGGTCATACCCAATAATTGTTCCGGTACCTTACTTTGTTTAATAAAAACATATGATAATGCGTGGTAGGGAAAATATATGGGTCGTAATTGTACTTGGTCTTTTTATGGCCAGTTGTGCCCCTGTAGTTATTTCATCAAGGCCCAATAGCCCTCCGCCACCCTGGTTTTACCCAAATAGGTTGGAAGTAGTCCGTTATGTGTATTTCCCGGAATTCAGTATTTACTATGATTTATCCCAACGGACTTATCTATACCTAGATGGGGGAATATGGGTACGTCGCCGGGTACTACCGTCCCGGTATTCCCGTATCAATTTAAGAAGATCCAGATACCACCGGATTCGAAATTATAATGACGACAACATTAGGCGCTACCATGACCGGCACAATACCGATGGGCGTAGGAGTACCAGGGCGAAGTCACGTACAAACAAAGGAAGACGAAATTAGGGAGGCATCGAAATACGGGAGATTAAAAAATAGGCCGGATACTTAGGCCATAAAACCAAAATGGTGGAATGGAAAGGATAACTATGATTCACCGGTAAGCCAACCGGAATTTCTTCACTTTTATTTTAATGCCTTCACTTAGAATGACTATTGTCATTTCAAGTCCAAAAAAGGGATACTAACTTTAAATTCTTAAAAATCGAAGGGGATGAAAACTATACTCTACGCTACCGATTATTCCGAAAATTCCGTGGCCGCCTTAAAATATGCTTATGCACTCTGCAAGCGCTTAAAGATCCGTTTGGTCATGACCCATATCTATGATGTCCCCACTGTATTGGGTACCCAATTAACGGAACCCTTTCCCAATTTATCAAAGGATGCCCGGCGTCATGAACGTGAAAAACTACAGGGATTTTTTAAAAAGCACTTGGGAAAAGTATCCAATACCATGAAGCTACATTTTGAGCCTGTGGAACATATGTCCGTAATCCGAGGTATTATCTCCAAGGCCACCGAATGGCATGCTTATATCATATTTGTCGGTATGAAAGGGGAGGGAAGATTACGCGAAATACTAATGGGAAGCACCACAAAGGCACTTATAGAGAAGGCGCCTTGCCCGGTTTTGGCCATTCCTGAGAATACCGATTACATGCCCTTAAAAACTGTGGTCTATGCGACCGATTTTGAGGAAGAGGATGTTTATGCCATTCGAAGATTGACGGAAATGGTCGGCGCCTTCCAGGCCGAAATAAAGGTAATACATATCATCACCGAAAAGGAATACGAGGGAGAGGCCCAAATGGAGTGGTTCAAGGAAATGCTGCAAAACAAAGTGAACTACAAAAAGATAGAGTTCAAATTATTGTTTTCGGATGATATTTTCGAGGCACTCAGAATGTATCTCGAAGATGTCGGGGCAGAACTTATGGTGATGTTGGAGCGGGAAAAAAGAGGGTTGCTAAAAAAATGGTTCCATCGAGATCTGGTCAAAAAAATGGAATCCTACGGCCAGGTACCTTTAATGAGTTTTCGGGAAGGTAACCATCAACTCTTCTATTTTAGTGCTGCTTTATGAACGTATCAAAGTCTGTTAAAGTCTTATCTTCATATATTTGGATAAATTGATGAAACTGCATATATCCGTATGAGTATGGACTTTGAGATCCAACTTCAAAATTTTCCGTAAAAAATTTTTGAATGCTCATCTCTTTTGGTACGGGATTAGGTAATTGTGACCACATTTTTTTTGCATATTCATAACACTGCTTTAATTCCACCTCTTTCATTCGTTTTCTCCACCAAAGTATGGCAATGGTGTTGGCAAAATATTCGCTATCATAGGATTGTGGTAAACTGCCTTGAACCTGATGTTGAAAGGTGTGTCCCAATTCGTGCGACAGGTAAAAACCATTAAAAAAAAGCCCAAATGCCGTTTTCCCGGATTCTTCGTTACCGGCGACTTCATAAAAGAAGTTTTTTTGTTCGGGCTTAAGTTGTTCCCACAAAGGCAGGTTTACCGTTTTTGTATTTTCATTATAAAAAATAAGACTGGGTGTCGTATTCATGATTGCTTTTATGTCAAACTTGATATCCGGCTTTATTTTTTTGATATCATCGACAAAAATTGTTGCTATTTTATTCGCGTTGTTTACCAGTGATATAGAGTCGGTGAAGCGTACAAACCATTTTTCTTGGGCAAATGTCAGGTTTGTAGCCAATGTCAATGCGAGCAGTAAGGCTATTCTTTTCATAACAGGTTCATCCTTAGGTGCACTCGTGGTGATTTTGGTAGGGCACCAGACTTCGGCGTCTATTCGGTTTTACCATATCTTTTTATTCCCCTTTTCTTAGATTTTTGACCGTAGTTTTCGTTAATGAAAAATAATCAATTTGGTGATTTGCGGATTCTCCAACCGGGCATTGGACTTCTATGCCAACCTTAACAGGGTCTGCTGATGGCATTGCACTTAAACGTGCCATTTTGAAATCATGTCCGTCTAACGACCAATGCATTGAATAGATATTGTTTTTCCGCACGATTTTGAGCCACACCCGGTCTTGATCGGTTAAGATCACACCATTGGCATCATCCGAGACACCTCGTGTCACGACTGAAACAATACTTTGACCCGTTGCGTCCGAATTCTCGAAGGCGAACTTTATCCAATGCGTTTTGTCTATATAAATCATCAAGGCCGCTGCGTTCCATAAAGAAGAAAAATCAGGTCGAACCAAGGCTTCAACGACGAAATCCCCTGTAACTTCCTTAAATAGTAAGGGAGCAGTTGCGGTTATCTCATTATCTTCTGGGTTGTTGAAAAAATCGGTCTCTTTATCGGCAACGACATTTAAAATACCATTTTTTAAAGTAAAGGTTCTTGGCTTGTTCATCCATTTGAAGTCCCCCAGGTTATAAATGGAAAGGTGTAATAGCCCGTTATTTTCGGAGGTGTCCTTGAATTCCAATAATGAATGGTCTGAAGCTCTTTTGCAACTTAGAAGAGTAAGAAAAAGAAGTATTCCAATTAATTTGTTAGTCTTCATTTTGCTAAATTTCAATTGATGTTGGTAACCTTAGGAAACAGATGTCAGAACGCATATTTCCTGTCAGTCCGTACCACTAATCTAACGGATTTTTCGTAAATTCAGGTATGAAGTATCTCTACGTGATGGCATTTTGTCTGGGATGGGCGGCCCAGGTTCATACAGTTGTTCTTAGGGGAAAGGGCGCCAAGGGTAGAACCCAAACAAGAAGGTACATCCACATAATATGTACGCTTTGTTTAGAATTCCTCGCCTAATAGTATCGTTGACACCCATTTTTAATACACCCTGAAGGGGGCGAACCAATATCTCGGGTGAACCAACAAAAATTCGCTAAATGATCTGCATCATTTTGGAGCAGCGGATCTTGGCCTATATTGAACTCCTAAAAACGAAAATTATGAAAGCCGTGGCCAACCTACAGAATCTGAAGTGTGATGCGGACAAGAAGATTATTCTTAGAAATTTAAGTAGGATAATGGATTTACGCATAATCGAAATCGATATAGAGAACCGTACGCTACACTTTCTCTATGCGCGACCTATTACCTTTCAAAAGGCAAAAAAAGAATTACTTCACTTAGGATTTCCAATACAATCCTGCAAGTTAAGCGAGGGCAGGACAAAAAATCGATATGGAAAGGACTTTAGTCAAAGTTCGGAAGTACAAGTAGGGGCACCTTGGTGGTGAAGGCAACGTTCCGGATTACGGGCTCCCACAACAGTTTTTCCAAAAAACTATGTTTGCTTTTTAGCAAGGCAACGATACCTACACCTTTATGTTGTTCCAATAAATTATTGATACTAGAGGATACGGATGCTTCCAAAGGAACGGTCTTAAAGTGATGGGGTACTTGGGCTAAATTGTTTTTCAAAAGCTCGCGATTCAGTTTTTGTTGGTCTTTCAATGCTTCCGAAGTATTAAAGCGTACGATAATCAGCATTGCATTTCGGATTTTGACGAGATACTTTAACGGATACAGTTCTTCCATGCGGAAAAGGTGTTTGAAGTCGTTGACAAAAACAATTTCTTCGATCGGGCGTTCATCATAATTTTCAGGAACTACGATAATGGGGCAGTTGTTGATATGGCGTAGGACGCTGACCGCGGTACTGCCCATAAAGATTTTGGCCAGGGCCGTTGCACCTTTTGTACCCATGACCATAAAATCCACATCTTTGTCTATGATAGAAACATTTATGGCATTAACAGGAATTTCATGCATAAAAATGGCCTCAAACCGATGATTCCGGTTTTTCCTTCCATTCAGCCCTGAAATCAGATTTTGTAATTTTTGTTGTGACGCTGATTCTCCTCTTTCCACTGAAGTTGTTTTTTGATAGGCATGGAGCACATAAAACTTGCAATCCTCCTTGGCAAAGAGGGAAGTGGCAAAGTCCATGGCCCTTTTGGAATTCTTGGAAAAATCGGTGGGCAATAGAATTTTTTTCATTGGTCACAATCGTTAGTTGAAATCCCGCCTGCGGTCGGCAGGTATGCACTTTTAATACAAGACTTTCAGTTATTATAAATATTTCTATTTTCAAGGGTTACAGGGTTATTGGGTTAACAAGTTATTGTTACCCACTATTAGAAATAACCCAACAACCCAACAACCCAACAACCCAATAACCATAGGTAATTTCATGGTTGAATCATACTTCCGCACAATAATTTGTCGAGTTGGTATGGATTTGAAATCCATAGCGGTTTGGTTCTTGACAAAATATGATTCTACGATAATTCCGGTAATACCAACATGGGGATCTTGGTATGGAAGGCTACCTTTTTTACAACGGGTTCCCGAGTCAATTTCTCTAAAAAAGTATGCCCATAATGGATAAGGGCTATCATGCCCGCTTCTTTTTCCTCCACAAAATCCTGTATGCCCCTTGTTATATCCTCTTTCATTTTAACCTCATGGAAGCTATGTTTTGTATCGGCCAATCTTTTGCCCAGTAAGGTTTTGTTCACTTTTTGGGAATCGCTTGGTTGAAATTCAAGGGCCACTTGGAAAACGGCAATGTGGGCCTTCCAAAGTAGCGTTAGTTCCACAAGGGGGCTTAGCTCAAAAGGCTCAAAAAACTTCGTAAAATCCGTTGGAAAGATGATTTTTTCCAAAACCTGGAAATCATAGCTTTCCGGTATGACCATTATGGGGCGGTTGCGAATGGCTTTAATAACTTTTACCGTATTGCTGCCCATAAAAACCTCTTTGGCACCGGTCGCCCCTTTGGTACCCATAATAATCATGTCCATATCCTTTTTCAAGAGGATTTCCTTTATGGCGGAGACCAGATCATCCGTTCTGGAAATCCTCTCGAACGTATGTTTGGTATTACCATGGTTCTTTTTTAAGTAGTCCAGTACCTTGTTCAATTCCTGGTTTGAATATTCCTCCATAGAATCGTAAATAACGGCCAACCGCTGTTTTCCCTTATCTCCCAGGAGATTGGCAAAACTTGGCTCATGGGCGTTCAAAAGATAAAAATGGCACGGTACATCGGCATAAAGTTTTAGTGCCGTAAAGAGGGCATTCCAAGCGTTATCGGAAAAATCAGTGGGCAAAAGTATATGTTTCATAGCTCTTGGCTTAATGGATGACTTTGGAGGTGTCCGGAAGTACCAAAAATGGTATTTGCACATGAAAGCCGATCTGGTCTATATTTTGTTTAATGAGCAACCGTTCAAAAAACGAATGGCCCCGGTTCATCATAGCCAAAAGTTGGAAATCGTTTCCCTCTAGGTGATCCAATATGGCATTTGGCATTAATTTCTCCCGTATCTCGGTAAATTGATAGGGTACTTTCTTCAGACATTTTTTTAAGTGCGTCTTATTGTGTTCCTGCTGCTCGGTAAGGTCGTACTCTTCCTTTACATGGAACACGGTAATTTTTGCTTTATTTGTTTTTGCTATCTCTAAAAGCGGTTGTAGCTCCGCTATTTTATATTTAGACCAATACCCGGTTGGGAAAAGAATATTGCTGACTTTTCGGTGCTTGCTTTTTTCGGGTATGGCCAATACGGGAATCTTTGCCTTGCGGATTACGAATATGGTGTTTGAGCCCAAGAAAAATTGTTTGGCCCCTGTTGCCCCTTTGGTACCCATGACTACCATTTCTATTCCCTTTTGTTGGGCCAACTCGTTAACTTCATCCGTCAGCAGGTTAAAGGCGGATACGGTTTCAAAGCTATGTTTTGGGTTTGGAAGCTGTCTTTGAATATCTTTGAGAGTCTTTTCCAATCCGGCCAGGGAAATATCCACACCTACATCCGGAATGGCACTAAAGGCAGGTCCACCGAGCATATAGTCCATCCTATAAAAAGCTGGGGTATAGGTATGCAAAAGATAAAAGGTAACGGTTTCCTCCTTAAAAAACTCCAGGGCGTACCGTATGGCATTCCATGCGTTCGGGGAAAAGTCGGTAGGTATCAATATGTTTTTCATTCGCCATTATTTTTTGCATAATCAAAGATAACCGAGGGAAATTCCTTTTAAAATGACGAGGGTCATTGGCAATGCGTAGGGAAACCATCAATTTTAGGTTTCACTTTAAACAAAACATCATGGCACTTAATTTTAATCAATATGCGACCGAGGGAAACACATTTTTAAAAGAATATGCCAAGCATTTGGGCCTGGGCAAGGATACTGAAAAAGCCGGTAGAATAGTAACCTCTATATTACATGGGTTACGGGAGATTATCCCAATACAAGAGTCCTTGCAGTTTATTGCCCAACTGCCCATGTTCCTAAAGGCCGCCTATGTAAACGGTTGGACGATCAAGAAAAAGAAGCCGAAAATTAAGCATATGGAGGAGTTTGTGGAGTTGGTGAAGAAATTTGACGGGGCCGCCGCCATAAACGATTACGGCTATGAAAATGAATTGGCCGAAAAATATATTGATCTGACCTTTAGGTATCTGCGAAAGTATGTTTCCCTGGGAGAGATGGAGGATATCAGGGATGGACTTCCCAAGAATTTAAAGAGTATGATTTATTCAAATATAATGTTCTAAAAATCGGCAAACAGTATGTAGTCTTCAGTAGGTAGAAGGAATACGTTTTATTACTTACTGAAGACTGTTCGTTTTTTGAATTACGCCTTCCCGTTCCAACTGCATGATAATTCGTTCCACATAATCATCAACGGTAGAGGTTATGTCTGTGGGGTCCACAATGTCAAAAGTGCCTACCCAGACCAGCGATCTGTCCATGTCCTCCTTAATGTTATAAATGGAAGTCTCCACATGGTATACTTGATAATCGCTATAATAATCAGGGGTATAGTACAAATCTTGAAAACGATAGTAGTAGGGTCCGAAACGGTACCAATGATAACCAAAAGTATAGTATCCTGAATTATAGCTTCTTTTATCATCCACTCCGATAATGGCCGTGATGACCACCGCATCAAAACCTTGGGTCAATAATTGTTCTTCCATGGCATCGATTTCCTCCTCGCTTCTTTGTGAATCGGTAAAAGACCTGTCCAATACCATACTGCTTTCATGGGCATCGATACCGTATTTTACGAACTGTTTTTTTAGTTCCTCCTCAAAGATCATTCTGGCCGTAAGGTTTTCGGTCATACCAATAATCAGCAGTTTTTCGGGTTGGAAGGAACTAACCTCCTTGTTCTTCCAACTATCCACAAACCGTGTTGTGGAACAGGCCATTACAACAAAAAACCCGAATAAGGATACCCACTTTTTCATCGCTCCAATTTTTAAGGTTTATACCTCAAAATTAGAAACCTTGAATAGGGGCACAATGATTTGGATCATTTTAAGAACCGTTATTTCCGTGGTGTTTCGATAGGTGCGACTGATTCAAATCATTTCAAAAGAAGACGTGCACATGTACATTTGAAGAAACCAAAACTCATGGATATGAAACATACATATATACTTTTTGCCGTACTAATGATATTACCCTTTCTGGGTATAACCCAAACGATGGAAGAGATCAACGAACCTACAATTTCGGAGCTTGATGAAGTTGCACCTTTCAGTGAAGGCCTGGCTGCGGTAAGAAAAGGGAATCAATGGGGATTTATTGACCAAACAGGAAAACTGGTCATCGATTTTAGAGATGATGTCGTATGGGACAAAAATAACGATGCTACCCGAAGCGATGTTAGGGGTATCCGTTATCCCCAATTTAAGAATGGGCTTTGCCCGATACAAAAAATAGAGGACGAAGGGATTCCTTTTTATGGCTTTATGGATACGCAAGGGCAGATTGCCATCCCGCCGGAATACCTTAATATCGCCCATTTTGATGGAGGTAAGACGGTAGGCATTTATTGTAAACGAACTTTTAGGGGCAAGAACAATTTTCAACTGAATATTTATGAATACACATTTACCGAAGTGGTAGTAAATACCAAGGGGGAGATGATCTGGCCTATTCGGGATAGGGATGGCATTTTAATGACCAAAAGACGTTACGAAATACCCGAACTACGGGCAAGCTTGGTTTCCGAAGACCTTTTGGCCGTAAAGGGTAGCGATAACCGTTGGGAAATACGCAGGATGAATCTGTAATTTGAAAATGATGAACCGATTAAAGAATAAGGTCGCCCTTATTACCGGGGGTGCCGGGGGTATTGGACAAGCAACTGCAGAATTGTTTTTGGCAGAGGGAGCCAAGGTGGTTATTGTGGATAGGGACAAGGGAGCATTGGAAAAGGCCAATGATCAGTTGGATCATCCTAACCTTTCCTACTGCGTTGCCGATGTTTCGAAAACGGAGGACACCCAAAACTATGTAAAACGTACCTTGGATGTACATGGCAAGATCGATGTATTTTTCAACAATGCCGGTATTGAAGGAGTCTCTAGACCCATTGCGGAATATCCCGTAACGATTTTTGACAAGGTCATTGCGGTAAACCTCAAAGGCGTATGGCTTGGTTGCCAATATGTAATTCCTAAGATGTCCGAAGGTGGTAGCGTTATGATTACTTCCTCCGTTGCAGGGTTAAAGGGTTTTTCCGGCCTCGGGGCCTATGTGGCCAGCAAACATGGAGTCATTGGAATTATGAAGGTAGCCGCCCTCGAATTTGCGGATAAAAAAATCCGCGTGAATACAATACACCCAGGTCCCGTGAACACGGATATGATGCGGCGTATTGAAAAGGACATATCACCTGAAGACCCCAACGAGGCATTAGGGAACTTTGAATCTTCCGTTCTTTTTGGGCGATATGCGGAGCCACGGGAAATTGCGGACATGGCCCTGTTTTTAGCTTCGGACGAGAGCAAGTATTGTACGGGCTGTACCTATGTAGCGGATGGGGGTATGCTTACTGCATAATAGCCGGATCGACTCCTAAAACAAAAAGATTTGCACATATGAAAACGCTCCAGATTGTATTGTGGACTATTGCGGTGCTTGTTGTGATACTAGTTTCGGCATACACATACTACGGTGGTTTTGTCACTATCTCCCCTGAGATCAAGGAAGTTGGTGGCGAAACCTTGGTCTATGAAAAAATAACTGGGGATTACAGTCAAAGCTCCGCTATTTCCGATAGGGTCTACCAAAAGTTATTGGAAGATCATCAAATAGCCACTACAAAAGGTTTTGGGATTTACTATGATAATCCAAAGGTTACAGAAAAAGATAAGTTGAGAGCGGACATAGGATGTATTTTGGAATCTGATCTTGATAAAATGGAAGCACTGAAAAAAGATTTTGAAGTAATGGAATACCCTAAGGACAAATATCTTGTCGCAGAGTTTCCGTTTAAAGGGATGCCTTCGGTACTTATCGGAATCCGAAGGGTTTATCCAACCCTAAATGTTTACGCTGAGCAAAAGGGCTATGCGATGGACACCCCGGTTATGGAGATTTGGGATGTTCCAAACAAGAAGATAAAGTATCGAAAGGCATTGGTGAAAATTGAAAAAATCTAAGCAATGACGAACTCGTTAAAAATAATGGAGGTAACCCCGGAGAATGTTCAAAGGGAAACCCTGTTTTGTGTTAAGGATATTACCAATCCGGCATTTGAAAGCAAGCGAAAATGGTTTGAAAAACGTCATGGGGAGGGCCTAAAGTTGAAAATCCTAAAAAACGGGAATGACCAAATGATAGGGTTTGTGGAATACACGCCGGCCGAGAATGCCTGGCGACCTGTTGATGCGGAAAACTATATGTTTATCCATTGTATGTATGTCTATTCCAAAAAGGATAGGAACAGAGGTTATGGAACTATGCTCATTAGGGAAGCGGAGCAAGAAGCCATTAACAAAAATAGGTCCGGAGTTTGTGTAATGACCAGCAAAGGCAGTTGGATAGCGGACAAAGGTGTTTTCGAGAAAAATGGGTTCAAACAGGTAGATCAGAGAGGAAGGTTTGAATTGTTGTCCAAAAAGTGGGAGGCTACGGCATTAGATCCCAAACTATTGGATTGGACCGTTCAGCAGAAAAAGTACCAAGGTTGGCATTTACTCTATGCAGATCAGTGCCCCTGGCACGAGAAATCGGTCGAGGCTTTGTTGCATACGGCAATGGACTTTGATATCCACTTAAAGGTGACCAAAATAGAAACGGCCAAGGAAGCGAAAAATGCCCCTTCGGGCTATGGAGTATTCAATTTGCTACACAATGGAAAGTTACTCGAAGACCACTACATCAGTGCAACGCGATTCAGAAATATTCTAAAAAGAGAACTTGAAAGCAATGAACAGGTTGGATCGTAAATAAACACCTCAATCTGTCTATTGTTACCAGAAATGTGAATTGGGTTTTAAAACATAGACCATGGAACAAGCTAAGAAAGAATGTTGTCCCACTTTCGATTCGGAAAAATGGGACGGAAAGACATTTAAATGGGATCATAAGAAATTCATCAAGGCATCGGTACCTACACTTTTTCATATACCACTGCCACCTATGATCGGGAAGAAGATTACCAAGATGGTGAAGCTAGCGGAAGAAGCCCAAAAATTAGCAAAGGATGAGGAAGATATCCTTTTGCTATTTATGGACCCAAATGCGTTTAAATCCGATATTTTCCTATCCGTAACGGGTACCGTACCCAATACAAAGAATACCACGTTATCCGGAACTTTTGTGAGCAAGGTTTTTGATGGACCTTTTAACTCGGTTCCCAAATTCATGAAACAGATGGATTCTTATTTGGACACATCCGGAGAAAAAGCAAAAAACTATTATGTGCACTATGCCTATTGCCCAAAATGTGCTAAAGAAAAGGGGCATAACTATATGGTTTTGTTTGCCGAGGTTAAGGATTAGGACTAGGAATTTGGAAAATGGATCGGAAAATCAAAAGGGAAATTGTTTTTAAGCAAACTGGAATCTTGAAAATTAAACTGTGATTTTTTCCACTTAACCTATGACAATGGACATTTGTTTTGTCAAGTTCCAGAATTATATTTGATTATTTGAACTAAAAACACGGATTCAAATCAAAAGGGTAAAAGTGTGTAAAGTAGATATAACACTATAGTGGATACATATATGTCGTCACCCCATTAATTTTAAACAGTATGAGTACTAAAGAACTGTATAAGCATAAGCAAGAAAATGATTTTGAACAGTTTTATGAAAAATTGGAGACTTTTCTCCCGGAATTGAAGAAGTTCATGACCGGAAGTCTCAAAGCCGCCGAAAGGCAAGGCGATTTGGATGTAGGGTTTTATGATGCCGAGGGCATGCTCAATGAAGTTTATTTGGAGACTTTTAAAACTTTCTCCGGTGAGATGGACGAAAAAAGATTACGGAGATCGCTCTTTAAAAAGGCCATTCAAAAAATGGACGAGAAAAGGGCCCTGGAGATTCCCGATGATGTCAATACACATGCTCTGCTGAAGGCTGAAATGAAGTTATTAAATGAGGATTTTACCACGGATGGCGATGGAGACCTCATACTTAATGAAGAATTGGACGACATCTCATACCAACAAAAACAGGGTTGGTCAAAACAAATCTATTTGGATGCCTCCTTGGAACAATTGATGATCCAAAAACTTGGACTTAATGAAGCCTCCTTGCTTTCCGATGAAAAAAGGCGATTACTGGGATTTTTGTATTCAACTATACCGTTAAGAAGTAAAATGGTGGTGGAACTGCTGGTTTTTGGTAATCAGGACACTTTGGAGATATCCGAGATATTGGAAGTGCCGGAGGAGGTAATAAAAAGGACACTATTCAAGGCAAAGGAACGATTTAGGTTGTTGTAGTCGGCGCAGACAAAAAATAGTCAAGTCCTTTCATTTCTTTTTTATTACTTCTTGGCCCTTGATATCGAGGGTCGGATTTTCAATAGTGTTTTGCTATGCCAAGTAAGTTGATTTGCTGCCGGTATCGAGAACTTTTTTTGGATCCGTTTCATGGCAGGGAGGGCAAAACATATTTTTCAAGAAGTTTGAATTGCCGAAGTTTTGAAGTGTAATTACCACCCGTAAAGACTACTACGGTATTCAACTTCGGAATCACTATGATTTTTTGGCCGCCCCACCCACCGGCATAGAAACCCTTAACGGTTTTGCCGGAGTAGGAAAATTGGTCTATCCACCAAGAATAGGAATACGCGATTTTATCGGAATCTTCGCCAGGAACTTTAATTGCCGTATTGCCTTGGAACGGGGTCATACTTTTTTCCACCCACTGTTCAGAAATAATCCGTTTGCCTTTCCAAACACCATTTTGGAGAAAGGTTATCCCGATCTTTAGCATATCCCTGGGCTTCAGCCGTAATCCCCCAGCTGCCTCAAATACACCATTATCAAATTGCACGGACCAATCGAACGTCTCGATTCCCAAGGGATTAAATAAAAACTTTGCAGAAAACTCGTCTATTGTCATTTTTGTGGCATTCCGAATTATTTCCCCCAATATGATCATGTTTCCCCCATAATACGAATAGGATGTTCCGGGCTCATGTAAAAGTTCTCCTTCCAAAATAAAACTAAGGGGATCTTTTTTGGAATACCAAATCGCAATAATAGGGTTCTCCAGGTTGCTATAGCGAGACTCCCATTCGGACCATTCAAGACCAGAGGTCATAGTCAGAAGATGTTCGATCGTAATTTTGGATTTGTCCCTGGTCTTGAGATGCTGGTGCTCCGGCAAATAATCGAAAATAGATTGATGAACGCTTTTTATAAAACCTTTGTCCACGGCAATGCCAACACAGGCCGAAGTGATACTTTTACTGTCCGACATTACACTATGGAGCATATTCCTGTCCCAATTCACCCATTCCCCTTCATGTCCGGGGGCATCCCATTGGTATTTATGTCCCGGAAAATATTCCTCTAATACCAGAGTATTATCTTTATAAATAAGGATGGAATGGATTTCCCTAAATTTGCCTTGTTGCGTTTTTTTGACCGCTTTTCCCATGATCATCGAATCCATACCCACCTCGTTCAGGTGTCCCGTACGTAACCCATCATTGATTGCTTCTGGAGGCTCATATTTGTATTGACCGGAAGTGTTGGATCCACAACTGACAATTAAAAAAGCAAAAAAGAATAGGATCTGAATTGCTTTTATTTGCTTTGGATATGTCTTACTAATTTCCATAGGACTTAGAGCATATAGATGTTCCCGTCAAAAGTATACCGTAATCCGTAAATCCCCTGTGTTGAAAGTTACAAAGGAAAAATCCGGTATTTATGTTGCCATCCTTGTCGGTGTCAGCGCCTAACAAATAGTGCACAAATACCTTATTATAACGATTTTTTCGGGCAGTTGGATTGGTGCCAATTATGCACGAACGGATTTACAGGCCCTAAGGTAATTTGATTTTAGGTGCTTCGAAATGATTTTGGTCAATGGCCTTTAGTCAAATGCAAATAAACGGATTTGGATGATCAGGGTCATTTTAAAGGTGAACGTATATCGATATATTGTGGGGTTGAATTATAAGATCAAAACGATGAAAGCAGCGATATTCTATACCGGAAAGTTCGGAAGCACAAAAAAGTATGCCTACTGGATAAACGAAAGATGTAGTTTCCCCGTTTTTGATTTGAACAAGGAAAATCCAGATCCTGAGGCGTATGATCTTCTTGTTTTAGGCAGTTCCATTATGATTTCGAGGCCCACAATCCAAAAGTGGCTGAATAAGAATTGGCCCAAGATCAAAGACAAGCCCATTTTGTTATTTACCGTCTCCGGTGCAAAACCAGGACATCCGGATTTGCAAAAGTGGCTTGAAAATAGTTTTTCCGGGGAAATTTTGAAGCAAATAGAATACGTGCCTTTGCGGGGAAGGTTGGCATTAAAAGAGCTACCTTGGTATATTCGATTTTCCTTGAAATTTGCGGCCCGGGTCGAAAAAGATCCTGAAATCAAAAAACGGATGTCCGAGGGGTTCGATTATATGGATAAACACAGCATCGGCCCTATTTTGGAGTGGATCGGAGAAAAACAAACCGATGAATATGAGGTACAACTTGTCATTTAAAGAGGGCCTTGCATTTTCATGAATAGATCTAAATGAAAAAATCGATTTCAAGCTACCTGTTGATAGGATTGGTTTTTTTTCTTGCAATTGGTGCAATTTGGGGTGGATTAAGCTTGGTACTGGATCCCTCGGGCGTGGACATTGGGTTTCCTCCCGCGATGCTAGAGCAGTTGGAACAATCGCCTTTTTCAAATTTTTTGGCGCCCGGATTGTTTCTATTCCTATTCCTTGGGATTTTCCCGATGATCGCTACCTATGGATTGATTACAAAAAGGGAATTGAAATGGGCTAAAAAAATGAATCCCTATAAAAATCGGCACTGGTCCTGGACATTTTCCTATTACATAGGTCTTTTGCTCATACTTTGGATCAATATGCAGCTTTTGTTCGGCATCGAATTCGGTATCCTCCATTTTGTCTACACGCTACTCGGGGTGCTCATAGTCTTTGTCGCACACCTATCCAGCACAAAAAAGATATATTCCATCCCCTAGGAATAGTATATTAAGGACAAAATGAAAAATAGATGAATACGATACATCAAGTCGACTTCTCTTCCGGCTTTCGGGGAAGCACTTCCTCTGGAAATGGGAATAGGATCGTGGAATTCTTTTCGGCCGCAATATTGGATAAGGTCTGATACAGTCTTAGTTTAATGGCCGAGGGCGATTGATCTATGAGTTTTCCGGCTTCCAACAACTTCCCGGCGGCTTGTTCTTCCGCTACCGCCAAAATAATCCTGGCCCTTCTAGATCGTTCCGCTTCGGCCTGGTTCGCCATCATCCGTTTCATATTTTCAGGCAATTGGATGTCCTTTATTTTTACATCGATTATCTCTATACCCCATTCATGGGTTTCCTGTTCCACTATGGATTTGATGTTCTTGCCCATTTCTTCCCTTTTGGAAAGGATAGTGTCCAGCTCTACCTTTCCACATACATCCCTCAAGGCGGCTTGAGAGAGTTGTGTGATAGCAAAGGAGAATTCTTCCACCTCCAATACGGCTTTTTCAGGGTCGTTTATCTTAAAGAAGACCACGCCGTCAATACTGCAGGGTACATTGTCCTCGGTCATGACTTCTTGGGAAACAACGTTGATGGTAATCACCCGAATATCCACAACCTGTATGGTCTCCACAAGGGGAATGATCCATCGAAATCCAGGCTGTAACGTCTTGATATATTTACCAAAACGGAATTTTAAGGCCCTTTTATATTCAAATACAATGCGTATTCCGGCCAATAGAAACAGGCCCAGAATAATAGAAAATAGGAACAAGGGGTTCATAACGAAATGCTTTAGTTAGATGAATCAATGTTTCACGAAAATTCCGAACAATGGAATATTCATATAATGCAGGCTCAGGCCCTGGATACTGTTTTGGGAATAGCGTCGTAGCGCTTTCCTAAGGTAGAGGGGTTGGTCTTTTAAAGTTACGAAAATTACGTGGGAGAACAAAAAAGTCGGACTCCAAAAAAGCCAATAAAATCACTTATTTTATGGGGTTTAGAAAGATATCACCCAAGACAGGTCAATCCTGATTATTATGTTCATTGGAAATGGACTTTAGTTTTTTGTAAAAGGAAATATTCAAAAACGAAAACCAAAGAATGCAACAGATAAAAGTCAATTTCTGGATGATGGGAAGCAAACGTATAAAAACACCGGTTTCATAGCTATAGTAGTTCACCACAAAAATGAATAGACAGACAACCCCAAATAGGCAAAGCTTGAAGTATCCCATCTTAAAAAGCTCTATAAAACAAGTAATAAATGCCAAAACCCCAAAAATACCCGCTAGTCGCAAGGTAACATCATGGGTTCCGGAAGTCAAGAAAAAAGTAGTCCCCAAGGATAGGATGCCCGATAACCACATGATACTTCTGTTATAGCTTTTAACCGTAAAAAATAAGGGTAAATAGGCCCATAATAGGAGTAGGCTAGCGCAAAGTATGGCCAACGATGTCCTTGCAAAGTATCGCGCGGAATTTAGTTCTCCATTGATTGCATAGTGATCCAATAGGTCACATAGGTAATTGTTCCAAAAGCTAAAGCCATTTTTATCGGGCATGGCAAAGGATCCCCCTGGATAGTTCAAGGCGGCAATAATGTATAAAACAATGAACAGGCCCATCCCCACTAAGGGAAGCAATAGGATAACCGGTCTGGGTGTATCTATTCTAAAATTCATTGTCAACAACAATGGTTCTAATCGGGGAATTTCAGAAACCTGCGAAAACCGTAATTTTTTCCATAGTTTGGGTTCCGGTAAACTTACCTAAAAATAGATTGCGAAAAGCTTCTTTATAATGTCAAATTGAAAATCCTTAAGCATCCTACTAGAGCAAAAGTCCTGTTTTTGTCGCCAATATTTGTTTTAGCTCCTCGGTGGTATTCCAATCAATGAGGTTCAATGCCCTAACACCACAAAGTCGATGTACCATTTGAATTCCTGCGAACGTATTGGAGGCAATTCCGGTGACGATATCCGGAACAACTTCAAAGGCTTTCATCAACCCGTACACGGCGTAGGGATCCGAAGCGGCCAGTATGGTACATTTTACATACTCCCTTAGCATATCGATCGCGATATCCCCGTTATACGGTTCCAATGGTGAAGCCCCGATCTCAATAACCGCTACATCGGATTTTTGAAATTGGATTCTGCTAAATAGCTGTACCAATGCCGTCCGGTATTTTTCCTCTGGAAAAATAGAGGAGGGGAGCCCCACGTCCACAAAATCCATCACGGCATCCGCGCCAACATCCTTTAGGGCCAAAATATCCTTAAACCGTCCTGCACCTGTAAGTTTTGCCCCTACTACGGAATATCCGGCCAATTTAAAGAGATGGGTTACGATACGGGCAGAGGTGGTCTTACCGGCTGACATGGAGGTACCCACAAAAAGAACCACGGGTGTATTGAATGGAATTTCTTCCATAGGTTCCACAAAATCCTGCATATTCAATTTCTTGCCTTGTCTTTGGACATGACCTTGATATTGCACTTCTATCATATTGGGAATAAAGGCCGATTTTGAGGTCAATTTCCCCATTAATCCAGCCCCGGTTAACACATGCATTCTAAGGTCGTTTCCTACCTCCCGCCAAGTACCCGTGGCCTCCAGGGTTGCAAAACGTTCGCCCAAGGCTCCTACAATGAACTCGCCACCGATGACACCTCGCATCCGGCCGTTGGGAAGTTCAAGATTCAGGGTATTGCTACCGGCATCGACTATTTTGCAGACCACATAGTCACCGGTTTCCCATTTCATTCTGGGAAGTTTCCGAGTACGGAAACCCGTTTCCGATAAATCCGAAATACGGGTAAGTGAGGTATAAATATATTTTTGGTCCATATCTAGATCAATTTGTCGATTTGGATAATAACAGTAAGGTTAACAAAGCGGTCCGCTGGGGTAGTTGCTCCATATAAATGAATTCGTGCAAGGCATGGGCGCCATCGCCGGTTGTACCCAATCCGTCCAAGGTCGCCGTATAACTGCTTGTAGTATTACCATCCGATCCGCCGCCCGCAGTTGCCTCTTCCAATTCCAGGCCCAATAGCAGGGCCTTGGCCTTGGCCATTCGCCATAATCTTTGGTTTCTTGGTGTTCGCTCCATCGGAGGTCTGCCCATGCCCCCTTCCACAATAACCTTTACATTGGGGATACTTGGTCTAAGCCCATATATTTTTTCGGTAATGGCTTCACCGTCTTTTCCGGTAAGCACACGAACATCAACGACGGCCTTACTTTCAGGAGCTACCACGTTAGGGGAGATGCCTCCTTGGATAGTACCCACATTTACCGTAATACCCTTTTCAAAATTGTTCATGGCATACAGTTGTTGTACCTGATGCGAGAGCTCAACTATGGCATTGATACCTTTGCCCGGATCTAACCCGGCATGGGCCGCCTTACCTTTTACGGTTATGGTAAAACGGCCAAGTCCTTTTCTTGCGGTCTTCAATTTTCCCTTAATGCCCAAAGGGGGCTCCATAACAAATGCCCGCTCGCAAATCTTTGCCAATCGCTTAATAGTGGTGCGCGATTCATGGCTTCCGATTTCCTCATCGGAATTGATAAGAACAATAGGTGTCAAGGGTAGTTCCATAGCCCGTTCTTTAATGACCTTTAAAGCGAAGATCAATTGTGAAAGCCCCGCTTTCATGTCATAGACGCCCGGCCCTTTCATTTTATCGTCATTTTTGGAAACGGGCATGGTTATGAGGGTTTCTTTTTTCCAGACCGTATCGCAATGCCCCAATAACAGTTGTAATGGTTTGCTTCTATCCCTTTGTTTGGGACGCGCGTAAAGATGGCCACCAGTTTCCTTGCCCTGGACATGGAGGACAAAAAAGCCAAACTCCTCGAGTTTTTTGCCAAGGAATTTCAGGATTTCCCTTTGGGATGGGATATCGTGTGAGGGCGATTCTAGACGCACTAATTGTTCGAGCAGTTCAATCTGTTCATTCTTGTGCGTTTTGAGATAGTTCAGCACCTCCGTGGCGATATCTACGGCCATACCTTTCATTTTTTGAAATCTTTGGGAAACGGGAAATTGAAGGTGTCGGAAACCTTGGCAAAACGGCCAGGAGCTATATAGGCCAATAAAGGATGTTTATATAATTGTTCCTGTTCGTCCCTTTCCGATACCCGTAGATAATCCTTATCGACATAGACCGCCTTTACGATGCCCGTAATGATGCTATTGTAATCAAAACCATCAATAATTATGTATAGTTCGCATTCCAAATATAAATAGGCATCCTTGATCAATGGTGCATCCATTCCGTTGGCTTTTACAATGGATAATGCCTCCACGATACCCTGTGATTTTGAGATATTATCTTCCCTCGGGGATGCACTTAAAGAAGTAGTGATGATTTGGTCCGGTTTGGGAAAACTTACGGTAAATTCCCCATTTTCCTTTACATTTCCATAGGTGCCATGCCTTGGGGTACATACAAAGCCAAAATAGTTACCAAAACCCAAGGGAGTCGCCATGTGTTTTGGTGCAAGGTTATATCCTTTATCCTCCTTAGTGCCTATAATAACCAATGGAGCAATCGTAAATACGCGCTCCCAAATGGGAAGGTTTAAATCCAGGGAAGTGAATAGGTCTTTGCTTAATGTTTCCATGCCATGAAATTATGGCTATGGATGGGGTTCTGTAATGATTTTGGTCAGGTTACGTGGAGTATAAAATCATGTCCCAAGTTTAGGAAGACCAGTTTTAGGAATCTGTGGCTTAAAGACTACTGACCGCCTTTTTTAGTTTATCCCGAACTTCCTCTGCGATTCCTTTCAATGCCTCATTTTGTATTGCCATCATTGATGCAATGGGATTTACTGCGGCTATTTCAACACTACCGTTCGCAATTTCATGGACTATGACATTACAGGGCAACATGGTACCTATCTTATCCTCCACCTGTAGGGCCTTGTAGGCAAATGGTGGATTACAGGCCCCCAGAATCATGTAGTTGGGGAAATTTACATCCAACTTTTTCTTTAAAGTAGTTTTGATGTCTATTTGACTAAGAATTCCAAAACCTTCATTTTTAAGGGCCTGGATTGTTTTTTCAATGGCTTCCTCAAAAGGGATATCCGTAAGTATTTTATTAAAATAGTAGCCCATCCTTATATATTTTTTGTGATTGGATATTTTCAATTCTATAATGGGTCTCCTAATCCGTGGAGGTTGGGGGAGACTAAATGGTAAAAACAGGAGACCATAGGCCTCCTGTTTCCTTTTGAAATGTTCGATTCATTCTACACTTCCGATTTATACTTAAGTTATCTTATCACTAAGAATGCCGTGGGGTATGATCATGGCAGAGGATAACTGGAACTTTTCCGGCCTTTATCGTCTTGTGACTCAAAAGACCTTCCCCTAAGAATTTCCATCCGGCATCCAACTATCCGCATTGTTGAATGGAATCTCCATAGAAGTACACTAACTACATAAAAATCCGGAATTAGAGAATTAGGGAAATCAGTGGACACCATTTTACAGTTGCCAAAAACATGATGAATGGGAAATCTCAAATTTGATTTTGATCAAAACCAAAAAAACAGGAAGCCGAAACTTCCTGTTTTCCCATAAAAAAATGAAATCCATCAATACTTTCTATCAATCTTTTAAACCACTTTATCACTAAAATGGGTTAATCTATTAATTTGGGTATTGACCGCATCCTTTTCTCTACTATGCTCGCTACCACCTGCTGATGCTACCGATCAATGCCTTATATGTTCAAAAAGAGACCGGAATACCGAAATATTCCGGTCCCCTAGAAGATGTTATTCAACCTGATGACCACCTACACTGGCCCTTACTTGAATCTATCGCTAGATTCTTTCAGCACTCAAAAGGTATAACAGGTATATATAACCTCTTCCTTTGCTTCATCTTACTACTCCCCACGAATAGTAAGTATGTTTTGCCGTTTTCAAAGAACTGTATCACTTTTATTCGAACGCTAATATAGGGTGACGAACCTCTATTCAAAATGACCCAGGTCAGTTTGGGACTTTTTTTGCTTTTTTAACATTATTGTTTTCTATCCAATCGTATAGTACCTCCACATCTTTTTTATTGTATGGTCCTGTACAGGGTTATGGTCTTGTTCGTTGGTCGCGATCGTTAGTTGGACCCCTGTACTTTCAGTGCCCCGATTTTTCAAAAGTTGCGGGTTTACTGGGTACCCAAGTTATTGTTGCGTTACGTCAAAATAACCTAAGAACCCAATAATCAAATGGCATCCGGCAATTTTATTATTCGTTAAAACCCATGGCTCCGTAAATAGGGGAGCGGTTTGATCCAATATATTATCCGTTTTCTTGAATACTTGCTGTAGGGGGTTCCAAAAGCTCAAAAAACTGATCCAATTTGGGCAGGATTACGATTTCCGTCCTACGATTTTTGGCCCGTCCCTCCACAGTTTCGTTGGTAGTCTTGGGGAGATATTCGGAACGACCTCCGGCGGTCATCCGCGAGGGTTGCACGCCAAATTTGTTTTGCATCAACCTAACTATCGAAGTAGCCCGTTTAACGCTTAAATCCCAATTGTCCATCATGCATTCGTTGGCAATGGGTACATTGTCCGTATGCCCTTCTACCAAAATATCCAGTTCGTTGTGGTCGTTTACGATCTTGGCTATTTTACCAATGACTTCTTCGGCCCGATCACTAATTTGGTAACTCCCCGAACGGAATAGCATCTTATCCGAAATGGAGACATAGACCACACCTTTCTTTACCTCTATATTGATGTCGTCATCGTTAAAATCGTCCAAGGAACGCTTTAGATTCATGACCAGTACTAGATTTATGGAATCCTTGCGCTGCATTGAGGTGGTGAGATCTTTGATGTATCTGTTCTGTTCGTTCAATGCCTCCAAGGATTGTTTAATACTTTCCGCCCCTGATTTACTTACTACGGATAGATCGGAAAGTCTGGCCAAGAGATCGGTATTGGTGCTTTTGAAATATTCCATTTGTTGCTCCAATGATTTTACACGATTTTTTTCATTTGCCAGATTATTTTCAAGCACGGCAACCTTGTTCCGGCTATCGCCCAATGTGCTTTCACATACTTCCACCTTTTCCTGAAGGGCCATATACTTTTTCTGGCTTACGCAAGAGGCCAATGCCAGTATCCCCAGCATCGCCATAATCCTTAAAGTGTTCATTGCTTTGGGTTTTAATTTATCATAAATGCTTGTGCAAAGGAAAATGGGGCGGGAATTTTGTACAATGACCTGTGTCATACCCAAGACAATCCGTGTTTCCGGTCTTTCCCAAAATCAAGGCAACGGCACTGCGGAAGAGTATTGGGACAAGTACACTGTTTTGGAATTGTGGTTAATTCTACGGGATTGGCCTTTTAAAGATGGGAGGGCACTAAATACCGAACCTTATCAACCTGATCTTTGTTTTCCCGTAATCCCCAAGAGTTGAATCCGATAAACTATCGGGGAGGTGCCCTCTGCCCCGAGTTTGCTTGAGAATTCAGAAATAAATCGCAACTTCTTGGTCTCCTTACGGTTGATGATCTCCTTTACCCCTTTTGAAAATTCATGAAGTAGGTTCTTGGCATCGATGCCGCTGAGTTCCTCAAATTGGCCGTGCGCCAAGACCGATTTCCAACGATTTACCGACTCAATTTCATCGACCTCCATGGATACCGATCGGTTTTTCCGCATAGCATCAATTTTATGGCCCTCCAGGGAATAACTGATAATACTGTTGTGCGCTTGGTCATAGTAATAGGTAATGGGGATTACAAAAGGACTCTCACCGGCAATGTAGGCCAAATGGCCAATGTAGTTGTCGCAGAGCAGTTGAATGCATTCCCTGGAACCTAAATCCTTTATCATAACGCTTTGATAATTGTAGTATTTATGAAATAAAAATAGGGGAGAAATGTTTCTTTCAATATGATGTAGATCAGGAAAATGGCTTCCCTTCAAGAAGCAATATTTGGTCGTATCTTTGGTATTTTGCGATTTCCCGTAAAGGAGTCCTACGTAAACAAGGGATTATTCTTTCGAGAACTATTATATTTATGACATGCTACTTACTTTCTTAGGATTTGATTTCGTGAAAATCAACGGCCAATGACCACTATTTTGCTTATTGAAGATCATATCGGTATCTTGGAGAATACAGCTGAACTTTTGGAGCTCGAGGGTTATCAGGTCATTAAGGCCAAAAACGGAAGGGAAGGTCTTAAAAAATTAGCTGATTTTATACCCGATCTTATCATATGCGATTTGCTAATGCCGGAAATGGACGGACTTACGTTGCTGGTCACTTTGGGGAAGCACTCTGATTATAAGAAGATCCCCTTCATTTTTTTTAGTGCCAGGGCGGAAAAAACGGATATCCAAAAAGGATTGGATCTGGGTGCGGACGATTACTTGATAAAACCTTTGGAACTTGAAGATCTTCTGACCTCGATTAAAAAGTGTTTACAAAGAAAAAAGCTCTCCTAAACTTTCCTCCACAACCTTTTAAAACACTTGATTTTTCTACCCTTTTTTTATCATGAAAAGGGAATAACGAGCGGAATGATCCAGGTCATTGCGGAACTACCATAACCCGAATACATTTGATCCGGCGAACATAGGAAGAATGTTCATCCAGTATTTACTTAAGTAGTATTAACATAAATCCATAGTTATGAAAAAAGTTGTTTTGGGCCTATTGGCCATCGGCTTCACCTTCCCCACTTATGCACAGACCGTAGATACGAAAAAACTCTCCGAGGTAATAGTATATGCTACGAATTATAGATACCTAAAGGATGTAAACACACAAGAAGTAGCTTCCATTCCTGTTGAATTGTTAGAACGCAAAGTAGCTGCCTATAATCCAAAGGGTTTTGATTTTTATCAGGACGAATACAATCTGTACCAAATCAGTTTTTACCTTCCGGAAGGTAAAATTCTTGCGGCTTATGACAAGGATGGAAATTTGATTCGTACTGCCGAAAAGTTCAAGGATATTAATTTACCAAACCCAATACGGGAGGCCGTCCTAAAACGTTTCCCCGGATGGACCGTAACCAAGGATATTTATTTGGTAAGCTACCATAGGAAAAAGGGTGCGGTAAAAAAGTACAAGCTAAAATTGGAAAATGGGGACGAGACTATTCGTGTGAAAATTGACGAAACAGGAGAATTTTTATAAGATGTATTTGCCATAACCCATATAAATTATTATTCACTTAAAAATATATAGTATGTCCGTTTTAAAAGTAATCGAAGTCTTGGGCAATAGCACTCAGGATTTTGAAGATGCCATCCAAAATATTGTCGATGAGGCATCTAAGACCGTAAAGAACATCAAATCTGTTTATATCCAGGATATGCAGGTGACCGTAAGCGATAATCAAATTGTTGAATATCGCGTGAATGCCAAAGTTACTTTTGGTATTGTGGAAGTATAATCCTTTTTTTGAACAAGGATTATCTAAAAGTACTGCCAAAACTAAGTATCCTTCCCTTGGCAGTACTTTTTTATTTTAAAATTCCTAGAATCCGAGCTTTTTCCAAAAAAGGTTTGCCAAACGTTAAAATTCATAAGACTGATTTGAATCATTGTGGGATTAATACATTTTGTCATATTCATACAAAGCGGAAATCAAATATTGTGGACAAAAACAATTGAACAATGGCACAATCCATGGAACATATAGCGGATATTGGGATACAGGTAAGCGGGTATACGCTCCAAGAACTTTTTAAGAATAGCCTAAGGGAAATGGCGCAAATTCTAAAGGAAGGGTGTTGCGATACCATTGATCATTATGATTGTTCCATGAGGATAGTTATATCTTCCAATGACACAACTTGTCTCTTGATCGATTTTTTATCCGACGTACTGGCCCTTTCCTATATACAAAAGACCCTTTTCTGCCATGTCTACTTTTCAGAACTCTCGGCTACAAAGGTCGATGCCCAGCTATATGGCATATGGTTCGACCAGTTTGATGAGGAAATCAAGGGAGTGACCTACCATGAAGCGGCTATATCAAGAAATGCCCAAGGTTGTTTGGAGACCAATATCATTTTTGACCTTTAATTTTTTAATACCAAAACGAGAACGCTATTTGAGTGCGTTTTTCTTTAAAATACCAACTTGTTGGATTTAGAGGTGTGAAAAAAGTCCAAAAAGAGCATATAACAAAATTGGAGGACTATCTGTGGGAGATTCCAAAATCCTTTCGGGAGGACATGCGTGTCCCTGCCCAAATCCTTGCCTCGGAGAGTCTTCTTGATGCCATTATCAAGGACAGATCCCTTAATCAATTGGTCAATGTAGCTACACTTCCAGGTATCAAAAAAGCATCGATGGTGATGCCGGATGTACATGAGGGCTATGGTTTTCCCATTGGAGGGGTGGCGGCAATGGACTACCCGGAAGGGGTTATTTCACCGGGAGGAATAGGCTATGATATCAACTGTGGGGTACAACTGCTTACATCACAACTTCAGATACAGGACAACAAGGATATCATGGAAGTCCTATCTAAGGAATTGTATGCACAAGTCCCTTCGGGCATGGGAAAGGGGGGAACAATTAAACTTTCCATCGAACAACTGGACGAAGTACTTGTGGAGGGCGCCCATTGGGCCGTGGATCATGGATATGGAACAAGGGAAAGCCTATCCTATATGGAAAGTTATGGAAAATTGAAGGATGCAGACCCTGCCTTTGTTTCCACAATGGCCAAAAATAGAGGATTGGATCAATTAGGAACCATAGGCTCGGGCAATCATTTTGTGGAGGTCGATTTTGTGGAGGAGACATACGATAACGCCATTGCCAAGACCTATGGTTTACAAAAAGGTCAGATAGTCCTTTTGATTCATACAGGTTCCCGGGGCTTGGGGCATCAAGTGGCAACGGACCATATTCGTAAAATGATGGCGGTCACGTCGCAGTATGGGATACATGTACCGGATAGGGAATTGACCTGTGTTCCTTTTAATTCAACAGAAGGACAGGAATACTTTAAAGCCATGTGCGCAGCGGCTAATTTTGCCTGGTGCAACAGACAAATCATTTCTTGGGAAGTTAAAAGGGCCTGGGAAAATATTTTTGGTAAAAAGGGTGGGGACTTGAGGTTGATTTATGATGTGGCGCATAACATTGCAAAGATTGAGATGCACACTATCGAGGGTACGCCCCAAAAGGTCATAGTACATCGTAAAGGTGCAACACGTGCCTTTGGTCCAGGATTTGAGGAGTTACCGCTTGCGTTTAGGGAAGCCGGACAGCCGGTAATCATTCCGGGAAGTATGGGTACATGCTCATATGTCCTTGCCGGTACCTCCAAAAGCCATGAAATGACCTTTGGATCCTGTTGTCATGGTGCAGGAAGACGACTTTCGAGAAGTGCGGCCAAACGAGTGGTCAATGCCCCTGTTCTTAAAGAAGAGCTTAGGGAACAGGGTGTTTTTATCGAGGCCGGTTCCTTTAGGGGCATTGCGGAAGAAGCTCCTGTAGCTTACAAGGATGTGGGTTCGGTTGTTGATGTCGTAAATGCCTCGGGAATAGCAAAAAAAGTAGCAAAATTGAAACCGGTAGCGGTTATTAAGGGTTAATGGCATTGGTTTCCTCCAACAATTGTATGGCCCTTTGATCGGATACCTGCCCAAACACTTTATAGAACTGTCCTACGGCCTGAAAATCAGCGGGCGTTTGTAAGCAGATGGTTTCGGTAAGATTGGGAATGGTTTCAAATTTTCTGATGACAGCGCTTGGTGCTACAGGTATGGCGACTATTATTTTTTGGGGCTTTTGATAGGCTGCTAGTTCTATTGTAGCAAGAATGGTATTGCCCGTTGCCACACCATCATCCACAATGATAACGGTCTTATCCTTTAGGTTTTGCGGGCACCTATCTTCATAGTAGTGCTCGTAGCGCTGTCCAAGTTTTTTCCGTATTCGTACAATTTCCCTGTCAATATAATCTTGGGGCACGCCATGGGCATTGGTGAGTATAATATCGTCCAGGCTAACCGCCCCAATGGCATATTCCTTATGGTCCGGGTGTCCTATTTTTTTGGTAAGGGCCACATCCAAAGGAGCGTTTAAGGTCTTGGCGACAATAGAACCGATAGGGAGTCCACCTCTAGGTATGGCCAAGACCACTACATTTTCATTTCTGAACCTGAGCAATTTTTCCGCTAATTGAATTCCTGCGTCAATTCTATTCCTGAACATTCCCATAATCGTTGATTTATACAAAAAAATCTTAAGGTCCCATCTTGGTTTATTCACCCTATCAAAGCCTTACCCGTTCAATCGGTTTTATGGAAAAGACTACACAACAACGTTCTTCTTGTGATAGCTCAATAGGGGTAAATGCCCTTCACTTTTCATACGTTTTACCAAGTCACGATGGCGAAGGCCTTTAATTAGGCTATGACCTTCCCGTTCCAGCATGGCGACCAAATCAGGCTCAATTTCATCCACATATTCCTGTAGTGTCAAGAAAACATCATCACCAAAAAGAAGTTCAAATCGGATGTTCTCATAGGCCACCTTATGACGCAACATCCTCCTGAACCATTCCATTTGGTCTTCGCTGGTATGACGGGGCTTTGTGGATACATGCACCAAGTGGATATCGGCCTCAAAAGGCTTTGCCAACTCAACCGTTTTTTCAATGGCGAAGATATCGGTGCCTTCAAAATCGGTGGCATACACCAATTTTCTAATGCCATGGAAATCGGCATCTTCGGGTATGGCTAAAACGGGACAGGGTGCGGAATTGATCAACGCGCTGGTCGTACTTCCCAAAATTACTTCCTTAATACGACTTCCACCCCTAGTCCCCACAACGATTAAGTTCACCTCCAGTTCTTTGGCGTTTTTGATGATAACTTCGGAGACGGGCTTTCCTTCGTCCACTTTCCACGTAATGGCCAAGGGTTGGTTTTCGTGTCTGAGATGTTCGTTACAAAAGGCAATCAGTTTTTCACGATGGTCCCCGAAGGCCCTTACTTCCTTTCGTGAATAGGTATAGGAGATGGTGCTGGCCAAGGTCAGGGGTAAATCAAATACATGAAGGGCCATCAATTCGGCATTCAGTTCCTTGCTCAATGCATATGCAAAATGCAGGGCCGCTACGGAATTCTCGGAATAGTCGGTGGCATATAGAATGGTATTCATCACTTCTAAATTTAGTATGAAGCTAAAAAAATGATGTCAAGATGAAAATGATGGGTATCAGTTTGGGAATAATTATCCGTATGATTTTGGTCATTTTGATTGAGGATTCCCTCGATTACTTTTAAACATGTTGACATTAATTGGGACGCCTTGGCGGGAGAATCCACCATCGCAGGGGCTCACCGTCAAAAAATTATATTAGAATCCAAAAATGAAAATGCCCACATTTAAAAATTTCAATATAGCCGATTGGTTTTCATTTTACCGCATCTTGGCAGTGCCTTTGTTGCTTTTGCTAATTTGGTTTGAGGAGCGAAGATTGTTTACCTGGTTTTTGCTCATAAGTTATAGTACCGATGCTATTGATGGTTATCTGGCCAGGAAATTGAAGATTACAAGTGCCAGGGGTTCGCAATTGGATTCCATGGGTGATCAAATTACCCTTGTATTGGGACTCATTGGGCTATGGGTCTTTGAAAATACATTTATCCGGGACAACCTGTTGCTTATCGCCATAGCGTTCGTACCCTATATTTTCCAAATGCTGATAGCTTTGAAAAAATATGGCAAGGCGACGGCCTTTCATACCTATTTGGCCAAGGTTTCGGCTGTGATGCAGGCCAGCTTTATTTTGTGGACATTGTTTTTTGGACCTGTGTATTGGCTTTTTTACGTCATGATAGTTATCGGGGTTTTGGAAACCATAGAGGAAATCACGCTTATTTTCATGTACGATGTTTGGGTGGAGGATGTGAAAGGCATTTATTGGGCATTGAAGGATAAACGGCGAGTTGAAAATACCACCTAAGACAAAAAAAGTATGGTTGTAATCGTCCTGGGCCTGCCCGGTTGCGGTAAAAGTTATTTCGCCCAAAGGCTGGCAAAAATGATTCATGCCGAATACGTTAATAGTGATCGGTTGCGAAAGGAAAATTTCAAGATGAGAATGTATTCGGAGGGGGAAAAGGCGAAGATCTATGATATGATGCTTCAAAAAATGAAGGAAGCCATCCGGTATCATAAAAATTTGGTACTGGATGCCACGTTCCACAAAAATGAAACTAGAAAACCTTTTGTTAAGCAGGCAAAGGAAAGCCTATTTTTTGTCGAGGTATGGGCGAAAGAATCCATTATCAGGGAACGATTAAAAAAGAAAAGGCCCTATAGCGATGCAGATTTTGAAGTGTATCAAAGTCTGCAACAGGAGTGGGAGTCTTTGGAGGAACCCCATTTGCTTCTGGAATCCACCAACGCGAATATCCATAGTATGCTTCAAAAAGCTGTACAATATCTTGGATGGAACAATGACAAAAAACCAGATTGATATCTTGCTGTCCAAAGGCGATTTTCCCGAGATTACAGGTCAACGGAAATTGGTCGAAACCCATATATCCTGGGTAATCCTATGTGATAGATTCGTGTACAAGATTAAAAAGCCTATCCGGTATTCATTCCTTGACTTTTCTACTCTTGAGCTCCGAAAACACAATTGCCATAAGGAAATTGAACTGAACCAAAGATTTGCAAAGGACATATACCTCAAGGTTTTGCCTGTCCGTAAAATACAGGACTCTTTGGCAATAGGAGGTACTAAAGGAGCCATTTTGGACTATGCGGTAAAGATGCGTAAAATGGATCCTGGAAGACAAATGGACGTACTCTTGACAAAGGATAAGGTAACATCGTTCGATATAAGAAACTTGGCCGAACGGATAGCTCAATTTCATGGGAACGCCAGGATTATTTATAAGAAAAATGTGTTGGATATCAAGCAAAGATTCAATGATTTGGAAGCGGAGAAGCAATTCCTGTCAACATGTTTCGGTACAAATAAAATTGGGGTTATTGACCATGCGATAGGAATTTCCGATACTTTCCTTGACAAAAACAAAAAGTTGCTGAAAAATAGGTTAAGCTCCGGTTTTTTTAGGGATTGCCACGGAGACCTGCATAGCCGGAATATCTTTTTATTGCCCACCCCACAGCTGTTCGACTGTTTGGAGTTCAATGACGATTACCGTTATATTGATGTACTGAACGAAGTCGCTTTTTTATGTATGGACCTGGAGGCCTTTGGTAAAAGAGAGTTGTCCAACCTATGTATTGAACACTATAATCTTAAGTTTCCGGCAATGGGGACACAAAAAGAGCGCAAATTTTTTGTTTATTATAAAGCTTACCGTGCCAATATACGGGCAAAGGTCAACAGTCTTCGTGCCAAGAGCGCATCGAATGAAAGCGCGAAAAGGAAGGCGCTTGCCGAAGTAGAACGATATTTGGCTCTACTGCAAGGTTATCTGGAATTGTTGGAGAACGGATAGAGATCATATCAACCTAAAAAAATGCACTTAAATGACCATGGTCATTTACGGATAGTCCGCTGTGACATAATTTTGTAGTACTAAAACATATCAGCAATGAAAACAGTACTATACGCTACGGATTGTACCCGGAATTCCGCTCCCGCATTGCGCTATGCGTACCGCCTTAGCAGTGCTATGGACGCTGAGTTACATGTTTTACATGTATACGAACTTCCTCCCGTTACAGTCGCCACGATACGACCTCCCAAGCAATTGGAAGAAAGGTTGCATCAAGAACAAAGGGAAATCGTTACAAATTATTGTAGCACCCATTTAAAAAATGAATTGTATTTAAATCCTGTAAAAATACAGGTTGTTGAAAGTAATTTTGTGGCAAAGAGTATTCTATCGGCCTCCTGGACTCTGAAACCGGATCTTATTATTGTGGGCATGAAGGATGAATATACCCTTAGAGGGATTTTTTCAGGAAACATTGCAAATGAGCTTCTGAATAAAATAGACATTCCTTTATTGGTGTTACCCAATTACATTTACTATCACGGGCTGTCTACCCTTATCTATGCCACGGATTTTGAGAAAGCCGATATTCACGCCATCGGTAGTTTGGTAAAAATTGCGGAGTGCTATGGGGCTCTCATTAAAGTGGTACATATACCCCTTAAAAACGAGTCCGATGCGGACCGGCATATGAAATGGTTTGAGCGTGAGCTAAGACAGCAAATATCGTATCCTGAAATTGTTTTCAGTATGTCCGAAGCCGAGGATGTGGAATCTGGCTTACATTCCTATATTCGAAAAGAACATGCCGATATGCTGGTGATGATGGAGCGTGAGCATTCTTCCATATATGATAGACTATTTCATAGGGATTTGGTGCGTACTATGGAAGGTGAGGTGTCCATTCCGCTATTGGCGTTCAACCAGAAAAGGATTCAACTGCAAATGCAGGAACAGGGAAGCGATTCATATTCCATTGCCCTTTAGCGTAGAATCTAGAGCTTTGTTTTCAAGAATGGGTCACGGCATTTATGGAGGTTCAACCGTAAAATCCCCAAATAGAAGGTCTACGGATGGCATGCTTTTAAATCAGCGACCCTAGAAAGACCCAATTGGCTTTCAGCCCTTTTTCAATAAGCCGAATGCAGCAGTACATGAAAAGATACACCATAAACCTTCCCAATGTTTTTTATTTCCTCGGTATAGTGGTTTTAGTGGTATACATACTTATAGCGGCTAAAATTATCCTTGTGCCGTTATGCTTTAGTTTTTTTTTGCATTAATGCTAAAACCTGTGGTTTCCGTTTTTGAACTTAAACTTCATAACAGGATATTGGCCATATTTGCCTCGTATCTTATTGCAGTTGTACCATTGTTGGCCCTTCTTTTCTTTTTCTTCAATCAGTCTCGGATCTTGTTCGGAAAGTTGCCGTCGGCCAAGGAAAAAATAAACAGCCTTATGGCTCAGTTCATGGATTGGCTGGATCAGGAATTGCGTTTGGATCCGGAAACTTCGTTGGGCTGGATTCCCGAAAATTTGAACGAGGCGATCGATATTCCCATGGGCCTGTTACAGGAAGGTTTCCAATCCGGTACCACAGTTTTGGCGAATATGGTATTGGTGGTCCTTATGACTTATTTTATTCTATTGTACCGGACCGCGTTTAAGAACTATATTTTGTCCCAGGTAAATCCCCAAAGGAGGGGAGCATTAGAACAGTTGTTCGGCGAGGTACAAAAACTTACCAAACGCTATATGATAGGGCAGGGGCTGGTTATTGTTATTCTGGGTGTTCTCATTGGTTCCGGTTTGTGGTTGATCGGTGTTCCATACCCATTTTTTTGGGGATTTTTGGCAGGATTTCTTGAAATTATCCCCTATGTGGGCACCACTATCGGCGGTATTTTACCTTTTACCTACATGCTGATGATTTCCGATACGCTATGGCAACCTTGGGCCGTATTGGGCTTGTATATTTTGGTACAACAAATAGAAGGCAACCTGATTTCGCCCAATGTTATGGGACCTAGTATTAAGATCAATCCTTTGTTCATCATACTTGGACTTTTTTTGGGAGGCATTATGTGGGGCATTTCCGGAATGATACTGGCACTGCCCATTTTGGCCATTTCCAAAGAAGTGTTCCGAAGTTTTGATGTCCTAGTGCCTTTGAGCTATCTAATGGAAGATGGCCTTTCAAGGAAATCCTCCATATTCACGGAGGAATTAGACCATGCCAAACATCGATTTTTTGCCTTTTTCCTTGAGGAAAGGCAAGAATAGCAAAAAAAGGCTTTTTACCTAGGATCGTAGCGCCTTAGTTATATTGAAATTGAATAATGGATATAGTGGTTTTGTTTGGAAGGATTATTCCTCTTGCTTGTCCTTTCTTTCCTGTTTTTCCAGCTTCCTAAAATATCCCCGGGTTAAAAAGTTATGTTTTAAGGCCTCCATATTCTGATTGAATCGTTCCACCCCCTGTTCCACATTTTGCATGGTACTTTGTAGTTGTGAGACCAAAGTGGTATCCGTTGCCAAATAACTCAAGGCTCCATTTCCATCCTTGATATCTCCGACCACCCTGTTGAGGTCTTTTGACATACCACTGAGTTCACTGCTCGAAGCTTCTAAATGTGCAATAATCCGCTGCATTTTAACCGCAGAAATGCTGTCGCTCAATAGCACGCCCATTACGCTTTCATTGGAATTGAATTTTTTGGCGATATCGTTAAGTTGACTTATGGTCGTATTCGCTCCAAAGCTAGCCTTCTTAAGATTGATCAACGTCCGTTGTAGATTATTGGCCATGAGGGTATCGTTCAATAACCGCCCCAAGGTACCCTCCCCTCTGTTGAGGGAAGCGGTAACCTTAAGTAGGTCTTGGGTAAGCTGGGCCGCATTTTCGTTGGTGACACTTAAAGTATTCAACATATCAACGGTGGCGATCTTGCTTATGGTAAGAATTTCATCACCGGATCGTATCAAGGGTGCCGTACCATTGCCTGGGACTACGTTTATGACCATACTGCCCACAAGTCCGTCGGACCCTATAGTGGCAATTGCATTTGTTTTAATGTGCTTTTGCATTTTTTCCTGTATCAACATGGAGACGCGTATGGCCGTATCGTTCCGCATTTCAATGCCACTTACCGTACCGATGTTGATACCCGCATACCGTACATTGTTACCTTTTTGAAGTCCGTTGACGTTCTTAAAGACCGCATTGATGGTATAGGTGTTGCCGAATAGATTTTGCTGGTTGCCAACAAGGTAGGCAGCAATTACCAACAAAAGGGTTCCTATAATGACAAAAATGCCCAATCTGATTTTTTCCGAAGTAGTCCTTTCCATGGTTTATTTTTTAAAAAATGCCTCCACCTTTGGATCTTTCGATGTTGTAAGTTCTTCATAGGATCCTTCGGCATAATTGATTCCGTCCACCAATAAGACCATCCGTTCCGAGATGACCCTGGCGCAATCCACATCGTGCGTAATTATCAAGGACGATGTTTCATACTTTTTCTGTACGTGTCGCATAAGTTCAATGATTTCCTTTGCCGTAATAGGATCCAATCCGCTTGTGGGTTCATCGTATAGAATAATTTTCGGCCTTAGGATCAAGGCGCGTGCCAAGGCTACCCTGCGTTTCATGCCCCCTGAAAGCTCCGAGGGCATCAAGTTCATGGTCTGGGCCAGACCTACACTTTCCAAGGCTTCCAGCACCAAAGGTTTGGTGTCCTTGACCATGCCCACTTTCTCGGTATGTCTTCTTAGCGGAAATTCCAGATTTTCACGTACGGTCATGGAATCATAAAGGGCACTTCCCTGAAATAGAAAACCAATATCGGAACGTAATGCATCCAAGGTTTCACGATCCAAGGTCTTTATTTCCTGTCCCATGACCGAAATGAAGCCTTTGTCCGGTTGGATTAAACCGACCAAACATTTGATCATGACCGATTTTCCGGAGCCCGATTTTCCCATGACGACCAAGTTTTCCCCTTGGTACAACTTTAGGTTGAACCCATTTAGGACATTATTATCGCCAAAACTTTTGTACAGGTCTTTAATTTCCAGCATTACCTTCCGGGTCTCGGTACTTTGTTCCTGTATCGGTATGTCCTTTTGGGCTTCGATCATAATTCATAAAAAATATCGGATATAAATACAGCTACAAAATCGATGACAAAGAGTAACATCGATGTAAAAACTACAGCCGTGTTTGCCGCCAAACCCACTCCTGCAGTCCCCTTTTTACAGTAATATCCCTTGTAACAACCCACTAGCCCAATGGCGAATCCAAAAAAGAAGGACTTAATGGTGGCGGGTATCAAATCGCCATAGGACAAGGCATCGAAAACCGTATTGAAATAGAGTTGGAAGGAAACATCACCTTTAAAATATTCTACCAAGGCCGACCCATAAAGGGCCACGGCATCACCTAAAATCACCAATAATGGAAGCATCAAGGTCGCTGCCAAGATTCGGGTAACTACCAAATATTTGAAAGGATTGGTGCCGGAGACTTCCATGGCATCTATCTGTTCCGTTACCCGCATAGAACCTAATTCGGCCCCAATGCCGGAAGCGATTCTACCTGCACATACAAGGGCGGTAATAACGGGCCCTAATTCCCTAACAATTGAAATACCTACCATATTGGGCATCCATGATTCGGCACCAAACTGGATCATTGTAGGTCTTGATTGTAAGGTCAATACCAATCCAATGATAAAACCTGTGACCAGAACCAAGGTCAGGGAGCGGTTTCCCATCTGATAGCATTGCCGCAGCAGTTCCCTGAATTCAAAAGGTCGTCGTAGGGTTTCCTTAAAAAAGCGCCCAGCGAAAAAGGAAAGCTCCCCGATTTCGATAAAGAACCGTCGTATTCCGTTGGGTACATGAAATACCTGTGCCATACTTCAATTTTCGTGGACATGTCCTACTCTAAAAGTAAAAAGCAAAGGGTTCATTCGAAATGACGGTGGTCATACGTGTAGTCGCTATCTAGAGTAGACTGATCCCGCTCATTTTTAATAGTTATGTAGCTGCTTAACTTTAGAAGGTAAACCGAGGGAATCATGCGAACTACATTTGAGTTTCAACCTATGAAATCTGGAATCAACGAAAGGGCCATTTTGGACAAGCTGTATAATCTACCCAATATCTGGAATACTACGCTAGATATGGATAATGCAAGTATTTCCTTTGAATACCTGACAACCAACGATTTGGAGGTCGTACGTAGGGAACTTTCTGAACTGGGATGTTCGGTGATTAACGATACGGGTCGTTTCGATACCCCAGAAAACCGTCCTTAAAACCACCCAAAAAATGAGCAATTGGCTAAAATTCACGATTATTCTAGCGCTGCTGATAAGGGTAGCTTTAGTAGGAACCATATCCAAAGATGGTTTTTTGATGGCTTATGATTTTTTGGAAACGGTTCAAAAACAAGATTTTCCGAAACAGGTTTATATAGAGAATACCGTTCGGATACGGGATTATTTTCGTTTCATGGATTCGTTGGTCGCCACCTATGAGGACCTAACAGAGTATCCATTATCGGAATACCTACTGGTAAGGGCCAACCCTTGGATTATCGATACTTTGGTAGATACGGATTATTATAGAATGGCGGCACGGGATTCTTTTGTATACGATCAAAAACAACTAATTGTATTACCCAAAGGGAGTGTATTGGGAATCCCTGATTCCCTATCGGGATGTAATCTCCTCCGGAAATTTGAAAATACCTATATCGACATAAATATTCCTGAATTCACATTACGGATCTATCAAGACTCCTCTCTGCTCTATACCTTCCCCATTAGGGTAGGGCAAAACAGGAAGCGTTATTTGGCCATGGGTGATAGGCTAACGGATCTGCGAACGAAACAAGGAAAAGGCATAATCATAAAACATGTAAAAGATCCCGATTTCTATAATCCCGTGGATGGCAAACAATTTTATTTCACCAAAAGGGATGACCAAAAAACGACCCTAATGCCCCAAATACCTTGGTTGGAAACCGAAATCGACGGAATCCGGAATGGACAGATGATACATCCTACCACAAACCCTGAGACCTTGGGAAAGTCGTATTCAAATGGATGTATCGGTGTTAGGGAAGCGGATGCATGGATCATCTATTACTATGCTCCAATCGGTACGCCTATAACCATCCGCTACCATTTAAAGGTCAGGGATGAAAATGGAAATGAAAAGGTTTTAAGGGATATCTATGGTCTCCTTTAATTGGCCAAAGGTGTTTTGTTTTGATCTAATTTTTGGTATGGGAACCTTATTTCTACGGACCTTTTCGCATTTTTTAGGCTTTTAGAGTAACACTATAAAAAACAAATCGTCCTTCTTTTAAAGACGATTTCATGAAAAAGACGTTCCTATTTGTTTTCCTAGTGAGCTCAGCCTTGCTCAATGCCCAGAATATGACCAACGAGCTTTTGGTAAAAAAGTCCGTTCAATATCATGATCCAAATGACGAGTGGCAGACCTTCAAGGGCCAATTCATTATCAAAAGCGAAAAAGAACCCGTGGAACTTACCTTGGACAATGCCTTGGGAATAGCCCACTGGAGCGAGGTGCTTAAAAACGGGGACACGCTTACCGGGGGCTTTGTACATAAGGACACCTGTATCGTCAGACGTAACGGGAAGGACATACCGCCCAAGGGAGAATTGGAAAATTTTTTTCTGGATTGTAAAAGTATAATTGAAAGGACCAATTACTGGATTTATATGTATGGACTTCCCATGAAATTGGATGACAACCAAGTCAATTTCGTGGGAAATCCGCAATTGACCACTTTTCAGGAAGAGAAATTATGGGTATTGAAGGTGAATTATAACTTGACCCAGTCCGAAGAATATTGGAAGTTTTATTTTGACCCTCGGACCTTCGCTCTAAGGATAGCCCAGTTTTTTCATCCGGCACTCCATCCGGACAGTGAGTATATCATTTACCATGAAATTGAAAAAATAAATGGTATCGTTATACCCACAAAACACTCCTGGTATCTATTTAATAAAAAAGAGTTTATAGGTTCTGAAAAACTCATAAAAAAACAGTGATGTTATCCCGTATCTGTATGATTGGAAGGTTTTGTGGTTTTTGTGGTCCGCATGCCCCATTTCCCCTTCTTTTGGCACAATTTGGGAATTATATGCTGTAAAACCTTAAAAAATAAGGTTTTCAATTTTATTACTTACCGTTCTATTGGCTTCCCCGCCGCTTTCGATCTCACCACAATTCGTTAAAATTAAAATGGCCACATCTTCATCCACGAACCATCTGATTGCACTATTATGTCCAAATGATTCCCCGCCACGCGACCATATTTCCCTGGTCCCTCTTGATGTAGTCGTCGTATACCAACCATATCCAATACCTATACCACTTTCCAGCGTTAGATGTGGGCCGAACAATTGATCCAATGACTCTTTAGTTAGGATTTGAAAAGTAGTTAGGGCCCTAAAATAGTTTTTTAGATCCATAATGTTGGTTGTAATGCCCCCAGATCCCCGGTAGCCCCAATTTGGGTATAGATTGCCGGGCGGGAATTTTTTCTGTTTTTGTGCAAACACGTCCTTATCCTGTTCGTTGGCCTCGAACCAAAAATCCGTGTTCTCCATTGTGGCCTTTTTAAATAGGTTTTCCCGCGCAAATTCTTCGTAAGGGATTCCCGATAGTTTCTCGATAATAGCCGAAGTTAACCAATAACCGGCACTGGAATATTTAAATTCACCTTTGGGCCCCAAGGGTCTTGTATACAAAAGTTCCAAATTAGCTTCCCTTTCGGTTGCCCCATAGGTCTCATATGCATTGCTTAAGCCCGAGGTATGAACAAGCATGTTATGAATGGAAATGTTCCCAAAATGCATCAGACAATTTTCATTGAGCATGGATAGCGAATCGGATGTTTTGAGGATTCCTTTTTGTTGAGCCACCAAGGTCAGTACACCGGTAATTCCTTTGGTGGTGGAAGCCAAATAGAATTTGGTAGAGGGCCATATTGGGTAGCTTTTTAAAGAGTCTGTCCAACCATAGCCTTTCTGAAGAACAATTTTATCATTGACGGAAACAACTACGGACCCTGAAAATCCGATAGCGATTTCTTGCAATAGTAGGGAATCAATACGTTTTCCCAATCCGTCTTGAATAATGGTGAGCTTGTTCGAATGTGGGTGATATGGATTTATATGGGGTTTTTGCTTGCATGAACCAAGAATGACAATAAATAGCACTATTACCAGATTTCCTTTCATCGTCCTTTTGGCTTTGATCCAATTTACAAATTAAATCACTGGTCTTGGTTTTCTATGGCCAATGTGGTATTTGCACAATACGTTAGGTAAGGTAAGAATTTTATTGTATGTTTGTACTATATGTATAGTACAATAGTTTTATAGTATAATGATCAAGTTTAGATTGGACCCCAAGACCGGAATTCCATTTTATAGGCAAATTATAGACCAGATTAAATTTGGTATTGCTTCGGGAAACTTGAAAACAGGCGAGCAACTCCCTACGGTTCGGTCTTTGGCCGTGGATTTGAAGGTCAATTTAAATACGGTAGCCAAAGCCTATAGGGAACTGGAAATTCAAAATATACTGGAAACCCATCAGGGTACGGGTACTTTTATCAATGAAAACAAAATCAGGATATCGGCGAAGGAAAGGGCACAAAAACTAGGCGAAATATGCAACGAGTTTTCTTCCATCGCTTATAGCTATGGGTTTACCATAGATGAGATAATCGATCAACTACAAAATCAAAAATAATATGAAAGCGAAAACCAAAAAATTTTGGAACCCCATTTCCGCGACCGTAATGATAGCCACATCAAGTATATGCATTACGCTTTACTACTTTGACCTGGTCAACTCCCAACAGTTAGCCTTCCTATTGTTGACCTGTTTGTTAGTGGCAAGATCTATCCATATAGCCGATCAGTGGGAAAAAGCGGTCGTTTTAAGGATGGGAAAGTTCCGGGGCCTGAGGGGGCCTGGGATTTTTTTCATTATTCCCATCATCGATCAAATAGACAAATATATTGATCAGCGCGTCCGGGTCACGGATTTTAAGGCCGAACAGACCTTAACGAAAGACACGGTTCCGGTGAATGTGGATGCCGTAGTATATTGGACGGTCTGGGATGTTGAAAAGGCCGCCCTGGAAGTACAGGAATATGAACGGGCCATTTTCTATATCGCCCAGACGGGATTGCGGGATATTATAGGGAAACACGAGTTGGCGGATATTCTTCAGGAAAGGGAAAAGATTGCGGAGGATCTACAAAAGGTTTTAGATCACAATACGAATCCCTGGGGGATTACTTGCCAAACGGTTGGGATAAAGGACATCATCATTCCCCAGGTCCTGGCGGACGCCATGAGCAAAGAGGCCCAAGCAGAGCGCGAGCGCAGGGCAAGGGTGATTCTTGGAACGGCCGAAACCGAAATCGCCCATAAGTTTTCAGAGGCCAGTGAACGCTATAAAAAGAACCCAGTAGCGTTACACCTTAGAGGGATGAACATGTTGTTTGAAGGTTTAAAGGAAAAGGGATCCATGGTCATTGTACCAAGCTCGGCATTGGATTCCATGAACCTTGGGGCCGTGGGCGGATTGGTATCCCTGTCAAAAGGGAACGAAGAAGAACTTTCGGCCCAAGGATAACTATTCCGTAATCCCTCATTTTTGATTACTGCTGAATGCACATCTTGTATTTTGTAATTCCTAGCCTTCATGTGTAGTGGATAGCACTCATTGTACCCTTAAAAAAGTCAGGGTGCCTATACAGTTTGCCGTATCGTTACAAGGACCGTAATCAAAGGTCAACGAATTGCCGTTTCCATTCAAGGTAATTTCAACGGTTTCCGTCCAACTATCGGTTGAAAGTCCCAATTCCTCCACGGTAGCAGAAAATCCAGAAATGTCATTGTTAAGGTAAATATCGTTTCTATCCATGGTCAACCTATTTCCGCTGAGCGAATAATTGCCGGTCGCCCTGTACCGATAACCAACGACCTGGTTTTCTGTTATATCCTCTACGCTGTTCAAGACTTCGAAGGTATCGGTTTCAAAAAATTCATAGGAAATGGTTTCCCGCAGTTCGGTTTGGGCCGGAAAAGGTTCCAGATGCCAGATGCCGATGAGATTTTCACTCTCAATTCTTGGATCACCTTCAGTACCGGGATCATCATCGGAACAGGCAGTAAAAAGAAGCAAGCAAGGGAGCAACCATAAATTTTTCATAGTGTTGTTTACCACTAGATGTCAGTATCCCTGTAAAGGTTGCTTCAATTACTTGGTGAATTGTGGTCTTTTACCTTTACGATTATGCGCTTATTCTTGATTTCCTGTAACAATTGATTTATTTTTTTCAAGTGTCCGTATTCATCTTTAGGGATTACTTCCCTATTGATTTCATAGTTTGATTGTAGTGTGACCTGATTTTTCCCAACCAATTCCAATTTGAAAAAGTATTCTCCATAATCATTTTTAAAATCGATGTTGTACCCATCAATATCCAGTACTTCAATAGTATTTGGAAATTTAAACATTGCCATCAGATAATCTGAATACCCATAATCGAGATAATAGTTAAGATCGGCGGTGTCCTGTTCGGTTTCAATTTGATTATGTTGAACCAACTTATCCAGAGAAATACTCACCATATTACCGGTTAAAAAAGACATGGCACCGTTAAGGGTTCCCTCAGCTTCCATGGCAAAACTAAAGGGTTTAACATTCTTAAAGGTAGTTTTGGTAACCGTATCAATCTCTATTAAATCCTCATCACCCTCATATTCTCCCAATGCATCATAAAAATCGCTTACTTCTTCATCTTGTGCCAATAGCTCAAAAAAGGCCTTCAACTCTGTATATAATCCCCCGGACATGGAAAATCTATACTTAACCGGTGTTTCTTTTTTTTCCAAATTCACATTACTGTAAAAAACTTGTTTTACATAATTATGATTCGAACTCGTTCCGGGTAGTTTCACCATGTTTACCGTAACTGAATCCGCTACGGCCAGTTCGAGGTCATAACCAATGAACCTGTCCTTTTTCTTAATTTTTTTTGTCAAATAGGGCTTAGCGATAACGGCATCGGTATTATAAATTGAAGTCGGGATTTCGTTAATTTGATATTTGTAGTAGGCTTCGTGTGGATAAAGTAGGTTCATAACACCTTTCTCATCGTTATAAGCAAAAAATATATGATCGTATTCTCCTTTTCTGATGTAATAGGGGTCTATTTTTCCGGCACGCTTGCTTCTGGCGAACACGGCCCAATATTCAATCTCCAAATCCTCTAACAATTGCCTATACAACCTACGTATACCAAGCGGGTTAAAGCGTTTTTCCTTTAGAAAATAACCGTTGGATTTCAACAATTCGTCTTTGTTGGGTGGTTCCATCTGGATATTGTTCAGGACATCCTGGTGCAAAAGGGTGAATTTATGGTATTTACTACTGTCTTTGGCTTCACCAATAACATTCCTTTTCCACCTACTATAATAAGATGAGTTTTCTTTATCCAACGAAACGGGCTGTGTAATAAGATTGAATTCCTGATTATATACGTCCTTCCATTTTCTAAATTCACTATCCCGCTTTTCCATGGAATAATACATGTATGGTAATTCACAGGGTATGCAGGTATTACTGTTTTCCTCCAGCCCCTTGATTTTTTCCATTTTAAACAAGCAATAGATCAAAGTATCATTTGTTATTACTTCAGGTTCGGGAAACTTATTGTATACCTTATACCTTACTAGAAGTTCAGGATCGGATTTAATGGAATATTCTGTGTTAAGGCTTGGTACTTCCGCATATAAATTCACGAAATCCGTCATCTCGGGTACTTTAACATATTCTCTATAGGTAAAGGAAGTTTCAATAGTATCTCCAGGCTCTACACCTGGAATAGGATAGTTTATTGCGCCTAATTTCTTGTCTCCAGACTTTGTTTGAAACACTTTACTGGAATCCAGTTCTATAACTGTGCCATCTGCTTTTAAGGTCTTGACCCCAATCTCATATATTTTATTACTGATATACTCGCTCAAGTTTAAGTAGGCAAACCTATCTACCCCGGTGCTATTATTGACCACTAATTTGTTGTTTATGGAGACATATCTTCTGTAGCTTCCCCATGTTTTGGTGTAGGCAACATCGGTGTAAGAATGCTTTAGATAGGCATCTGATTTTTTGCAATAGTCTAGAAAGGCGGAATCAGGAATGCTATCATTCGCTAAAATGCCTATTGGCAGCGAAATGAATACGTAGAAGGGAATATACTTTTCAACCTTTTTTCTTAATAACAATAGGGTCATTCATAATGTTTTTAAAGGATGTCAAAATCTTGTTTATCGCTTTAGAGTTTTCCTGGTCGACGGAATCGTAATCACATTCAAATTCATATTCAACCTCTATAATGGAATCGTATGGATTAGTAATTCTTAATGTTAGGGAAACTCTTTCGTCGGAAGATATGTGTTCAATTGGTTCGAAAGCCTCAAAGACTTTGTCCATTTCAATTTTTAAAAGTACTCTTTTACTTAAGTTGCTTCCTAAGTGGGTTCCTTCCAGCAGTTCACCCCTTTCCTGGGTTTCAAAGGGTCGGGGCAAAAAATCAAGAAATATGACTTGGCTTTCCGCATCATTGAATATTTTTCCATCTATCGATAGCTTTCCTTTTGCGGCAACCACGTTGGTTTTAGGAGTTATACTGAAATCTTCGATTGACTGATTGCCAAAAACCGATTTGAAATACTTTTCTATTTTGGTATTTGTCTTTTTCTCGTCCAAGTGTATGAACCTACGTCTTAAAAAATTACTTGAAATTCCATTATAACTTACTTCAAATCTACCCACCATCATTTTATCCGAACCTTCCTTTAATTCTATGTCATAGTCAATTAAATTCTGTTGGGGGGTAAATCCCTGTACTTTGTGCCACTCTCCACCACTTGAATTAACAATCAGTATTGAACGATTTTGTATGCTTTGAACAGGTGTTTTTGGAGAGTGAATTGGGTCTGTCGGATCCAAAACAATTGGGATGTCATCTAAGTATGCCAAGCATACTACATGATTTGCAGAACTTAATGACGGAAAATCACAATCGCTAATATGATCATAGGTGGCAGCAAGTGCAATATGACTATTTATTCCCTTGTAGTTCAAAGCTTCCGAAAGAAAGTTTGATAGATCCTTGCAATCCCCCTCCTTGTGTGAAAATACCTCGTTGGCGTGAGTGGGAATAAAGGCACCCATTCCTATTTCAATGGCCACATATTTAAAATTATTCTTAACATAATTATATAGAATGTTGAGTATATCCGAAGGTTCTGATTTTCCTTTGGTAAGTTCGTCTATCTTACGTATCACTATTGGATTTAATCCTCTTTTCGCTTGTACTTTTTGCAGATACCAGTCATTCATATATTTCATCGCATCGCGTTTGTATGAAGCAGGTACGACAAGGGTTCTCATCAAAGGCGATTTCTTGTTTCGATAAATTCCAAAAAACGCCAAGGGATCAGGTTCTATCCTTTCCGGAACAACCTCAATATTCCATTTGGTCATACTATCCGTACTCACGGAATCGATGTTCAAATATTCGAGTGATTCCTTATATATTGTATTATGAACGAACTGGAAGGTGTTAGGGACCTTTATCTTGTACTTTAATGTATCCACTTCGTTATATGAAAAAAAACGAAGATCTGAAAAATACATCAGCTCGTCACATTCAACGGAATATGATATTTTTGACTCGGATCCTGGGGGAATAATGACTGTTTTTACTTTTTTGCTCGCAATGTATTCGAGTTCTACATCATCTTCTATAATGACTTTATCCTTTATGGGTTTAAAGCGTTTTCCCTTTTTGGAATAGACCTGTATATCGGATATTTTTTCAAGTTCGGCATCGTAGAAAATTGGATATAAAACTTCTTGTTCACTTTCTTTTATCACCGCACTTACATGTTTCACAAAAGAGGTGTCGTTTTTTATTATGATATCCTCTAATTTATTCTCTATGGATATATTCTGAGCGACTCCCTGAATTGAGATGACAAACAAGGAAAGTGAAAAAAAAGACTTGATAGAGGAACTTCCCAAGAACTTAGCTATTCAGATAGTTAATTATTCGAAGTAAAATTACAAGAACAAATACAATTTTTTGACATGACCAACTATATTTTCTCGATAAATAGTGAAAGAAAAGACATGTCTATAATGGGTTAAAAATCATGTCCTAGGCATACTTCGAATAAATCCTTTATTTGAATTTTGACAAACCTGGATCTTGGTTTTGCCTACTAAACCTGTCTAATGGTATTACGAATTCTGTATTCTCCAAGGTGGATTCCGTCTGTTTTCTCCACCGTAAAAGAGTACCAATTGATTTCCGTCTGGATCCTTGAGTCTGGCTTCCCGCCATAACCATGGTTGGTCGGTAGGCTCCAAATCAAATGCAATACCGTTCCCCTTGATGCGGTCTACCTGTTCATCCAGATGCTCACATTCAAAATACACAAATATACCCGCACCTTCTGGTAATTCTTCCGTCTGATGGATTGAAAAGGTGGAGTTTCCATCGGGACATTCAAATCGTGCATAATGCGGAAGGGATTCCACGATCAATTTTAGTCCCAGCTTTTCATAAAACGGGATGGATCGTGTCAAATCCAACGAAGGAACGGTTATTTGGTTGAGGTTCATAGGCTATCAATCGTTTATTTGACCATTGGAGGACATTTCTTTTAGGGCGGGAGTGTGCTCCACGTAACAACAAAAGTCAACTTTAACCGAATGTACTCCAAAGATCTCGTATATAAGCAGTAGCGGATTTTATGCAACTGCTTTTCGGATAATAATATACTTTATTTAAATGAAAAAACGATTCGAGTTGATACTCAAACCGCCCTTGCCTGTACCTATTGCTAGCCTTTCGTTACTTTTTTAGATTCCTGAACAAGAAAAAGTCATCCATACATCCATAAAACACCTATTTACTAGTATTTATGGATTGCATTTAAATGCCAAAACCTGATTTTAAGGAAAGTATACAAATGATTTAAGTACGATTTTCCATTCGCCATTGATTTTCTGCATCTCTAAGCAGTCGATATAATAACTTTTCTTGCGGGGTATTTTTACGGTGGCAATAGCGAGCTTGGAATCGATTATTTCCAAATTTTGAATTGTATAGCCGCTACCAAAGCCATCATCAGGTTTAACGCTGTTGGCAAGCTCTAACAATGTCATTGATTTCAATTGTTCCGACGCTCCATTTTTGTCCACCCAAAGTACTACGCCTGCTTCCAAATCAAAAGTTTTTTTGAGCAATTCAATGTTACCGAAGCGCCAGCCCACTATATAATTCTCTATTGCTTGTTCTATATTTGCTCTATCACCTTTTTGTGCCATTAGATCCAATGGGCAGAAAAGCCCTAAAATGAGGGCGAGATAAAACATGGGAAAAAATTCACGAATCGTGTTCATTGGATTTTTTTTAGCTATCAGTTCGATTGCAAAATATCTCGTTTCTCCTATCTGTTTTATTTTAATGCAGACCAACTTGTTCATATGGATGTAAAAATACATCTATGTATTCCCAAATCGGAGGTCTCAACTTGATAGAAAATCCCCCTATGCCCCAAGCATCTGTACGAAATAGTTCTAGTGGCATCAAGTTTTCCTCAGGTTTTGGAAATGTGGGTCACTATCTATTGGAATATACCTAACAAAGTACAGTTTCTCTTCGGTTTTTTTAACGCATCCGTTTTGGAGGTTCCCAAAACTTTTCCACAAAGGGTAGGTAGAATACAAACATTTTTAGTTTTTGAATCTCTTTCCAATCCTATTGAAGCAATTGATGATTTTGGGTCTTATACGCTGTATTCATTGAATCCTGTGAATGTTTCCTATACATTCCTAAACTGTCCAATGCTACTTTTGATTTCTAAACATTTTATCAATATAAGTGTATGAATAAAAGTAGTTTACGTATACTTCATGGTATGGATATACATAAACTATTACTTTCCACCCAATAAATGGTGAATCCTACTCCGATAAGTCTGACCAATAGGAATTTTATGTTCGTTTAGAAAGATTTGATTTCCTTGTATGCGTTTAATTTTATCTATAGCCACCAAGAAGGATTTATGTACGCGAAGAAAATTACCTTCTGGCAACAAACGTTCCAGGGTTGAAATTTTCTCATGACTTAGTATCATTTCCTCGGTTAAAAAAACCTTTGTGTAATTTCCATAGGCCTCAATAAATAGAATAGTATCGGTGTGAATTTGATGGTATTTTTTATCCCCTTTCAAGAAAAAACGGCTGTTCTCCAAGCTAAGGTTTCCGGGAGATTTCGCTGAGCCTGCTTGTTCCGATGCATTGACTTTATTAACTGCCTTTAAGAAACGCGGAAACGAAAAAGGCTTCAACAGATAATCCAGTATATCCAATTCGTAACCCTCTAAAGCATATTCCTTATACGCCGTAGTCACGATGATCTTAGGAGGCTTTGGTAACGTTTTTAGCCACTCGAAGCCCGTCATTTTAGGCATATTAAGATCCAAAAAGATTAAATCTATTTTTTCACGGGTAACTATCACGGAAGCTTCCATGGGATTATAGGCGTTACCGATTTTTTGTAAGTGGGGCAATTCCGCGCAATAACCTTCGATAATGCGATGTGCTATGGGTTCGTCGTCAATAATGCAATAGGTTATCATTACTGCGGTTATGGGTTTGGGACTAGGTTCAAACGGGCTCTATATATGCCCTCTGTTTTTTCAATCTTCAATTCATGTCGATTCGGATAGATATGCGCCAAGCGTTTCTTCAAATTATCCAGCCCGATGCCTGCGTTTTCCTGCGGAGCGTTGGGTTCATAGTTATTAGCAATGGTAAAAAGAATCTGATTGTCCAGCGTTTTTAGATCTAAATGGATATAGGCGTCTTCCGTTAATGGTTCAACACCGTGCTTCAACGCATTTTCCAATAAAATAATAAAAAGCAATGGGGCAACTTTTAAACCTTCCCGGACATCATAGTCAAATCGAATTTCAACTTCTTTTTGATAGCGGATTTTATGTAGTTCGATGTAGTTTTCGAGATAATTGATTTCATCCTTTAACAACACGAAATCTTCCTTTCCCTGGTAGATGGTATACCGCATCATATCGGACAATTTCAAAACTACCTCTGGGGCTTTCTCGGATTTTTCTACGACCAAACCATAAAGATTATTCAACGTATTGAAGAAAAAATGAGGATTGATTTGACTTGTCAACAAAGCCAATTCTGCCCTTGCCTTATCCGCCTTTAGCATTTTCAACCAGCGCCATTGTTCATATCCCCATAAAGCCACAAATACGGGAATGGGAAGGAGCATGAAATTTATCAAGTTCAGGCGATAATTTTCTACCTGATCAGGTGCCGTATTAAAGAAGAAAAAATGATAGGCGAAAACCAATCCGTAAACGGAAAGAATGGCAATCCGATATTTTTTGAAAAATTCGGGCAAAATAAGGTAGGCAATACCCAACCAGAACAGAATCAGCAGCGGAACGGTAACAGGATTGTTCCAAATACCGGTATAATGGGGTATAACAAGCATTACCGCAAGGAAAATAACAAGGACTCCCCCTTTGATCAACGCCTTATGATTTTTTTGAATAAAACCGTTCATAATACAAACTTAGCATTATTGATACGCGTCTTATAATCTCTTTGACCAATACAACGCATTTTGGGTCGAACACTATGTTTTTTTGATCGAATCGTATTGATCCGCGATTTACCTAAATGTGTATCGTTTTTTAGTGGGTTCATCAAAAGAATTTCAAGATGTTTCCAAGTGAATCTAGGTTTGGACGGAATTAACGAAATACCGAACTATGATACGGATGATCTTGAAGATATTAAAATGGATTGGCTTGTCGATTACTTCACTACTACTGTTACTTATTTTGGTAGGATTGGGCTTTCGACTGTTTAGGGACAGACCGGTACCTCCTGGAAAACTTGTCGATATTGGAGGTTTCAAACTACATGTCCATAGTACCGGGGAAAAAAACGATAAACCCACCTTCGTCATTGAAGCAGGGGCAGCAGGGCATAGCGAATACTATCATTGGCTGAGTGAAGGGCTTAAGGATAGCATGCGTGTGGTACGTTATGATCGCGCCGGGATTGGTTATAGTGAATTAAGCGATACACCACGGGACCCTGAAACCGTTGCGCGCGAACTTCACGCTTTATTGGTAAGGACAGGAGAATCACCACCCTATATCATGGCCGGTCACTCCCATGGGGGACATTACATCCGTGTATTTAAAAAATTGTATCCGAACGAAGTGGCCGCCTTGGTTTTTTTGGATTCCGGGCATCCGGATGAACGTGAACGACTGCCCTGGCCGCCTTCCTCGGGTTGGTTAATGCCAGCGTTATACGCTGGAGCCGTTTTAGGGGATTTAGGGGTCTTGGATTTATATGTGACAATTTTCGGGAATGCTATCATGCGGGCACCAGGGGTACCCAAGGAAATTACCGATCGTTATCACGACTACTTTGTAGACGGAAAATATCTTTGGGGTTCCATAAAAGAAGAAGAGTGGCATATCGCATTGGAAGAAATGTCCAAAAGAATAATGGTAACGGATACCTTACCGATAAGGGTTTTTGCCGGAACCCATATCAACGAGAAAGCCCTCAGGAAAATGGGTATGAACCCGAAAAAGATGGGGACCAATCGACGAAAGATGCAGGAAGAAATGGCCTCTTTTTCTAAAAACGGCAAGGTATTCTTTATGGATGGGGGCCATTTTACCATTTTTATCCAAAAGGAAAATGCGGATATTATTTGTAAAGAGATCATTCAACTTTCGGAAGAATTACAAAACTGAAAAGGTATTTTCGTTTGGAAGTCCGAACAAATTGAATGAAACGAGTATAGGGTTGCAAAGGAAAAAACGTAAGAACAAAAACCCTTTTTATGCTAAGTTGCCGATTAGGTGTGAATCTCCTAGTCGCAGGTTTCCTTAACACTAAAATTATCCGCTTGGGACAGTGCCTCGTTTTCGGAAACACCTTCTTTATGAAGCAAAATCCGGTCTATGGCGTGAAAATCCGAACGGGCCGCGATTTCCATGAGATACACACCGGGTAGATCGAAGGTTACGTAAATATCATGGGCGTCGTGGTCCGAAGTCCGGGCCTGCCATTTAAAAGCGTTGTCATCACCGCTCCGGTATACCTTGAACCAACCATCTTTTGAGGCCCCGTTGGGATTGGGCTCCTTCCCGGAACCATCGGGATAGACCCTGCTACCGCCATCTTTCATTCCAAAGAAGTCCTGGGCATCGGGAAAACGCAACCAGGAATCATTGTGTTCCGTTCCATTGTCTCCTTTTCGGTAGGACGAATGCCATGTGAATCGATAGGTGCCGATATCACTGACCCTAACAGGAAAGCTTGCCATTCCATTACCTGGATTGCCCATACTGGCATCACCCTCCCATTGCATATAGCCGTCACCAGAAACATCAGCTGCATCATTTTTCAACACCCAACCTTCCGGGAAATTATTGTCTTCAAATTCAATGGATATGATACCGTCCTTTTCCTCAAAAACGAATCCGACCGAACTAGGACATTCATTTCCAGGTTCTTTGGGTTTTTGCCCATCCTCCTGTTCCGTATTATCTCCCGTTAGCTGTTCTTCCAAGGAGGCCTCCTCATTGCTACAGGACGGGAAAGCAAACACGACAATCAAGCATAGGATAAGTACGGTTCTCATGATTTGGATTTTGACTGGAAAACGCCAAAAGCGAAATCCATATTGTCCAGGCATGGGAACATTCGATGAAATTCAGTCTAAAAGAAAGGGGGTTACACGACTATTCGTTAAAACCAAGTGGACCATCCCCTATTATTTGAATTTCTTTTTTTAAGTTAAAAACGATTCGTTTAAAGCAACCTCCAAGCCCTCCATGTATCTATTGGGTAATGGATAATACACTTCAGTATGCGGCTCTTTTTCCTATCGCTTTTTATCCTCTTCCTTGCTTCATGCGAAAAGGAATCTCAAAATGAGAATTCTTTTGGAACGTGTGAGGCAGATGGAACTGTTACCGATGTCCAACGTACCGCTGCTAAATTGATAGGAACTTGGAGATGGACAAAAAGCGACTGTGGATTTTGTGCCAATCCGGGGATACGTGAAGCCGACAAAAATATCATGGTCAGTTTTGCCTCTGATGGAACATTTTCGGTAAGGGAAGATTTAGAAACCATAGAAGAAGGGACTTGGGAGTTTTTGGAATCATATGGAGGGTTCTTCGTATCTGTTGAACCAAAAAATACAGCGTATTTAAATGGCTCGATCCGTGTTTGTGATACGGAACTAATTTCGGACGCACGCCCTTGGGATGGAGCTGGATTTTTATTCATTAAGGTAAACCCATAAACTACAGTCTTACCTGAGTACGTCTTTTTTGCACTATTTCCCACTTTTTCTGCATGTTTTCTACATTTTCATGCAAAATCGTACATTTGAAGCCTTATTAGGTATACATGCAAAAAGACAAAAGACAGGAGGTAATTCTCGAAAAACTACAGTTGGAAGGTAAGGTGGCTACCTTACAATTGGCCGAAAAACTCTTGGTGTCCGAGGATACGATTCGACGAGATCTCAATGAAATGGCCCAAAAGGGACTACTTTCCAAAGTGCATGGTGGCGCAATTTCGTCCATTCAAAAATTATATTACTACAACGACAACGTCGTAAAAAATCAGGAGGAAAAAAATCGTATCGCGAAAAAGGCCTCAGGCCTGTTGCAAAATGGAATGACAATTATTATAAGCGATGGCACCACTAATCTCGCCTTTGCCCGGAGTATCCCAAAGGATTTAAAGGCCACAGTCTTTACCTATTGTTTGCCCATAGCCATGGAACTGACGGAACATCCGGGAATCGAGATTATTTTTTTGGGAGGGAAAATCGAGAAAAAATCCATGGTGAGTTTAGGAAATGAAGTCGTGAACAAATTCTCCAATATTCATGTGGATTTATGCTTTCTAGGCACGGGAAGCATAGGCCCTCTTGAGGGAATAACCGAAGGTTCGTATGAAGTTTCCCTGATTAAAAGAGCCATTATAGCCGCATCCGATAGGGTTATCTCGTTAGCTACTTCAAACAAATTGGGACGGCGACAGCCCTATGCCATTTGCAGACCCTCTGAAATCGGATTACTGATTACGGAGTTGGATCCAACGGACGACAGGTTGGCCGAATTTGCCGAAGCAGGGATTCAATTACGCTGATCCAATCGTATTTCCGCCTCCGCTATGGATTTCTGTCTGGATTATGCCAGATACCTGACCAATCTTAAATTTGCCGTTTTTTTGCATGTTTGTAAATATATTTTGCATTTTATATTCATTATTGAATATATTTATATCGAATACGCTGCGATTTCATGAAAAGAACGCCTACGGTAATCGGTATTGATATTGGTGGAACCAAGATTTCGGCCGCCTTGTTTCATCATCATGGGGACCTATTGCATAAGGAAGTGCAGCCCTTGGCCAGAAGAAAAGGGGAGGAGGTCATTGCTTTAATCGGTACTATGATGCAATCGCTGATGGATCATGCAGAAGGTTGGACTTACAAGGTAGTCGCTATTGGGGCCTGTGTCCCCGGCATCTACGATGCTATCAAGAAAACCGTTTGGGCCCCCAACATTCCGGATTGGAACCATATTCCTCTTCAGGACGAACTTAAGAAGTACCTGGACGATCAATCCATACATATCGTTTTGGAGAGCGACCGATCTTGCTACATCCTGGGAGAGGTCTGGAAAGGTTGCGCCAAAGATTGTGCCGATGCAATTTTTATCGCGGTAGGCACGGGTATAGGTGCCGGAATACTATCGGGTGGGAGAATTATCAATGGTAGTGGAGGTGTTGCCGGAGCCATTGGCTGGATGGCGTTGGAACCCCCTTACGATGAAAAGTATGATGCCTGGGGTAACCTGGAACATTATGCATCCGGTGACGGTATCGCACGGGGTGCCGTAGAACTATTGGAAAAAAACCGAACAGTAACCAGTCTTTTGGATGCCGTTCCAACGGATCAAATTACGGCACATCACGTTTTCGATGCGTATGAAAAACAAGATTCAGTCGCCGTTGAGGTCATCGAAAAAGCTATCGGGTATTGGGGGATGGCCTTGGCTAATCTTGTAAGCCTATTCAATCCCAGAAAGGTAATTTTCGGTGGAGGGGTCTTTGGACCTGCCGACCAATTTTTGGACCGCATATTGGAGGAGGCAAAGCAGTGGGCACAACCCCTTTCCATTGAAGAAATCCAACTGGAAACTTCGGCCTTAGGGGGTAACGCAGGTTTAATCGGTGCCGGATACTTGGCCCTTACTACCCTAAACGACCAAGTGCATGACGAATAAGGGGTATCACAAAAGTTATGTATTTACCGCAGCCTGCATTGGGATGTTGCTTTTTGGAGTCGTGATGATATCCTTGGGATCCATTCTTCCCGAAGTTACCGGGAAGTTTGTATTGAACGAAGCCCAAACCGGATTTTTGACCACTCTGCTGCCCTTGGGTATTTTGATGGGCTCCCTAGTCTTTGGACCATTGATCGATTGGTTGTCCTACAAAAAAATCTTAATCGCAGGGAGTATTTTTACCTTACTGGGGCTTGAAGGCATCGTGTTCGCCAAAAGCACAATTTTCTTGCAGGCGTCCGTTTTCTGTATCGGTCTTGGTGGGGGAATATTGAACGGTACTACCAATGCCATTGTTTCGGAGATCAGCGAAGAGAACCATAGCGCAAATCTTAGCCTATTGGGTGTTTTCTTTGGAATAGGGGCCTTGGGAACCCCTGTTATTTTGGGTATATGGAAAGTGCTGTATTCCTTTGAGACCATTTTCGCCCTGCTGGGTGCCCTTATTACTCTGCCGCTTCTTTTCTTTTTGATGATTCGTTTTCCAAAATCAGCAGAAACCAAGGGACTTCCTATCCAAGAAGGGCCGAAAATGGTAAAAGATCCCGTATTGCTCTTATTCGGCTTTATCCTATTTTTTCAAAGTGGCATCGAGGGACTGACCAATAACTGGACTACTACCTATCTGGAAACCATAAAGGAAATAAAGTCCGCCAACGCATTGTTTATCCTGTCCTCGTTCGTTGGGGCCATTACAATTACCCGAATCGCACTCGGTAAGATTCTCCGCATGTTCCCTCCCTTAAAGGTAATGGTCGTTGGTTTTGTCATTGTCTTTATAGGAGGCCTAATACTACTGTACGGAGCTTCATATGCCCTATTTATAGCCGGAATGTTGGCCATGGGGGTAGGCCTGGCAGCAGGATTCCCTGTTATTCTGGGCTATATCGGCCAGTTATATACCCACCTTTCAGGTACGGCCTTCAGTATTGTGATTACCATTGCCCTTATCGGAAATGTCCTAACGAATTATTTGATGGGCCAAGTTTCACAATATCAAGGTACTGGAGTGTTCCCCTATCTTATTCTGACCGCTGTACTTATGGTGCTCGTCTTACTGTATATCACACACAAGAAATATAATTCCAAAATAAGTTAAAATTCAATTTTATGTTAGCAAAGCAATGGCTGGATAATGCCAGAAACGTAATGGATAAAATAGAAAGTACCCAAATGGAAAACATTAAAAAGGTTGCCGTTATTATGGCCGATTCCATAGAAAAAGGAAAATGGGTACATACTTTCGGATGTGGCCATGCCACCCTCCCTATCGAGGAAATGTACCCTAGGATTGGTGGTTTTGTCGGGTTTCACCCTATTGTTGAACTGCCATTGACATTCTTTACCAACATTACCGGTCAAATGGGGGTAGATCAATTCATTTTCCTGGAAAGGGTGGAAGGTTATGGACGGGAAATCATGAAGGGCCATAATTTTGACAAAGAGGATACCATGTGGCTGTTTTCACATACCGGTGTAAACGCCGTAAATATCGATATTGCCCTCGAGGCCAAGGAAAAAGGGATGAAAGTAATCGTCTTCGGCTCCGCGGCGGAGGCCCGGGGCAAGACCACAAAACATTCCTGTGGAAAGACCTTGTTCGAATTGGCGGATTTGGTAGTGGATTCTTGTGCACCTTCGGAGGATGCATCAGTCCACTTAAAAAACCATATTGATAAAATTGGACCGGTTTCCACCATGGCCTTTGTCACTACCGTATGGATGACCGTAACCACAGTGGCCGAAATATTGGCGGATAGGGGTGTTAAATTACACATCCACCCCTCCCATAACATCCCGGGCGATTCCACCTCAAAACAACGATTGGCGGATGCCCTAAAGGAATACAAAAGAAGAGTAGCTTCTGTATAGCCTAACTTGCAAAATGCATTAGATCATAGCCCATACCATTAAAAACCGCATTTCTAAATTTCAACTCATTATGAAAAAGTATGTCGTCCTCCTTGGCGTAATCCTAATCATATCCTGCGTCCAGAATCGCACTACCGAAAAATCGGGAGTGGCCGTTGTTCGGATAAATCAATTGGGATATTTACCGGAAAGTATTAAAGTGGCGGTTTTCGCGGAAAAGGAGGCTACTTCGGTCAATTCGTTCTCGCTTTACGATGCCGAGACGGACAAAGAGGTATACGTCTCATCCACACCAGAATCAAAAGGTGCCTACGGACCCTTTACAAGCGCTTACCGCTTAAATTTTAGCGAATACCGAACACCGGGCACTTACTATCTTAAAGTGAATAGTACGCAATCCCCGGTATTTCGAATCAATGCGGATGTCTATGACCATTCTGCGGATTTCCTTTTGGAATACATGCGCCAACAGCGCTGTGGATATAACCCGTTTTTGACCGACTCCTGTCATTTGGATGACGGATACATACTGTACAACCCTGAAAGAGAGGGAGAACGGATTGATGTGACCGGAGGATGGCATGATGCCACGGATTATCTGCAATATACCGCTACCTCCGCCAATGCCGTTTTCCAGTTGTTGCTATCGTACCGGGACAATCCCGAAGCTTTTGGCGATGCCCATAGGGCCAATGGCTTACCGGGGCCCAATGGCATTCCGGATATTATCGATGAAGCCAAATGGGGCATGGATTGGCTTAAAAAGATGAATCCGTCTCCCACGGAGTTTTACAATCAAATTGCAGATGATCGGGATCATGTCGGTTACCGATTGCCCAATGAGGATTCCGTGGTGTATGATCCGAAACGAAAGGGGCGACCCGTATACTTGGCCAGTGGCGAAAAACAAGGCGTATTACAATACAAAAACCGTTCTACCGGTGTAGCATCCACGGCCGGTAAGTATGCTTCGGCCTTTGCCTTGGGTGCCTCGGTCTTGAATGATTTTTATCCGGGATATACGGATGACCTGCCAAAACGTGCCAAGGACGCTTATGACTTTGGTGAAAAAAATCCAGGAGTTAGCCAGACCGCACCGGGCAGTGCACCCTATTTTTATGAAGAGGACAACTGGATGGATGATATGGAACTGGCGGCGAGCAGTCTGTACAAGCTGACGCAGGACGAAAATTATAAGCAAAAGGCCCTTCATTATGCTTCCGAAGAAAAGATTACGCCCTGGATCGGACGTGATACGGTAGTGCACTATCAGTATTATCCCTTCTTGAACGCCGGACATAACGAACTGGCAACGGCCCTAAAATCGCAGGAAAAGGAGACCGTCGCTTCGTATTATGACATGGGTTTGCGTTTATTGCACGAGCGAGGGAAGGACAACCCCTTCTATATGGGCGTTCCCTTTGTATGGTGCTCCAACAATTTGGTAACCGCAGCGGTGACCCAATGCAAACTATACCATCAGTTGACCGGAGATGATACGTATCTTGAAATGGAAGCCGCCCTACGCGATTGGCTTTTTGGCTGCAACATTTGGGGTACCTCTATGGTTGTAGGGCTCCCCAAAAACGGAGATTACCCTGTAGATCCCCATTCTTCCCTCAATCATTTAGAGGGATATCAAACCTATGGGGGTCTGATCGATGGACCGGTTTATGGTTCCATAGCCAACAGTCTTATTGGGGTTGAACTTCACGATGAGGATGAGTATGCGGAATTTCAATCGGATTTGGTGGTCTATCAGGATGATGTGGGTAGTTTTTCCACCAACGAACCCACCATGGACGGTACAGCCTGTTTGGTCTATTATCTTTCGTCCTTGGAAAATGCAAGTATTACGGGAGGCCACCGTAAAAAGCAGTATACCTATGATCAAAGCGGCGCGATTATTCGAGGGGATAAGTCGGAAAGAAAAATAAATTTGATGTTCTCCGGGGATGAATATGCCGATGGTGGGGAAGAAATTCTTAAGGTCCTGGAAAAACATGGCATCAAAGCCTCGTTCTTCTTTACCGGAAACTTTTATAGAAACAAGAAGTTTGCTCCCCTCATTGAAAAAGCAAAAGATCAGGGGCACTATCTCGGGGCACATTCCGATAAGCATCTGCTGTACAACGATTGGGAGGAAAAAAAGCGATTGGTAAGCCAGGAAGAGTTTAAAGCCGATTTGAAGGCCAATTACGAGGAAATGGAAAAATACGGCATCAAGGACGCGCCGTATTTCTTACCCCCGTATGAGTGGAACGATGAAATCATTACGCAGTGGGCCGATCAAATGGAAATCGCCGTTATCAATTATACCCCGGGGACGCTTTCACACGCGGACTACACTACTCCAAAAATGGACAATTACCGAAGTACGGATCGTATTATGCAATCTATTTTGACCTTTGAGGAAAAAGAGGGATTAAACGGGTTTATGTTGCTCTCGCATATCGGTACGGAGTCCGATCGCACCGACAAGTTCTATTCCAGACTGGTTGAGCTGATAACGACCCTTAAAGAACGCGGTTATGAATTTGACACCTTGGAAAGCCTTTTGAGCTTAAAGGACTAAAGTATTGGCTCGATCCAAAAAAGGGTAGCGCAACAAAAACCGAGAAATGAAAAACACCGGCACGGCATCACCGAACCTTCGCATCAGGACCATCGATGTGCTACGCGCCTTGACCATGTTCCTGATGATTTTTGTCAACGATCTGTGGTCGCTTACCGGGGTTCCAAAATGGTTGGAGCACACCTTGGCCGAGGAGGACGGTATGGGATTTTCGGATGTAATTTTTCCACTTTTTTTGTTTATCGTAGGCCTGTCCATTCCGCTGGCCATTGATGTACGGTTTAAAAGGAAGGAAACCAACACCGCCATCCTCGGCCATATTCTTATGAGAACGATTGCCCTCCTGGTCATGGGTTTTTATATGGTCAATTACGGGGTAATCAATGAGGAAGCCACTGGATTGGATAAAAACATATGGCAAATTCTTATGGCCACCGCTATCTTTTTGATCTGGTTGGACTACAAGAGATTGCCCAATTTGCGGAAAGCGTTGGTTTGGGGATTACAGGCATTGGGCCTGTTGATCCTTATCTATTTAGCCTGGATTTACAGGGGTGGGGCATTAGAAGATATAAATTGGATGCGACCGCGATGGTGGGGGATTTTAGGCCTTATCGGATGGGCTTATCTGTTGAACGGGTTACTCTACTTAGTTATCCGAAAAAGGGTTATCTACTGGGTACCGATCTTTCTCTTGCTCTTGTTCATGAACATACAGGAAAACAACCATTTTGAATCCCTTCCGAGCTTTAAATTGGTCATTAGTGCATCCAATCATGTGTTGGTCATGGCGGGCCTGTTGTGTACGGTATTTTATTTGAAGTCAAAAAAGGCGGGAAAGAGAATATCTCAATTTTTAAGTCTTGTTGCCCTGGCCAGTGGCCTCTTTATCCTCTTTGGATTCTGGATTCGGCCGGCCTTCCCTATATCAAAAATTTTGGCCACACCCTCTTGGACGGCCATTTGTATCGGGATAAACTTGCTTTCCTATGTTTTACTCTACATTTTGGTGGATTGGTGGGGGTATTCCAAATGGGCAGATCCCATTAAGGCTGCAGGCACCAGTACGTTGACTTGCTACCTCATGCCTTATTTTATCTATCCCACCATCGTACTGGTCGGTTTTCAATGGCCAGAATTTCTGTCCGATGGTTTCATGGGTATTGTAAAATCGCTTCTTTTTTCCCTGGTCATTATACTACTGGTAAGGCTATTGGAAAAAAGAAATATCCGGCTTAAGATTTAAGCCATGTCCTAATCCTTTTTTTAGTTCATGGAGCTGAGCGGTATTTAGTCTCTTTTTGCTTTAGTTTTGTTTAAACCATCATCTTCGAATACCCTCTTCATGAAATCGAGAACTTTTTCTGCGGTTTCTTGGTTCTTATAGAATACATGTCCTTGACCTTCAATAATTTCCAATTCGGTAAACAGACCTTTCTTTTTATAGGCTTCGTATAGATCCTTCGCATCGTCGGGTACTACGGCATTGTCCTCGCTTCCGTGTATAAATTTCATAGGAGCATCATCTTCACTAATGTAGCGATACGGGGATATTTTATCAAACCATTTGGGTTTTTCACCCTTCATCCACGGCCATGAAAACCTTTTTCCGGTCAAAGCGGGGGTTGCCAACCCTACGGCTGCCTGTACCTTACTGGATACATGTAGGTTGCCCGTACTACCTTCCAAATCAGTTTCATTACCGGTAGTAGCCAGTATGGCTGCAAGGTGAGCTCCAGCGGAACCCCCGGAAACACCAATTTTTTTAGGGTCTATATGATATTTTTTCGCATTGGCCCGTACCCATCGAACGGCAGCCTTGGCATCATATACACATTCCAAGGGTGATTCTATCGCATGTAACAATCTGTAATCTATAGTAGCCGCCGCATAACCTTTTGATGCCGTATATCTTGCGAAACCTTCAAGCCATGCACGTTTATGCACGGCCCAACCCCCTCCGTGAATAAAGATTATACAAGGTACCGGTGCTTCAACAGCCGTATTTGGAACAAAAAGATCCAGGTTTTGCGGATAACCATTATGATATACATAGGCCATATTCAGATGCTCCCTATACCCTCCTAGAGGCGCTTCGAATGCAGTTTTATCCGTAATCAATTCGTATCCCAGTATTTTTGCCGCTTTTATAAACTCTTCTTTTTGCGCTCCTAAAAGGTTGTTCTCGGTACAAAATAAGATAAACTTGTCCAGGGGCTTATTTGGGTCGCTTACATGGGGATTGTCATAATAGACATCTTTGATGAATGCCCACCTGGCTTGATAATAGTCTGGTGATGGCGTTGTAATAATTGACTTTTCCAGCTCAAGAAATTTAGAGAACGGTTCTATCCATTCTACTTCGGCCATTGCTTGTTCATACAGGGCTGTATCGGTATTGGGCGTCCAGTCTTGTGAAAAGCAGAAAGAACCGGATAACAAAAAACATAATAGGAATAAAGATGTTGTCTTTTTTGTTGTTGAATGCGGTTGTTTTATTGGGCTGTTCTCATATTTCATCATTCTCAATTTGCATTTATGGTTAGATTATGTATCCTATGTCCTGTGCCTTTCTCTAAGGCTTCTCCCTTGATTCTTTCAGTTTTAAACAAATCATTTGGTATTGCAGACCTACAATGGCCTGTACTACAAATCCAAAAAGAATAAATCACTTCATTCAAAAGGGACGCCCTTTTTTTCAAAATGTACAGATTTCATCTGTGGATGATAAAGACTTATTTTGATCGTATATTTTTTTCCTTTTTTAAACGTTTTGTGGTAACCGTGGGGTATGGTTTCTCTCTGAAAAGGTTTTAGCCTGGGTACCTTCCCAGATATTGTTAGCCGTTCTATGTCCCCTTCAAAGTACTGGACTACAATTTTGGATCTTTTGGAAGACACCTGTCCAAAATTCTGAACTTCAATCACTAATTCTTCTCCATTTTCTTTGGATATTAGCTTGGGCATGCTGGCGGACAAAACAGGTTCTGAATAGTTCATTTTTGGCAAACGGGCATACCCGAAAAGTAATTTCCCTTTTGAGGATTTGCCCAATAGCTTACCCACAAAATTGGTATCGGTAATGCCATGGCCTTTCCCGTCAAAGGTAACCATGAGGTCCTTCCCTCTTTTCCGCGTTTTTTTGACCCCACTGCCGCGACCAAAGTTGACCTCTTCCGATGCTCCGAAACGGAGGGAGTTGATATCCATATCGGTATGCGGGTCAAACCCTTCTTCCGCCTTTATGTTTACCCTGATAATTTTTGTACCGGCATTGATTTTTTTGCGGTTCAGTATCTGCAATTGCCTGCCCACGGTCAAGGGGATGGTGATGTTTTTAGAACTGTGTCTATCATTGCTCAGATCATTCCATTTAATGGTATCGATTACGGCAAAATTGGCTTGGGTCGCCCTACCCAAATGGTCCTGCAAAACTTTGAGTCGTTCATATTTGAACCAATCCTCCTGGGTCCCATCGGTATATTGGGTTATTCCCGGTAAATATGCTTCACCTGGTTCCACTTTCCAATGCACCCCATTTTTAGAGCGCGAATAGTAGGCGATTCTACCCAACCAATCATTCACGATCATATGATACTGTATGTTGGTGCGCCAGATCACAGGGTCTTCAAAGCGCCCTTCCACAGGCGGATATACCCGCTTATCCGTTATTTGGTAATAGGGGGAAAGCCCATCTTTACTAAACCAGATACCGCCCCCTCTGCAGACCATGATATAGGAGCCGTCTTCTCGTTGCGCAAAACTGAGGTTGGACAAGCCTTCTATAATGGGCCTGTCCCTGGTATCAAATTCAAATTTTCCATATTTCCAGGGACCATTTATAGCGTCTGAAACATAACGGCCGTCTATGACGTAGATTACATACCGTCCATCCTTTAGTCGGAAGGCTTCCGGATTATGCCCCGGCCCTATGGTTTCCTTTACCTTAAAGGGACCAAAAGAGGTTTCCGAGATGGCGTGGACCACCTCGGAATTGATCCACTCCATATGTCCTTTTTGGGAATCTTCGCGCCACCTACATACAAAAAGGTGGTAGTTGCCATCGTCTCCCTTTAGCATATTTCCACCCCAATAGGACCATTGGGAATCCTCGATACCGTTGTCCACGTATCTTGGAATCACCTCCTTGGTGCCCCAGACCGTTTCGGTCAATTTACCCACGGGAGGTATCGCTAAAAAGCGATCCATAAACCGTCCGCCGTATGCCAAGTTTTCCCATTGGGCCGGACGTTCCCGTTCTGTTATTTGGGCATTAAGGACTTTACCGCTAACAATTAAAATTAACCCTAGTAAAACTGTACGTTCCAAATTCATAGTAAAGATTCCAATTGATCTTCGTTAATTACCTGAGTTATCCATGGACAAAACCAACAAAATGCCCAACACTGTCTTTATTGCATTCCACAATAATGATATATTGAGAACTCCCTTATGATGGGATTGGCTATGCTTTCCGTGACTTCGAGCTTGATCGATGACACTTCAACCTCATCAAATCGGGCAATATACTTGTGTCCTATACAACTTCCTTCGGCCAGTACTTTCCAACCCTTAGCTGTTTTTCCCTCAACCCTAAATTGCCGTACACGCTCCCCTTTGGAAATATCTTCCGTGAGCACCACCTGATTTACCTTTTGTTTGTCCAAAGCGTTTATGTCCAACCGTTTCCCTGAACCTGAAGAAGTGACCAAAGGATTGGAAAACCTCCGCTCTATTTCGTCACCAAACTCCTTGAGTCTAGCCACATCCAGGTCGGGAACAAGCCCTTCCGGAGTAATTACGGCACCTATGACAAAGTTGCTGTTTCGACCCACGGAGTTATAATACATTTCCACGAGTTTTTTGGTACTATGGACACCGTGTTCCTCATTGGGGTTCCAAAACCAGTTATGGACACCGTTTGCCCCCCGTAATGGGATGTCGACCATGGCGGGAGACCAGATTTCCCCATTGGGATCCCCTGTGTCGAGCAAAGGTTTCCAACGATCACCGGTATGCGATTCATTGTCCGCTGCTGGCATTGTGGCCCAGCATGGGTAACGCGCATACCCATCTTCATTGCCCACCCAACGATAATCGCTTCTTTTGGACGAATTGTAGAATATGGAATTGGGCTGGTATTTTTCAAAAATGGGCAGTACGTCGGGCCCTCCTTCATGGGGCAGCTTAACCCCGGAATCATACCAGATCTGTACCAGTTCTCCATACTTTGAACAGATTTCCTCCGTCATTTTTTCCGCCACGCGGTTGAATATCCCTTGCTTTTCGGTTCCTTTTCCACTTCCCCAATCCACATAATTCTCCAAAACACACTGGTAGAAATTTCTACAGGTACTTATATAAATCCCGGGTTCGATACCTTCCTTACGGCAAGAGGCCACAAAATCACCAAAGATATCACCCTTACCATCACGCCAGGGGGATTGTTTTAGGCCGTACGGGTAAAGATCGCTCTGCCATTGCATGAAGCCGTTGAAATGGGTACCGGTAAAAATGGCATACTTGGCACCCGCCGCTTTTGCGGCCCTGACCCATTGATCGGTGTCCAATTTTGATGGGTTGTAGGATTGTGGGTCAAACACCTTTTTTGAATAATTGTTTGGCGAATACTCCCCTTCTAGTATGGAGATATCCAAATGGAATATAACGCCTACCTCAAGATCCTGCCACATTTGTTGTGCCTTGGTGGGTATTGGGATACCCTTTTTTTCATCCGTACGTATGCCATTGGCAAAAATGCCACTTGCGGGGAGCAAGGAAAATGCCGAGGCCATTCCCGCTTTTTTGATAAAACCACGTCTATTGTCATTCATCTTTCATCGATTTTAGATTTGCGTTTTAGAGTATTCGCTACGCTTTCCATTTTATATGGGTACATCCCGTAAGTCCATGAATGTTTCATTTTATTCCACAATAATGATACATTGCGAACTCCCTTATAATGGGATTGGCTATACTTTCCATGACCTCGAGCTTAATCGATGACACCTCCATCTCATCAAATCGGGCAATATACTTATGTCCTATGCAACTTCCCTCGGCCAGAACTTTCCAACCCTTATCTGTTTTTCCCTCGACCCTAAATTGCCGTACACGCTCCCCTTTGGAAATATCTTCCATGAGCACCACCTGATTTACCTTTTGTTTGCCCAGGGCATTCATCTCTAACCGTTTCCCTGAATCTGAGGAAGTGGCCAGTGGGTCGGAAAACCTCCGCTCTATTTCGTCACCAAATTCTTTGAATCTATCCATATCCAGGTCGGGAACAAGCCCTTCCGGAGTAATCACGGCACCCATGACAAAATTGCTATTTCGACCTACGGAGTTATAATACATTTCCACGAGTTTTTTGGTACTATGCACACCGTGTTCCTGATCGGGGTTCCAAAACCAGTTATGGATACCGTTCGATCCCCGTAAGGGGACATCCACCATGGCTGGAGACCAAATTTCCCCATTGGGATCCCCGGTTTCGAGCAAAGGTTTCCAACTGTCACCGGTGTGCGATTCATTATCAGCTGCGGGCATTGTGGCCCAGCATGGGTAACGCGCATACCCATCCTCGTTGCCCACCCAACGATAATCGCTTCTTCTGGAAGCGTTGTAGAATATGGAATTGGGCTGGTACTTTTCAAAAATGGGCAGTACGTCGGGCCCTCCTTCATGCGGCAGCTTGACCCCGGAATCATACCAGATCTGTACCAGTTCCCCATACTTTGAACAGATTTCTTCCGTCATTTTTTCCGCCATGCGGTTGAATATCCTTTGTTTTTCCGTTCCTTTTCCACTTCCCCAATCCACGTAATTCTCCAAAACACCATGGTAAAAATTTCGGCAGGTGCTTATAAAAATCCCGGGTTCGATATCTTCCTTACGGCAAGAGGCCACAAAATCACCGAAAATATCACCCTTACCATCACGCCAGGGGGATTGTTTTAGCCCGTACGGGTACAGATCGCTCTGCCATTGCATGAAGCCATTGAAATGGGTACCGGTAAAAATGGCATACTTGGCGCCCGCCGCTTTTGCGGCCCTGACCCATTGATCGGTGTCCAATTTTGATGGGTTGTAGGATTGTGGGTCAAACACCTTTTTTGAATAATTATTTGGGGAATAATCCCCAGCGAGTACACCTAAATCCAAACAGAATATGACACCTATCTCAAGGTCCTGCCACATTTGTTGGGCCTTGGTGGGTATGGGGATACCCTTTTTTTCATTTCTACGTATGCCATTGGCGAAAATGCCACTTGCGGGGAGCAAGGAAAATGCCGAGGCCATTCCCGCCTTTTTGATAAAATCACGTCTATTGTCATTCATCTTTTCATCGAATTTAGATTTATGTTCCAGAAAATATTCGTTATGTTTTCCATTTGAAATGGGTACATTAGGTAATTCCTGGCTTCTTTTATTTCCTTTTTTGCTATCACCAAGTAGATGGATTTATGGTTGTTCAAAGTGTGGGTTAGGATGTGGCATTTGGGCACCGACCTCTACTCTCCAATGATGCAATAAATCAACGAGCTGTTTTACTTTTTCAGGTGCTTCCTTGGATAGATCATTTTGTTCCCCAATATCCTTGCGGATGTTGTACAGCTCAACATTCATATCCTCATAGAACTCTATGAGTTTGTAATCCCCTAGGCGTACCGCTCCGGAAGGGCGACCTCCCAAGCCACCGCTATAATGTGGAAAATGCCAGAAAATGGGTCTCGTTTTTTGATCGTTGCCCTCCAATATGGGTTTAAGGGTAACACCGTCCCTATGTTGATGAGGTATCAAATCCAAACCAGCCATATCCAGCAGTGTGGGGTACAAATCCGTACTGTTTACCGAAAAATGGGAAGAGGAACCTTCCTGAATCCGTTTCGGCCATTTAATAATAAGCGGTTCCCGTATTCCCCCTTCATATAGGTAACCTTTTCCGACTCTTAAGGGTAGGTTGGTGGTGGGAATATGTTCCATGGCATTGCTCGTTGCCATGCCCCCATTATCCGAGGTAAATACAATGATGGTATTTTCGGTCAGCTTATTTTCTTCGAGGCACTGCAACAAGCGGCCTACATTTTCATCCATGCTTTCGATCATGGCGGCATACTGCGGCCTATTTTGTCTATGTTTGTAAAATGTTCCTTCTTCCTGGGAAAATGGTTCTTCGTCGGTAAACATTTCCGAGAACTTTCGGGTATACTTTTTTACTTTTTCGGGTTTTGCCTGTAGCGGCAGGTGTACCGTGTAAAAGGATAAATAGGCAAAAAAAGGAGCATCTTTGTTCGTATTTATGAATTGAATCACCTCATCGGTCAACCGGTCCGTAAGGTATTCCCCTTCAGGGCCATCGGTTAATTGCGGATTTTCATAGGGCGAAAAATACCCTCCACTTGGGTGTCCGGTCTTGTTTCCTGCGATATTGATATCAAAGCCCTGGAATTGTGGATAGTATTCCTCTTTTTCCCCCAAATGCCATTTTCCGGCGAACATGGTTTTGTAGCCGGCATCTTGAAATGCCTCGGCAAGGGTGTATTCTTCCAAATGGAGCTCCAGTTCAAAAGGCTGGGACACCAATTTTTGATCTTTATGGGGCCCATAATGCCGATTTCCTGGAATCCAATCCGTAAGATTCAACCTAGCGGGATATTTTCCACTCAAGATAGCGGCCCTGGTAGGCGAGCAGATGGGACTTGCCGCATAGGCATTCGTAAAGACCATCCCTGCTGCAGCCAATGCATCCACATTGGGCGACTCGTAACTGCTACTTCCAGTGTATCCTAAATCCGAATAGCCCAGGTCATCTACCAAGATGAACACGATATTGGGTTTTTCGGCCCTACTATCGTTAGAACAAGCCACTAAAGCGATTGCACAGAACACTAAAAAGGTACTGTAAATCGTATTCATCATTGTATCAAAGGAATTCCATTTCGCTGTTCGTTTCCTTATTATGGTTACAAGCAATAGCGTACTAAACTTGTAACATTGTTCCACTACCTTCATAGCCCTTATTGATTCATTTTTAGTTCTATAACATCCCCAGGATTTGTTTCGATAGCTATAATACCGCCCTTATCCATTGTGTACTCGTGGGAGCATTCGAAAGCATCGCTATCAAAAGGATTCTTTAATTTCAAATTCCCTCCTTCGGTCGATTGGACCTGAACATAGGTCGTTTTTCCGTCTTTCCTTTCTGCAGAAACCAAGAATGCACCTTCTGTACGTAGTTGCGTAAAACGTAGCTCTTTCCAATCATCGGGAATGGCTGGAAAAACAACGATTGTTGGCGTGTGACTTTGAATGAGCATCTCTTGCAATCCCGCTGCAAAAGCAAAATTCCCTTCCAAGGTAAACGGGCGGTAGGTATAATCGGAATACCCTTTTCCCGATTGATCGCCGTTTACATGAAAACTATTCGGCAGACAAAAACTGGTTGCAAAAATTTTAAGGGCTTTTGCTGCGCCTTGACCATCAAAAGCTCGCGCCTTCATATTGGCCAACCAACTAAAGGAATAACCCACCCAAGCGGATGAGCCAATGCTATCAATAGTTTTAATGGTGTTTTCAATAATTTTTCTGTCTTTTTCACCTTTTGAAAAATCCAATACCCCCAAAGGGTGGTATCCTACCTGATTCGAAAAATGTCTGTGCGACTCATCGTAGGGCTTTTCCGGAGCGAACCATAACCCGCTTGCATCAACTGTAAATTCCGGCCATTGCGCTAGTAGTTTCTTCCATCTGTCCGCCTCTTCTTGCTTCTTTAGTTCCTTGGCCAATTCTGCGGCTTTTTCATAGGTCCATCGTATAAATGCCAAATCATAGTTTGTTGTTTCCGCAAACCAGGCATCCTTTCGGTTATCATTGATTTCCGGACTGGAACTTAGCGGTAGCTTCCTAAAGCCTTGGGAATCTATTTCAGAAATTCCTTCAAGGAATAGAGCGACATCTTTTATCCAGGGATATGCCCGTTCTTCCAAGAAATCCCTATCCATGGAATACCGCCAATGCAGGTAAAAATGCTGGCCCAGCCATGATGATACCGTAGGCCCGAAAGCATATTGTATCCACCCGCCCATAGGTTGCCCGGTCAAGGTCGTAACTCCGGGTACATTTAGTCCATCTGTTCCATAGTAGTTTTTCGTATATCTCTTGAATTCGTCCCTATACTTCCATAACCAATCCGTATACCCTATTTCCAGATCAAGATGGTTGCCGCTATAAGCAGGCCAATAACTCAACTGAGTATTTAGGTCATGGTGGAAATCCCCTTTCCAGGGTGGAAGCCTTCCGTTGTCCGCGGTCCAAACCGATTGCAATGAAATGGGTGGTGCACCTGCCCTGGCCGTAGCCCCAAACTTGTACTGTTCAAGGTACCATTGCTTTTGCAAAATGGTGTCGGGCACATGAATGGATGACTTGGACCAGAAATTGGCCCACCATTGTTTATGGGAGTTAAAGCTGGCCTCCCAGCCTGGGACAAAATACGTGTCCGCGATTTCCTTGGAGCTCGGCAATTCCTCCTCCGGAAATGCCGAGCTGATATTCCAAGAGCCCTGAAAAACCCCGTTATCCATTGCACCGGTTACACTAACTTGGTATTCAAATCCGCCCCATCCTTTTTGATGGTACGTTGTTGTTGTGTTGTTTTTGGTTACCGATCCTTGCGAATACCCCAATCTTCTAAGATCCAAACCAGTTACAGGGTCTTCCGTCCCATTTTGTCCTTCAATCGCATAGGCAGGAGGAACAAGCTCGTATTCCAATGCATTTTCCAGACCTTCAAACCTGTACCAACCTACAGGTTCCGTGGCATGTACGAAAGTCAACAATCGTACTCCATTCTTCCATTTAACCTCACAAATAGCTTCCTTTATGTATAAATGGACCGAGGCTACTTCTCCTAAAGCAGCAATATCAAATTCTATGGCGGCACCGGGTATTTTAGACGGAGCGGGATCCTTGTCATAAGGCACATCGAACATTTCCTGGACAGGTTTATAGTCTCCTTTCTTCCATTGATCCACCACCCAACTGAATTTCCATTCAGGGGCATCCCTATTTTGCATAGGACGTAAATCCCAAAGATCTGCCCGATCCAATGAAAAGCGTAGTTTCCCTTCCTTTTCCCACACCAAAGATCCGACTATCCCATTTCCAAGAGGTATCGCTTCGTCCCAGACCTTGGAGAGTGCATTAAAGTGTAGGTCATTGGGATTGGCCGTAGGTTCAATCTCATAGGTGGCATCGCAAGAAAAAAACAAAAGAATCCATGCGAATAGTACCCTATTTTTAAGTGATGTATAAAATTCGCAGTTTTGCCCTATCATTTTCGAAAAAGTATTCATCATTGGCTTCATGTTTATATTTTTAATTGAATCCTTATTTTAAGCAAAAAACGTATAACGTTAAATCATGACCGATACTGGAATGCTATACGCCATGAACACTTACCGCCATTCAAAGGTAATTCCGGTTTTGATGATGCATGGAATCCAAGTGATCAACATTCAAAGAAAACAAACAGCCACACGGTTGTGAAGCGATGACTGTTTGAAATCTCGACTAATTCAACTAACAACTAACATTGCTTTTAATCCCATCCCGGGTTTTGGGTAAGCAAATCATTGGATTTAACGATTTCTGCTGGCGGAATAGGGGCCCAATAGGCCTTGTCGTTCCATTTTCTAGGCCCCCATTGGGGTTGAATGTCCACCACATTGTGCTCATAGGTTACCGTTTCGGCAATACCTGTGATGCCCCCATCGGTTCGTATGATCCTTGTTCCCTTGGGTTGTTTTTCAAATAACGCTTTCCCCATCATCCATCTTCTGCCATCTTGCCATCGATGTCCTTCAAAAACCAGTTCTATCCTGCGCTCATAATAGTATGCTCTCCATAAATCGGCACCGGTAACGCTTGCCGCAATCGGGGGCATTTCAATACCCGGTCTATTTCTGACCCGGTTCAGGGCGGCGCGGGCTTCATTCTCTTCGCCCAAGTGTAGCTGGGCTTCCGCATAGTTCAATTCAAATTCCGCCAATCTAAAGAACACCCAAGGCGTTGTATTTTCCTGTGGTGATCCGCCATCGGCATATTTCCTAAAGTTGTACCCCCCTTGGGAATTACATTGGATTCCAATAATCCCTGCTATGGAAACATCCGCTCCTATTGCGGATTGATCGGGCGATTGCCAATACTGATGTATGTGATCCGGTGTCGTTACCGAAGAAAACTCGGCCCCATGGTACAATATGCTTTTGTAAAATCTGGGGTCACGGTTTACGTAGGGGTTTTGTTCGTCATAGCCCGAAGCTACATTAATGGTCAATAGATCCTCCTCATAGGGATATTGGCCGTCCGCCATCTGATATTGGTTTATCAAATCTTGTGTCGGCTGAATAAGCGTAAATCCTCCATGGGTGCACCCCAGAATGGCTCTGCCCGCACCCCCCTGTTGGGGAGCGGCATCACTATAGGTTCTTGCGAAGATGGTAGAGCTGGTATTTTGCGTGCCTTGTAGAAAAATGTTTTCATATGGGGTGTTCAGGTCATAACGGCCCAGATCCAGTACCGCTTTGTTCGCGTCCCGGGCCGCTTCCCATTGGGCCGTGGTACCGTCCGCCCCATCATTGTACAATTTACTGGCCAAATACAGCGTTAACCTCCCTTTTAACGCCAGCGCCACATCCTTGTTTATTCTACCTACAATGGCCTCGTTCCCCTTTTCCGGCAGTTCCGTCATGGCCTGTTCCAACTCCTCAAGGATGAACGATCCCGTTTCCTGAATGGAACTCCGGGCAGGAATATCCGCCGCAGTTTCCAAATCATAGGTTTGCGTAACTAGGGGAACACCGCCATAGGTGCGCAATAGATCAAAATAGACCCAAGCCCTAATATAGCGCATTTGTCCGGTCAAGTCTTGCAAGGCATCCATATTAAGGTCGTTGGGGTTTCCATTGACCTTATCCAGGAACAGGTTCACATTTCGTATGGTCGTGTACGAGTTTACCCATAAATCCCTTGTAAAAAGTTCTCCTCTGGAAGAAACATAATTGTCATTTACGAAATCCGAAAATACGGCACTCCTTCCCTGTCCATTATCGGTTATGGCTTCATCTGCCGCGTTGTCATCAAATTTATGAGGGAAGGCCCTCCCATAATTATTGTTTACAAAGTTGGTCAATAAGGGTATATCCGAGAACACATCCACTTCAGAGAGCGATGTGGCGGGATCCAGATCCAATAGGTCATCCGAGCATGCGATCAACATCATAAGGCCTAATCCCATACCTAAAATGTTATATATATGTTTCATAATTTGTTTTTTACTGTATTAAAAACTTAGATTAAGACCGGCGGTGATGGTTCTAAAAGCGGGCTGATAGAACAACGATCCGGCAACGAAGGTTTCAGGGTCGCCCAGTCCAAGATCGTTGAATTTGGAAAATGTGAACAAATTGTTTCCGTTTACATACAATCGGGCCCTAGTAAGTCCAATAGTGGAAACGAATTTTTCCGGCAAGGAATACCCAAGTTCAATGGATCGTATACGAACAAAGGAAGCGTCCCTTTCCCAAAAGGTGTTTTTCACAAACCTCCCCCTATCAAGTGCGGGTATGGTGCCGGGTTCATCTTCACTGTAATATAGGTTTCTAAAATAGTAGGCCGGGGTGTTGTTGATCTCCCCTGAAATATAACCATCAATAAATTTGCGCACCCTTGCATTGGCAAAAGCGTTTACGGTCAGATCTATCCCTTTGTAATTGGCATTGATGTTAAGGCCGGCGGTAATCTGCGGGATGTTACTATATTCTGAAATTACCTGGTCGTCAACGCTAATTATACCATCCCCATTAATATCCTTATAAACCCAATCCCCTAGGGCAACCGTACCCAGACCAAGCTTGTTGGGGTCATCGATATCGGCTTGTGAAAGAAACCGACCTTCTACAACGTACATCAGCGGTGTTCCCCATGGCCTCCCTTCGCGTGATTGGTGTGCACGGGCTTCCGTTAGCATGGGTTCATCTATAAAAATAGTCTCGTTCCGTACACTCGTGAAATTTCCTGAAATATTGAAATTAAAGTCGCCAATATTATCCCGATACGTCGCCAATATTTCAAATCCTCTATTAACAAATTCCCCCAAATTTTCATTGGGAAGTATACTGGCAATACCGGACACATTGGTTACCGTGGCATCCCTAGTAATGAGGATATCCGATGTGGTATTGTTGAAGTAGTCGAATTCCAAGGATAACTTACTATTGAACAGACCCAACTCCATTCCTAGGTTTCTTGTTTCCTTTTTCTCCCAAGTGGTATTGGGGGCGGCCAACGTTCCTTCGCTAACCCCTGCGACCACTTGGCTACCATCAAATACATAACCCTCTGAGAAATCATATAAGGAGAGGAAATTGAACCGCCCGATGGCATCGTTGCCCAGGATTCCCCAGGATCCCCTAAGCTTTAGCCAATTTATGGCGGGCACGGCAAAGAATTTTTCCTTGGAGATTACCCATCCGGCGGATAGCCCAGGAAAATACCCTACTCTTTCGGCCTGGGAAAAACGTTCGGAAGCGTCTCTTCGTATATGGGCCTGTACCAAATATTTCCCCTTATAATCATAGGACACCTGCCCAAAATAATTTTGCCGGGCACCTTGGTCGGAACTACCATCATTGGTTATTAAATCGGGATTGGTGGTGCCGGCAAACAGTTCAGGAACAGCCGTTGACTCAAAGTCTAATCGTGCCGCTTGGGTAAAGTTGGAATTTAACGTATTTTGTTCATAGGCGATAAACGCATCGATGCTATGATCGCCAAAGGATTTTCGATATTTTAATCGAGCATTGTACGTTAGGCTGGTGGAACGATCAAACCTTTCCGTAAGTCTTGGGTTGGGAAACGGTCTGTCGGGAGATGTTATTTCAATCAGATTTCCTTCGGCATCTTCTTCATAGTAAATGAAGGGTACCAAAAAGTCCTTCCCGAATTGCTGGGTCGTAACGATATTGCCCCAGGTTTCAAATGAAAGTCCTTCCAGAAAGGGAATGTCATACTCCAGTCCCAAGGTAGAATTGAAAACATCCAAGGTGGTTTTTTTATTACCGTCGGATTTTGCAACCGACAAAGCGCTTTGTCCGAGCCTGCCTATGGAAGGCAATCCTTGAACATAAGCAGGCTGTAATGGTGTTGTAAATCCTGAATTTCTAATGTTTTCCTCAAACGTCCTGGCCAATAAGGTAATATCTTGTCTTCTTGCTGAAAAATCCAGTCTTAATTTAAGACGGTCGGTGAGTTGGGCATCAAAATTTGATCGTACATTATATTGATCGTTTCCGGACTGCTCATCCCCGGTGATTCTACCTTCCTGTGTGGAAAGCCCCAATGATAGAAAGTATTGTATCTTCTCCGACCCCCCTCTGGCTGTTAGGCTATGCCTTTGCTGACCACTTGAACTTTTTAACACCTCATCCATCCAATCCGTACCTTGATTGGTACCATCCAACCAAGGTTGAATGACTTCATCGGAAAAACCAAGGCCTCTTAATTGAAGGGCCGCATCCGAAAATTCGGGCATCCCAAAGGGGGTTACCAGACCATAACTGGTGGAAAAATTGAACTCGGTCTTGCCGGGCCTCCCTCTTTTCGTTGTAATTAAAATAACTCCTGCCGCCGATTGGGCGCCGTAGATGGCCGCGGATGCGTCCTTAAGCACGGTAAAGGTCTCTATATCATTGGGGTCCAATCGGTTTATGCCATCGGCATTGGCCACCCCGTCAATAACGACCAAAGGCGCGTTGGCACCGTCTTCCCTGTTAACGGTGGAGAGCCCCCTGATAAAGATAGTGGGATCGTCATTGCCGGGCTCCCCAATGGGGTTGGTAATGATCAAACCGGGGAGCTGCCCCGATAAGGAAGTCCCCAAGTTAATATTGGCGCTTTTTACCAGTTCCTTTCCTTTAACCTGTGATACGGCCGTAGTGACTTTCGCCCTGCTCTGTGTGCCATAACCGACCACAATTACCTCGTCCAAGCCAGCTGCATCTTCTTGCATGGTAATTGTTAGGTCGGTCTGGCCCTCAACAGGCACATCTTTGGTAAGGAACCCCAGATAGGAAATGGTCAGAATGGCGTTTTCATTGGCCACGTCTATGGAAAAGTTCCCGTCAAAATCGGTCTGCGTACCGTTGGTGGTACCCTTTTCCACGATACTTGCGCCGGGTAGGGGAGCCCCCTCATTATCGACCACACTACCCGTAACCGACCATTCCTGAATTATAGCTTCAGGTAGGGGAGGTTCCGTTTTTACCGAGCTCAAAACAATCTGTTTGTCCAGTACCTTGAATCCGATATTTTGATTTTTGAATATTCTTTTTAATACGCGGTCTATCGTTTTGTCCTTGACTTTGATGGTAAGCCGTTCGTCTACGTTTACCTCGTCCACGTTTACGAAAAAACGAAATTCGGTGTCCGATTCAATTTTATCCAAAACTTGCTGTATAGAGACATCGGTTAGGTCTAACGATATCTTTGTCTTCTGTGAATAGGTCGTGTTTGCCTGTAGACTAAAAAAACCGATGGTCAGGAGCAACACAGTAAGTTTCATCTTTAAATCAAATTTAAACTCGGTCAGGAAACGACCTTTAGAGTTGATGAAGTTTTTCATACATTTATAGTGTTTAAGTGGTTGTACAGAGAATTAATTGCTTAAATACCAATCGGGGAATGTTCCCGCATTTCCCGATTATTTTTCAGCTTCACTAGGGTTATTTCATTATTTTCAAGTGGGTCTATAAGGCATAGGCATATCGTTTTAGTTTATGATTATCTGGTTATTGGTTATCTCGTAGTCGACCTTGAAATTCTCGTTCAGTACTTTTAGTACTTGCTCGATCGTTTCATTGTCAAAATTTACGTTATAGGTTGCTTCGTCCAGGTCTTTATTATGGTTTACAATGGTAACATTATAATGCCTTTCCAGTTTTTTCCGGATGAGTTTAAAGGGCATTTTTCTGAGTATTAGACGGCCGTCCATCCAGGCGGTATACAAGTCCGTGTTTACCGTTTGTACGGCAATTTGGTTTTGCCCCGGCCTGTGTGTTGCCATTTCTCCTGTTTTTAAAACAACTTTGGAATCCGGTTTTGAAGTATCATATACCTGTACGCTACCTTCTACCAATACGGTATTTGTTCTTTGGTCCTCCTCGTAAGAGGAAACATTGAACTTGGTACCCAGTACCTGTATGCCAAGGTCCCCGGAATGTATTACAAACGCGTCACTTTTATGTTTTGTCACCTCAAAAAATGCCTCGCCTTTCAGAAAAACACCGCGTTCTTGGCCCGCTATGAAGTTGATAGGGAACTTTAAGGAAGTTCCGGAATTTAGATGTACCAAGGTACCGTCGGATAAGGTTACCTGAAAGCGTTTACCGTAGGGCACAAAAATCTCATTATAGACCAGCTCTTGTGCGGTATCTTCATTTTCATGGTAATTGATCTGTGCACCGTTTTGTTGGGCCACTTGCCTACCCTGGGAATTATGGACTATGTTCGATTTTGATTTTTCATCCAGTACTTGGATCTCTCCCTTATCATTTTTTAAGATGATATCCTCATCTGCAATAATCAATGCGGGTTGTGCGGTATCTGCTTCCTGATCCCCAATTACAGAAGATCCCGAGTAAAAATAATCATAGCCATAAAAGGACAAGGCTACGAGTGCAACAAAAATGGCCGCGTATTTAAATACGGTTTTTACCCTTCCTAATCTATAGACCCTCCTTTTCCTTTGGGCATATTCGATCAGTTTTGCCTTGTTCCCTTCTATATCGGGACCAACGGCTTGGTTATTGGCCAAAAAATTGATCCTTACGTATTCCTCAAAGATTTGGTCATTGCCTTCGAGTTGAATCCATTTTTCCAATGCTTCAATTTCCGAAGGGGAAGCCTTGTCGGTAAGATATTTTATGATGAGCTTTTCCATCCTAATTCTAAAGGGTTTTACTACTAAAACACATCAAAATCTGGAATCCACTATTTTTTTATGGTTTTTTTACGATTATTTAATACTTTGATCAAATAACCTTCCCTTTTACAATGAAGAAGTATTTGGATAATGATGCGGTATTGATGCGGGATCTGAAAAATGACGGGGTTGAGGCATATGCCCGTATAGTCGATAAATACTATGATTCTTTATATCGATATGCCCTGAATTTATCTAAGGATTCTTCCATGGCCGAGGATATTGTCCAAGAGGTATACATGAATATTTGGGAAAGCCGTCAAAGATTGAATATGGACATTCCCCTAAACAAATTGCTCTATAAATCGATATACCACAAGTTCTTAAAACTCTATAAAAAAAATAAGGCGGTCGGGATTCTAGAACAGAAATATTTTCAAACCGTTGGATCTTTGATGGAAGAATATGATACTTCCGATATGGAAGAAAAGCTAACCTTATTGAGGGAAGCTATAGAGCATCTACCGCCTAAATGCAAAAAGGTTTTTTTGTTGAGCAAACGGGAAGGCCTTACCCATAAAGAGATTTCACAGTATTTGGACATATCGGTCAATACGATTGAAAATCATATTGCCAAGGCTTTTTCCATTTTGCGGGAAAAGGTCCAAACGGTATCCAAAGGCATTCTTTTTTTTCTGTTTCGAAAAATTAAACCATAGTTTTAAGTTTCGAGATACTACCGCGAGCAAACGATCCCTGGCCTATTTAGGCTTTTTGGGCTCGGAATTACCCCCAAACAAAAAACCCTCCTTAAAAGGTGGGTTTTGCTTTCTCTGGTGATTTGGCCGGGGCTTGCCTCGTCTTGGCCCGGGACGGGCTTCTCTTGACAATTTCATTCTTTCAAAGCCATATTTACATAAACAATCCATACATGAAATTGTCAAGGATAACAACGGAAATACATCATATCCAAAGGGTCTCAAGTCATGAAGCTCTTTAAAATAGCTAATGTGATTTATGGGATTATTTCTTCTTGAGTCAAAAGGTAACGTTTTGCCTGTTCATTTCTTTTCTTGGTGCCTTTGGCTTTTAAAGGCCTCGAGTTTTGTTGGACAGTTTTTTTGGATTTAACAAAGTATGTAGGCGTACTGATAATCTTTTTTGTATTCCGGCAAGGAGCGAAAAATGCTATTGTTGCAGGACACTGTTTTGCCAATTCGGCACCTTATTCTTTCTTCAAATGATGACAATAATGCTCCATAAAACCTAGGACTTGACCTGTGCATTACGATTTTTATGGGCAATCGGTCGAAATTGGGAAGGGAACTTGTTCACTCCGGCCCATTTACCAAAGAGGATTCCACGGTTTTGGTATACTTACTAGGGGTAACGCTATACGTTTGTTTAAAGAGTTTGCTGAAATGCGTACGACTTTTAAATCCTGTCATGGTATACACTTCATTTACCGAATAGTCATTGCTGGCCAGCAGTTCGGCCGCCTTTTTCAAACGATATTGCTTCAATAGTTCATAAGGGGTATGGTTGGTCAATGCCTTTACTTTTTGGTAGAAATGGGTTCGATTCAGATAGAGTTCCCTCGCAAAACTATCGAGGTCCAAGTCTTGGTTGTCCATGTTTTTGGCCATCAATCCATAAAGCCGCTCTATAAAGGCGTTGTCGTTACGGTTGTTGTTGTTCTTTTCCCAAGTAATGGGCAAACCAATTTCAAACCGCTCGCGAAGTTGTTTGCGGTTATGTAACAAAGCTTCTGTTTTTGAGATAAGGTGCTGCACATTGAACGGTTTTCGAATATAAGCATCGGCTCCGTCCTTGATGCCCTGAATTTGGTCTTCTATAGTGGTACAGGCAGTTAGTAATACAAAAGGTATATGGCTAGTCTTGATATCTGCCTTGACACGTTTACACAATTCAAGCCCGTTGACTTCAGGCATGAGCAAGTCACTTATGATAATTTCAGGCCATTTTACTTCCATGGCGTCCAAACATTCTTGCCCGTTCTTAAAAGTTTTTACATCGAAAAAATTTGATAAAATGCCCGAAACATACTTCCTCATATCCGGTATATCCTCTACATAATACACCAAGGTATGGCTATACTCTCCGTTATGGGTTATTTTTGATACGTCGAACTCATCGACCAGATCGTCTATTTGAATCCCATGATTGACGGACTTCTCCTCAGCTTTTATAATGTCCTTCTCTTGTTTTTCTTGATCAATGGCCGATTGTTCCTTTACCACCGGAAGTCTCACATAAAAGGTGCTGCCGTTACCATGTTCACTGGTCACGCCAATCTCTCCATAATGCATCTCTGCCAAATGTTTTGAAAAGGCGAGCCCGATTCCGGATCCGGTGGAATGATAGGAATCTTCACTGCTTGACTGAAAGAATCGGTCAAAAATGAACGGTAAGTCTTCTTGTGGTATTCCTATTCCCGTATCGATAACTTCTACAAAAAGGTCTTTTTCTTCACTTCGGAACTTAAACGATATTGTATCGCCGGTCTTGGTGAACTTAAAAGCATTATTCAACAAGTTGTTAAAGATTTTTTCCAATTTATCCTTATCGGCCGAGATATAGATTTCAGACCCGCCATCTTCGATTACAAAATGCTTTTTATCCGTTTCTGCCTTGTATTCAAAATCTTGGACCATGTTTTTAACAAAGTCGTTAAAGTGAAAGCGCGTATAGTTCATCTTCAAAGAATGGGCATCTGCTTTTTGAAAATCCTGTACTTGGTCAATTAATTGTAATATCTTGTTCGCCTGCCTTTTAACCAATCGTAATTTTCCGTTAAGATCCGGATTGCCCTTAAAACGATCTACGAGCATGTTTACCGGGCCCGTAATCAAGGTCAGTGGTGTTTTTATTTCGTGGGATATATTCGTGAAAAAACGCAATTTGGCAGCATTCACTTCTTTGACATTTTTCATTTCCAGTTCCTCGATTTCCAACTTGTGGTGCAAAGACTGCATGTTCAATATAACTTTGACTACCACGAAAACCAATAGTCCCAAAAAAAGAAAATATAGCAAATATGCCCAATTGGTCTTCCACCAAGGCGGATTTATGGTGATGTCCAATTCTAAGGGTGACGTCCATTGGTTCATGGAGTTTGAAGCCTCTACCTGCAGGGAATACTGTCCAGGAGACAATCCACTGTACGATATCAGATATTGGTTTGAAGGAACGGTCACCCAATCTTTATTTAAGGGGTCTAGTCGGTACCTCAAAAAATGGTTACTTTCCGATGAATAATGCAGGGATAAGGCCTCGATCGAAAAAACATTTTCATTATATTTTAAATCCACACTTCCTTGTTCCGAAAGAGGTTGGTTTAAAACTACTCGGTTGTTCAGCGTATCCCCAGGTGCAATACGCTCGTTATATATTCTTAAATCGTCCCATTGCAATTTTGGAAGGGATTCATTGGCGGGAATGTTTTTTGGATTAAAATGAGTAAAGCCACTTTCTCCGGCCATAAAAATGCTGCCATTCCCAAGTCTGGCCGAGGCATACGAAAAATCTTGGAAGGGCAATCCATCTTCTTTGTCGAATGTGCGAAATTCGGAAGTATCCGGGTAGAATACATTTAGTCCATTGTTTGTAGATATCCATAAATTTCCGTTTTCATCAGGCACTATATTTTTGACCACATTGTTGGAAAGTCCATCTTTTTCGGAGTAGGTGACGAATTTTGGTGTATTGCCATCGGCCACCATCTTGCAGATGCCCCCTCTTTCGGTACCAATCCATAAATCACCATTGTCAAGACGAAGAATGGTACTTACAAAATTGCTTGAAATGGACATATCATTTTTATCGTCTTTCAGATATTGCTTTATCGGTTTTTTGTGAAGGGGAAGTTCATTATCTATATTAATTCTAAAAAGACCATCCGCGCTGGTACCTACCCAAATGTACTTTTCATTGGCATCTATATACAAAGAGCGTACTCTTGAAAGGGTATTGTTCAAGAACATGGGGTTTGTACTTAATGAATCGGTACCTATTACAGCACCGTTGCCATCAACAATAATCTTATATAAATTACCATAGGCGCCCACCCATATGTTTCCCTGTTTGTCTTCCGTAATCGGCGAATTTCTAACAATACTCTGTAAACTAAGATTGTTCAATGGGGTATAAAGAATATCAGAACCTTTTTTGACCCTAAATAGGTTATTTTCACCTTGCATCTTAAGCCAGACGTTCTTATTTGAATCCACAAGAACTGTGCTCACCTGATGTAATTCTTCTTGAGTCAGTCTCAAGGGCGGGGTCTCAAACTCATTCGTGGTTGTATTTAACAGTGTTAAGCCTCCCCGGTTAAAAGCCATATAAATACGGTGTTCGTCGAGAACAGATACTTGGGATATTTCATGGCTGGAAGTATTGGGATGGTCAATTTCCACCCTTCCTCTAAATGCGTTTTCTTGCTTCGGGAGATGAAACAATCCCTTGTTGAAAGTGCCTATCCACGTGCCATGATCTGCTGTCGCCGTGATGCAGCTCGACCTTAAAGTACCAACTACATTGCCAAAGTTGGTAGCAGTTGCCACTACAGAACTACTTTGAAGTTGTTTTTTTGAGATCGTATAAAAACCATGTGCCGCCGTACCGACCCATACGTTGCCCAAGACATCTAGTCCAACCGTATTACAGGAAAGGCTCTCAAGGCCTTTGATAGTTTTGGCTTCAATTTTATCCGCCGTTCCTTCTTGATACTCGAACAGAAAAGCACCCTGTTGCCCCACCGAGATAAACCGGTGTCCGCCAAGTTTTGCAATGGCCCTACTTGATGTTCCTTGATTCAAAAACAGCGGGTGAAATTGCTCGTCTCCAACAGAAAAGATGATGATGCCCGAGGAGGTAGCAAAAAGGTATTCATCAGGACCGGCCTGGATGCCGCTGTTGAAAAACAAAGGTAATCTGCCAAAATTACCTTTAGGGGTGAACTTATCAATAAGTTTTAAGTTTTGGTCAAACAACAATATACCTTCCCGCTCCGTAACACAAACTATGAGGTTTCTATTTTCATCCTTAAAGATATCCCTGATAATGGGGCCTTTGTTCCCGATTCCGTCATTCTTATTTGAATAGACATTTTTGAAATCCTTGGTCTTAAAATTATAGACGGTGAGTCCTTCATCGGTGCCAATCAATAAACTTCCCAAGGTCACTTCTGCCAAGCTTCGAATCCGGTTACTTGCAAACAATTGCCGATCTACGGTGTTCTTGAATACTTTTACTTTGTAACCATCATATCGATTGAGGCCATCAAAAGTGGCAATCCAGATAAATCCCCTCGAATCCTGATAAATATCCGTTACACCATTATGGCCTAACCCTTCAGCGATAGAAAGGTGGTCAGTATAGTTGACCTGGGTGCGCTGTGCAACAAGCGCTCCAAAAACAAATGAGACCAAAAAAGCGAAGCAAAGCCGATACATAATAAGATAAAGTTAAGTTTTATCCACAGTTTAAAATAAAGAAATCCAGACTTTGGAGCTCAAGATTGCATGGAGCCTAGCCAAACCTTAAGAAATACCCTTGAAAATCTAAGTACTGGCAACTAAATGGAAATGGACTCCACGGTTGACCAAGGGCAACCTAAACCCCGCTGTGTACTCTATTTTTTGGTTTTGACTTGTTTCAAGGTTAACTTAAACAGCAAACACGTTCCTATCTTTTTGTCCAGTCAAATGTAGTAAGTCCGGTAAGCCTGGAATAATGTAATTAGATTCTTTGTATCGAGAAACACATTTTTTTTACGCGTACATACAACTTGCGTAAAGATAAATTCAAGCTTTACGACAAGATTAAGATGGATTTTCAAAATACACATCTGAAAAATGTCCAGGGTAGAAATTCTTCTTTAGAGGTAGCGAGCAATTGGAGCTAGCTATTAAGTATATAGGTTAGCTCCAGTTTGTGGTTGGGGTCGGTACCGTTGGCGTGAGATTACTGCTTAAAATTCAATTGAGATTTGCATGATTTGTAGACAAATGAAAATGGGAAAAAAAACATACTTGTCCGTATTTTTGGTGACTCTTCTTTTAGGATTCGGATGTAAAGATACCGAAAGGAAATCTCAAGAACGGGAAGAGAATCGAACAGTCGAAAGACCCAATATTGTAATTATTTACCTTGATGATCTCGGTTATGGCGATTTGGGTTCCTATGGGTCGAAATCATTGCGGACTCCCAACATAGATGCATTGGCGACGGAAGGGGTAAAGTTTACCAATGGTTATGCCTCGTCTGCGACATGTACACCAAGTAGGTATGCCTTGTTGACAGGCATGTATCCTTGGCGCAACAAAAATGCAAAAATACTTCCGGGAACGGCTCCCTTGCTCATTGATACAAAACAGCTCACACTGCCGAAGCTTCTGAAAGACCAAGGGTACCATACGGGGATTGTTGGTAAATGGCACCTTGGTCTGGGTACCGGCCATGTCAACTGGAACGAAAAAGTGTCCCCTGGACCCAATGAGGTTGGTTTTGATGAGTCGTATATTTTGGCCGCTACCCAAGACCGTGTACCAACCGTTTACATTAGGGACGGACATGTAGAGAACTTGGATCCCGAAGATCCTATCTATGTAGATTACAAGAAAAACTTTGAAGGGGAACCCACTGCGGTAGACAATCCCGATTTGGTACAAATGAAATGGCACCACGGACACAATAACAGTATTGTCAACGGTATTGGCCGAATCGGATATATGAAAGGTGGCGAAAAGGCCAAATGGAGCGATGTGGATATGGCCGATAACTTTTTGGAGAAAGCGAAGCAGTATGTGAAGACCCACAGGGCCAAGCCTTTCTTTTTGTATTACGCCATGCAACAGCCGCATGTACCAAGAACACCACATCCAAGGTTTGTCGGTACTTCAGGTATGGGTCCTAGGGGCGATGTCATTGTAGAGGCCGATTGGTGTGTGGGCGAATTCATGAAAACCTTAAAGGAGGAAGGCGTTCTCGAAAATACCTTGGTCATTTTTACCAGTGATAACGGTCCGGTGTTGAACGACGGCTATTATGACGATGCTGTTGAAAAACTGGGTAAACACGACCCCAATGGGGGACTCCGAGGAGGCAAGTACAGCCTTTTTGAGGCAGGTACGCGGGTGCCGTTTATAACATACTGGAAAGGTAAGATTGAACCCAATGTTTCCGATGCGGTGATATGCCAGATGGATATTTTAGAATCGGTTTCCGAGTTGTTGCATATACAAGGGATGACGGATACCGATGGACAAGAACTTTTGGACGTACTTCTGGGAAAAAGTAAAAACGGACGTGAAGCCTTAGTGCTCGAGGCAACTTCAAGAACAGCACTCAGAAAGGGCGATTGGTTAATGATTCCTCCCTATGAGGGCAAGGCAATCGAAGAAAAAGTAAATATAGAATTGGGAAACGCATCAGAATATCAGTTGTTCAACCTTAGTGATGATCTGGCCCAACGGGTAAATCTGGCCGGCAAAAACCCTAAAAAATTAGAAGAAATGATAGCCACCTTCGAATCCATACGAGGAAAAGATTATCAGAAGATCGAACAATTGCAATTAAAATAAAGACATCAAGACATGGTTTACATATACAAAAAATATATGCTGTTCGCCCTTATCGTTTTGGTCGTTTTGGCAGCTTGCTCTGAAAAAACCAAACCATCTGAGTCCAAACCGAAGGAAACAAAAGCGCCTAAACCAAATATTATTTTCATTTTGGCCGATGACCTTGGTTACGGTGATTTGGGGTGCTATGGACAGCAAAAAATAAAAACACCGCATATCGACCAATTGGCCCTGAACGGTATGCGTTTTACGCAGCATTACAGTGGTTCCACGGTCTGTGCCCCTTCAAGGTCGGCATTGATGAGCGGTCAGCATACCGGGCATACCTATATCAGGGGCAATCGGGAATTGAAGGGCCAAGAGGGGCAGACCCCCATACCCGACAGTTTGGTCATCTTACCCGAGGCTTTGAAAACAGTGGGCTATACCACAGGTGCTTTTGGTAAATGGGGCTTGGGCTTTGTAGGTTCTGAAGGTGACCCCATCAATCAAGGTTTTGATACCTTTTATGGCTACAACTGCCAACGTATGGCTCACCGCTACTATCCCACACATCTATGGGATAACCAAGAAATAGACTCCCTTCCGGGAAATGATTGGATCCAAAAAGTTACATATGCTCCCGATGTGATTCAAAAAAGAATGCTGCGATTTATTGAAGAGAATAAAGAAGTCCCTTTTTTCGCTTACGTGCCGTTGATACTTCCACATGCAGAATTGATTTCTCCCCAAGACAGTATTTTGGCGAAATATGCGGGAAAATTTGAAGAACCTCATCCATATAAAGGCGGTAAGTCATCTGGTTATGGACCAAATCTCAAGATCTCGGATTATACACCTCAAGAAATTCCACGCGCTACCTTTGCCAGTATGGTGGCAAGAACCGATGCCTATGTAGGGCAAATCGTGGCCAAAGTGTTCGAGCTGGGTATTGCAGGGAACACTATCATTGTATTCACCAGCGACAACGGTCCCCATGTAGAAGCGGGTGCAGATCCCGAGTTTTTCAACAGTACCGGTGGGTTGCGTGGTGTAAAAAGAGATTTGTACGAAGGTGGTGTTCGCGTTCCCATGATTGTCAGTTGGCCCGGAAAAATTCAGAAAGGGTCGATTTCACAGCATATATCGGCGTTCTGGGATTTTTTTCCCACGATAGCCGATATTACCGGTACCGCTGTTCCTGAAGATATTGACGGCATTTCTTTTCTTCCAGCACTTTTAGGCGACCAAAACCAAGAACAGCATGAATACCTGTACTGGGAGTTCATCAATCGGGGTGGAAGGCAAGCTGTTAGGATGGGCGATTGGAAAGGTGTTAAATATAAAGTGCGGACCGATAAAGATGCGCCCATGGAACTGTATAACTTGGCCATAGATCCTTCAGAAACTACTAATGTCGCGAGCAAGCACCCTGAAGTAGTGGCCCAGATAGAACAGCTATTGAGCGAGGCTCGGGTAGAGTCGGAATTGTTTCCCCTTTTTAAAGAAAGTACGCCCTAAGAGTATGAAAAGTTATCTTTCTTTTCTGTTGTACTTGTGGTTTTTAGTGCCATTGGTCGCCCAACGAACGAGCTTTAATACCGATTGGCGCTTTGTGCAGGCCGATGTCACCGGAGCTGAACAACCTAATTTTGACGATGTAAATTGGAAGTCAATAAAGCTACCCCATGACTGGAGTATTGAGGGCGAATACAGCGAAACCCATGCTATGAGTGATTGGTGCGGCTATCTGCCGGCTGGTATCGGCTGGTATCGCAAAACTATCAAAGTTCCAAAATCTTGGAAAGGCAAGCATGTCGAAATTGCATTCGATGGTGTTTTCATGAACAGTACCGTTTGGGCCAATGGTATCAAGTTAGGGCATCGCCCTTATGGATGGATTTCCTTTGAATATGATATCTCAGAAATTGTGGATACTTATGAAACCATTACATTTTCAGTTCGGGTAGACAATGACAAGCAGCCCTCGGCACGGTGGTATACCGGTAGCGGGATATACGCGAATACTTGGATTGACATTAATGAAGAAATCCATGTACCCAAAGATGGCATTTTTATTCACACCGAAGGCTCAAACGTCTATGTGGAAACTAAAGTGGTGAATAAGACCAGTGAAAAGGAAAAAATCAATGTGGTCACCACAATTTTTGATGCTGAAGGAAATATTGTTGCCAATAAAGACCACAATACAGAACTGGCAGGTTCTGGCCAGGTAACCATAAAAGAAGTTTTGACCGTAAACGACCCCAAGTTGTGGACCCCTAAAAAACCCTATCTCTATAAAGCCGTAACACAAGTCCATAGGAACAAAATTTCTATGGATGAGGTCAATACGCGCTTCGGTATTCGTGATATTAAATGGTTACCCGAAACGGGTATGTGGCTCAATGGAAAAAATGTTAAGCTGCGAGGAGTCTGTAACCATCAAGATGGGGGCGCCATGGGGGCTGCGGTACCTTATAAAATTTTGCGATTTCGTTTACAACAGCTCAAAGATATGGGTGTCAATGCCATTCGAACGGCCCACAATCCACAGACACCTGAGTTTTACGATATCTGTGATGAGTTGGGATTGTTGGTGATGGACGAAATTTTTGACGGATGGATGCGAAAAGCGACCAATGACTATGGTGCACATAGTTTTGACGAGTGGTGGCGTACGGACTTGACCGATTGGATCAAACGAGATCGCAACCACCCGTCAATCGTTATTTACAGCGTAGGTAATGAGACCCGGGGTGAAATTGGTAAAGACTTGGTTACTTTGTGCCATGAATTGGACAACACCCGACCCGTAACATCGGGCCATTCGGGCTCTGAATTTATGGACGTATTTGGGGTCAATGGCCACAGCGAAAAAAAGGGATGGTTCGAAGAAATGCCCAAGGATAGGGTTTTTATCGGTACGGAAAATCCACATACGTGGCAGGTTCGCGGGTATTATCGAACCAAAACATGGTATCGTGACGGCTACCCCAGCAAAAGACAAAAGCCCTACGAAATTCCGGATTTAACCGAAAAGGAAGTTTTTTCAAATGATTGGGTGACCACTATCGATAGGGGCAATAGAAAACAGATTTTCAATTCAAGTTATGACAATGCCACCGTACGTATGACCGCTCGTCACAGTATCGCCCAACTTCGGGATATTCCCGAATACGCCGGCTCGTTTCGTTGGACAGGCCACGATTATCTTGGCGAAGCCGGATATGTGCACGGCGGCTGGCCCTTTAAAGCATCGATGACCGGAGCCATTGATTTGGCGAATTTTGAAAAAGACTTATACTACCTCTATCAAAGCCAATGGACAACCGAACCTATGGTGCACTTGCTTCCGCATTGGACGCATCCAAAAATGGAATTGGGAACCAAAATTCCGGTATGGGCGTATTCGAACGGTGAAGAAGTTGAACTTTTTTTCAATGGCACTTCCTTAGGAAAAAAACGATCTGGAAAGGAATGGAACAAAATGCAATGCCAATGGATGGTACCCTGGCAACCCGGTGAACTCAAAGCTGTGGCCTATCGAAATGGAAAAGTAGTGACCCAAAAAACCATCAAAACGGCCGATGCCCCCTCAAAAATCAGACTTTCGGTAGATGGCGAACCACTTTTGTCCTCTGGAGAGGATATTGTACAGGTTAGAGCCACGCTTACCGACAGTGAAGATGAAATGTATCCGTATGGCGAAAATCGCGTGTACTTTCATGTGGTGGGTGATGGCCAAATCAAGGCTTTGGACAACGGTAGTCCTATCGATGTCGAAAGATATTATGAAGCGTCCGACAGAATCGCATTTTATGGCCTGACTAGAGCTTACGTCACATCAAATGCTTCCGCGAAACCTGTAAACTTTTTGACGAGTGCCATTTTGGGTGAGAAAAAATTGATTACTTCAAACGAAGTTACCATTGCCCACACATGGCTCAACCTACGCGGTACAGTCGAAAATCCTGAAGTCAAGATATTTTATACCACCGATGGCTCCGAGCCTACAATAGCATCCCAACCCTATGAAAAACCATTTAAGATTGCTTTGGGTACTACGGTCAAGGCCTTGGTTATGCTTGATGGCAACCCCATATATAACATGGAAGAACGTTTTGCACCGGATGAAGGGTTTTTGTGGAATGAAATCGTTGAAGAAGAAAGCCCGACAGGTGAACAGGCTGAGTCTGCCACCTTTAAAAATACAACTATAGGTGATAGTGGAAAAGGTTTTCATGGCAAGGGCTATCTAAAATTTGATAACGCCTTGGCGACGGTCAGTTGGTATCAAGAAAATGATGGGGGGGCAGGTGAGGCCGACCTTTACATTCGCTACAGTTGCAGAATAGAAGATCAACCAGGCACTTATTTGAAGGTCACAGTGAACGGAAAAGAACTGGATAAACCTGTTTTCGCAAGAAATACCAGAGGATTGGGCAGTCACTGGAACAAGGTCAAAGTGCCCATCAAGTTGCAACGTGGTGCAAACACCATCGCATTGAGCGCCGTAGAAAAAAAACCAATCCATATCGATGAAATCATGATAAATTGATAGAAAATGAAATTTCAAGGGTTTAAAAAAATCGTACAGATGGCCATGGGGGCTCTTTTGCTAATGGCTTGCCAAGGTTTGGTAATAGCCCAAGAAAAACCCAATATTGTCATCCTCTTTATTGATGATTATGGATATATGGATATCGGGTACCGCAATGCTATCTTTCAAACTCCTAACCTGGATCAGTTAAAAAAAGAGGGAATGGACTTTACAAGGGCCTATATTCCTACCCCGACCTGTAGTCCCAGTCGTGCCTCGTTGCTTACGGGAAAAGAAGCCGTTCGTATGCAGATGGTACGTCACATTCCTCCGAATAATGGTGGTGAATTCAGTATTCTTGAAAAAGACCCGGCCCAAATGCCCACAAGAAACTGGTTGCCGCTCAAGGAAGTCACCTACGCCGAGACCTTGAAAAAATATGGGTACTACAATGCCTTTTTTGGTAAATGGCACCTGGGCGAAGGTGAACACTATCCACAGAATCAAGGTTTTGATGAGGTTTACGGAGCTACCGATGCAGGCCATCCCCAAAGCTATTATTATCCCTTTTTTAAAGATGGACAAGACCCGAAAGGATATTTTGCACCCTCAATGGTCAATAAAGGCGATTATCTTACGGATGTACTCACTGATAACGCTGTGGATTTTATCGATTCATACGATAAAGACCAACCCTTTGTGTTGACTTTCTGGTACTATTCCGTTCATGGGCCTTCCATAGGCAGAAAAGATTTGCTAGCGAAATACCAAAAACAAGGCTTGGAAGGTAAATACGCCCACCATGCTGCGATGGTCGAGGCAATGGACGAATCCGTAGGTAGGGTGCGACAAGCTTTGGAGGATAAGGGTATTGCCGATAATACCGTGGTCATCCTGATTTCCGATCAGGGAGGGGCCTATTCCAATGCTCCCTTTCGCGGAGGCAAAAAAGGAGGGGATACGCTTGCCGAAGGTGGGGCCAGGGTTCCTATGATCGTGTACTATCCGGGAGTGACCCAAGCCAATTCGATTTGTGAGACCCCAGTACAGTCCATTGATGTTTATCCGACACTCGTAGAAATTGCTTCGGGCGAAAAATGTAAGGAAAAGCAGATAAACGGAAAAAGCTTAATGCCGTTGTTACGATTGAAGAAAACAAAGGAACGACCGCTATTCTTCTTCCGTAGCTATGAAGACCAGTACACCTCCGTTATTCGTGGAGACTGGAAATTGATCAAATATCGTAGCGGTAAATTCCAATTGTACAATTTGGAGAACGATACCGGTGAGACCACCAATTTGGTCACGACCCATCCGACAATTGCTAAAAAACTAAAAAAATGTCTAGCCAAATGGGAGAAAGAAGCTGTACCCACCTATTAAAACTCGGTGTCATGGTGCTTATGACATTGGCGTTTTCCTGTAAAGAGGAAGGAAAGGAACTGACCGTATCCGCCAAGGATACGCGGCCCAACATTATTTGGTTGATGGCCGAAGACATCAGTTTAGATTTGGAGTGCTATGGGATGAAAGGGGTACAAACGCCCAATCTTAACAAGATGGCCGCGGAAGGGGTGCGGTTTGATAATTGTTTTGTTACCAATTCCATCTGTTCTCCGAGCCGATCGGCCATGTTGGTAGGCACTCATCAAACAAAGATCAACGCCCATAATCATAGGAGCAATAGGGAAGTCCCCCTACATACCGATTACAAGCCCTTTACCTACTGGTTACGCAAGTCGGGTTATACCGCCGTTTTGGGGCATCATGGGGTAATGGACAAGGGCAGAAAAATAGATGTCAACTTCAAACATAAACCTTTAGGGCCATGGGATGGCCAGACCAAATTTGGACTTTTCGACAAGTTCGACCGTTTCGAAGAAACCGATCAGCCCTTTTTTGCACAAATACAATTAAAGGTGACCCATCGTGGGGAATGGTGGAGCGACGTCCGTGAAAAATCAGAAGATAAAGTGGATATCAATGAGATTGAATTGCCCCCGTATTACGCCGACCATCCGGCTATTCGATTGGATTGGGCCAAATACTTGGATCAGATTGAGTATATGGATTACGAAGTGGGCCTGATTTTTAAAGAATTGGAAGAAAAAAATATGGCCGATAATACCATTGTCATCTTCATCGGTGACAATGGCCGTTGCAATATTCGCGGCAAAGGGTATCTGCACGATTCGGGCCTTCGAATTCCGTTTATCGTTTATGATCCCAACAGCAAATTGCAGGGTATTGTCAACACCGATGTGGTCAGTGCGACCGATATCACTGCCACCATTTTAGATTACGCGGGCATCAACATACCCGAATACATGACCGGCCAACCCATTTTTTCGCCAGATTTTGACCGCGAACAAGTCTACGCCACCCGTGACCTTTGGGACGAAATATTGGAAAAGTCAAGAGGGATTACTACGGATAGATGGAAGTACATTAGAAATGATAAGCCAGAAATTCCCTTCGATGCGGGGCAGGCCTACCTCGAATTTTATCGCCCTGCGGTTCACGTAATGCGGAACCTCAATGAAAAAGGAGAACTCAACAAGACCCAAGAATTTTTCTTTTTAGGACAAAAACCTGAAGAAGAGCTTTATGACTTAAAGGAGGATGCGCATGAGCTGCATAATCTTGCCACGGAGGAGCAGTTCAAAGAACAACTTTTGGCAATGCGGAACAGGACAAGGGAAATGGACAGTTTGATGCAACCGGTCGATTCTGTATTCGAACCTGTTATTCCACGCTCGGTAGAGGTACTACAGTGGGTCAAATCGAAAAAACCAGAATTGCACAAGCAGATGCGGGAAGGTCTTGAAATAGGATTTAAAAAAACCGCTACTGCCTACCAAAAGGCTAAAAAGTAAGGTTAGTTCGAAATACAAAATAAGATTTAATGTGAAATGTGTATTTACAAATAACTGATTATAAAATATGTAATAATTGATTACGTCGAAAAACATTATTTGTATTGACAACTACATTAAAATTTAAGGATGGGCCCATCTTGAACTTCAAAAACAGAACCGGGCCGAAGCAAGGCAAATAATTTCAGATTACTATAACAGATGAAAAGAACAAAAAATAGCACGCATTTAAAACCCGCATTGGCAGTTGGGGCATTCTTGGTACTGCTATCTTGTGATTCATTTTCAAAATCAGGAGATCCAGTTCCATCAGAAGATTGGCCGAACATTATCTTGTTCGTATCCGATGACCATGGCACGGATGCCCTGGGTTGCTATGGCAATCCCATAATAAAGACCCCGAACCTGGATAAGTTGGCGTCAGAAGGTGTGTTATTCGCCAATGCCTACTGCACTAGTGCCAGTTGCGCCGCCAGTCGTTCTGTAATTTTATCGGGCCTGTACGGTCATGCCACCGGTTCTTACGGTCACGTACACGATTATCATCACTTTAGTACGTACGACGATATTAATACCTTGCCCAAGCGGTTGGCCGAAGCGGGCTATACGACAGCTAGGATAGGTAAGTATCACTTGGCTCCCGAAAAGGTCTATCCCTTTCAACAAGTATTGGAGTCTAATCAGCGTAATACAGTGCAGATGGCCGACAAATGTGTTGATGTGATCAACGATACCGATCCGTTCTTTTTGTATTTCTGTACGAGCGACCCCCATCGCAGTGCCCCGTTCAATCCGAAACGGTGGGATCTGCCCAATCGTTTTGGAAATAAGGATGAAGGCTATCCGGGCGTAGAGGAGGTTATCTATGACCCGACCGAGGTTATGGTGCCCAACTTTTTACCCGATACCAAACAGAGCCGTGAGGAGTTGGCCCAATATTACCAGAGCGTATCCCGTATCGATTATGGTTTTGGGCGTTTGATGTCACTTTTAGAAAAGGCCGGAAAGCTGGACGATACCATCGTCATTTACATTTCTGACAACGGTGTGGCCTTTCCCGGGGCCAAGACCACCGTTTATGAACCCGGTATTAAACTCCCCTGTATCATAAAAAATCCGTTCAAGAAGAATAAAGGTGTAATCAACAAGACCCGTATTTCCTGGGTTGACTTGGCACCGACCATTTTAGATATGGCCAATGTTCCCTATGATAAAGAGGAATTTCATGGCACATCATTTAACGAGGTTCTAGATGTGGAAGCTGCAAAGGGTCGTGACCGAATCTATGCTTCACATACGTTCCATGAAATTACCATGTACTACCCGATGCGTGTCATTATAGATAAAAACTATAAGCTGATTTGGAACATTGCATGGCGGATGGAATATCCCTTTGCATCGGATTTATGGGCGTCTTCAACTTGGCAATCTATTTACCAAAATGATGTTGGGAATTATGGTATGCGTACCGTAACGGACTATATGATGCGACCGGAATTTGAACTGTATGACCTGGCTGAAGATCCCGATGAAACCAACAATCTGGCCCTTGATAAGGCACATGCGGATCTTTTAAAAGATTTACAAAAACAACTCCGTGATTTTCAGTCAAAAACATCCGACCCATGGCTAATTATGTGGGATTACGATGCATCATTGCAGGGTACGGGCGTTAATTTATAAGGCAAGCATTATGAAATTCAACAGAAAAAAAATAGGTGTTCTATCCCTTTTGCTCTGCGCCCATCTATCGCTATTGGCCACGGAAGAAATACATATTGCCCATGAAGAAGGAGATATGACCCCAAAGGTCAGAAAGGCCATCGAGATGGCAAACGAAAAAGATATTAAGCTTGTTTTTGAAAAAGCTACTTACTTCTTTAAGCCCGATCATGCAATAGGCCGCTACCTATATGTGACCAACCACGATAACGGCTACAAGAAAATCATCTTTCTGTTTGAGGATTTCGATTCGGTCACCATTGAGGGCAATGGTGCCGAATTCCTATTTCACGGACAAGTAGCGCCCTTTCATTTTGAAAACTGCGGAAAGGTAACCGCAAAGGATTTTTCCATAGACTGGGACATACCTTTTCTTTTTCAAGGGGAGGTCACCGTAGTCAATAAAAAAGAAGGATGGTTTGAGTTATGGCCTTTTACAAAGGGTTATTCATGGACACTCAGTAAGGGCCGGGTTCTTTTTCCTAATATCGACGGTTTCAATTTTGAAGCGCTCGGTACCTCCTTGGAGTGGAATGCCGAAACCAATAATGTAGCTTACGGAGTCTCTGGCTTGTACCTGCGACCGGAAAAAGTAGTCAAGACCCAAAATGGACATTTACGGTTTTACGACAGCGGAATAGGAAAATTCCCTGTAGTTGGCAATATTTTACAGTCGAAGGGCGACAAGGCCAATGACCGCTATGCACCTGGAATGCATCTAAGAGGTTCAAACAACATCCATATTTCAAAAGTGGTCATACACCATGCGTTGGGGATGGGATACCTTTTTGACCGTTGCGATGGCATTACCGTGGTGGACAGTGGTGTTTATCTTAAAGAGAATACCGACCGCGTAGTGACTACCATTGCCGACGCGACGCATTTTGCCGGATGTAAGGGTAATGTATTAGTAGAGAATTGCCGATTTGAGGGCATGTTGGATGATGGCACGAATGTACACGGAATTTACCTTAGGGTGAACGATATAGAAGATGAACACAGCCTAATTGCCGAGCGCATGCATAATGAACACATGGGCCAGGTATTCGCCGAAGAAGGGGATGAGGTTTGGTTCATTCACAGTCCAAGTCCGAAACGAAGAGAGGTGAATAAAGTATCAGAAGTAGAGGAAATCAATGAGCGTTTCGTAAGACTTACCTTTGAAGCTCCATTATCGCCCTCGCTCGGGGCAGATGATGTATTGGAAAATAAAACCTGGAATCCGGTCTTCACTATGCGTGGCTGTTCCATTAGCAAGCACAGGGCCCGTAACATCATCATTAAAACTCCGGAACCCATTTTAATTGAAAATAACTACCTGTCTTCCATGATGTCCTCCATCATGTTGCGCGGCGAAACCTACTATTGGTACGAATCGGGTGCGGTACGGGATGTTGTGATACGAAACAATCATTTTGAGCATTGTGCCTATGGCGGGTTGGAGCATGCCGTTTTTAGAGTATCCCCAAGGCTTGCCAAAGTGTTTGATCAGACCGAAACGTATGACAGTAATATCCTTTTTGAGAATAATCTTATCGAGACCTTTGACAACCGAATCGTTTGGGCCGATAGGCTTGCAGGGTTTGTGTTTAGAAACAATACGATAAAACAGACGACCACGGAAAAACCTCAATATCCCGAAGCCTATCTTTTCGATTTTGAAAATTGTAAGGATGTGGAGATATCGAAAAATACGTACCTCGGTAATGTGACCAAATTTGTTAAAGCGGATAATGCTTCCAAAAAATCCTTAAGGGTCAAGGCCAATAAGGGCATTCGATTTAAGGAGAAAAGCTTTAATAAATAACCTTGGTAGCGGCCATGGGCAATATTTACAAAAAATACTAGCGATTTATTGGTAAATACAGCTGTACAGCCGGGGCTAAATTACTGGCGATTGATACGGGTAGTCTGTATTATAGGAGTAATTACCAAGTGGATAATAGAAACGCCACCAGCGGTTACATCACAGTGATGGTGTAATTCAATGGTATTCATAAACATGTGAAGGTAAAGCCAACCCCGGAAGAATTGGAATCACCAATAGTTAATTTATAATGATGAAAAGAATATTTCACATCCTATTCTGTATGATAGTTTCGTTATCACTAAAAGCACAGACCACCATCAATGTCGCTGATTATGGTATCGTTCCGGATAAAGATATAGTACTGGAAGTCAATCAGCTACTTCATTCCCTGAAGAAGAAAAAAGATGTGGTGCTATCGTTCCCAAAAGGAACTTATCAATTTTATCCGGAAAATGCGTTTGAAACCTATTGGGCAGTCTCCAATCATGATAATAGCCTTAAAAAAATGGCATTTCCATTGTTCGATATGGATGGAATTACCATTGATGGTAATGGATCGGAATTTGTTTTCCACGGCCGTATTTGTCCCATCGTTGTCTTTGAATCCCAAAGTGTCACCTTAAAAAACTTTTCCATAGATTGGAGCATTCCGTTTCAAAGTGAGCTGTCCGTTGTAGAGAACGATGAAGCCAATAATAGTTTTGTGGCCACGATCGGGACGAATCATAAATACAGGGTTAAAGATGGTAAAGTCTATTTTCGGCATTACGATTGGGAAGACCCTATTGGACAGAATACACCTTTTGACCCAAAAACAAATGCCCCAATTTGGGATTCCAGACCTTATGCCTTCAATATAAAAAATGCCGTGGCCAAGGATTTGGGCAAGGATAAAATTGAATTCAGGAAAGCGACTAAGAAAGTACCACCTGTAGGCACCGTAATCGTCAATCACGGGCCACAAGGCACCAATAGGCTGGTGCAAGCCATCCATTTAAAGAATTCCAAAAACACCAGGATAGAAAATGTCACCATTTATGCCGCAGGGGGCATGGGCTTGATCGCGGAACGTTGTGAGAACATCCATTTGGATGGATATAAAATCACTTCCAAAGCGGGAAGAACGACCTCCACAAGAGCGGATGCATCCCATTTTTTGGGCTGTAAAGGGCTCATTAGAATGGAAAACTGTTTGTTGGAGCATATGCTCGATGATGGAATCAATGTACACGGGGCCTATGTGAAAGTGGATAAATACGTGGGAGGGAAGCAGTTTTTATGTGAAATTAGCCATCACCAACAATGGGGACTGACCTTTGCCGAAATTGGAGACAAGGTAACCATTACTTCAAGGGAAACGGTTTTGCCCATTTTTGAAACCGAGGTGAGTGATTTTAGAGTTTTAAACGAAAAGAAGTTCCTCATCACTGTAAAAGAAGTTCCGGCTGAAATGCCGGAAGGATTATTGTCTTTGGAAAATAGTACATGGAATCCTGATTTGGTCATGCGAAACAATACGATCAGGGATAACAGGGCAAGGTCCGTATTGGTGACTATCAAAGGAAAAGTGTTGATTGAAAACAATTATTTTTCATCACAAATGCACGGTGTTTTAATCGAAGGCGATAACAACAAATGGTATGAATCAGGCGGTGTCAGGAATGTTGTGATCCAGAACAATATATTCGAAAACATCGGATATGGAGACAGTACTGGATATCCGCTCTACGTAGCGCCCTTGTTGCGCCCGGAACAACGTTTGGGTGACGAAAAATACCATTGGAACATCAACTTTTTAAACAATGTAATCAAGAGCTTCAATGGGCATTTAGTACGTGCAATTTCGGTAAAGGGCCTGGACATAAAAAACAACACGATAGAATTGAGTAGAACCTATCCCACAGGTCTCCAAAGGACTGCTTTAGCGTTTGAGTATTGCGAAGCTGTCACCATCGAAAAAAATGAATTCAAGGGTTTTGATTGGCCAATAACGATCGATAAAAAAGATAGTGCTGTCAATTTTACCGTAAAGAAGAACAAAGGGATTTCAAAATGACGATTCATAGAAGTAAATCTCTGAAAATATCCATACACCGGCTACTTTTTTTGGTTTTTCCCGTAATTCCAAACCAAAAGCAAACGACCGTAGATTTGATACGCATATGGGTGCAATAATACGGTCTGAATCAAAGTAATGTTTGAGTTCATTTCAATCAGGCCGTTTCTTATAGTATAAATAAAAAAAATAGCGGGGCATGCCCCTGCTATTTTTTTCTGATTTCTATCGGTTAAATACCTACCCACCCATTTTCAAAATGGGTTCCAATGCGAACCACAAACACCAGAAGATTTTTGTCTAGCGAATTGGTATCAAAAACATTGAAAATGGCACTGTAAGGTTCTCGAGTGAATTCAGCAATAGCCATAAAAGGTTTACGAACAGGTGTGATTTAATACCCATTATTTTGTGCCAAGACACCTTTGGATAGTGTTACCTGTGTTGCAGGTATAGGCACAACCTCGTTGATACCCGCCGTAAAACCAAATTCTGACAAAAGGCTCTCGGCCCTACCTGTACGTATTAGGTCATGAAATCTAAATCCTTCCCCGGCCAATTCCACACGTCTTTCATGATAGATGGCGTCGAGTAATGCTTGGCCGGTCAAAGTTGGATCTAAATCTGGTAAAACATTGTCAGGTGCCGTGCCCCTTGCCCTTCTTCGTACTCTATTTACAAATTCTATGGCAGTTGTAGGGTCTGATGCATACACAGCCTCGGCGTACATTAGGTAGGTATCGGCAAGTCGTATAAGGCGAACGTTGTTTGCGCTATTGTTGTTACCACCAATATCGGGTTTAAGATAATCGGTAAATGGCTCCCACGCATATTTTCTTACGTACCAGTCTGTACCAAAAGGCCTGTCGTTAAAGAACAGTGTGGCGTCAAACCTAGGGTCGTTCTCCTCATATTCATTTCTTAAATCTTCCCTAGCTTGGACAAACCCTCCACCCCTGTTGTTGTTCGGGTTTACCCGTCGCGGAATTCCCGTTCCTAAAATATTGGCATCCGTTACGAAGTTGATTTCAAAAATAGACCCTGAATTCCATTCACCTTCAGGTTGAAAAATAGTACTGTAATCCGGTGTGAGCGAATAATTCAGTGCAAATAGCTGATCGCCAAAAGACCTAATTTGGTCATTTTTATTTTGATACAGCAATACGCGCATCATGAGCCCAAGAGCAGCACCTTTATCGGCACGCCCCAAGGAATCACCGCCTCTATCGAATCTTGATGGTAAATTATCTATGGCAAACTGCAAATCCGATTCTATCAATTGATATACCTCTTCTTTTGAAGCCCTTGGTTGGTTAAACTCCGATAATTCCAAGGGTTCCTCGATCAAAGGCACTCCACCAAAGGAATTGACCAAATCAAAATAATACAAAGCCCGTAGAAATCTTGCCTCGGCCAAAATCTCCTGTTGTCTATCGGTATCCTCAAATTCAATGTCGGGCACATTTGCCAAAACTAAATTTGCAAAAAGAATGCCTTCGTAATTCACGCTCCATAATTCTTCAAAAATAGGATTGGATGTCGTATAGGTATACGTATCTTTTTCCAACAAGGGTGCATTATTTGAAGCAGTTCTTCCCCCTTTTATAAAATCGTCGGTTCCTATCTCACCAAAAATAATATCGGTACCCATGGTGCCCCAAAAATTACTACCGTATAACACTCGCATCGAAGAGTATACGGAAACGAGTGCTTGCTCTGCCTGTTCTGGCGTGTTGTAAAAGTCCTCTAGAACGGGTTCTCCAAAATTCTGTGGATCCAAATCATCATCACAGGACAATGTGAATGTTACCAACATGGCACAAAGGAAATATTTTACGCTTTCTATGTTTTTATTAAGTGTTGTCATCTTTCAATTTTTTAAAAATTAACATCAATTCCCAAGGAAATAGTTCGAGCAGAAGGAAATCTTCCCCGATCTATACCGATATCCAACGTAGTCCTATTCCCAGTTTGTGTTTGGGTATCGTCTATACCCAATTCTGGATCTAGACCATTGTAGTTTGTAAATGTGAGTAGGTTTTGTCCCGCGATATAAATACGCGCGAATGAAATGAATGTTTTATCCAGAACACTTTCAGGCAAGGTATAGCCCAATTGTATGTTTTTCAATCTAAGATAAGACCCATCTTCCACAAACCTGCTAGAAGCTAAATTGTTGTTGGAAAACCCAGCAAAAGTAGCTCTTGGAACCGTATTGGAAGTTCCTGGCCCATTCCATCGGTTTAAAAACCCGGTACTTAGGTTGGAATCCAAAAATCCCTCCAACATCCATCCCGTTGCATTGAAAATATCGTTTCCTTGGGAGCCTTGAAAAAATACCGATAAATCAACTTGTTTATAAGCCAAGTCCAAGTTTATCCCGTACGTAAAATCAGGTAGCGGGGAACCAATAATTTTTCGGTCGTCATCATTGATAACACCATCATCGTTAACATCCCTATACCTCACGTCACCAGGCTGATTGCCCGGTAGGCTTGCATTGTTTTCGATTTCCGAATCATCTTGAAAAATGCCGATCATCTCCAACCCGTAAAAAGAAGCCAAGGGCTGTCCTACCTCGGTTCTACTTAGGTCTACATAGCCATTGCCGGCCCTTCCTGCGGTAATTACACTACCTTCATCGGCCAAACTTACAACGACGTTGTCCACAAAAGAAATATTACCTCCTAAACTAAAATTAAAGTCACCTATTTTTTTCTTAAAGTTGGCTACAAGTTCTAAACCCTTGTTTTCGATTTCTCCGGCGTTGACGGTCGGGTTTCCTGAAAAACCGCTCAGCCGCGGTATTGGCGTTTCAAGCAATAAATCCGATGTGTTTTTAATAAAATAGTCCGCTGAAAGCGTGAATGAATTTTTAAAGAGTCCCAAATCGACTCCAAAATTTGTAGTCGTTGTAGTTTCCCATCGTAAATCAGGGTTTCCGGGTCTGGTCGGGCCAAGACCTATTGCAGCAGACTCCGCATCTCCAAGCGCATAGTTGTTATTGGTACTCAACGTACTGAATATGGCTGAATTTGGAATGTCCTGGTTTCCTGTTTCTCCCCAGCCAACACGAAATTTTATTTGGTCGATGGATTTTACATCAAAAAAGTTTTCGTTGTGCAAATTCCATGCAAGGGCCAACGAGGGGAAGTAGGCAAAACTATTGTTCGACCCAAAGCGGCTAGACCCGTCCGCTCTATATGTTGCGGTTATTAAGTAGCGTTGGCCAAAATTATAATTGACCCTACCAAAAAAGGACAATAAACTTGATTCTGAAATGTTACCTGAATTTGTGGCTGTGTCTACAGCTCCGGAGCCAAGGGTTGGATTTTCCACACCATCGGGAATATTACTTCTCGTAGCGTTAACCGAATTAAACTTTAACTGCTGTGTTTCATGGCCCAACAATGCGGAAAAATTGTGTTTTTCGTTAAATGTCTTTTGATAGTTCAATGTGTTGAACCATATCAAGGTCCTGTTCTCAGCTCTAGTAAGTACGTATCTATTGTTGGGGCGGTTCTGTTCTGCAGATATGAAAAATTCTTCTTCAAAATTATCTACTTTTCGGTTATTTATTTCCACACCAATGTTGGAACTAAAAGTGAGGTCTTCAAAAAGATCGATATTTACGAAGAGATTACCCAAAAAGCCTTCTCTGGAAGAAGGACGGAGATTATAGATTGTAGATCCGACCGGATTAAGAATTTCAGTAGAAAATAGGGGTCTCGCGGGTGTGCCATCATCATTGGAGATAGGCGATGCAGGGTCAATGACATAGCCGGTGAACGCCGTTTTTTGATTTGAGTTGATGCCACCATCCAAAATACCTACCGTTTTGGCGTTTGTGTATTGAATATTATGGCCTAATTTAATTTTTGGTTTTATTTGATACGTATTATTTATTCTAAAGTTCGTACGTCTAAAAGAGGTGTTTTTTATAATACCTTTTTGGTCAAAGTGGCCAAATGAGAAGTAATAATTGGTTTTGTCCGTACCTCCAGCAACGGATACTTGATGGTTGGCAACTGTACCTGTTTTGTAAACGGCATCTCTCCAATTAAATGTTTCCAACGATGAAGGATTTTCTAAATCCGGATTAATCGGGTTTCCGTCATTTACCCTGCCTTCATTGTTTATAGTGGCCCATTGTTCGGCATTCAAAACATCTAGGTTATCAATTTTTTCTTCAAAACCGTAATAACTGCTATATGAAATTAAGGGGGCACTATCTTTCCTTCCCGTCTTGGTAGTAATCAGCACTACCCCGTTTGCAGCCCTGGAACCATATATTGCGGTTGCAGAAGCATCTTTAAGTATTTCGACCGATTCGGCATCTGCGAAATTAATATTGGCAATGTCATTGATGGGAACCCCGTCTACAATATATAGCGGATCTGCGTTGTTGACGGTTCCTATTCCCCTGATTCTTACAGTAGGGGTAGAGCCTGGTTGTCCGGAAGTTTTGGAAACGACTACGCCTGCCGCCCTACCTTGTACGGCTTGTGCCAAGGATGGTACTTGGGTTTTGTTGATTTCATCGGTATTGACCGAAGAAACAGATCCTGTAAGATCGGATTTTTTTACAGTGCCATAGCCAATAACGACAACTTCGTCAAGTTGCTCTTGATCAGTTTGAAGAGAGACGTTGATTATAGTTTGATCGCCAACTACGATATTCTGTGTAGCATATCCTATATAGGAGATGATTAGAACATCATCTGGCGAAGCCTCGATACTGTAGTTGCCATCAAAGTCTGACTGGGTACCCCTGGTCGTACCTTGTATTAATATGTTTGCACCCGGTATTGGCCCCTGCTCATCCGATACCGTTCCGGTTATTGTCTGCTGGGCATTTGCCGATTGCATTCCAAATCCATCTTTTACGTTTCCATCTATCTTAATTCGGGTAGTTTTTGAAGTTTCCAAAGAGGAATCGGTATGGCTTTCCATTGCCGAAACTTTTTCATAACCGAGGTAATTGAGGTTTAATGTAAATTTTTCGTTTTCGGAATGAACAGTTGCCTGCATCTGAAACAAGAAAACAAAAAAGAGATAGATCGTCAGTTTAACTTTCAGGCTAATTTCTTGTGGAGCACGGATCAACCCCCATATTTGGACTAAATTTTTCATAATAAGTGCATTCTAGATTGATAGTTTAGTGGTGTAACATTGCATATTTTCAAAAAACATAGTTCAAATCTAAAAGGTCAAAGAATCATGAATGTATCTGAGTGTATATTTTATGTGTCTTTCGATACATTTGAAATCCTATGCGGAAAATCCCGATTACCCCTTATTTGTGAAAGGGATTATTTAAACTACCGTTGTAGAGATTTTCCTTAAGGTATTTGGAAAGATTCTGTTTTAAATAGAAAGGCCATTATATGGAAGAAGCTCAAATTGCATCCAAGGTGTCAATGGTGGAGTTCTTGCTACAAAAATGCAGGAATTCGTCGCTCAACACCAATTGTGAATTGTAGTATGGGCACACCTTCCTGGACGGTCATTTGTATGGGGATAGGCCTGTTATCCTATGTTTCACTCTACATTTTGGTGGATCGGTGGGGTTGTTCCAGATGGGCAAATCCCATAAAGGCTGCCGGTACCAGTACGTTGACTTGTTACCTTATGCCTTATTTTATCTATCCCACCATAGTACTGGTCGGTTTTTAATGGCCGGAATTCCTGTCGGATGGTTTCATGGGCATCGTAAAATTGCTTCTTTTTTCCCTGGTCATTATACTATTGGTAAGGCTATTGGAAAAAAGAAATATCCGTCTTAAGATTTAAGCTCATATTAAATAAAGTAACTGCTTTTAGATAGTATCCCGTTGTTTTCAACCGGGCTCAAGCAAGCTCGGATTTACCCCCAAACAAAAAACCCTCCTTAAAAGGTGGGTTTTGCTTTCTCTGGTGACTTGGCCGGGGCTTCCCTCGTCTTGGCTCGGGACGGGCTTCTCGCCCCACTTTTATTACATAAAAAACCCCGACACTTACTGTCGGGGTTCCAGTTCACTTCGTGACCTGACTGGGGTTAACTTTGCTACGCTCGTTGGATCCAGTGGTCACTTACTGCAAACCTGCCTCTCGGCAGACAAGTGCAAAACCACCAAAACCTTTGGTTTTGTAGTTTTTTGTTTTTCCGATACGCTCGAGCGAACCCGATGTCTCTTCAAAACAAAAAATCCTGCCATAATAGACAGGATTTTGCGCTTGATTGTGACCTGGCTGGGGCTCGAACCCAGGACCCTCTCCTTAAAAGGGAGATGCTCTACCAACTGAGCTACCAGGTCAATATAAAATTTAAAAGTTTCCAAAACCCGTATACCAGCTATTGTGTTATACAAGATTTGGAGGGCTTGCCCGCCTAAGCCAACGACTCGGTTGCTTAGGCGGGTGCAAATATAAGATCATTAATTTATTTAACAAGTCGATTTTGGCAGAAATTTATCTTTTCTTTGCCCCCAAAAGCAAATCGTACATTTTTATAAATAGTAATCCAATTGAAAATAGTTTTAGTAGGTTATATGGGAAGCGGCAAGTCCACCATTGGCAAAATATTGGCCGATGGGCTGGGACTGGATTTTTGGGATTTGGACGGATATATCGAGCGTTCCGAAGGGGATACTATTCCGGATTTGTTCAAGAAAAAGGGAGAGATTTATTTTCGTAAAAAGGAAAATGAGTATCTGGGGCAAATACTGCATAATGAACACAATTTTGTGCTCTCTACCGGCGGTGGTGCCCCGTGTTATGGGAACAATATGGAAATCATACAGAAGGGAACAAAAAATGTCTTTTACCTCAAAGTATCCGTGGGGGAATTGGTAAAACGACTGGCTACCCAAAAGTCCGAGCGTCCCTTGATCAAAAACATCTCGGATTCCGATTTGCCCGAATTTATCGGGAAGCATTTGTTCGAAAGAGGATTCTTTTATGAAAGGGCTTGGCACACAATTTCATGTAACGGGAAGGAGGCCAAAGAGATTGCCCAGGAAATCCGCACCTTTCTAATCTAGATAAACCCGATCATTTTGCGTTTCAAATTTTACATGAACGTGTTCTTGTAAGGAGGTGGAAAGCGAAATACCCTTATAATCGGCCTTTACAGGATACTTTTTATGGTTGCGGTTCACCAAGACCGCCGTTTTCAACTGTTTTAATGGTGTTTTGAGAAAGTGTTGTACCCCGTAGACCAAGGTGGTTCCCGAGTTCAACACGTCATCCACCAGAACGACGGATTTTTGTGTGTACTCCTTTTCCGGGATGGAAGTGGTAACCCCACTCTCCAAGGGGTTCTTTTTGTCCATCTGTACCTTACATAAAAGTATCTTGGCCGGGGTTATCTTTTTTAGGACGGTCTGGATTTTTTTGGCGAAATCGAGTCCGCCCCCTTCAATGCCGGCTACAATGATCTCTCGCTCGTCTACATTGGCCTCGTAGATCTGATAGGCGATCCGCCGTATTTTATGTTGTATTTGAAGATGGGACAGGATGTTATTTTGCATGGAATTAATAGCTTAGGTTTCAAATATAAAAAAACCATAGGTACCTTGGACCTTAATCCTCGTCTTCACCATTTTCGGTAAAAGGGGAGGGGGTATCCAAATAATCTTCGATCTCCCTGCGATCTTTTTTTGTAGGCCGGCCCGTTCCTTTCTTTCGGTAATAGTCCTTGGAATATTGTAACAGTTCATTATGCTCAAAGGCTTCTTTTGGCGTGGTGTCCTTTCGATAGATGTCCACTAATTTTGCACCTACCCGGGAAGGGGGGAGTTCCAGAACGTGCAATTGATAGTCGATCTGATTTTTCCGTAATATAACTTTATCCGTAGGGTATACTTCCTTGGAAGGCTTTGCGGAATACCCATTAACCTTTACCTGACCTTTTTTACAGGCATTGGAGGCCAAGTTCCGTGTCTTAAAATAACGGGTACTCCAAAGGAACTTATCGATGCGCATCTACCTTCAAAATTGTTTGTTAACGACTCCCGCAAAAATACGGGAAAATTGTATCTTGCCGCCCTGAAAGATTGCCTAATGAAAAGAATTCAACTTGTAGTCCCATTGTTGATGCTGATTCTTCTGGGGTCGTGTAAGAACGATGACGATCGACCGGAAGCGGAACTGGTACCTCCCAGGCTTTTGAGCGAGGTGGCCGCCGAGGATGATGCCGAGTTGCAGGAATTCCTTAAATCCCATTTCTATAACTATGAAGATTTTGAGGAACCGATCGATCCCGGTTTTGACATGATCGTACGGATCGATACCATTGCAGGGGACAATGCGGATAAACGACCGCTTTGGGACGATGTGCAAACGGAAAGTGCTATTGTAGAGTCCTCGGATTTTGGATTGGACGATGGGGAAGAAATTGAACATAATCTGTATTATGTGGTCGTTAGGGAAGGTGTGGGCGGAAGCCCCACATTTGCGGACAACACAGTGTTGCGATATGAGGGTACCCTATTGAGCGGTGATGCCTTTGATGCTTCCAATTCACCTGTAAATCAGTATCTCTCCGGCAATCTTATTCCAGGTTATGCCATGGGTGTGGAAAAACTCAACGCTGGGGAAGGTCCCTTTGATAATGGGGATGGTACGGTCAGTTTTGAGAATTATGGTATCGGCATACTTTTTATCCCTTCAGGATTGGGTTATTTCGATAGACCCCCGAACGGTTCGGGTATTCCTCAATACACCCCATTGATTTTTAAAATCGATGTTTTGTCCTTTGAGCCCGATACCGATTTTGATGGGGATGGTATTCCTTCCATTTTGGAGGATGTAAATGGGGATGGCGACTTGAATAACGACAATACGGATGCGGATACGGAGCCCTTTGGCGTATTTCTACCCAATCATAATGATACGGACGATGATGGGGATGGGATACCCACCCGGGACGAGATCGATATTGATGAGGAGGGGAATGTAACCTTTCGCGATACGGATGGTGACGGGATATGGGATCATTTGGACAATGATAACTAGCCCTCGCTAGTATCGAAAAAGAAACTAAAAAAGGCCCGCAAGTTTAAACTTGCGGGCCTTTTTAGGATATATAATTTTATTACAATTTTAAAGAGAGACTTACAATGAGCTGCTCCGGACGGGTATCTATCCGGCTTTCATTGAGCTCGGTAACCCTATTAACGAATCTGACCGTATTATCGCTCAACCCATTTTCATATCGCACGTCTATACCCAATCTTCCGAGATTGACGCCCACACCAATATGAAGTCCCACGGTAAAGTCGTTCTCAATGTCATCGATGTCTATTCCATCGAATTCCGTATTTAAAATGTACTGGAAAGAGGGTCCCGCGAAAACGTGCAGGGGGCCTATTAAATTAACACCTAAAAGTATAGGCGCATCCAGTTTGCTCATATCAAAATCATCCCCGTCATAATCCGATTTCGTCTTGGTATAGACCAATTCCGGTCTTAGATAAAGTTTACGGATTTCCAATTTACCAAAGAGACCGAGATGGTATCCCACATTTCTATCCGGGTCACGTGCCGCTTCACCGAATGCTTCAAAATAATCGCCGTTTGAATTGTAGTTTAATCCGGCCTTTACACCCAGACCAGAACCGTTTTGTGCAAATACGGCAGTACCCAAAAAAAGACATGCCGTGCAAAGAAGTAGATGTTTCATAGTGTTCGTTTTTAATGTGGAGATGGCATCAAAAACGATACCATTGTCACTTTCTTTTCAACACTTTCAAAACGGCCTCCTCGATGGCTTTATTGTTTAGCCCATATTTGTCCATTAATTGATCCGGAGTGCCACTTTCGCCAAAAGTATCTTGAGTGGCGACGAATTCCTGGGGCGCAGGATGTTGAGTAGCAAGGGTTCGTGCAATGCTCTCCCCAAGGCCTCCCAAATAGTTATGCTCTTCCGCGGATACGACACAGCCCGTTTTTTTAACAGATTTTAACACAGCTTCCTCGTCCAAGGGTTTTATGGTATGGATGTTGATGACCTCTGCGGAGATTCCTTGATTTTCCAAATTTTCCGCGGCTATTAACGCCTGCCACACCAAATGTCCGGTGGCAAGTATGGTGACATCTGTCCCTTCATTTAACAATAGGGCTTTCCCGATTTCAAACTTTTGGTCGGCAGGGGTAAAATTGGCCACCTTGGGCCTCCCAAACCTTAAATAGACCGGACCTTTATGATCGGCAATGGCTATTGTGGCCGCTTTGGTCTGGTTATAATCGCAAGGGTTTATAACGGTCATCCCGGGAAGCATTTTCATGAGCCCGATGTCTTCCAATATTTGGTGTGTGGCCCCATCTTCCCCTAAGGTGATTCCGGCATGCGAAGCACAGATTTTTACATTTTTGCCCGAATAGGCAATGGATTGTCGTATCTGGTCATAGACCCTACCCGTGGCAAAGTTGGCGAAGGTACTGGCAAAAGGTATTTTACCGCCAATGGTGAGTCCGGCCGCTATCCCCATCATATTGGCCTCGGCTATCCCAATTTGGAAGAAGCGTTCCGGGTTTTCCGCAATGAACGTATCAATTTTTAACGACCCGACCAAATCGGCGCATAGGGCCACCACATTTGGATTGGTTCTTCCCAGCTCTGTCATTCCTGCGCCATACCCGCTCCTCGTATCGTTCTTACCTTGGTCTATATATTTTTTCATCTAAATTTGGTTTTTGTGGTTCCCGGAAAAACGGGAACCTTGATAGAAAATAGGGATTGGCCTTTAATAATCCCCCAATGTCTCAGGATTTTGTGCCAATGCGGTTTCCAGTTGGTCATCGTTAGGTGCCTTTCCATGCCATGCATGTGTATGCATCATAAAATCGACCCCATGGCCCATTACCGTATGCATTACAATACAAACAGGTTTTCCCTTTCCTGTTCTACGCTTTGCTTCCTCTAGTCCGGCAATGACTTCCTCTAAATTGTTGCCGTTTTTTATTTCCAGCACATCCCAACCAAAGGCCGTAAACTTTTCAGTGAGATTGCCCAAGGGGAGAACTTCTGCCGTAGGCCCATCGATTTGCTGTCCGTTACGGTCAATGGTAGCGATTAAATTATCCACTTTGTTTCCCGCAGCGTACATAATGGCTTCCCAGTTCTGGCCTTCCTGTAATTCGCCATCACCATGTAGACTATAGACCAAATGATTGTCCTTGTTCAATTTTTTGGCCAAGGCCGCACCAATGGCCACGGACATTCCCTGTCCCAAAGATCCAGAAGCCACCCGTACACCGGGAAGTCCTTCATGGGTAGTGGGATGCCCCTGCAAACGGGAATCGATTAAACGGAAAGTGTTTAGCTCTTCTATGGGAAAGTAACCTTTACGGGCAAGAACACTATAAAAAACCGGTGAAATATGCCCGTTGGACAAAAAGAAAAGGTCTTCTTCCAAACCATCCATGTCAAACCCATCCTTAAGTTCCATAATTTTATGGTATAGGGAGACAAAAAATTCGGTACAGCCCAAAGAACCACCAGGATGCCCGGAATTTACTTTGTGTACCATCCGCAAGATATCCCTACGGGTCTGGAGCACGATATCCTCTAAAGCTTCTATGTTCGGCATAGTCATATTTTTAGTGATTTCAAAAGTAGGAGCTATCTTTTGGGTATCCAAACAGTACTTATAATATTTTATCAACGGGGACAAATCCTGTAGAACTTTATTTTTTTGTTAAGGGCTTTATGGAAGGCAGTTGACTATATTTGCCACTTTAAAGGTGAATTTTGGAGTTTACTTTACATGATACCGATTCCCAAAGTATGGCCAGGGCCGGTACGATAACCACATTCCACGGGGTAATTGAAACCCCGATTTTTATGCCGGTGGGCACCGTTGCCTCGGTAAAGGGCGTGCACCAAAGGGAATTAAAACAGGATATAGACCCGGATATCATCCTAGGAAACACCTATCATCTTTTTTTACGGCCTAGGACCCATATTTTAAAAGAGGCCGGTGGGCTCCATAAGTTTATGGGATGGGATAGAAATATTCTTACGGATAGCGGGGGATACCAGGTCTACTCGCTTTCGGCCAACCGGAAGATCAACGAGGAGGGTGTAAAATTCAAGTCCCATATAGATGGATCCCTTCATTTTTTCACACCGGAAAACGTAATGGAAATCCAACGGGCCATCGGTGCGGACATTATTATGGCCTTTGATGAATGTACTCCATACCCTTGTGAGTATGGTTACGCCGAAAGATCCATGAAAATGACCCATAGGTGGTTGGACCGCTGCATGGCACATTTGGAAAAAACACCATTGGAATACGGTTTTAATCAAGCTTTTTTTCCTATCGTACAAGGTTCCACCTTTAAAGATCTCCGCAGGCAATCCGCTGAATATATAGCCAACGTCAATGCACCGGGTAACGCCATCGGCGGACTTTCGGTCGGGGAACCTGCGGAAGAGATGTATGAAATGACCGAAGTAGTGTGCGACATTCTTCCTAAGGATAAACCCAGATACCTTATGGGCGTGGGTACCCCTATAAACATTCTGGAGAACATTGCATTGGGAATCGATATGTTCGATTGTGTGATGCCGACCCGAAATGCGAGGAACGGAATGCTTTTTACTGCGCATGGTACCATAAATATCAAGAACAAAAAATGGGAGAACGATTTTTCCCCAATCGATGGGATGGGGATTACATTTGTAGATTTGGAATATTCAAAGGCCTATCTCCGGCATTTGTTCGCGGCCAATGAGTATTTGGGCAAACAGATAGCGACCATTCATAATTTGGGATTTTATTTGTGGTTGGTCCGTGAGGCGAGAAGGCATATTTTGGAGGGCGATTTTATGGAATGGAAGACCAAAATGGTTCAACAAATGGATAAAAGATTGTAGGGTGACCATTATTGATAAATATATAATCAAACGGTATTTGGTCACTTTTGCGGTGATGCTATTATTGTTTATTCCTATTGGAATTATGGCCAATTTGGCGGAACAAATCGGCAAGATGATAGACAATGAGGCCCCGTTGAACGAGATTTTGATCTACTATCTCAATTTCACGATTTACATCGGCAATCTCCTATTTCCCATTTTCCTGTTTCTTTCCATCATCTTCTTTACCTCCAAGTTGGCGAGCAATACGGAAATAGTGGCAATTTTAAGCTCGGGAGTATCCTATGGGCGATTTCTTAGACCTTATTTAATAGGGGCGAGCATCATAGCCTTTGTGATGTTGACCATGGGCATGTTTCTGGTCCCCAATGCAAGCAAGGGGTTTAACGAGTTTAAATTCAAATACTTAAAAAAAGGAAAACAGGACAGGGTTACCAGCAATATTTTTAATCAATTGAATGAAAATGATTTTATCTATGTGAGCAGTTTTGATCCGGCGCGAAAAATCGGGTACAACTTTACCTTTGAAAGATTTACCAAGGAAGATCAATTGGATTTTAAAATCTCCGCAGCGAACATTCGGTGGATCGATAGTTTATATCGATTGACCTCGTATAGAAAAAGAAAAATAAAGGGAGATACGGCTATCATAGAATCAAAACGAAGGTTGGACACCCTTTTTACCTTTAAGATTGACGATCTTACCCCCGTGTCCTACATTGCGGAAACCAAGAACCTGGCGGAACTCAACAAGTTTATTGCTGACCAAAAAAGAAAGGGAGCCTCGAACATTAACTCCTATATCCTGGTCAAATACAAACGATGGGCCATGCCCATTAGCGCCTTTATCCTTACCCTTATCGCCGTGGCCGTTTCTTCGGTAAAACGCAGGGGAGGAATGGGAGTCAACCTCGCTTTTGGTATAGGGGTCGCCTTTATCTATATTTTTTTTGATAGGGTATTCGGTACTCTGGCGGAACAGTCTGGTTTTTCACCCATATTGGCCGTAATCATTCCCAATCTTCTTTTTGGGGTTTTGGCAGTTTACTTGTTGCAGAAAGCAAAAAGATAGCTATTGGCTATTTTTTCAAGTGCTCTTCAAAAATGGATCTGCATCAAAACTATAGCTTATAAAATTTTATATTTGCCTCACAAACTAAACTGAAATCATGGAGTATTTGGATTTTGAACTTCCGATCAAGGAACTTGAAGAACAGTTGGACAAGTGTCTGGTAATTGGGGAGGAGAGCGATGTTGATGTTAGTGAAACATGCAAACAAATCGAAAAAAAGCTGAACGAGACCCGCAGGGATATTTATAAGAACCTTACCGCTTGGCAGAGGGTACAATTATCCAGACATCCCAATAGACCCTATACCTTGGATTATATCCGGGCCATTTGTGGGGATACCTTTTTGGAGTTACACGGCGACCGTAATGTAAAGGATGATAAGGCCATGATCGGTGGTTTGGGAAAGATAGGGGACCAAAGTTTTATGTTCATAGGCCAACAAAAGGGCTACAATACCAAGACTCGGCAATATCGAAACTTTGGTATGGCCAACCCGGAAGGATATCGCAAGGCGCTTCGATTGATGAAATCCGCTGAAAAATTCGGTATCCCGGTAGTCTGTTTCATAGACACCCCCGGAGCCTATCCTGGGATTGAGGCGGAGCAACGGGGACAGGGCGAGGCCATAGCCCGGAATATCCTGGAAATGACCCGCCTTGAAGTTCCGATTATTGTGGTCATCATAGGCGAAGGAGCTTCGGGAGGCGCCTTGGGCATAGGAGTAGGAGACAAGGTCTTAATGTTGGAAAATACATGGTATTCGGTCATATCCCCGGAATCCTGTTCCTCCATTCTTTGGAGAAGTTGGGAGTATAAGGAACAGGCCGCAGAGGCCTTGAAGCTCACCGCCACCGATATGAAAAAACTAAAACTAATCGATGAAATTGTGAGGGAGCCTGCAGGGGGTGCCCATAGCAATCGGGATAAGGCTTTTGAAATCGTAAAAAATAAAATTGCATCCCATTTTCAGGAATTGGAAAAGTTATCACCAAACGAATTGGTAAAACTACGTATGGAAAAATACGCGAATATGGGTGTATTTAATGGCTGATACGCTGATTTATAATGCTCAATAAAAAACGGAGATTCATATCTCCGTTTTTTATTTCTTATCAACACTTTTTCGTAACTTATAAACACGATAAATGTTAACCAATGGTGAATATCGTTTCCCCATTTGTAAAGTTAACTTAAGGTTAATTCTATATTTTCGTACCCATGGAAAAACCGAATCCGATCGTTGGACGTAAAATAGACAAATCCACCATAATCAATTTGGAACGGGGTAAAATACCACCTCAATCAGTTGATTTAGAGGAAGTTGTACTTGGAGCTATGATGATCGATAAAAAAGGGGTGGACGAAGTAATCGATATCCTACATCCTGAGGTTTTTTACAAGGACGCCCATAGGTTTATTTACGAAGCTATCTTTAAATTGTTCGAAACGTCCGAACCGGTGGATTTATTAACCGTTTCCACGCAGTTGAGGAAAGATGGCCGGCTAGAGTCCATTGGAGGGGATTTTTACTTGATAAAATTGACCCAAAAAGTGGCCTCTTCCGCCCATATTGAATTCCATGCAAGAATTATCCTTCAAAAGTACATTCAACGCAGTCTCATTAAAATATCCAATGAAATTATTGAGGAGGCTTACGACGATGGTACGGATGTTTTCGACCTCTTGGACAATGCGGAATCCAAGTTGTACGATGTTACCCAGGGCAACCTAAAACGTTCCGCTGAAACTGCACAAAACTTGGTCATTCAGGCCAAAAAACGTATTGAGGAGATTGCCAATAAGGAAGGTTTGAGCGGTATCCCTTCCGGATTTGACAAGGTGGACAAGCTTACATCCGGATGGCAACCCAGTGATTTGGTGATTATTGCTGCAAGACCGGGTATGGGTAAAACAGCCCTGGTGCTTTCCATGGCCCGTAATATTGCGGTTAATGCAGATGTGCCCGTTGCCTTCTTTTCCTTAGAAATGTCTTCCGTACAATTGATTACACGATTGATTTCTTCGGAAACTGGTCTCTCTTCGGAAAAATTACGGACAGGAAGGTTGGAAAAACATGAATGGGAACAATTGAACGTAAAGGTCAAGGCCTTGGAGAAGGCTCCTTTGTTTATTGATGATACGCCTTCACTTTCGATTTTTGACTTAAGGGCAAAAGCCAGAAGGTTATCGTCACAGCACAAAATAAAGCTGATTATTATCGATTACCTCCAATTAATGACTGCCGGTGGAAGTCAAAAAGGAGGAAACCGGGAGCAGGAGATTTCTACCATTTCCAGAAACCTAAAAGCCTTGGCCAAAGAATTGGATGTACCTGTCATTGCCCTTTCACAGCTTTCCAGGGCCGTTGAGACCAGGGGTGGTAGCAAAAGGCCCATTCTCTCAGATCTTAGGGAGTCCGGGGCCATAGAGCAGGATGCGGATATTGTATCGTTCATCTATAGGCCGGAATATTATAAAATTGATGAATGGGATGACGAGGAACGTACACCTACCCAAGGCCAAGCGGAATTTATCGTGGCCAAGCACAGAAACGGCGGACTGGATAATATTCGCTTAAAGTTCATCGGGCAGTTGGGTAAATTCGATAATTTGGATGATTTTGATTCGCCCTTTGAGTTCCAATCCAAAATGAACGCCGACGAGGAAAATCCATTTTTGACCAAAAATCTACCCGATGCCGACCAGGCTTTTGGAAGTTCCATGAACGATACACTGGATCCAGAAGAGGATAATGATGTTCCATTTTAAGCAAAAATTCCTGCCTTAAGAAGTATTTGCGAAGTATTTTTCAGGAATGATTAACGCATGACCTAAGGTAAATCCCCAATTTTTCACTTAACTTTGATTGGAATCTAACATCCAAATTTTTATGAATAGGATTCTGTTTTCCTTTTTTTTCCTTCTGTTATCTTCTCAAATTTCAGCCTCTTCCATTCTTATTCCCATGGACGCAGAAGGGCAAAAAAACCATTTAAAGGCCTACGGAATAACCTATTGGGTCCTTACCAAACAGCAAAAAGTACAGTGGCTTTTGAATTATAGGGGAGGATCTTTTCTCTTGCCCGATGGGGAAAGCATACGTAAGGAATGTCAGATCAGGGGGGTGTCTTTTGAGATTCTTTCCGATGGTCAGGCCCAGGCCATTTTAGACGATATCAGCAGTCCTTCCCAAAATCAAGAGGCGGTAATATTGGAAAAGGCACCTAAAATTGCGGTGTATTCCCCCAAGGGAAACCAACCTTGGGACGATGCGGTTACTATGGTACTTACCTATGCCGAGATTCCCTATGTAACCGTATATGATGAAGAGGTCTTGGGTGATAAACTGGTTCTATATGATTGGCTTCACCTACACCATGAAGATTTTACGGGACAATATGGTAAGTTTTATGGGGCTTATCGGGCCGCACCATGGTACATTGAACAGAAAAAGGAAGCGGAATCGTTGGCCTCCAAACTGGGGTTTACCAAGGTTTCGGAAGCAAAAAGAGCCGTTGCCCTTAAAATCAGGAGATATGTCATTGGTGGAGGTTTTATGTTCGCCATGTGCTCGGCTACGGACAGTTTCGATATTGCCCTTGCGGCCGATGAGGTCGATATTTGTGAGCCCATGTTCGATGGCGACCCCTCCGATGCCAACTATCAGAGTAAACTGGATTTTGGCAAGACCTTTGCATTCAAGGATTTTACATTGGAACGTAACCCTTTACGCTATGAGTTTTCGTCCATAGATATGACCAATAAACGGGGCAACGTTCCCAAGGAATCCGATTATTTTTCCCTGATGGATTTCTCGGCAAAATGGGATCCCGTACCCACGATGCTCTGCCAGAACCATACGGCACTGGTCAAGGGTTTTATGGGACAGACCACGGCATTTACCAGAAAAGAGGTAAAACCAACGGTTATGGTATTGGGCGAGAACAAGATAAACGGGGAGGCCCGGTATATCCACGGAATAAAGGGGAAAGGCTTTTTTACGTTTTACGGGGGCCATGATCCGGAGGACTACCAGCATCGTGTGGGCGATCCAAAAACCGAACTGGAACTTCACCCTACCTCACCGGGATACCGCCTCATTCTAAATAATGTTTTGTTTCCGGCAGCACGAAAGAAAAAGCAGAAAACCTAAGAATCCAAAAGTTTTTCCAATACCTTTTCCACCCCAAAATCGTCATTGCTTGCCGTCATATAATTGGCGGCTTTTTTAACATTGGGATGCGCATTGGCCATAGCGAAGCTATAGTCCGCCAGGGCCAACATTTCAAGGTCATTGTTGTAATCCCCAAAAACCAGGGTCTGCGTGGGGCTTATCGCATATTGCTCTTGTACCTTTTGAAGGGCATACCCCTTATGTGCATTTTGGTCGGATACGTCCACCCAGTTCTCCCCGGAGACCTTTACCTTAAGATGGGCTTCCAGATGCTTTACGGAGGGATAAATATACTTTTCGGAACTCTCGGAATGATAAATGGCTATTTTCATTACCTCCCCTTTAAACGATTTCAGATCTTCCAATACTTCATAGGCCGTATAATATTCGCTGAGCTTGTTTTCAAACTCCCTTGAATTCCCTAATAGGTATGCGTTTTGCTTACCACATAGGACAGGATGCACATCTTCAACATTTTCCAGAATGCTTAATACCTCATTTTTGGCATCGTTATGCAAGGGAGTGGACACCAATTCGGTTCCGTTTTGCATGGCAAAACCACCATTTTCCGCTAGTACAACAATATCATCCTTAATGGGATCCAATTTATCCACAATGCTGTTGTACTGTCTCCCACTTGCCGCTACAAAGACGATGTCCCTTTTTCGCAATTCCTTAAAAAGCTCAAAAAAGTAATCGCTAACCTCATGATTGGAGTTTAGTAGGGTGCCGTCCATATCGGTAACCACCATCTTAATCTCTGATAAATCCATATACCTTGTATACTAAAGCTGCAAAGGTATTCCAAAGGATTCACATTATGCTTTGTAACCATAAAGTTTTACATTTAATTGATATTCGAGAATTTATGAAGTCTTTTCAGAAAGAAATACGGCTACCTGCGTTTCCAAGGGGATTCCATTTGATAACGACATCCATTGTAAAGGCAATTCCGGAGCTTCGGGACGTAAAAATAGGGTCGCTACAGGTGTTCATCAAACATACTTCGGCCAGTTTGACGATAAATGAAAATGCCGATCCTACGGTTCGTATGGATTTTGAGAGCCATATGAATGTAATGGTACCCGAAGATACTCCCTATTATATCCATACTTATGAAGGGCCGGATGATATGCCTGCACATATAAAAGCATCCTTAATGGGGTCTTCGGTTCAAATACCCATTACCGATGGAAAGTTGAACTTAGGTATTTGGCAAGGCATCTACCTTTGCGAACATCGGAACAATGCCTCGGGAAGAAGCTTGGTAATCACCGTATTAGGGACATAAAAAAACCGGTCTAACGGACCGGTTTTCAAAGTGAGATATCTTAATTTGGACTATTTTACCTTGTCTACTATAGCTTTAAAAGCTTCGGGATGGTTCATGGCCAAATCCGCCAGAACCTTTCGGTTTAACTCAATATTGTTCGCCTTTACCTTGCCCATGAACTGGGAGTAGGACATTCCATGTAAACGTGCACCCGCATTGATACGGGTAATCCATAGGGAGCGAAAATTTCTTTTTTTGTTTCTACGGTCCCTATAGGCATAGAGCATGGCTTTTTCCACGGCATTCTTGGCGACCGTCCAAACGTTTTTACGTCTTCCAAAGTATCCTTTGGCCTGCTTCATTACCTTTTTTCTTCGGGCTCTGGAAGCAACTGAATTTACTGATCTTGGCATAATTTTTAATTTTTTGTAGCAGGCGGTCTAAAATTACTTGTGATGTTCCAAATGTTGAGTGACTTTTTGTCTCAACATCTATAAACTATAACTTAAAACACTTTGAATTGCCTGACTCCAGGGTTAACATTAATTTACCTCAAATTGCGGTTTACTTTAAACGCAATTGCTCTTTGATATTGTTCACATCCGACTCGTGTACTAACGTAGAATGTGTTAAAGCAAGCTTTCGCTTTTTGGATTTTTTGGTCAAAATATGACTCTTAAAAGCATGCTTTCTTTTAATCTTTCCCGTACCGGTAAGCTTAAACCGCTTTTTGGCACTGGACTTTGTTTTCATTTTGGGCATCTTCTTCCTATTTAATTAAATGCACTCTTGTTAATTTAATTTTGCCTTTCCGAGCGCGGTGAAAAGACCGTTAAGGCTAATCTCACTTGTTTATGCTGAACAAGCCCCCAAGGGCTTGATTCAGTATCCGTTCAATACCGTTACAAACGGCGGTTATTCTTTACTTTTTCGTCTTGGGAGCGATGAACATGGTCATCCGCTTTCCTTCCAATCTAGGCATTTGCTCAACCTTGCCCACTTCTTCCAATTCCGAGGCCAGTTTCAGCAACAAAATTTCACCTTTGTCCTTATATACGATGGAACGGCCCTTAAAGAAAACATAGGCCTTTAACTTCGCCCCGTCCCTTAAGAACTTTTCCGCATGTTTCTTTTTAAACTCGTAATCATGGTCGTCCGTATTGGGGCCGAACCGTATTTCCTTTACAATAACCTTTGAGGCTTTGGCCTTCATGGCCTTTTCCCGTTTCTTTTGCTCATAGAGGAACTTTTTATATTCCATTATTTTGCAAACGGGAGGCTCCGCCTTAGGTGATATTTCCACTAAATCCAATCCCATTTCCTCGGCTTTGTCCAGTGCTTTTCGAATAGGATAAATACCGATGTCCACGTTGTCGCCTACCAATCGTACCTCAGGCGCTAAAATTTTTTCATTGATTCTATGGGGGTTTTTATTCTCCCTTCTAGGTTGGGGCCTAAATCTCTTTCGTATTGCTATGACTTGTACTTTTTAATTAAACATAAAATTTTCTAAAACGACTTTAAGGTACTATTTATTTCCTTAGTTACCAAGTGGGCAAATTCACTAATTCGTATAGCTCCCAAATCGCCCCCGCCATGTCTTCTGACCGAGATGGTCCCATCCTTTTCCTCACTATCACCTACGATAAGCATAAATGGAATTTTGTTCATCTCCGCTTCACGTATCTTTTTCCCTACAGTTTCGTTCCTATTATCAATGAGCGCGCGAATTTCGTTATTTTCCAAAGAATTTAAAACTTTTTTAGCATATTTTTCGTGTTTCTCACTTACAGGTAATACAATGGCCTGTTCGGGAATTAGCCATAACGGGAAGTTTCCACCGGTATGCTCTAGCAAAAGGGCTATAAAACGTTCCATACTTCCAAATGGGGCTCTATGGATCATAACAGGCCTATGTTCTTCATTATCACTTCCCTTATAGGTAAGTTCAAAACGCTCCGGTAGATTGTAATCTACTTGAATAGTCCCCAGTTGCCAGCTCCTTCCCAGGGCATCCTTGATCATGAAGTCCAATTTTGGACCATAAAAAGCGGCTTCGCCCTTTTCTATCACAAAATCCAACCCTTTTGCCTCTGCGGCATTTATTATCGCCTTCTCCGCCTTCTCCCAGTTTTCTACGGAACCAATATATTTTTCGGGTGTATCCAAATCTCGGATGGACACTTGGGCGGTAAAATCATCAAATCCCAAAGAGCCTAGAACATATAGGGATAGGTCAATTACATTTTTAAATTCCTGATCCAACTGGTCGTGTGTACAGAAAATATGTGCATCGTCCTGTGTAAATCCGCGGACTCGGGTGAGGCCGTGTAATTCGCCACTCTGTTCATATCGGTATACGGTACCGAATTCTGCATACCGCTTGGGAAGTTCGCGGTAGCTGAAGGGCCGGGAATTGAATATTTCGCAATGGTGCGGGCAGTTCATGGGTTTCAATAAAAACTCCTCGTCTTCCTTTGGCGTGTGGATCGGCTGAAAACTATCCTGCCCGTACTTGGCGTAGTGCCCTGAGGTAACATAAAGTTCTTTTTGCCCAATATGTGGGGTTACCACCATTTCGTATCCTGCCTTTTTTTGTGCCTTTTTAAGAAAATCCTCTAATCGTTCACGTAGCGCCGCGCCTTTGGGAAGCCATAGAGGTAATCCTTGACCTACTTTTTTGGAAAAAGTAAATAACTCTAGTTCCTTGCCCAGTTTTCTATGGTCCCGCTTTTTGGCCTCCTCCAAAAGTTCAAGGTATTCGGTCAATTCCTTTTGCTTGGGAAAGGATATGCCATAAACCCGGGTAAGTTGGGGATTGTTTTCATTACCCCGCCAATAGGCCCCTGCGACACTTAGAATCTTTATGGCCTTTACAATACCGGTATTGGGGATATGACCACCGCGACAGAGGTCTGTAAACGTGTCATGGTCACAGAACGTTATGGTGCCATCCTCTAGATTCTCAATAAGCTCAACTTTATACTCATTGTGCTGCGATTTGTAAAATGCCAACGCATCGGCTTTGGAAACGGGTCGCATTTTATAATTGTGCTTGCCCCGCGCAATCTCCATGGCCCGTTTTTCGATCATGGGGAAATCCTTTTCGGAAACGGTATGTTCCCCGAAATCCACATCATAGTAGAATCCATTTTCTATGGCCGGTCCGATGGTCAGTTTAATTCCGGGATAAAGATTTTCCAAGGCTTGTGCCACGATATGCGATGTAGAATGCCAAAAGGCCTTTTTGCCTTCCGGATTGTTCCAAGTGTATAGCACCAAAGAGCCGTCCTTGGTCAATGGCGTCGTTGTTTCAACTACGGTATCATTGAATTTTGCCGAGATAACATTTCGGGCCAAGCCTTCACTAATGCTCTTGGCAATGTCCATTGGAGTACTTTCCTTGGGATATTCCTTTATGCTTCTATCCGGTAAGGTTATGTTGATCATATCTAGTTTTTGGAAATAGACCCGCAAAGATAATATCTTATGATTACGCTAACAATATATAGGGATGTTTTTGGGCGTTTGCATTATTATGCGTTAATCAAACTATTCCCCGTAATTTTAATTGTCTGTCTTGTTTCCCGCATTGTCACGATTCGCCCTTTAGGTCTTTTTCTAACGAGTACTTGGTAATACCGTTTATATTCTTAAAACTATTGTATAACGAATGGGCGCATTATTTGCATAAACAAACTAAATGTAGTAAATTCAAAATCCTTTTTTTGGCTACAAAAAATTCTAATTTATTGGTAGTTAAAGGATTGAAAAAATAAGCTGTAAAAAAAATCAAAAAACCATTTTTAATTCAAAAAACCGGTTTATATTTGCAGCCGCTTTGGGGGACGCCCCCGGGGTTTATGGAAGTTCATAGACATATTGTGGAGACGCGGAGCGTTGCCTTATAAGGCATCGTTCCGGGGAGACAACATAAGCAGAATAGTAAGGATAATAGAGAGAGAGATCGAGGGCACGGGATCGGGCCTTGGTCGCCGGCGCGTGGATATATACGAGCCGACGATGAAGAGTTTGATCCTGGCTCAGGATGAACGCTAGCGGCAGGCCTAACACATGCAAGTCGAGGGGCAGCATTCTGTGCTTGCACAGAGATGGCGACCGGCGCACGGGTGCGCAACGCGTATGGAACCTGCCCCTGTCGGGGGAATAGCCCGGGGAAACCCGGATTAATGCCCCGTAGTATCCCGTAGCGGCATCGCTTGCGGGATTAAAGATTTATCGGACAGGGATGGCCATGCGTACCATTAGCTTGTTGGCGGGGTAACGGCCCACCAAGGCGACGATGGTTAGGGGCCCTGAGAGGGGGATCCCCCACACTGGTACTGAGACACGGACCAGACTCCTACGGGAGGCAGCAGTGAGGAATATTGGACAATGGGCGGAGGCCTGATCCAGCCATGCCGCGTGCGGGAAGACGGCCCTACGGGTCGTAAACCGCTTTTGTACGGGAAGAAACCTATCTACGTGTAGATAGCTGACGGTACCGTAAGAATAAGGACCGGCTAACTCCGTGCCAGCAGCCGCGGTAATACGGAGGGTCCGAGCGTTATCCGGAATCATTGGGTTTAAAGGGTCCGTAGGCGGGCCGTTAAGTCAGGGGTGAAATACTGCGGCTCAACCGTAGAGGTGCCCTTGATACTGGCGGTCTTGAGTGACGGTGGGGCGGCCGGAATATGTGGTGTAGCGGTGAAATGCATAGATATCACATAGAACACCGATCGCGAAGGCAGGTCGCCAACCGTGTACTGACGCTGATGGACGAAAGCGTGGGGAGCGAACGGGATTAGATACCCCGGTAGTCCACGCCGTAAACGATGGACACTAGCTGTCGGGCCCTTGGGCTCGGCGGCCAAGCGAAAGTGATAAGTGTCCCACCTGGGGAGTACGTTCGCAAGAATGAAACTCAAAGGAATTGACGGGGGCCCGCACAAGCGGTGGAGCATGTGGTTTAATTCGATGATACGCGAGGAACCTTACCAGGGCTTAAATGCATTATGACAGGTCCAGAGATGGACTTTTCTTCGGACATATTGCAAGGTGCTGCATGGTTGTCGTCAGCTCGTGCCGTGAGGTGTCAGGTTAAGTCCTATAACGAGCGCAACCCCTGCCGTTAGTTGCCAGCATGTAGAGATGGGGACTCTAACGGGACTGCCGGTGCAAACCGCGAGGAAGGTGGGGACGACGTCAAATCATCACGGCCCTTACGTCCTGGGCCACACACGTGCTACAATGGCCGGTACAGCGGGAAGCCACCCCGTAAGGGGGAGCGGATCCACAAAACCGGTCACAGTTCGGATCGGGGTCTGCAACCCGACCCCGTGAAGCTGGAATCGCTAGTAATCGGATATCAGCCATGATCCGGTGAATACGTTCCCGGGCCTTGTACACACCGCCCGTCAAGCCATGGAAGCCGGGAGTGCCTGAAGTCCGTCACCGCGAGGAGCGGCCTAGGGCAAGATCGGTAACTAGGGCTAAGTCGTAACAAGGTAGCCGTACCGGAAGGTGCGGCTGGAACACCTCCTTTCTGGAGCGCGGCGGCCTTTGCGCCCGGTCCCGTGCCCTTCGGTCCCTTTCCTTTTTTTGCAATTTCCATGTCCCCCGCGTCCCCACGATAACGATATACGGCACCGGGGCCGATGTGCCCCCGGGCCACATTGTAGAGTTACAGTCCCATAGCTCAGCTGGTTAGAGCGCTACACTGATAATGTAGAGGTCGGCAGTTCGAGTCTGCCTGGGACTACGGGAAGCCCCCTCCGGCCCCCCTCGGGGGGAGGACGGAAAGGGATCTTTCCCTCCCTATGGGGGGATGCCCGT